>CAVRGY010000006.1:0-135089 GCA_963720825.1 uncultured Chloroflexia bacterium | reverse complement strand
TTCGGACTGATCGCCCCGGCGTCGCGGCCGTACGCGTTCCGGGACCGGATCATGGCCTACTACGGGCCGATCGGGCTGGTGCTGCTGCCCGCCTGGTGGCTGGCGCTGCTGATCGTGGGGTTCGCAGCGATCTACTTCGCGCTGGGCCTGCCACCAGGCGACGCCTTCGTCGACAGCGGTTCGTCGCTGCTCACGCTGGGATTTGCGCGTCCCGTCCTCCCCGGTGGCGAGCTGGTTGCGTTCATCGAGGCGGCGATCGGCCTCGCGCTGGTCGCCCTGCTGATCTCGTACCTGCCGACGATCTACGCCGCCTTCTCGCGCCGCGAGCTGCTCGTGTCGCTGCTGGAGGTCCGCGCGGATACGCCGCCGTCCCCGATCGTGATGATCACGCGCATGGAACGCCTGGCCGGTCTGGAGGCGCTCCACGACATGTGGGAGCGCTGGGAGCAGTGGTTCGCCGATGTCGAGGAGTCGCACAGCTCGCTGCCCGTGCTCGTGTTCTACCGCTCGCAGCAGCCCGGGCACTCCTGGGTGAACGCGGCCGGCGCGATGATGGACACGGCGGCGATCGTGCGGTCGTCGGTCGCCATCCCGATGGACGTCCAGGCGGACCTCATGATCCGGGCGGGCTACCTGGCCCTGCGTCGGATCGGCGTCTACTTCCGGATCCCGTACGACGAGCATCCGAAGCCCAGCGACCCGACGAGCGTCGATCGCAGCCGGTTCGACGCGGCGCTCGACGTGCTGGCTGCGTCGGGCGTCCCCCTCGTGGCGGATCGCGACCAGGCATGGCTCGACTTCAACGGCTGGCGGGTGAACTACGACGCCGTGCTTCGCCGGCTCGAGCGACTGACGATGGCGCCGACATCGTGGTGGGAGCTGCCGATGCGGTCGGCATGGGTCACCGACGAGCCGGCCCTTGCGGACGAGGACGCCGCTGTCGAAGTCGCCGGGGAGGATGCTGCGGCCGAGGACGCCGCGGAGGACGCCGCCACCAGGGATGCGGCGGAGGGAGTCGGGACGACGTCCGTGGACGAGGGCGAGGCTGCCAGGTCCGCCTGAGCGTCAGGCGGTGAAGCTGAACCCGGTCGCGAGCACGAAACCCGCCGCAATCACGAGCGCGAGCACGACACCCAGGATGCCGACGCCCCACATCGACCAGTCGATCGGGCCCAGCGTGGCATCGGCATGGGCATGGTCATCGTGTCCGTGCGTGTCGCCATGGTCCGTGGTCGCGCCGTGCGGCCCGTCGACTGTCCGCGATGCGCCGTGGACGTCGGAGACGTGGGCGCCCGATGCGGGTGCGCCGGTTGCGCCGTGGCTGTCGCTCATGCCGTGGCTGTCGCTCATCGTGTCGTTGTGACCTCCGACGATCATTGTCCCATGCCGCCGCCCTAGACTGGGCGCGATGCTGACCCTCGTCCTGACTCGTCACGGGCTCACCGATCGCTCGGTTCCGGAGCAGCATCTCGGCCAGCGAATCGACGTGTCGATCAACGAGGCGGGTCGCCGCCAGGCCCAGGCGCTCGCACGCCGGCTTGCCGCGGTCCGGTTCGACCGCGTGATCACCAGCCCGCTGTTCCGCGCTCGCGAGACGGCCGAGGTGCTGGCCCCGGGCGCGCGGCTCGAGGCGGATCCGCGGCTGCGCGAGATGGACTACGGCGCGTGGGAAGGGCGGACATACGCCGAGATCGAGCAGGCCGACGCGGTGTTCCGCCGCGAGTGGGAGCTGGCGCCGGACCGTCTTGCCTGCCCGGGCGGCGAATCGGGCAACGCCGTGGCGGAACGCGTCCGCGCCTTCCTCGATGACCTCCTGGAGGAGCACAAGCGGTGGCACGCCAGGGCATCGTTCCGGGCGGTCACCTCGGGGATGGGCCGGGTCGCCGTCCCTCCCGAGCGCCCGATCCTCGCGGTCGGCCACAGCTCGACCAACCGGATCCTGATGTGCGTCGCGCTGGGCGTCGGGTTGCGCGACTATCGCCGGCGATTCGTCCAGGACCAGGCCAACCTGACCGTGCTCCGCTGGGCAGCTGGGCGACGGCCCGGAGGACGCCAAGCTGCTGGTCGCCAACGACAGCGCACACCTCCGCGGGTCGGGCGAGGTGCCCTGGCTCAGCGAGTAGAGAGGCGCCGCGCGTCCCGGGGCCACGCGCGGGGAGCGCTGACCGCTACGGGGCCGCGTTCGTCCGACGTGGCCGGCCCGGCATCCCCAGGCGCCACCACACGAACAGCACGATCCCGACCACGACGACCACCGCGATCGCGAGGTCGAACGGCTGGAGCGCATGCCGGATGTCCTGCCAGTTCGCGCCCAGCTGCTCGCCCGCCCAGACGAGCGCGATGGACCACGGGAGGGCGCCTGCCGTCGAATAGGCGATGAACTTGCGGAGCGGCATCCTGGTCACGCCGGCCGGGAACGAGATGAACGTGCGCACGACGGGCAGCAGGCGCCCGAAGAACACCGTCGCGGCGCCATATTTGCGGAAGAAGCCGTCCGCGATCTCGATCTCGTGCGGCCGGATCAGCAGGTAGCGGCCGAACCGCTCGAGGAACGGCCGGCCCCCGTACGCGCCGATCCCGTAGGCGATCAGCGATCCCATCGTGTTGCCGACGGTCGCCACGACGACCACGACCCAGAAGCTCCACTGGCCGCCGGTCAGCGGCTCGAGCTGGGTGGGGTCCGAGACCAGCCAGCCGGCATACGGCAGGATCAGCTCCGAGGGCAGCGGCACCATCGCCGACTCGATCGCCATCGCGACCATGACCCCGACATACCCGACCGCCCCGTAGAGGCTGCCGAGGAACGGGATGACGATCTGGTCGATGAAGGCGAGCACGTTCGGGCGAGGCTCCTGCGAGGGGAGGTCCGGGCCGGCGGCCCGCGGGGCACGGCGCCGAGGATAGCCGACTATCCTGCCCATCGTGACCGATGCGCACTTCGTTCCCGAGCGATCGCCCGCCGGGCGACCCCGCGACCTGGTGGTGCTGACGGGCGCCGACCTGACGATCGCCGATGTCGAGGCGGTCGCGCGTCACGGGGCTCGCGTCGCCCTCGACGTCCACGCCCGGGAGCGGATGGCGGAGGCAAGGACGGTGATCGAGGCCCTCGTCGCCGGCGGCGAGGTCGTCTACGGGGTGACCACGGGGTTCGGCGACCTGGCCACGACCTTCATTCCGAGCGAAGACGCCGCCGGTCTCCAGGCCAACCTGATCGCGTCCCATGCGGCGGGCGTGGGCCACCCGTTCCCGCGCGAGGTCGTGCGGGCGATGCTCCTGCTGCGGGCCAACACCCTCGCGCTCGGGCACTCGGGCTGCCGCCCACTGCTGGTCGACCGGATCTGCGAGCTCCTGGACCTGGGCATTCACCCCGTGGTGCCGGAGCAGGGGAGCGTGGGTGCATCGGGCGACCTCGCGCCGCTCGCCCACCTGGCGCTGCCGCTGATCGGGCGGGGTCAGGTGGAGCTCAACGGACAGGTGATGCCGACCCTGGTCGCGCTCCGCGAGGTCGGCCTCGAGCCGCTCGTGCTGGGACCCAAGGAGGGGCTCGCGCTGCTCAACGGGACGCAGCTGATGAGCGCGCTCGGGGCGCTGCTGCTCGCGGACGCCGACCGTCTTGCGCGAACCGCATCGGTCGCCGCGGCGATGTCCGTCGAGGCGCTGCTCGGGACCGACGTTGCCTTCGCGGCGCCGTACCAGCTTGCGCGTCCGCATCCGGGCCAGGTCCAGGTCGCGGCAGAGCTCCGCCACCTGCTGCGCGAGTCGGGGATCCAGCGGTCGCACCACGGCAGCGGCCACAAGGTCCAGGACCCGTACTCGCTGCGCTGCGTGCCCCAGGTCCACGGCGCGGTGCGCGACACCTTCGACCACCTGCGTCGCGTGCTCGACATCGAGCTCAACTCGGCAACCGACAACCCGCTCGTGTTCCCGGCCGGCGGGTCCGTCCCCAGTGACGCCCTCGCCACCGGTGGCGGCCTGGTCATCTCGGGCGGCAACTTCCACGGCGAGCCGATCGCGCTGGCGCTCGACTTCGCCAAGCTCGGGCTCGCGGAGCTGGGTGCAATCTCCGAGCGGCGAACCGCGCTGCTGCTCGACTCGCGGCTCAACGGCGGGCTGCCGGCGTTCCTGTCGCCCGACCCCGGCCGCAACAGCGGGCTGATGATCGTCCAGTACACGGCCGCGGCCCTCGCCTCGGAGAACAAGGTCCTCGCCCATCCGTCGTCTGCGGACTCGATCCCGACATCCGCGAACCAGGAGGATCACGTGTCGATGGGGGCGACCGCGGGCCGGCATGCCCGGCTCGTCCTGGCCAACGTGGAGCGGATCCTGGCGATCGAGCTCGTATGTGCGGCCCAGGCACTGGACCAGCGGCTGGCCCTGATGACGACCGATGGCCAGGCACCAAACGCCGGTGCCGGGGTTGCCGCCGCCTCGGCGCTCATCCGTGAGCGGATCCCGCCGCTCGCCGGCGATCGCGAGCCCGGCCCCGATCTCGAGGCCGCGACCGATCTCGTTCACCGGGGCGTGCTGGCAGGGCTCGCAGCACCCTGACCGCGGTCCGGCCCGCCGGCCGCGCGGTGTCGCCGGTGCGGCGGAGCATGGTGCGACGGAGCCGGTTGACGTCGGGGTGACGATGGCGGCGTGACCGCCGGCTCCCACCGGGCCACAAACGGTCCCGTCGGGCGGCCACCACGGGGAGGACCGACCATGACCCGACCGTTGGCCGAGCCCATCCCCAGGCGACGCTTCCTCGCGGCGGCCGCCCTGGGCTCCATCTCTGCGCTGGCATTACCCCGAGGCACGTCGGCAGGCGCGCTGGCAAGACACGCGACGGTGTTCACCGGCGGTCCGATCGTGTCCCTGACTCGTCGCGGCCGGCTCACCGCGCTGGCCATCGCCGGCGACCGGATCGTTGCCGTCGATCAGGCAGCGCGGCTGCTGCTCGCGCTCGGGGCACGCCACGTCGACCTCCGTGGTCGGGCCCTCTATCCGGGGTTCATCGACGCGCACTCCCACTGGTACGGTGACTTCACGCTGGCGGCGCAGGGCAACCCGGCCTGGACCGACATCACGTCGGGCGAGGATGCGGTGCAGCGGGCCGTCGAGAGCGGCTGGACGACGATCACCGAGCACTTTGCGAACCAGGACCGAATCGACGGGATGGCGGACCTCGACGCCGACGGCCGGCTGCCGCTGCGCGTCAACTGCTACATGCCCGTCAACTACGAGACCCAGCGGTTCGGCGACTGGTACCTCGCCCACCCGCAGGACGAGCAGGTGAGCCCCCGTGTCCGGATCGCCGGCGTCAAGTTCTTCGCCGACAGTGGTGGGAGCTGGTACCTGCGCGCCCCCTACGACACGTGCCGGTATCCCTCGGGTGACAACCTGGGCGAATTCTTCTGGGACCCCGCCGAGTTGACGCAGCTGCTGGGCGACGTCGCCGGAGCCGGCTACCAGATCACGGTCCACTGCATGGGCGACGGGGCGACCGATATCCTGCTGGACGCGTTCGACTCGATCGATCCGGGTCACGCCAACCCGATGCGGAGCAACCTCACCCACCTGGTGGTGCTCCACGACGACCAGATCGCCCGCCTGCGCGCGCAGCACATCGTCGCCAACGTGCAGCTCGACTGGTTCGCCGGGGATCAGGCCGACAGCATCCTTTGCTGGTTCGGAGCGAGCCGGCTGGGGCTCATCGGGCGCTGGCGTGACCTCATCCGCGCCGGAGTGCCGACCTGCGGCAGCACCGACTTCCCGTACGGCCAGCCGGTGATCGGCACGGTGCTCCAGACGCTCTACACGGCCACGACGCGGATCGGCTCGAGCGGTGCGCCGCCCGAGCCCTGGATGGCCGCGCAACGGCTCACCACGCGCCAGGCGATCCTGCTGCTCACGCGCGCATCGGCGTGGGCGATGCGCGAGGAGGCAAGCAAGGGCGCCCTCGCCCCGGGCAAGCTGGCCGACCTCGTCGTGTTCTCGGCCGATCCGCTCGCGGTCGAGCCGACCGCGCTGCTGGGTCTGGAGGTGGCGGCCACCATCGTTGGTGGCGCGACCGCGCACGCCGGCGGCGCCCATGCGGACCTCGTGCTCTAGCAGTCCTCTCACGTCGGAGCCGCCGGTCCGCTCGGCCCCGCCGGTGCGTCGGTAGACTCAGCGTCATGGCCATTCGCATCGTGGACGTGACAGACGAGAGCACGTTCAACCGCCTGCCGCCGTGCGCGGACCCGCGGTTCGACCATCGCGCATGCGACTACTGGGAGGAGGCGGACCGGGGCTCCAAGGCGATCCGCGCGGGCTGGGTGCCCGGGGGTGAGCCGCCCGCGCCCGCGCCACCGGCGCGCTCCCGCAACCCGTTCGCGCTCGACGATGACGACGCGGCAGTCGCGAACCCGTTCGCCCCGAACCGGGGAGCGTCGTTCAACCCGTTCCTGCGCGAGGACGATGGCCCGCAGGACAACCCATTCGCGCCCCGCCCCCCGGCGCGCCCGCAGGTCGACCGCGGGGCACCGCCGAAGCTGCGCCTGCTCGGCCGCGGGCTGGCCGTGTTCGGCAGCTACGCCAAGATCCTGCTCGAGGACGATGATCCCGTCGGGTACGCGCAGTTCGGACCGCTGTCCGCGTATCCCCGAGCGCTTCGGACACGCGATCTCTACCCCCGGCTGCCGGCCTCGCCGCTTCCGGCCGTGATCACGTGCATCGCGACCACGCCCGGGGTGCGCTCGCGCGGGCTTGCCGGCGTGCTCGTCGACGCGGTCTGCGACGACCTCGCCTCCCGGGGGTTCGCCGCGGTCGAGACGTACCCCGAGGTGGGTGCCCGGCCCGATACCACCAGCGCCGCCGGCCCCGGGTTCTGGGAGCGGCTCGGCTTCGCGGTCGCCGCACCCGACGAGCGGTTCCCCGTCATGCGGCGGGAGCTCGGTTGAGGCCGGTCCCGGCCCGCCTGAGCGTCGCGGCGACGCTGCTGGCCGCGTTCGCCGTCGCAGCCTGCGGGGGTCCATCGCCCACCTCCACGCCCGAGGCGAGCCAGGGCATCTCCCCGACCCAGCCGGCCTCGGCCGCGACGCCCGCGGAGACGGCCGGTCCGGGATCCTCGGCATCGGCCGCGGACCTGCCCGTCGACGACCCCGCGCTGCTGGCGCTGCTGCCGGCGACGATCGATGACGTCGCGGTCACGGAGGAGCCCGAATCGTTCGCTGAGGCGATCGGCGACCCTGACTTCGTGGCCAGCGTCGAGGCGGCGGCGTTCCCGTTCGTGACGCAGTCCGGCGACCTCGCGTCGGGCGTCGTCGCGCGTCTGCGACCCGGCGTGTTCTCCGATGCCTTCTTCCGCGACTGGCGCGATTCCTACAACACCGGAGCATGCGCCCAGGCCGGCGGGGTGGTGGGCAACGCGGAGGCCGAGCTGGGCGGCCGGACCGTGTACATCGCGAGCTGCGCGGGGGGCTGCTCGTCTACCACGTCTACCTGCCCGGGCGAAACGTGCTCGTGTCCATGTTCTCGCTCGGCGAGCGCCGCTTCGGCGAGCAGCTGATGAACGGGCTGCAACCATGACGGGCTCCGTGCGCCCCGACGTAGACTGCCCTGAGTGACGACCGAGACGCTCGACTCCATGCCCACCGGCGCGCGACCCGTCCGCGCCCCCCACGGCACCACCCTGACCGCCCGCGGCTGGCAGCAGGAGGCGGTCCTGCGGATGCTGATGAACAACCTCGACCCCGAGGTCGCCGAGAACCCCGACGAGCTGGTGGTATACGGCGGCACGGGCCGCGCGGCGCGTAGCTGGGACGCCTTCGACGCCATCGTTCGCGAGCTGCGCGCCCTCGGCGACGACGAGACGCTGCTGGTCCAGAGCGGCAAGCCCGTGGCCGTGTTCCGGACGCACGAGTGGGCGCCTCGCGTCCTCATCGCAAACTCCAACCTGGTCGGCAAGTGGGCGAACTGGGACACCTTCCGGGAGCTGGAGCGGCAGGGCCTGACGATGTACGGCCAGATGACCGCCGGGTCCTGGATCTACATCGGCACCCAGGGGATTCTCCAGGGCACATACGAGACCTTCGCGGAGCTGGCCCGCCAGCATTTCGGCGGCTCGCTGCGCGGTCGCGTGGTGCTCACCGCCGGCCTCGGCGGCATGGGTGGTGCCCAGCCGTTGTCGGTGACCATGAACGAGGGGGTGTGCATCGCGATCGAGGTCGACGAGGCGCGCGCCCGACGTCGCCACGAGATCGGCTACGTCGAGCGCTTCACCCACTCTCCGCAGGAGGCCCTGGCGATGGCCCGCCAGGCGGCCGAGGCGGGCGATCCGCTGTCGATCGCGCTGGTGGGCAACGCGGCCGAGATCGAGCCGGCGTGGGCGAAGGGCGGCGAGCGGTTCGATGTGGTGACCGACCAGACCTCGGCGCACGACGCGCTCGCCGGCTACGTGCCCGCCGAGCTGACGCTCCACGACGCGCACATCCTGCGGATCAGCGAACCTGACGTGTACATCCGGCGGTCGATGCGCTCGATGGCGGAGCACGTCCAGGCGATCCTGGCGTTCCAGGCCGCCGGCGCCGTCGCCTTCGACTACGGCAACAACCTCCGGGCGCAGGCGCAGGAGGCGGGTGTCGCCAACGCATTCGACTACCCGGGGTTCGTGCCCGCCTTCATCCGCCCTCTGTTCTGCGAGGGCAAGGGCCCCTTCCGCTGGGTCGCGCTGTCCGGTGATCCGGCCGATATCCGCCGGACCGACGAGGCGATGCTCGAGCTGTTCCCCCACGACCGCGCGCTCCGGCGGTGGCTGGAGCTGGCCGAGGCAAAGGTCCCGTTCCAGGGGCTGCCCGCGCGCATCTGCTGGCTGGGCTACGGCGACCGGGCGAAGGCCGGGCTGCGGTTCAACGAGCTCGTGGCGACGGGCGTGGTGCGCGCCCCGATCGTCATCGGGCGGGACCATCTCGACGCGGGTTCGGTCGCCTCGCCAAACCGGGAGACTGAGGCGATGCGCGACGGGTCCGACGCGATCGCCGACTGGCCGCTGCTCAACGCGCTCGTCAACACCGCCGCCGGCGCGACCTGGGTCTCGATCCACCACGGTGGCGGAACGGGGATCGGGTACAGCCAGCACGCGGGCATGGTCGTCGTCGCGGACGGCACCGAGCTGGCGGCCCGGAAGCTGGAGCGGGTGCTGACCACGGACCCCGGCATGGGCGTCGCCCGCCACGTCGACGCCGGGTACGAGCGGGCGATCGAGGTTGCCCGCGAGCGAGGCGTGCACATTCCGATGCGGAGCGACGACCAGCCTCGCTGAGCATCGACCGGCCGGCGCCGAGCGACGGCCAGCCCCGCCCTCTCGCGCCGCCGCGACCGATCGCGGGATCGAGGCGCGGCACCCCGGTCGCTTCGCTAGCATCAGGACGTGCTCGTCGAAAGCGTGCCCAATGTCTCCGAAGGCCGGCGCCTCGACGTGGTGGAGCGCCTCGTGAACGCTCTCGCCTCCGTGCCCGGGGTGTTCCTGCTCGACCGCACCTCCGATGCCAGCCACAACCGGAGCGTGATCACCGTGGCCGGCGAGCACGACGCCGTGTCCGACGGCCTCGAGCGGCTCATCGCCCAGGCCATCGAGGACATCGACATGGAGTCCCACGCAGGCGAGCACCCGAGGATCGGCGCGGTCGACGTGATCCCGTTCGTGCCGCTCGGCGACACGTCCATCGACGACTGCATCGAGCTCGCTCGGGCGTTCGGCGAGCGGGCTGCCGCCCGGTTCCAGCTGCCGGTCTTCCTGTACGCCGCCGCGGCGACCCGCGCGGACCGCGTCAAGCTCGCCGACGTGCGCCGCGGCCAGTACGAGGGCCTGCGGTCGGAGATCGCCAACAACGGCCGGCAGCCGGACTTCGGGCCGTCCCGGATGCACCCCCGGGCAGGTGCCGTCGCGGTCGGGGCACGGCCGTTCCTCATCGCCTGGAACGTCAACCTGGCCTCGGATGACGTGGAGCTTGCCAAGCGGATCGCCAGGCGCGTCCGCGAATCTGGCGGCGGCCTGCCGCGCGTGCAGGCAAACGGCTTCCGGGTCGAGGAGCCCGAGCGTGGCCACCCGGTCCGGGCCCAGGTTTCGATGAACCTGCTCGACTTCCGGACAACTCCCCTGTGGCAGGCGTGGGAGGCGGTGAGCGAGCTGGCGGCCGAGGATGGGGTCGAGCTCGCAGAGTCCGAGCTGATCGGGCTGGCGCCCCTGGCCGCGTTCCTCGATGTCGCCGATCGGGCAGGCATGTCCGGCGATGCGCCGACCGACGATCGCCTCGCCGCCGCGGCCCGCGCGATCCGGCTTCGCGACTTCTCCCCGCTGATGGCGCTCGAGCTCCGGCTCGACGCCGCGCGCGGCCCTGGATGAGCCTGCGGCTGATCGAGGGTGGGCGGGGCAGCGCCGATGCCCCCGGGCTGCTGATTCACGGCGCGTCGCAGGTCGCCACGCTCGCCGGGGGCCTCCGGCGAGGTGACCGGCAGGGCGACCTCGCGCTTCTTGACGCCGCCGACGCCGGCGGTCCGGGTTCACCCGGGGCTCCCGTGGTCGCCTGCTGGGACGGCCGGGTCGTCGGGGTTGGACCGCGCGACCAGGTTGAGCATGGCCTGGAGCTGGGCGGCTACTCGATGGCCAGGTTCGTGCGGCTCGATGCGGCGGGTGGCGTGGTGACGCCGGGGCTGGTCGATCCGCACACGCATCTCCTGTTCGCGGGCACGCGCGAGGGCGAGCTGCTGCTCCGCCAGCGGGGCGCCGACTACCTGGAGATCCTGGCCGCGGGCGGCGGCATCCTGTCGACGGTCGCGGCCACCCGCGCAGCGTCGAGCGAGATGCTCGCCGAGCACGGCCGCCGGTGGCTGGACGAGATGGCGCGCCATGGCGTCACCACCGTCGAGGCGAAATCCGGATATGGCCTGGACCTCGCCACCGAGCTGCGGCTGCTCGAGGTCGCGTTCCAGCTCGGGCGCGAGGGACCCGTGGACGTCATCCCGACGTTTCTTGGGGCGCACGCCGTGCCCGAGGAGTACCGGTCGCGGCCCGACGGGACGGAGGCGTACGTCCGATCCGTCATCGAGGACCAGCTGCCCGGGGTGGCGGCGCAGGGGCGCGCGCGCTCGTGCGACGTGTTCTGCGAGCAGGGCGTGTTCTCCGCGCAGCAGAGCCGGCGGATCCTGAACGCGGCCGCCGGGTACGGGATGACCGTCCGCCTCCACGCGGACGAGCTGGCGCCGTCCGGCGGGGCAGAGCTGGCGGCAGAGCTGGGCGCGCTGTCCGCGGACCACCTCCACGCGCCCAGCGACGCGGGGATCGCCGCCCTGGCCGCCGCTGCGGACGGACCGCGGCCGACGGTCGCGACGCTGCTGCCCGGGACGACCTGGTTCCTCATGGCGGACGAGGCCGCACCCGCGCGCCGGTTCATCGAGGCCGGAGTCCCGGTCGCGCTGGGCACGGACTTCAATCCGGGCACCTCTCCGAACCCGAACCTGCCGCTGGTGATGACCGTGGCCTGCCTGGAGATGAAGCTGTCGCCCGCCGAGGCGCTGGCTGCGGTCACCATCAACGCCGCGTACGCGGCCGGCGTCGGCGAGGAGGTCGGGTCGCTCGAGCCCGGCAAGGTCGCCGATGTCGTGGTCTGGCGGGCGACGACGGTCGACCAGCTGCCCTACTGGGTGGGCGCGGATCTCGCGGACGTCGTGGTCAAGCGAGGGCGCGTGGTGTACCGCCGCGGGACCTGATCGGCCCGATCGCCGTGGTCCAGCGCCGTAGCGGCCCCGTGACCGAGCGCCGCGGCTGCCGTGACCGACCGGCGCTGGTCTGCCCGCGTCACCGGCGCGTTCGTCAGACCTTGCTGCGTGACTCCAGGATCACGGTCGTGGTCTCGGCCGGCAGGCTGGTTGCCGTGACCGACAGCCTGGCCTGGGCGGCCGGCTCGGCGCCCATCTCGTGGAGGAACTTGGCGAGCGCCTCGGCGCAGTCCGACTCCTCCTCGCACACGGGCATGGGCACCACGATCTTGGGGTCCAGCTGGGCGACCACCGCCGCCGCCCTGGTCGCCGAGAGCGCGCCACCGATCGGCACGCAGACGATCGCCACCCGACCCACATCGCCGAGCTTCTCCTCGCTCAGCTCATGGCCGATGTCGCCGAGGTGGAAGACGTGGATGCCGTCGACCTCGATCATGAATGCCGTCTGGCGCCCTCGCTCCGAGCCCTTGGCATCGTCGCGGTAGGTCCGCACCCCGGTCAGCAGGACATCGTGGACCTCGTACTCGCCGGGGCCGTCGAGCACGAACGCCGACTCCAGGCTGGTCGGGATCGCGGTCCCGCCATCGCGCGAGAGCCGGACCGGCTTCCTGGGCAGCGGGCTGTCATCCGGGTGGCTGAAGGTGATGACGTCGCCGGTGATACCGCGACCGGTCGGGCCGACGATCGATGGATAGGGATCGGCCACGACGACGGCATCCTTGCCGCGCAGCCGGATGCAGGTTCGTCCGTACCAGGTGAGCTCCATGCCCCGATTCTTGCACAGCCCACTTGCCGGGGCCTGACGCCAGTGCGGCGCCGGACGGGCCGGCACGCCTCCGTCGGCCTGACTGCCGGTCATCCGTCGCCATGCCGGGAAAGGGAAGGACCGGAGACGCCTGCCCAATCGGCGCCTCCGGTCCCGAGGGAGGGAGGATGGAACCTGAGGGGTGTTCCAGGACGAACCTTAGCCAGACCCGGATTCAAGCCAGAGGCTGCAGACGGTTAAGAAACGGACATCCGGGTCATCGGTCGTCGCCGGCAAAGGGGTAATCGGCGGTCGGCATGGCAGAATTCCGCCGATGGCAAACCCCGGAACCCGCTCGGCCGGCGCGGCGCTGCTGGCCGTCATCGTGCTCGTCGCCGCGTGCGGCGGGCCCAGCCCGACCGGCACCCCGTCGGCGAGCGCCGCCCCACCGACGGCAACGCCCGGCGCCAGCGCCACGCCGGCGGCGGACGGATCCGCGACGCCGGCCGCAAGCGATGCCAACGCCGCCCTGTACGCGACGATCGAGGCGCAGGTCGTCCAGCTTCGAGGCCTCCAGCCCACGGCACCCGTGACCCGCGACGTGCTCGACGAGGCCGGTCTCCGCGCTTACCTCGAGAAGAGCTTCGCCGAGGACAACCCGGCCACCCTCGTCGCGAGCACCGAGACCCTGTACAAGGCGCTGCTGCTGATGCCCCAGGACGCCTCGCTCGGGGACCTGTACATCGAGCTGCTCACGAGCCAGGTCGCCGGGCTGTATGACGACAAGACCAAGCAGATGTACGTGGTCTCGAAGTCGGGCGCGATCGGACCGGCCGAAGAGGTCACGTACGCGCACGAGTACACGCACGCCCTCCAGGACCAGCACTTCGGGCTGCGGTCGGTCGTGGGGGACGCCAAGGACAAGGGCGATCAGACGCTCGCGCGGACGGCCCTCGTCGAGGGCGACGCGACGCTGCTCATGAGCCTGTGGGCGCAGGCGAACCTCACGCCGGCCGAGCTCGGCCAGGTCGCCACGGCGTCCGATCCCGCATCCGAGGCCGTGCTGGCCAGGATGCCCGCGATCCTGCGCGAGACGCTACTTTTCCCGTACACGTCCGGGATCACGCTGGCCCTCGGCGATTACCAGCGCGGCGGGTACCACGCGGTCGACGGCCGGTTTGGGAACCCGCCGGACACGACGGAGCAGGTGCTCCATCCGGACAAGCTCGCGGCCGCCGAGAAGCCGGTCGCGGTCACGTTCCCCGGCGATCTTGCGAGCCGCCTCGGCGCGGGCTGGACGGTGTCGATGCAGGACACGCTGGGCGAGCTCCAGCTCGGGATCCTGCTCCGCGACGCCGGCGGCGTGACGGCCTCGACGGCGACCGCGGCCGCCGCGGGCTGGGGTGGCGATCGGGTCGCGCTGGTCGAAGGCCCGGCCGGCGCGACGGGGGTCGTCCTTGACACGGCGTGGGACACGACCGCGGACGCCACCGAGTTCTCGGCGGCGCTGGCCGACCTGGCCGGCCGGCTGAAGGCCGCCGGGCGGAGCGCGGTCGTCCTGAACCCGGCCCCCGAGCGCGTGGTCCTGGTCACCGCCGAGTCGGATCCGACGACCAACCGGCTGGCCAACGTGCTGGGTCTCGCCGGGTAGCCTCGCGCCCGCCGGGGGCCGCCGGGCCGGCGCATTGAGCCACGGCCGTCGCGACCCAGCGGGCTCGCGAGTCTACGGGTCCTACATCGATTCGGGCGCCGAGATCCCCAGCAATGCCAGCGCATTCGCCAGCGTCGTCCTGGTCGCTGTCGCCAGTGCGAGCCGCTTGGCCGAGCGCTCGGGCTCGTCCGGATCGACGACGCGGGCGTCGCGGTAGAACGCATGGAACTGCGTTGCGAGATCGGTCGCGTAGGCGGTGATCCCCTGGGTCTCCTCGGCCCGGACCGCGTCCTCGACCACCTCCGGGAAACGGGCCACGACCCGCAGCAGGGCCGCCTCGGCCGGACCGCTCAGCAGCCCAGCAACGTCGCTCGCCGGCGCCATCCCGCTCTCGGCGGCGCGACGCAGGATCGATGCGATCCGGGCGTGCGCGTACTGGACGTAGTAGACGGGGTTCTCGGCCGACTGCTTCCGCGCCAGCTCGATGTCGAAGTCGATCTCCACGTGGGCGGCACGCGACGCGAAGAACCACCGGGCGGCGTCCGTCCCGACCGCGTCCAGCAGGTCGTCGAGGGTCACGAACGTCCCCGCGCGCTTGGACATCGAGACCTCGACGCCCTCGGCGACGAACCGCACCCAGCCGATCAGCAGCACCTGGTAGTGATCGGGGTCGTAGCCCATCGCCCGGGCGGCGTTCTTGTTGCGGGCCACCGTGCCGTGGTGGTCCACGCCCCACACGTAGATCAGGTGGTCGAAGCCACGGCTGAGCTTCTCGGTCACGTAGCCGATGTCGGCCGCGAAGTAGGTCGGGCGCCCGTCTGACCGGAAGATCACGCGGTCCTTGTCGTCGCCGAAGGTCGTCGACCGGAACCAGGTGGCGCCATCCTGCTCGTACACGTAACCGGCCGCACGGAGCCGGTCCACGGCCCTGCTCACCCAGCCCTCGTCGTGGAGCGAGGCCTCGCTCTTCCACACGTCGAAGCGCACGCCGAGGCGCGCGAGGGAGGCCTCGATGCCCAGGCGAAGACGAGCGATTGCCCAGCGCCCGACGAGATCGGGCCCATCGGCGCCCGGGGCGGTGGCGGCAGCCCACACGTCGTCCGGCATCGCGCGCGCGAGATCGCCGACGTACGCGCCTTTGTAGCCGTCCTCGGGCACCGGCTCGCCCCGCCGGAGCGCGATCACGGAGGCGCCGAGATGCCCGACCTGCGCACCCGAGTCGTTGAAGTAGTACTCGCGGGTCACCTCCTGGCCGCCGGCCTCGAGCACCCGACACAGCAGGTCCCCAACGAACGCGCCGCGGGCGTTGCCGACGGTGAGCGGGCCGGTGGGGTTGGCCGACACGAACTCGACATTGACCCGGCGCGGGTTGACCGCGGGAATGCGGCCCCACGTGGCGGGAGCGGACAGGATGCCGGCGGCGACCTCCTCGTACGCGGCGTCCTCGACGCGCATGTTGAGGAACCCCGGGCGGGCAACGTCGACGCCGGCGATGAGCCCGGGCCTGGCGGCCGCGCCCGCGCGGAGCGCCTCGGCGAGCGCCTCCGCGATCGCCAGCGGCGGCCGGCGCAGCGGGCGCGCGAGCTTCATCGCGAGGTTGGTCGCCAGGTCACCGAATGCCGGGTTCGCGGGCCGCTCCACCTCGATGGCCGGCGTCTCCGCGTCATCGCCGACGGCGGGCAGCCGGCCGGCCGCGACCGCATCCGCCCACGCCCGCCCGATGGCGTCCGCGACACGCGAACGCACGGGCGCGATCGATCCGGCCGGGTCGAGCTCAGCGGGCACGGGTCCTCCTGGAAGTCGGGTCGGGGTCCCGACATCGTAGCGGGTCGCCGATCAGGACCCCGGTACCAGGACCAGTGGTGCCGCGCGGCACCGAAATCGACGCTCAACGAGGTGTCGTCCAATGGACATCTGGCGCATTGGGGCGAGTCAGGGCCAGATCGTGCTAGTCCCCTTTAGCGGCCCTCGCCAAGTACTGTGCGAGAGGTCTGGAGCCACGTCCCCCATTCATTCGGGACGGTCCTCCGGAATGAACTCATCCGCCGGTTACGGCGGCACTCAGGGGAGATCGGCGCTATCGCCGCTTTCGCGTCCTTACCGGGAGGTTTCGGGGAATGAGGTCTCGGGGATTGAGCAATCCATTGGGCGCCGGTGCCCGGAAGAGCTTCGTGCTCTTCTGGACGGCGCTCTTCGTATGTTCACTGCTATTGCAGTACGTCGTGATCGCGGCCCCAGTGCTCGCGGCCCACGACCAGAGGCTTGTTCGAGCTCGATGGAAACGCGACGGACGATCCCGCGATCGAGCCGGACGACGACTGGAACTCGACCGATCACGCGCTTGCCAGCGATCCACATCGGGGCCGCTGACGTTGAGGACGCCGCCCACGACACGACGCTACTTCACGTCCGGTGGCTCCAAGGATGTCAATGACATCTCGCAGTGGGCCTACACCACGAACGACATCGCGCCCGACAAGGACCAGATCCTCGACGCGTTCGCCGCGGCATACCAGAAGAATGGCGAGACCTGGGTCTACTTCGGTGCCGACCGGTTCGATGGCTCGGGTGACGCATTCATCGGCTTCTGGTTCGTCCAGGGTCAGATCAGCCTCGACGGCAACGGCGGCTTCAACGGCGTCCACCATAACGGCGACATCCTCGTCGTCTCCGACTTCACCAACGGCGGGTCCGTCTCGCAGATCAAGATCTACGAGTGGCTGAACGGCAGCCTGTCGCTCAAGGTCGAGCGGCGCGCAGTGCGACGTCGGTTCAGATGAACAGGCGTGCGCGGTCGTCAACGCCGGCACGACCTCATCCCCCTGGGCGTTCCTGGACAAGGGCGGATCGAGCAGCTTCGCCGCAGGTGAGTTCTATGAGGGCGGCATCAACCTCGACACCGTCTTCGGCGGCACGGCCCCCTGTTTCTCCAGCTTCCTTGCCGAGACTCGCTCGTCGCAGTCCACGACGGCGCAGCTCAAGGACTTCGCACTCGGCTCGTTCAACACCTGTGTGCCACCGACCATCACCACGACGTCGAGCGTCTCCAGCTCCGACTTCGGCGGCTCGGTCACGGACTCCGCGACCCTGAGCGGCACGGACGGCCCGGCATCGGGTAGCGTCAAGTTCTTCGTCTGCGGCCCGTCGGCCACGACGCCCGACTGCTCCGACCGGCGGCACGCAGGTCGGCGGTGCGGTGCCCGTGAGCACAACGGCCAACGGCGGGACGGCGACGTCCGCGGCCTACACCGTCGGGCTTACGGCCGCGGCCGCAGGGAAGTACTGCTGGCGAGCGGAGTACACGCCTGACGCGAGCTCCCAGTACCTGTTCGGCTCGCACACCAATACCACGACCGAGTGCTTCACCGTGGCCCCGGCCACGATCTCGATCACCAAGACGGCCAACCCGGCCGGCCCGGTCAGCGCCGGTGCCGAGATCGGCTTCGACGTCCTGGTCGAGAACAACGGAACGCAGACGACACTCGGCGTCAACGTCAGCGACCCGCTTCCCGCGGGCGTGTCCTGGACCGCCGACGCGGCGACCGGCAGCACGAGCGGCCTCACCTGCGCCATCACCGGCGCGGTCGGCAGCCAGACCCTCAACTGCTCCAAGGCCAAGCCTCGCGGCCGGTGCCTCGTTCTCCGTCCACGTCCATGGCGTCACGGACGCCGCCGACTGCGGCACGGTGAGCAACACCGCCAGCGTCGGGACCTCGAACGACGGATCCGCACAGTCGACCGCCTCGGTGGTCGTCCAGTGCCCCGACATCAAGGTCACCAAGACGCCCGACGGCGCCAGCATCAACGCCGGTGATACCGCCACGTTCTCGATCAAGGTCGAGAACATCGGCAGCGGCACCGCGACCGGTGTCAGCGTCTCCGACAACCTCCCCGCCGGCCAGCACTGGACCGAGAGCGAGGCGGACTGCTCCATCGCCGGAGCGGACGGCAGCCAGGTCCTCACCTGCAACGTCGGCACGCTCGCCCCCGGCGCCACGAAGACCTACGCGGTCAGCGCGGTGACGGACGGCAGCGACTGCGGACCGATCAACAACACCGCCTCGGCGTCGGCGACCAACGAGCCGTCGAACGTCCTGGGCAACAACAGCGATGACGGCTCGATCAGCGTCCTGTGCGCCCAGATCGACATCGCCAAGACGGCCGACAACGGCACCGTCAACGCGGGCGACGACATCGGCTTCACGGTCACCGTCAGCAACAACGGCACGGGCACCGCCTCCGGCGTGTCGGCCGGCGACAGCCTGAACCCCGCGTTCACGTGGTCGCTCGCGGCGCCCGTCACCGGCTGGACCCTCATCGGCAACCAGTTGAGCTTCTCCGCCGCGTCGATGGCGGCCGGCGCCTCGTCCGCCGTCCACGTCACCGCGACGTCGACGGCCGAGGATTGCGGTCTCGTGCACAACACGGCGACCGTGACCACGACCAATGACGGATCTGATGAGGCCAGCGCCGACGTCACGATCCAGTGTCCGGACATCCACGTTGCCAAGTCGGCGAACCCCGCCGGCCCGGTCAGCGCCGGTGACCAGATCGGGTTCGACGTCACGATCAGCAACAGCGGCCCGGGCGACGCATACGACGCCCAGGCGAGCGACACCCTGCCCGGCTCGGGCTGGGCGATCGCCGGCGCGGCCAACGGCTGGTCGCTCAACGGCTCATCCCTCACGTTCGGCCCCGCCACCCTGGCCTCGGGCGCGAGCGCGACGGTCCACGTGGTCCGGAATTCGACGCCCGCCGAGTGCGGCGTGGTCCCGAACACCGTGACCGGGTTCGCGTCCAACGAGCCGGCCGCAAGCCAGCCCAACACCGCGAACGCCAGCGTGACCGTCCTGTGCCCCGACATCCATGTCAGCAAGACGGCCGCGAACACCCCGATCAGCGCGGGTGAGACGGCGAGCTTCGTGATCACCGTGACCAACGATGGCGCGGGCATCGCGAAGAGCGTGACGCTCACCGACACGCTGCCGGCCGGCATCAGCTGGGACGAGAACAGCAATAGCTGCTCGATCACGAGCGGCATCCTTACCTGCAACTTCGGCGATCTGGCCTCGGGCGCCTCGGCCTCGGTCACGATCTCCGGCACCACGACCGCCGACAACTGCGGCAACGTGTACAACCTGGCCTCGGCGACCGCCTCCAACGAGTCGGCAGCCGACGCGCAGGACAACTCGGACGACGCCACGATCGTCGTCAACTGCCCCGACATCAGCGTCACCAAGACGGCTGACAACAGCCCGATCAACGCCGGTGAGACGGCCAGCTACACGATCACCGTCACCAACAACGGCGCCGGCAAGGCCGACGACGTCCTGTTGACCGACACGCTGCCGGCCGGCATCAACTGGACCGACAACAGCGACAGCTGCTCGATCACGGACGGCGTGCTGTCGTGCGACTTCGCGACCATCAACCCCGGCGCAAGCCGGACCGTGACGGTCTCCGGCGAGACGACGGCTGCTGACTGCGGCATTCTTCCGAACACCGCGTCGGCGACTGCGTCGAACGAGCCGTCCGAGGACACCGAGGACAACAGCGACTCGGCCTCGATCACGGTCAACTGCCCGCTGATCGTCATCACCAAGACCGCCGATGACCCGGTGGTCAACGCGACCGACTCGATCGGGTTCGTGATCACCGTCACCAACACGGGCGAAGGGTCCGCCTTCGGCGTGAGCGTCAACGACACGCTGCCGGTCAATGGCGGCCTGGGCTGGTCGATCGACGTGGCCCACTCCGACGCCGGCTTCAGCATCGCCAGCGGCGTGCTGTCCTATGGCCCGGCCACGCTTGCCTCGAAGGCCAGCGTCTCCGTCCACATCGTCAGCGCGACCACACCCGCGAGCTGCGGCCTGGTCGACAACACGGCCTCCGTGACGTACCAGGGTGGCAGCGGCGAGGACTCCTCGGAGATCACCGTCCTGTGCCCCGATGTCACGATCGCCAAGACCGCCGACAACAGCCCGATCCTGGCCGGCCAGGATGCGTCGTACACGATCACGGTCTGGAACCAGGGCAACGGCGTTGCCTATGACGTCACCGTCAGCGACACGCTGCCGGCCGGCATCAGCTGGACCGAGAACAGCGACAGCTGCTCGATCGCGAACGGTGTCCTGTCCTGCAACTTCGGCGACCTCGCCAAGGGCGATCAGGCCAGCGTCACGGTCAGCGGCCAGACCTCGACCGAGGATTGCGGGAACCTCCCGAACCTCGCCACTGTCGCCGCCTCCAACGAGGCGGAGCAGGCGATGGGCAACAACAGCGACGATGCAACGATCGTCGTCGAGTGCGCCTCGATCAGCCTGGTCAAGACTGCGGGCAACGCCGCGGACGGCGCCACCTACGTCACCGAGCCGGGCGACGTGCTGTTCACCTACGTGGTGACCAACACGGGCACGGCCGACCTCGAGAACATCGCGCTGGTCGACGACAATGCCACGCCGGGCGACACCTCGGACGACGTCACCGTGACGTGCCCCGAGACGACGCTCGCCGCGGGCGCGTCGATGACCTGCACCACGACCCTTCCGGTTGACTTCGGTGTTCGAACGAACGTCGCCACCGTCACCGCCAACTCGGTCCTCGACGTCGAGGGCCAGGTCAGCGACACGGATGACGCCGTCGTCCGGGTCCCGCAGCTCACCATCACCAAGGCCATCACGGCCGGTTCGCCCGGTGGCGCGCCGATCGTCGAGGGCGACCAGGTCACCTATACGCTGACCTACGACCTCACCGACGGCCCGGTGACCAACGGGATCATCACCGACGTGATGCCCGAGGGGCTCACGTACCTGGCCGGCACGGCCACGGACAACGACGAGTTCACCTTCGAGTCCTATGACAGCGCGAGCCGCACGCTCACCTGGCTGGCCTCGAACGTGACCAAGGACGGGTCCGTGTCCTACCAGGCCGAGGCCGCGGTCGGCTCCGCCGATCTCGACCAGCCGCTCGTCAACACCGCCACGATCGACTCGGATCAGACCGAGCCCGACAGCGATACCGCGAGCGTCTCCGTTGGCAAGGTCGAGGAGCTCACTCCTCCGCCGACGTCCACGATCGACCAGGTGCCCGGGACGCCGGCCAGCAACGGCCTGCTGCTCCTGTTCACCGCCCTCGCCGGGTTCATGGTGGTCGCGGGGCTTCTCGTCCCGACGCCCGCCAAGGCCCGCCGGCGGAACCGCCGGGGGTAGATCCCCCGAACGTGACCTGAGGGCCGGCATCCCGCCGGCCCGAGGGTACCGCCGCTGAACCTCGGGTCCCCGAGACCCGGACGGGGCGCACTTGCCTGAGTGTGCCCCGTCCGACACCCCTCACCGGGTGCCGGACCGGTCCGGGCCAACACCACGCACACCCGTCGCTGTCCCCGATTAGTGACCGGGCCGGACGCGCAGCCGCGCATCCGGCCCGTTTTCGTCGTTCCTCAGATCTCCAGCTGCATCCCCGGCCAGACAAGCTCGACGGGTCCGACGAACTGGCCGCTGACCGACGCGATCGTCGCGTCCGGGTCATGGCCCATCAGGAGATGCGTCAGGAGCACCCTGCCGGCGCCGGTGGACGCGGCCACGCGACCGACCGCCGGGCCGTCGAGGTGCTGGGCGCCCGCAGGCACGGGTCCGGCGCCGAACGAGACCTCGGTCAGGAGCGTGTCACGGGGCCGGATGAGTGGTGCCAGGTCGTCCGCGCGGCCGCAGTCCCCGCTGTAGACGAGACCCGGCGCGTCGGCGGTTGTGAGCCGGAACGCGTGGCTGTCCGCGGTATGCGTGACGCGGGCGGCCTCGAGCGTGAACGGCCCCACGGTCTGCCTGCCTTCGCGAAGCGCCACGACGTCCAGCGCCTCGGCACAGAACCCGTCCTCGTCGTGAAGGGCGTCGAGCCTGTTGGCGAGCCCCGCTGGCGCAATGACCTGCACCCGGCGGGGCGGCTCGAACTGGTAGCGCAGGTAGTGTCGGAACGGGACCAGGTCGACGAAGTGATCGGGGTGGAGGTGGCTCACGAGCACGGCATCGATCTCGGTGGGCCGGATGTACGCGAAGATCCGGGAGAACGAACCGTGCCCGAGGTCGAGGAGGACGTGGGCTCCCCCCTCCGACACGAGATAGCAGGCACCGGACGAGCCTGCATGGTCGGAGTAGGCGGGGCCGGCGCCGATGACCGTGAGCCGCATCGCCCGCCTCCACTGCCCGACGGGAAGCGTCAGCGTCCCGCACTGCAGCGTACCGTTCCGGGGCGCAGCGCGCCGGGCGATGGTGGTCGCCGACCGCAGACTAGGGTTTGCCGCCCCCCGGCTCGCCGGATGGGGCCACCGACGCGGCCGGCTTGGGCGACCTGGCCGGGCCGGGCGTCCGCACCGGTCCGTGGGACCGCTCCGGAGTCGGCGTGGCCTGTGCGTCCTGGCTTGCCGCCGGCCCGCCGTTGCCGTTGCCGCCGTTGCCGCCGCCGCCGTTGCCGCCGCTGCCGCCGCCGCCGCTGCCGCCGTTGCCGCCGCTGTTGCCGCCGCTGTTGCCGCCGCCGCCGTTGTCCTTGCCATTGGCCACGGTTGCGTCGAGCTTGTCGATCGCACCCTGGCTGTGGTCCAGGGCGTTCGTTATGCCACGAACCGCCTGGCTGGGTGCGCTCTCCGAGAGACGCAGCAGCACCGTGCGATGGAACTCCACCGCCTGGAGGGCTCGATCGGCCGGACCGCCGGTCGTTGCCGACAGGTCGTCGAGGGAGCGTCCGTACGCGGCGAGCGCGGCCGCAAGGGCGCCGTCGTCGTGCCTGGCGGCGGCGTCCACCGCGTCCGCGATCCGGCTCTGCGCCTGGGCCAGCTCGGCCTCGAGCCGCGCGTCGGGGTCGCTGGGCAGCGTCATTGCGTCCAGCGTCAGCCGCGCCTCGTATAGCGGCCCACCGGCGCGCGAGGCGGCAAAGGCTGACGAGCCGATCAGGAGGCCGGCGAGCAGCGCTGCCGCCAGCGACACGGCCAGGCGGCGGGCGGGCCAGCCCGCGAACGGCCCGCGACGGCCGGGGCGGGCCGCTTCGGGCGCCCCAAGGCGCTGCCGCCAGGCCTCGGTCATCACCGACTCGCGGGCGCGTCGCACCACCGCGGGGCCGGGGTCCAGCCTCACCCGTGCGTATCGCGCCAGCTGCCGTTCGAGCTCATCGCCAGCACGGACGTCAAGGTCCTGCATTCCGTCCTCGTTCACCGCGGCGTCCCCGACGCCGGGAGCAGGTCATCTGCTCCTCCTTCGATCCCGAGCTCCCTGCGCAGGGCGGCGATCGCCCGGAACTGGAGGCCCCGGACCGTACCCTCCTGCCGGCCCATCGCGATCGCCGCCTCCCCGGCGGACAGACCCGCGAAGAACCGCAGCTCGATCGCTTCGCGCTGCTCGGGCGTCAGCCGCTGCAGCGCCACCGCGACGCTATCCATCTCCTGGCGGAGCACCGCCAGCTCGTCCGGCCCCCCGTCCGCGTGGGCACGCTCGGCGATCAGGTCGAGCGTCGTGTGCTCCCGGCGCGTCCGGAAGTGGTCGATGACGACGTTCCTGGCCAGCCGGAACAGCCAGCCCCCAAACGGGACGCCCCGCGACTCATATCGCGGCAGCGCCTCCAGGGCCTTGACGAAGACGAGCTGCGCCAGGTCCTCCGCGTCGCTCGGGCGGCCGACGCGGGCAACGACGTAGCGGTAGACCGGCGCGTGGTAGTGGTCGAACAACGCCCCAAACGCCTCCGGGTCGCCCGTTCGTGCCGCTTCCACGAGACGTTCGATCGCCTCGTCGTCGACCGTCATAACGATCAGCTGACCCCCGTGTTAGGGCCCGTGCCCTAGGTCGAACGACGTACCGGCATCGCCACCGCGACGCGATCGCCGCCTCGCCGGAACGCGATCGCCTCGAAACCGGCGCCCTGCGCGTGACGGTACGCCTCGTCCAACCCGTATGCGAACCACTCGGTTCGGTGGGCGTCCGACCCGAGGGTCACATGCCGGCCCCCGAGCGCGCGATAGCGCGCCACGATCGCCGGAGACGGATACGTCTCGCGCGGCAGCTGGCGGAGGCCCGACGCATTGACCTCGAGGGCGGTGCCGCTGTCGACGAGCGCCACCAGCACCCGCTCGTACAGCTCGGGCGCCGCGGCCAGGTCGGCCGGCGTCACGTGCGGGATGAGATAGCGCTTGACGAAATCCAGGTGGCCGATGGTGTCGAACAACCCGGACTTCGCGGCAGCCACGACCTCGCCGAAGTAGGGGGCGATGATCTCGGGCAGCGAACGTCCCGCCACGAACGTCGCAACGCGGCCCGCCTTGTACGGCGAGTCGGCGCTGACGTGGACGCTGCCGATGACGAAGTCGTGCGGGTGACGTGCCAGCCAGCCGCGAATCTCGTCCTCGTACCGTTGCTCGTACGTGACCTCGACGCCGAACCGGATCGCCAGCCCGCGATCCGCCCACCGGACGGCGGCCTCGCGCACGTCGCGCTCGCGGTCCGCGAATGAGGCGAACCCATACGCGGGCATGCCGGGGTCGAAGTCGACGTGGTCGGTGATCGCGAGCTCGGCGATGCCCCGGTCGACGGCCAGCGCCGCATAGGCGTCGAGCTGCGCGTTCGCGTCCGGCGACCGGACGGTGTGGAGGTGGGAATCGAGCGGCAGGTCGTGCGACTCCCCGAGCCCGGCAGCAAGGCCCGCGCGGAACACCTCGAGCTCGATCTCAGCGCGCGGCCGCGTATCCGCGTGCGGACCGGGCATGGGCGTCCCGCGCGTCACCCGCCGATCACGCCCAGCTCGTGGCCGACGCGGTCGAATGCGGCGAGGGCCTGGTCGAGCAGGTCGTCGGTGTGCGCCGCCGTGACGATGGTCCGGATCCGTGCCTTGTCCAGGGCCACGGTCGGGAACACCACCGAGGTGCCGAACACGCCCTCCTCGAACAGGCGGTTGCTGAACCGGATCGTGGTCTCCGAGTCGCCCAGCATGATCGGCGTGATCGGCGTCTCCGACCGGCCGATGTCGAACCCGAGCCGGGCCAGCTCGGCCTTGAAGCGGCGGGTGTTCGACCACAGCCGCTCGATCAGCTCGGGCTCCTCGACCATGATCCGGATCGCCTCGCGGCAGGCTGCCGCGACGGCCGGCGGATGGCTGGTCGAGAACAGGAACGGCCGCGAACGCTGGATGAGGATGTCGCGCAGCGCCTGCGAGCCTGCGACGTAGCCGCCGAGCGCCCCGACAGCCTTGGACAGCGTGCCAACCTGGACCGCGACCCGCCCGTGCAGGCCGAAGTGATCGACCGACCCGCGGCCGTCCCGGCCCAGGACACCCGATGCATGCGCATCGTCGACCATCACGGCCGCGCCGTAGGCCTCGGCGGCCTCGACGATCCCGGGCAGCGGCGCGATGTCGCCGTCCATGCTGAACACGCCGTCGGTGACGACCAGGATCAGCCGGTACGGCGCGCCGTGGCCGTCGCGGCCCTGCTCCACCGCCTCGCGAAGCACCTCGCGCAGGGCGCCCGGGTTCGCGTGAGGGAACACTTTGCGCGGCGCCTTCGACAGCCGCATTCCGTCGATGATCGAGGCATGGTTGAGCTCGTCGGACACGATCAGGTCGGTCTCGCCGGTGATGACCGGGATGACCCCGGTATTGGCGGTGAACCCTGACTGGAAGGTGAGCACGGCCTGGGCGCCCTTGAACTCGGCGAGCTCGGACTCGAGGGCCTCGTGGATGGTCATCGTGCCCGCGATCGTGCGCACCGCACCGGACCCCGCGCCGAGCTGCTCAACGGCCTCGATCGCCGCCCGCTTCATCCGCGGGTGATGCGACAGCCCCAGGTAGTCGTTCGAGGACAGGCTGATCACCCGGCGGTCGTCGAGCGAGACGATCGGGCCCTGGGCGGACGACATCACGCGCAGCGGCCGGTACAGGTGCCGCTCGCGCAGGGCGGCCAGCTCCTCGTCCAGGAAGGCGAGGGGATTGGGGCGGGATGCGCTGCCCATTGGGGGTGCCTCCTCGACGCTCATGCGGACCAGTCCAGGATGACCTTGCCGGCATCGCCGGACCGGGCCGCGGCGAACGCGGCCTCGTGCTCCCGGAACCCGAATCGATGCGTGATGGCGGGTGTGATGTCGAGGCCCGACTGGAGCATCACGGTCATCTTGTACCAGGTCTCGTACATCTCGCGGCCGTAGATGCCGCGAACGGTCAGCAGCTTGAACACGATCTCGTTGACGTCCAGCGTGATGTCCTGGGTCGGGATGCCGAGGATGGCGATCGACCCGCCATGGGCCATGTTGTCGACCGCGCTCCGCAGCGCCGCGGGGCTGCCCGACATCTCGAGCGCGACGTCGAAGCCCTCGACCATGCCCAGCTCGTGCTGGACGTCCGCCAGCGAACGCTCGCCCGGGTCCACCACGACCGTGGCGCCCATCCGGGCGGCGATGGCGCGCCTGGCGGGGTTGGGCTCCGACACCACGACGAACCGGGCACCCGCGTGGCGTACCACCGCGGTGGCCATCAGCCCGATCGGCCCGGCCCCCGTGATCAGCACGTCCTCGCCCAGCACCGGGAACGCCAGCGCCGTGTGGACGGCGTTGCCGAACGGGTCGAAGATCGCGGCGACCTCCTCGTCGATACCCGCCCAGTGGTGCCAGACGTTGGTCATCGGCAGCGCGACGTACTCCGCGAACGCCCCGTCGCGGCCGACGCCCAGGCCGACCGTGTGGGCGCACAGGTGCCGGCGGCCCGCCATGCAGTGGCGGCACAGCCCGCAGGTCACGTGCCCCTCGCCGCTCACGATGTCGCCGGGCTTGAAGTCGGCGACGTTGCTGCCGATCTTGACGATCTCGCCCACGAACTCGTGGCCCACGACGAGCGGCGGCTTGATCGTCTTCGCCGCCCAGGAGTCCCAGGACTCGATGTGGAGGTCCGTGCCGCAGATCCCGGTCCGGCGGACCCGGATCAGCACGTCGTTGATGCCGATGGCCGGGTCGGGCACGGTCTCCAGGCTCAGTCCTGGGCCGGCGCTGGTCTTGACGAGGGCGAGCATCGGATCTCCTGCCTGCGGCCCCGTCGCGTGGCGGTCAGTCGTCGCGACGAGGGTCGTCGGTCCAGTCGACGATCGGGTTGTCCACCGCGCCGATGCCGTCGATCTTGCATCGGACGCGATCGCCGGGCTCCAGGAACACCGGCGGATCACGGAACACGCCGACGCCGGCCGGGGTGCCGGTCGCGATCAGGTCGCCGGGCTCGAGCGTGATCTGCATCGAGATATAGCTGATCAGGTCGGGTACGGGAAAGAGCATGTCGGCCGTATTGCCGTCCTGCATCGGCACCCGCCTGCCGGCATCCGGCCCGCTGCCGGGGATCCGCCAGCTCCGGAGGCGCAGGCCGCGCATCGGGTCCGCCTCGTCGGGGGTGACCAGCGTCGGACCGACCGGCAGGAAGGTGTCGCTGCCCTTTGCGCGCAGCCACTGGCCGTCGCCCTTCTGGCCCTCGCGCAGCGCCTGCGGGTTGCCCTGCCAGTCGCGCGCGCTCATGTCGTTGACGACGAGGTAGCCCGCGATGCAGGCGGCGGCCTGTGTCGCCGTCACGCGTCGGGCGCGGCGCCCGATGAGGACGCCCAGCTCGACCTCCATGTCGAGCGCGTGCGTGCCGGGCGGGCGGACGATCGCATCCCCGTCACCCACGACGGCGTTGCCGAACTTGGAGAACAGCAGCGGCTGCGCGCGCGCCGTCCGGCCACCTTCCGGCGCGTGGGCGCCGTAGTTGAGCCCCACGCACACGATCTTGCCCCCGAACGCCGACCCGTTGATCGCCGCGATCGGCCGGCGCGCATCGAGGCTGATCGTCGGGGCCCCGTCCGCCAGCGCGCGCTTCGCCGCCCGGCGCACGTGGCGCAGCCAGTCATCCTCGAACTGGACCTGGTAGCCGATGCCCAGGTGGGTGTTGAGCCGGCGACCGAGGCCGCCGCGCTTCTCGAGCTGCGAGCCGGTGAGCAGGCGCCCCTTGACGATCACGCCGAAACGCTCGTCGCCGAACCGGTCGAGGTAGGCGTGGAGCCGCATCTCGCTGGGCTCAGCCGGCCGTGCTGGGGCTCGGCTCCGCGCTCGCGGGCGGCGAGGCGGTGTCGCTGGGGGCCGTGCTCTCCGTGGCCGCAGGGCTGGCCGCGGGGGACGGGCTGGGGGCCGTGCACTGCGGCTCCGGCGGGCTGATCCAGGTGCCGTCATCGGCGATCCGCTCGCCATATGTCGTGAAGAAGTCGTAGATCTCCTGGGTGTCGAGGCTGTCCAGGTACAGGACGCGGTCCCAGATCAGGGCGGCGAACCGGGTCGGCATCTGCTCGAACCGCGCGACGACAGGCCCCACCAGCCCCGGCGGCAGGTTGCACACCGCGCTGTTGGGAAACCCGTTGCTGAACGCCTGGAGCTGGGCGATCGACGCGTCATCGCAGGCGCCCTTGTCGCACGAGTAGAGCAGGACGAGCCCACCGTGCTCGAGGTTGTGGACCCAGCCGTTGGGTGCGCTCTGGTCATCGGGCCCGTAGACCTTCGGCTGCAGGGGGCCGAAACCGGTGCGGTTGATGTGCTTGCCGGACGCCGGCGGGCAGACGGGGTAGGTGACCTTGTCGCCGGCCTGGACGTGCTGGTTGCCCATGTCCGGCTGCACCTGGCCAAGCTCGCCGGACGCCTGGGGCTGGACGGTGTCGATGCCGGAGCACGCGTACGTCGGCGCCGCCGCCGACATGAACACGAACGCGCTGACGCCCACGACGACGATGGCCACCGCGATCGCCAGCAGCGGCGTCCGGAAGCGGCTCAGCCCCGTCTCCTGCTCCCGCCGCCGGCGTGCGGTTTCCCGGCGTCCCGCGCGAGTGGTGCCCGACGGGCTCGACGATGCGCTCGCGCGACGACCCGATGTGGCCGGGTCGCCCGACCTGGCGGGCTGGGACGTTGGCCGGCGGTTGCGATCGGACAAGGGTCTGCTGCTCCGTGGTGTGTGGTGCGATGGTCGGGACGGCGACGGTCGTACGCCCGGGGGGCGGCGGCGTCGGCCGGCGCCGGTGCGATGCGCGAAGGGTAGCGTTCCGCGCGCGCGTGCGCCGAAAGCGGTTGAGGTGGTCCGGGTGGGAAAGCTGCCGCACGGCGCGGGTTGCGCTGCTAGGGCTCGTTGAGCCAGGTGCGGACGTCGGGCCGGGTGAGGCCGAAGAACAGCAGGGCCGCAACGGCTGCCATGATCAGCGCGTACAACGGCAGCGCGGCGAGGAGGAGCAGCGGGACGGCGGGCAGGGTAAGCGTGGACAGGCCGATCGCGAGCGCGCGCGAGGCTTCCTTGCGCTGCAGGACGAGGGTGGTGGTGAAGATGGTGTAGGCGAGCAGGATCATGACCACGATGCCGGGCAGCGAGACGGGGGCGTCGATGGCCTGGTCGATCACGTAGCGCAGCGAGAGGCCGATGATGCCCAGGATGAGGAACGCATAGCCGAGGAAGATCCGGATCCCGGGCGGCATGCGACGCAGCTGGTCGAGCATGGCCTGATCATGCCACCGTCGGCCGGGCGCGGGGCTCGATGCAGCGGCGAGCGACGGGTGAGGCTCCGGGTCGGCAACGGCCAGGGAGGGTATTGACACCCGATCAGGCGGAGGCTACCGTCCGCTAAACCGGTTTGCTAAACCGGTTTTACCCGCAGCGGCGCTGGCTCCGGCAGGCCGCGGCGGGTGCATCCGATGGACCGTCGCGGCACCGGCACGCGCGGCACCGGCCACCGGCAGCGAGGAGAGCGTGGAGGAGCGGACCCCGCGACGGCCACGTATCGCCGATGTCGCCCGCGAGGCGGGCGTGTCGAAGACCGCGGTCTCGTTCGCGTTCAACAGCCCGGAGCGGCTGGCGTCGGAGACGGCAAGCCGGATCCGCGACGTGGCCGACGAGCTGGGCTACCGGCCGAACCCGGTCGCGCGGATGCTCACCCAGCGGGCAACGCGCACGCTGGGTGTGCTCACCCCGCAGGCCCTGTCGGTCATGTTCTCCAACCCATCGTTCGGCGCGTTCGCGGAGGGGGTGGCCCTGGCGGCCGAGGAAGAGGGATACGCGCTGCATTTCATCTCGCCGCTGCATGGATCGCTGGCGAGGGCGATGGGCCGGGCCACGGTGGACGGCGTGGTCGCGATCGGGCTGTCGGCAGATCACCCCGAGGTGGACCTCATCCGCGCCGCTGGGGTGCCGATCGTGATGGTGGATTCCACCGCGCTGCGCGACCAGCCGGCGGTGCTGATCGACGACGTCGGGGGGGCCCGCGCCGCCGCGGACCACCTGCTCGGCCTGGGGCACCGGGAGTTCGTGGTGGTGGGCGTGGGGCACCCGTTCCCCGACGGTGCCCTCGATCCCGACAGCACCATGGGTCATCGACTCGCGGGCTACCTCGCGGCGTTCGCGGCCCGGGGCGTCGAGCTCAGGCCCGGAGCCGTGGTGGTCGGCCCGGCCACCATCGAGGGCGGCATCGCCGCGATGCACCGGGCGTGGGAGACGGGGCTGCGACCGACCGCCGTGCTGGCCATGTCGGATGCGATGGCGATCGGCGTCCTGCGGGCGGCACGCGAGCTCGGGCTCGCGGGTCCCGGAGGCCCTGGCCGTGGTCGGGTTCGACGACATCGACCTTGCGCAGCACACCGATCCGCCGCTGACGACCGTGCACCAGCCGATCCGGCGCAAGGGCGAGACCGCGGTTCGCATGCTCCTGTCGGTCGTTGAACGAAGGGATCTGCACCCCGAACAGCTCCGGCTCGAGACTCGGCTCGTCATCCGCGGCTCGACCGGCCCCGCGCCCAAGGCGCGGACGTAAGTGCAACAAACCGGAGCTGCGGTCGCGGAGCACCCTGCGGTCGCGCAGGCGCAGCGGCACGTCGTGCGAGGAGTCATATGACCGTCGACACCCCGGACTGGGTCCGGGACGCCGTCTTCTACCAGATCTTTCCCGATCGATTCGCGTCGTCCACGCGGGTGGTGAAGCCGGGTCCGATGGAGCCCTGGGATGCGCCGCCGACGATCCACGGGTTCAAGGGCGGGGACCTGCTGGGGATCGCGGAACGGCTGCCATACCTGGCCGATCTCGGGGTCAATGGCCTGTACCTGACGCCCATCTTCGCGTCGGCATCGAACCACCGCTACCACACGTACGACTACCACCGGGTGGACCCGTTGCTCGGCGGTGACGCCGCCCTGCGCGAGCTGCTTGACGGCGCGCACGCGCGCGGGATCCGGGTCGTGCTCGACGGGGTGTTCAACCACACCGGTCGCGGCTTCTGGGCGTTCCATCACGTGCTCGAGAACGGCGCCGGCTCGCCGTATCGCGACTGGTTCCACTTCCACCCGCAGGCGCTCGAGGGGCGGCGACCGTTCCGGCCGTACCCCTGGCCGGCCGACGTCGACGACATGCCCGACGAGCCGTCGCTCCAGGCGACGGACGACGATCGTGCCGACGCCTCGTTCGGCCGCCTCGGGTACCGGGCGTGGTGGGGGCTGCCGCCGCTGCCAAAGCTGAACGTCGCCAACCCCGAGGTCCGCGAGCACCTCCTGGGCGTGGCCGAGCACTGGCTGCGGTTCGGGATCGACGGCTGGCGCCTGGACGTGCCGACCGAGATCGACGACGGCTCGTTCTGGGCCGAGTTCCGGGACCGGTGCCGGGCCGTGAACCCGGAGACGTACCTGGTCGGCGAGATCTGGCACGAGGCGCCCGAGTGGCTGGCGGGCGACCGTTTCGACGCGATCATGAACTACCCGCTGGCGGAGGCGGTCCTGGGGTTTGCGGCACAGGGGCACCTGGACGAGGTGATCGTGCGCGCCCATCACGAGTACGGCGGCACGGTCCAGCGTCGGGACGGCGCCGCGTTCGGCGCGGAGCTGGAGCGGCTGATGGCGCGCTATGAGCGGAACGTGACCGAGGTCCAGCTCAACCTCCTGGGCAGCCACGACACGCCCAGGTTCCGCACCATGGCGGGGCGCGACCGCGATGCCTTCGAGCTGGCGGTGCTGCTCCAGGCGACGCTGCCGGGTGCGCCCTGCATCTACTACGGCGACGAGGTGGGCGTCGAGGGGGGCAGCGATCCGGATTGCCGGCGCGCGTTCCCGCGGGACGAGGGCACGTGGGATCGCGCCGGGGTGGCGTGGACGAGGGCCGTGATTGCCGCGCGGCACGCGCTGCCTGCGCTGCGGCGCGGGTCGTTCCGCATCGTCGGTGCGGCCGGCGATGCCCTTGCCTTCGTGCGCGGCGCAGACGCCGGCGGCGCGCCCGTGCTGGTCGCGGTCAACGCGGGTGACGGCCCGATCGACGTTCCCGTCATGCTGCCGGAGCTGGCCGGAACCTCGCTCCGGGCGCTTCCGATGCCCGGTGGTGGCGACGCGGGGCCGGCGGTCACGATCGCATCCGATGGGTCGGCACGCGTGGCGGTTCCGGCCCGGCGCGGGCGAATCCTGGTACAACCCGCGACCTGAGGCCCCGGGACGGCACCGCAGCCGCAACCTGCCACCCACGGATGGCGCTTCCCGGATATCCTCGCCCAACGTGGCTGACATTCCGTTCCTGCTTCCCGCCGCGCAGGCCGAGCGCCTCGCTGCCGCGGTCGATATCGAGGGGAAGATCGTGCGCGCCCTCGATGCCCTCGGCCCGCTGGCCGGTCGCAACGTGATCGTGCTCGACCTGCCCGACGGACGCCTCCACGATCGGCTTGCTGCGACGGGCATCATCCCGGCCCGCCTGCCGCTGGTCGCCCCCCTGCGGCTCGATGCTCCTGATGCGAGCTGCGATGCCCTCGTCAGCCTGTGGACCGGGTTCCGGGGCGTCGATCCGGCCGAGCTCGCCGAAGCCGACCGCGTCCTGCGCCCGGGAGGCCGGCTGCTCGTGGTGCACGACTACGGTCGCGACGACGTCAGCGGCCTCAGACCGGTCGACGCGCCCGAGTACGGCTCGTGGAGCCACCGCGACGGGCCGTTCCTGCGTGGGGGCGGGTTCAAGCTGCGGGTCATCCACGCGTTCTGGACCTTCCCCACCCTGGATGACGCGCGCAGCCTGCTCGGGGATGCGTTCGGAGACCGCGGCCTGCAGGTGGCCGAGCGGCTCAAGCGGGCTCGACTCAGCTGGAACGTCGCCGTCTACCACCGGCCGCGCGGCGGCGTCGGGCCCGATCCCGCCATCCGGCCTGCGGGCGCCGCGTAGGCCGTCACGCAGCGACCCCTGCTACGCTCGCGGCGATGAGCGGCCGACGACAGCCCGATGGTCGAGCGCGGATGCAGGTGCGCCGTGTCGACGACCGCGCCCCCCGGACGGGCCCGCGCATCGGCCCTGTCCGGGTCACGCCGGCGCGCGTGTCGATGCTCATCGCGTTCGCCGGCGGGCTCGTGTTCCTGGGCTATTCCATGATCGTGCGCGACCAGCTCCAGATCCCGCTGATGGCGTCGGGGTTCGCGATCTGCGGCCTGGTGCTCGCTGCGATGGCGGTGATGGGCCTCGCGAGCGTGATCAGGGCCGGCCGCGACGGGCGCGACGGCACTGCGGTGCTGACGGCGCTGGCCGCCGGCCTGGTCGCGGTGGCCTCGCTGATGTCGCTCGCAGCGGCCGTGATCATGAGCCTCATCTGGAGCGGCACCAGGCCCACCTGAGCACATCCGCCGGAGGGGTCGCGGAAACCCCCTCTGGTACACTCGGCCGGCCTCGCCGGCCTCGTGCCCCCATCGTCTAGAGGCCCAGGACGCCACCCTTTCAAGGTGGAGATCACCGGTTCGAATCCGGTTGGGGGTACCACCCCTTCCCGATCGCCCTGATATGCTCCTGAGCGATGGAGATCATGGGTGTGACGATCCGCACGATCGTCCATGACAACGTCGCGATCCGGTGCGATGGGTGTCGCGAGGTGATCCCGGGCACGCCCTGGCGGGTGAACCTGCTGGACATCGTCTCACCCGAGGTCGCGGTGGGCTGGACCGAGTCGTCGCCGGTCAACCCGGGGCCGCACCAGTTCCATTCCGACCCGGCCTGCGTCCGCCTGTGGATGGCGGAGCGTGGCTACTACCTGTGCCGGCGCGGCGGGATCCGCGAGATCATGCGGCCCGTGGCGCTGCCGCTCGGCACGCCGGCCTGGGGCCTGTGCGATGGGCTCCACCGGGACGAGCACGAGTTCGTCCCCGCCTGATCCCGGGCGACCCCCGGATGGGTCTTGCCGGACGGGTCCGGACACGCGGTTGACGGCCTGATCCTGCGCCACCTACACTCGGCGCCTCCGGTCCCGGATCGTTGCCCAGTTTTACCCATGTTTTGGGGGCGGGTGGAGGGGCCGTACGCGCAGTTGCGGAGGATCCCGTGGCCCCCAACCGGACGGACGCTGATCGTGCGTTGCCGGAGCGTCTCGCGCTGGGTGATGCGAGCCGCCTCCTGGGCGTCGATCCGGACACGCTCCGACGCTGGGCGGACGAGGGCCGGGTGCCGGCGTTCACGACGCCGGGCGGCCATCGCCGCTTCGAGCGACGGGCGCTCGAGCGGTTGATCGCCGCGAGGCGCACCGGACCGGTGGGCGGCCTGGCCGGCCTGGGGGCGACCCAGGACCGGCTGTCCGCGGCGTACCGGCGCCGGTACGCCCTCGGGCACGGCAGCGCCGACGGCGCGGGGCTCGACGCGCGGGCGACCGTGCCCGCCGCCGACCGTGACACGTTCCGTGATACCGGCCGCCGGCTCGTGGATGCGCTGGTGCGCCACCTCGACGAGACGGGCGCGGCGCGCGCGGCGGCGGAGCGTGATGCCGCCGAGCTTGCCGCGGAGCTCGCCGACCGGCTGGCCCGGCACGGGGTCCCGCTGGCCGACGCGGTGTCGATGTTCGTCTCAGCGCGACGCCCGTTCCTCGCCGAGCTGAGCGTGATGACCCGGCGCCGCGGGATCGACGCGGTTCGCGTCGGCCAGCTGTACGACACTTCGACAAGTCTGCTGGACCGGCTGCTGCTCGCATTCGTCGCGGCGCACGCCGCCGCGTCCGAGTCGTCGTCCCTGACAACCCCGACCGCTTCCTGAAAGGACCGGCATGAACGCCGACGCAGTGCTCCCGTGACCGCCGTGCTGCCGAGCCTGACCGCGATCCTGGCTCTCGTGTTCTCGCTGCTCCTGCTCGACCAGTGGCGGGAGCGCCGGCAGGGGTACCAGCTGATCTGGGCGTTCGGCATGCTGTTCTACGCGATCGGCGCGGGTGCGGAGGCCGTAGCCGGCGCCGCCGGCTGGAACGAGCTCCTGTACCGCGCCTGGTACCTCACCGGTGCCGTGCTGACCGCCGCGTGGCTCGGGCTGGGGACCGCGTTCCTGCTCGGCCGGACGCGGTTCGGTTACACGTACGCGGTGCTGCTGCTGCTGTCGGGGCTGGTTGCCCTGATGATCCGCAACAGCCCGAGCTACCGGGACGCCGGGCCGCTGCCGGTGCTGTACCTGATCGGCGCGGTGATCCTGGCGCTCGCGATCGGGGTCGAGACGTACTTCCAGAACGACCGCTGGCCGCGGTTCGCCGCCGGCGCCATCGTCGCGACGACCCTCCTCGCAGTGGTCCTCATGGTCCTCACGCCGCCGCTCGCTCCACCGGGCTATGCGCTCAGCGCGACCGGCCAGCCGGTCGGCGATGCCATGCCGGGCTACCTTCGCCTGCTGACCCCGCTGATGAACATCCCGGGCGCCATGTCCCTGCTCCTCGGCGCGGTGTTCTCGACCTACGTGTTCATGCCCAAGCGGCGCGTGCTCCCGTACTCGCTGGACCCGAACCAGCCCGGCGACCAGTTCCTGTTCAACCTGTCGATCGCCGTCGTCGCGATCCCGGTCAACCTCGTCGCGTCGCTCCCGGGCGCGCTGCGCGAGCTGATGGCCGGTCGGCTCCACTCCCGGGTGCCGGCGACGATCCTGATCGCCGTCGGGGCGTTCTTCCCCACCATCACCGATTCGCTCAACCGCGCCGGTTCGACCGAGCTGTTCCAGCTGGGCAAGTTCCTGGGCGTGGTGTTCCTGTTCGCGGGGTTCCTGGTCTCGGTCGAGGTGTTCCACGAGCTCCGGATCCCGTTCACCTCGATCCGCCTCGGGACCGCCCGCCGCGAACGCGCCCGGAGCCGCGACGTGGCCGTCGATGGCCGGCCGGAGGCCACGGCCGGCTCCCCTCGCTGAGCGCCTGGCCATCGCGACTGCGCGGCTGCCCGTTTTCCGCGCGCTGACGCCGGATCGCCGATGATGACCGGTGTGACGACGGCGGCGCTCCGATGACGACGGCGTCAGACCGCGCCGGGCGGGAGCCGGCCTGGACGGCGGTGGGCCCGGAGTCCGCACCCGCGATCGTGTTCATCCATGGGACGCTGCTCACGCGGGCGCAGTGGACGCCGCAGCTGCGGCGGCTGTCGAGGACGTTCCGGTGCATCGCGGTCGACCTGCCGGCGCACGGGACGCTCGCTGGCGAGCCCTTCTCGCTCGAGGCGGCAGCGTCCGTCGTGGCGACCGCGATCGAGGCGGCGACGCCCCGCGGGCGCGCGGTGCTGGTCGGGCTGTCGCTGGGCGGCTACGTCGCGATCGAGACGGCGGTGCGGTTTCCGGACCGCGTCGATGGCCTGGTGCTCGCCGGGTGCTCCGCGGAGCCGGTAGGGCCGACCGCGGCGCTGATGCGCGTCCTGGCCGGGGTCCTCGAGCGTGCCCCGGCGCCCGTGCTGCGGACGCTGGCCGGTGCGTTCCTCCGCGTTCGGTACCGTCGCCCGACTGCCGCGCCGATCATGGCGGCCGGCCTGTGGTTCGCCGGCGGCGGCGACGCGATCCGGGCGCTGGTCGGGCACCGGTTCCTGGAACGGCTCGGGCGGCTGTGGGTCCCGGTCCTGATCCTCAACGGTGCCCTCGATCCGGTGTTCGGGCCTGGCGGGGACCTGTGGTCGGCGAGCTGTCGCCGCGGCCGATGGGCCGTGCTTCCGTGGGCGGGCCACCTGTCCAACCTCGACCGGCCGGCCTCGTTCACGGCACAGGTCGCGGACTTCGCGCGAACCACGAACCCGGCGGCCTGATCGCCCAACCTGGGCGCCCGGCGGGGTCGATCGGACCCACCGGTATACTGGCTCGACCGCCCACCCGCCCGAGAGGTTCGATGCGCGTCCGAAAAGCCGTCTTCCCCGCCGCCGGCTGGGGCACCCGTTTCCTTCCCGCCACGAAGGCGCAACCCAAGGAGATGCTGCCCCTGGTCGACAAGCCGATCATCCAGTACGCGGTCGAGGAGGCCGTCGCCGCCGGGATCGAGCAGGTCATCATCGTCACCTCGTCCCAGAAGCGGGCGATCGAGGATCACTTCGACCTCAACTACGAGCTGGAGCACCTGCTCGAGGAGAAGGGCGACATCGAGAAGCTCCGCCAGGTGCGGAACATCAGCGATCTCGCACAGATCGCCTACATCCGCCAGAAGGAGCAGCTCGGCCTGGGTCACGCCGTGCTGATGGCCAAGGACCTGATCGGGCATGAGCCGTTCGCCGTCATCCTGCCCGATGACGTCGTGATCGCGGACCGCCCGTGCATCGGCCAGCTGATCCACGTCTACCACCAGGTGCACGGATCGGTCGTCGCCGTGATGGAGGTCCCGCCCGAGGAGACGCGCCGCTACGGCGTGATCGGCGGCGAGCGGATGACCGAGGGACCGGACCAGGACCGGACCTTCCGCATCTCGTCCATCGTCGAGAAGCCGGAGCCCCAGGCGGCTCCATCCAGCCTCGCGGTCATCGGCCGCTACGTCCTGACGCCCAAGATCTTCGACAAGCTCGAGCAGACGCAGCGCGGCAGCGGCGGTGAGATCCAGCTCACCGATGCGATCCAGGCGCTGATGGACGAGCAGAGCGTCTATGGCTACGCCTTCGAGGGCGAGCGCTACGACGCCGGGACCACGATGGGGTGGCTCAAGGCCTCGGTCGAGATCGCCATGTCCCGGCCGGACACGGGGCCGGAGTTCCGGGAATACCTGGGGACGCTCGACTTCTGATCGGCCCCGGCCGTGGCATCGCGGTGCTGTAGGATGCCCGCGGTCCCGAGATCCACGAACGTCGCATGGAGATGACCAGACCGTGACCGAGATCGGAAGCGTCCTCGGCGGCCGATACCGCCTGCTGGAGCTTCTCGGACAGGGCGGCATGGCCCGGATCTATCGCGCGCGCGACGCGCAGCTCGAGCGCGATGTCGCGGTCAAGCTGTTGCGGACCGAGTTCGGACGCGACCCCGACTTCCTGGCCAGGTTCCGTGACGAGGCCCGTGCGGCTGCGTCGTTGAGCCACCCCAACATCGTCGCCGTCCACGACTTCGGCGAGGACGACTCCGGGCCGTACATCGTGATGGAGCTGGTCGAGGGCCAGGACCTCGCGTCGATCATCCGCGAGTCGGGGCCACTGGCCCCGCGACAGGCCGCGCGGGTGTCCGCGGAGGTCGCCAAGGCGCTCCACGCCGCCCACGTCCGCGGCATCGTCCATCGCGACGTGAAGCCGTCGAACGTGCTCGTCGGGCGTGACGGCCGGGTCAAGGTGGCGGATTTCGGGATCGCCAGGGCGCTCGCCGAATCGCAGCTGACGCTGCCGGGCACGACGATGGGGTCCGTGCACTACTTCAGCCCCGAGCAGGCGCGCGGCGAGCCGGCGACCGTCGCCTCGGACATCTACGCCCTGGGCATCGTGCTGTACGAGTCGCTGACCGGTCAGCGCCCGTTCTCCGGGGACGGGTCCGCGGCCGTCGCCCTGGCGCGGCTGACGACGACGCCGCCGCGGCCGTCGGCTCTCCGGCCGTCGGTACCGCCCGCGCTGGACGCGATCGTCCTGCGCGCGATGGCGCTCCACCCGGAGCACCGCTACAGCTCCGCCGCCGCGATGGCGAGCGCGCTCGAGGGGTTCCTGGGCACCCCTGCCGCCCAGCCACCCGCAGGACAGCCTCCTGCCGCAGCTCCGGTCGGCGCCGCGATGACCGTCGCGTCCGCAGCCGCCCGCCCGAACCCGCCGGTGCCGTACCCGCCCGAGGCCTATGCCCGGGGGAACGGGCCATCGCCGATCTCGACGCGTGGCACGCCTCCGCCCCCGCCGGCTCGTGACGATGACGACGGCGGCGGGGCCGGTGTGTGGGCGTGGGTCGCAGGCGCTCTGGGGCTGGTCATCCTCGCGGTCGCCGGCTTCCTCATCTTCCAGCTGCTCGCCGGCGGCGGCACGCCTGCGCCGAGCGCGTCGCCGAGCCTGGTGACGGTCCCGTCGTTCGTGAACCTCGCGTACACCGACGCCGAGGCCATGGCGGCGGACCTGGGGCTCACGGTGGTGCGCGCCGCCTCCGAGGAGCGGACGGACGTGGCCCCGGATACGGTGCTGTCCCAGGATCCCGCCCAGGGAGCCAGCGTCCCGGCCGACACCGAGATCAAGCTGACCGTCGCGCGCGGCAAGGAGTCGGTGGCCGTCCCGGACCTTCGCAACCGCCCCGAATCCGAGGCGCTGCAGCTGGTCGTCACGGATAGCCTCAGCGTGGGCAGCCGCACCGAGGCGTTTGATCCGTTCGTGCCGGTCGGCGCGGTCATCAGCCAGACCCCCGGGCCGGGCATCCTGGTGACACCGCTGACACCGGTCGACTACGTGGTCTCGAAGGGTCCCGAGCCGACGCCCAGCCCGACCGAGACGCCGTCGCCGACGCCCAGCCCCACCCCGACCGAGCCACCGACTCCGACCCCGGTGCCGCCAACGCCCACCGCGCCGCCGCCCACCGCGCCGCCGCCCACGACGCCGCCCACGACGCCGCCAACCGCCCCGCCAACCGACGCGCCGCCGCCAACGCCGACCGCACTCCCGTAGGACAGGCTCGGCCGCGTCGCGCCGCGGGCCCGCGCCCGACGGATCCGCGCGTCAGCCGTCGAGCTCACCCCACAGCGACCAACCGCCTGGCGTGGGGATCCGGTCCGCCGGTGAGGGATCCGGAGCCGCCCGCGGCGCCTCCGCCCGCGGCCCGTCCCGCCGCCGATCAAGCTCGTCGACTGGAACGAACGTTCGAGGTGCGCGACCGCCCGGATCACGTCGCGCCGCGGTCGCGCCGTCCCCGCCGGGCTCCTGTGGCACGCCCTCGATGACCGCCTCGGATGCCGTCCAGCACGGGCGCATCTCGGTCCCCCGGAGAGCGATGCGGCGAGGGTCGAGCCCGCACAGGCCGAGGCCATTCGCGACGCCTCGACGGAAGTGACGACACGTCGCGCACGAGGTGGTCGAGCGTCGGCAGACCCAGCATCGGGAGGTCTCGGCCTGCGGGGTTCCGCAATGCGGACAACGCCAGAGCGGCATGGTCGGATCGTAGCTGCGCCCGGCGCTGCTGTCGAGCGCTGATTGCGGTCTGTCAGCCCCCGGCGATGGCTACTTGACCGTGAGCACCTTGCGGTCGGTCCCCGTGCCGTCCTCAACCGTGGTGACCAGGACGGTGGCCAGGCCGGACCCCGCCATCGCGCCCTTCGGGATCTGCGTCGAGAAGCTCGCCGTCCCATCCGAATCGGTGAGGACCTCGGCCGAGACGATCGCTTCGAGCCCGGGCACGGAGATCGTGAACAGCGCCGTCCCACCGCCCAGGGGGCGGCCATCAGGACCGGTGACGACGACGGTGTACCTGGCGTCCCGCGGCAGCTTCGATGCCGTGAACTGGTACACGTTCCCGGTCAGCGCCACGGTCAGCTTGCCCGACCCTCGGCGGACCCGGAGGACCGTGCTCTCGGCATTGCCGGCGGGATCGGTCGCCGTGATGGTGATGCTGTTGGCGCCGGAGGCGACGGCGATGGTCACCGCGAACAGTCCGTCGGCATCTGCCTGGGTGCTCCCGGTCGCCGAGTTCGCGTCGTTCCTCGCCAGGATCGAGCTGCGCGCCTGCGTCTTGCCCTTGATCGTGACGGTTGACCTGGTCACCGCCGCGTTGTCCTTGGGCGTGGTGATGGTGACCTTCGGCTTCGCCTGGTCCAGCACCCAGGTGACGATGGTCGAGCGCTCGCTTTCGCCCGACGGGCCGAGGATCGAGGCCTGCATGTCGTTGCGTCCGCTGGACAGGGTCACGCCCGGCAGCAGCAGGACGGAGGTGGGGCCCACCGGGACCTCGGCGACGATCGCGGTCGGCGTATCGGCCAGCGTGTCCCACAGCCGGACCGTGTAATCGGCACGGCCGACGACCTCGGACGGGACGTTCACGGTGATGTCGACCGTCTCGATGCTGGTGTAGGGCTCGTCGGGAGCGACGATCGAGGGTGCGCCGCTGATCGCCGGCGCCGGCGTGGGCGACGGGCTGCTGACCACGCTGCCGACCTTGCCCACGAAGTCCCCGAACCCGGCCACGGCGTCCGACAGGAACGGGCCCACTCGACCGCCGCCGACCCACACGATCGTGGCGCCCAGGACGATGATCGAGAACGCGAGCAATGCCCGCAGGGGCGTGGGCAGCCCCTGCCGCCGCTCGATCCGCTTGTGTCGGGCCAGGCGCGTCGGCGACGGCGCGATGGGGCGGACCTTGACCGGCGCCTTGCGGCCGTTCGAGGGGGGACGGGGGCGGACCTGCGGAGGGCGTCCTCCACGACGGGAATCCATCGGGGCCGATTGTCGCATGAAGCGCCCGGCAGCCCGGTCCTCGGCGGAACCGGGTGCCGTGCCCGTCCCATCCGTCTGGGCGCGATCCGGGTACCCGGCTCCTCCGGGTGGTGCATCGCCGCCCCCGGGGTGGTGCCTGCGTGCGCCGGACCCTGGCGGCGTCGGCCCTCCGGTCCTGCCCCGGTGGTACCCTGCGCTGCGTCGAGGCACCGCCCGTCCAAGCGGGCGCCGACCATGCGAGGGAGGGTTTGGAACCCCGCGACCGACGGCCGACGCGCCCATCGCCGGGTGATCGCGGCTCCTGGAGCCACGGGCCGATCGCCCGCGTCCAGGCGCGCCCGGTCGACGCCACGAATGGCACGGGGGTCGATGCGCCGGCCGCGCCCAGCAACGGGTTCGGGATGCCACAGCGCTCGCCGGCCCGGTTGGGCATGCGTCCGATGGGCCCCGGTCCCACGAGCCCGCCGCGTGGCGGGTTCGGCCTGCCGAGCATCCGCCGGAACGTGTGTCCGCACTTCTACCTGACCGGACCCCGGGGCGCGATCCCGATCCAGGCGCCCCACCTGCTCAAGGGCCTGCTGCGCCAGCCCGCGAACGTGTCGCGCTGCCAGCTGCGCGGCGGCGTCCACATGGACGAGGGGTTCGTGAACGACATGTGCCTCACCCCGCGCTTCAACCAGTGCGTGTTCTACGAGGACGAGCTGACGAAGGAGTGAGCACGCTCGACACGGGGCGCTCGTCGACCACTCCCGAGCTGTCGTATGCGGCGGCCCTGCGCGCGATCGAGGACCGGGGCCGCTTCGGGATCCGGCTCGGGCTCGGGCGAGTCAGGGCATTGCTCCGCGCCCTCGACGATCCACAGCTGGCCGTGCGCGGCGCCCTCGTCGCGGGGACGAACGGCAAGGGCAGCGTGATCGCACTGGCGGCCTCGGCGCTGCGGGCGGCCGGGTACCGGGTGGCCGAGACCCCCAAGCCGCATCTGGTCAGCTATCGCGAGCGGATCGTCGTCGACGGCCGGCCCATCGACCCGGAGGCGTTCGCGCGCCTGGTTGCCCGCGTCCTGCCGATCGCCGACCGGATCTCGCCCCGCCTGGGCCCGCCGACCGAGTTCGAGCTGCTGACCGCGGTCATGTTCCTGCACTTTGCCGAGGCCGGCCCGGATGTCGCGCTCGTCGAGGTCGGGCTCGGCGGGCGGCTCGACGCGACCCATGCGTGGGACGGTGGCGTCGCGGTGGTCACCAACGTTGACCTCGACCACACGGACCAGCTGGGTCCGACGATCCGAGCGATCGCACGTGAGAAGGCAGCGATCATCGAGCGCGGGGACATCGCGGCGACCGGCGCCACCGGTGACGCGCTGGCTGTGATCCGGCGCCGGTGCACCCGGCTGGGCACGCCGCTGACCGTCGCGCCAGGAAGCGCAGGTCGTCGGGTGGACCCGGGACACGCTCGACGTCGAGCTGCCGCGCCTGGGTCGCGTGACGGTCTCGCTGCGCGGCCGTCACCAGGCCGCCAACGTCGCGGTCGCCGAGGCGCTGCTCGACGCGCTCGAGACCGCGGGCATCGCGCGCGCATCCGACGAGCACCGGCGGCAGGGCTACGCGACGGTTCGCTGGCCGGGCCGCCTCGAGCTGGTCCAGGTCCCGGGGGGCGACGGCACGGTCCGCGAGGTCCTGCTCGACGGCGCCCACAACCCGGCCGGCGGGGCCGCGCTCGCGGGCGCGCTCGACGACCTGCGGCCGCTGCTCGCCGGGGGCGGCGATGCCACGCCTTCACCGGTCACCCTGGTGTGGGCGGCGATGCGCGACAAGGACGTGGCCGGCGTGCTCACCGCGGTCGCCGCGGCACGCTCGCTCGCCGGCGCGCACGTCGTGTGCACCGCCCTCGACCTGCCGCGCGCCATGCCCGCTGCCGACCTCGCCGATGCCTGGCGCGTCGCGCTGCCCGGTGCCCGGGTGCGCGTTGCCGGTGCCGTCGATGCGGCGATGGACGAGGCGCTCGCGACCGCGGGCGGGCCGATCGTCGTCGCCGGATCGCTGTACCTCGTGGGGGCCGTGCGATCGCGCCTGGTCGACGATCCGGTGCTGCGCGACCCGGTGGCGGCATGAGCGCGCGCGACGATCCCCGATCGCGTGGCGTCGTGCCCGAGCGGCCGGACGTGGGCGGCGGGGCGGCCACGCCATCGTTCGAGCTTCCGTCCGGCGCCCGGGACGGGCTGCCCGGCGCTCCGCGGCCGCTCGCCATCGGTCCCCGGACGTTCGAGTGGGGCGCACGGACCTACGTCATGGGCATCCTCAACGTCACCCCCGACTCCTTCTCGGGCGACGGGCTGCTGGCGTCGGATGCCGGCTCCGCCACGATCCCGCGCGCGGATCCCGTCGCCGCCGCGGTCGCGCTGGCCCGCCGGATGGTCGACGAGGGCGCCGACCTGCTCGACATCGGCGGCGCCTCGAGCCGGCCGGGCCACGAGGAGGTCCCGACCGACGAGGAGATCGGGCGCGTCGTGCCCGTGATCCGAGCCGTCGCCGCGGCCATGCCCGCGACCCCGATCTCGATCGACACCACGAGCGCGCGGGTCGCGGAGGCGGCGCTCGATGCCGGCGCCCACCTGCTCAACGACGTGTGGGGCGTGGACGACGACCCGGCCATGGTCCGGCTGGCGGCCACCCGGCGCGTGCCCATCGTGCTCATGCACAACCGTGCGGAGGCTCGCTACCGCAACCTCGTGGCCGAGGTGCTGGCCGACCTCGACCGGGCGCTCGAGCGAGCCGTCGCGGCCGGCGTGGCATGGGACGACCTGATCGTCGACCCGGGGTTCGGGTTCGGCAAGACCCCGGACCACAACCTCGCGCTCCTGGCGCAGCTCGACAAGCTCCGGACGCTGGGCCGCCCCGTCCTGCTCGGCACCTCGCGCAAGAGCACGCTGGGCAAGCTGCTGGACCTGCCGCCCGAGCAACGGGTCGAGGCGACAACGGCGACCACGGCGCTGGCCGCCGCCGCCGGCGTGGACATGGTGCGGGTCCACGACGTGCGCCCCAACGTCCGGGCAGCTCGGGTCGCGGATGCGATCGCACGCGGCTGGCGCCCGGACGGCTGGGCCGGGGGTGCATCGCGGTGAGCGATCGGATCGTGCTGGACTCGATGGTCTTCCAGGGCACCCACGGAGTCCTGCCGGAGGAGCAGCTCACCCCGCAACCGTTCGAGGTCGACGTGGAGCTTGCCCTCAGCCTCCAGCCGGCGGGTCTCAACGACGACCTCGAGCAGACCGTTGACTACGGCCGCGTGTTCGATGTCTGCCGCCAGATCGTCGAGTCCACCCGCTTCAACCTCATCGAGGCGCTCGCCGAGGCGATCGCCCACGAGATCCTCAGCGGGTTCCCGGTCGAGGAGGTCACCGTCCGGGTTCGCAAGCCCAGGGTCAAGCTGGACGGCCACCTGCGCTCGGCGGGCGTGGAGATCCGGCGGCGCCGCTCCACCTGAGGGCGGCGGGCCGATGAACGGCGCCGTTGCCGGCCGGTTTGCCGGGCCTGCGGCGCACGGGCCGGGCGGGCTACAGGTTGGGAGGACGCGTCCCGAGGGTCACGCTCAGATTGATCGTGCTGCCGTTGCGCAGCACGCTGAGCTGGATCGTGTCGCCCGGTGGGAACTGGACCAGCAGCGCATCGAGCGGATGCTCGGCGTCGATCTGTGTCCCGTTGAGCGACGTGATGATGTCACCCTCCTGGACCCCCGCCTGCTCCGCCGGGCTGTTCTGCTGGACCGCCGGGTCCGTGCCGTTGCTCGAGACCAGCGCGCCAGCGTCGACGGGCAGGTTGTCGTCCTTCATCAGCTGCAGGTCGATCGACAGGAACCGGATGCCGATCCAGGGTCGCGACAGCGCCTCGCCCCTGACCGCCTGGTCCATGATCGGGCGCGCGATGTCGATCGGGATCGCAAACCCGATCCCGCTGGAGTCGGTCGCCACGGCCGTGTTGATCCCGACCACCGCGCCGCTGGCATCGGCGAGCGGCCCGCCCGAGTTGCCGGGATTGATCGCGGCGTCGGTCTGGATCAGGTTGGTGATCCGGGTACCGCCACTGACCGAGATGTCGCGACCCTTGCCGGACACGATCCCGCTGGTGACCGAGAACGAGTAGAGACCGAGCGGGCTGCCGATCGCGACCACCAGCTGGCCGATCTTGAGCCCGTCCGAGTGCCCGATCGGGGCCGTCGGCAGCCCTGTCTGGTCGACCTTGACGATGGCGAGGTCGGTCAGGGTGTCGATGCCGTACACGGTGCCGTCAAACTTGCGCCCGTCCTTGAGCTCGACGGTCAGGCTCGTCGACCCGGACACGACGTGCCGGTTGGTGAGGATCCAGCCGTGGGAGTCGTAGATCACGCCCGACCCGATGCCCTCCGACGGCACGTTGCCGAACGGATCGCTGCTCTGCCCCTCGACGGTGATCTTGACCACCGCCGGGCTGACCTTGGCCGCCACGTCGATGACCGCAGATGACTCGTCGATCGTGACCGGCGTCGTGCTCCCGGTCGTGTTGGCGCTGTCCGTGGTCGCCGGGGCCACGGTGCGGTCAAAGGCGCCGTTGAGGTCGAGCGCGACCACCGTGCCGCCGGAGGCGAGCACGGCGGACAGGATGGACGCCGCGAGGACCGCGCCCAGGCCCGGACCCCGTCGCCGCGGCTCGGCCGGTCCGGCGGCGTGGATCGGCGGCGGGGGCGTGATCCCACCACCCGAGCCCGGCGGGCCCCAGGGGGCTGCGGGGGCGTAGGCCGGCACTGGCCCGGGCTCGGTGGCAGCCGGCTCGTACCATCGGTCGGCGGATGGCTGCGTGCCCGGAGGGGCCCACGCCCAGTGCGCGTCGGGACGCGGATCGGGCGCCGGGGCGTAGCGCGGAACCTCGACGCGCTGGGTCTCGTCGAGGGGATCGCCGGCGTCGGCGTCGGGGGCGCTCGGGGTCTGGTCGTCGTTCATCGCGGGGGCGGTCTTCTCTCTGGCTCGGCGGGCGGACCGGCTTCGGGCTGGTCCGGGATTGTGTCCAAGGGTGCCGGTCGAGGATTCACGCCCGGCGCGGTGATCGGTGAAGAATTGTCCATCTTTGGCGTTTCCGCCAGCCGTCCGGTTCGTGACGCCGGCACCTCGCCAGCCTCACGTGGATCGCGCGGCAGGGTGACCACGAACCGGGAGCCGCTGCCGACCCGGCTCTCCACCACGATCGTCCCGTGGTGCATGTCCACGATCGACTTGACGATCGCGAGCCCGAGTCCGGACCCGGTGCCGCGTGCCTCGTTTGCCTCCGACCCGCGATAGAAACGGTCGAAGATCCGGGGCAGCTCCGAGGCGTGGATCCCGACCCCGGTGTCCTCGACCTCGATCCGGGCGCCGCCGTCCGCATCCGCCTGTGCCGACACGCTGACCCGGCCGCCCCGGCGCGTGAACTTGAGGGCGTTGCCGACCAGGTTGGTCACGACCTGGCCGACCCGCGGTGCGTCGTGCCGGATCCGCAGCGGATGGTCGGGGAGGGTGGCTGTCAGCGCGATTCCCCGGCGCTCCGCGGTCGCGAGCTGCTGCTCGACGGCGGACTCGATCGTGCCTCGGACGTCGTCCGGGCGCAGGTCGAGCAGCACCAGCCCCGAATCGAGCTTGGACAGCTCCAGCAGGTTCTGGGCCAGCCAGTCGAGACGGTCGAGCTGGACCGCCGACGAGTCCAGGAACTCGGCGCGGGCGGACCCGTCGGTTCCGGCCGGACCCTGGAGCAGCTCGATGAACGTGCGCGTGGCGGCGATCGGCGTGCGCAGCTCGTGGCTGACGTCGGCCAGGAAGTCCCGGCTTCGATCACGGTCGCGCCGGATGATCTCGACACTCTCCTCGAGCCGGTCCGCCATCGTGTTGAACTGCCGGGACAGGGCGCGCAGCTCGAGGGTCCCGGACGACAGCTCGTCCGACGGCACGCGGGACGCGAGATCACCCTCCGCCAACCGCCGGGACGCCTCGGTCAGACGGGTGAGCGGCGTGGTGAACCGGTGCGCGATGACCGCGGCCAGGAGCACCGCGAGGAGCATCGCCATCGAGGCCATCACGAGCAGCAGGCCGGCGATCGCGGCGAGCGTGCTCGCCCGGCTGGTGTACGGGTTGGACAGGGTCACCACCATGCCCCAGTCCCGGCCCGCGTTGCTGGTCGCGAACTGCCAGCGGGCCGTCGGGATCCCGGGATCGCGGGCCTGGCCCTGCGCCGGCTTCGCACTGAGGGGCACGTCGAACCCCAGGCCGGGGGCCGGATCGACCACGGGCACGCCATCGGTGTCCTGGTGGGCGATGCCGAACTGGAGGCTGATGTCCGCCTGGGCCACCGTGTTCGCGAGCAGCGTCAGCAGGCCCTTGTCGACGAGGAGCGTCCCCACCGCCGGGTTGAGCGCCGGCTGTCGCTGGCCGCCGACGTTCACCTCTGCCACCACCGCGCCGCCGCCGACCTCGTTCTCGACGAACCGGTCGAGCAGGGCCGCGGTCGCCCCGGCGCGGACTCGCAGGCTCTGCTCCTCCTGCTGCCGGAAGTAGTCGTCCAGGCGGTTGACGACGACGGGCGCGACCAGCGCCAGGGTGAGCGCGACCAGGCCGACGAACGCGATCGTGAGCCGCGTCTGGAACGACCGTGGGACCGACGGCCGGTGGGCACGGACATCGCCGTCCGGAGCGCGGACGCCGGCCACGATCAGTGCTCGGCGAACTGGTATCCGGCGCCCCGGACGGTGAGCACGAACTGCGGCGCCGACGGGTCGTCCTCGATCTTGTCGCGGAGGTGGCTCACGTGGACGTTGATGGTCTTCTCGTCCTGGTCGAGCGCCTCGTAGTCGCGCAGCAGCTCGAGCAGCTCCCGGCGGCTGAACACGCGTCCCGGGCGGCTGGCCAGGTGCCGCAGGATCTCGAACTCCGTCGCCGTCAGCGCGATCCGCCGGGTGCCTCGCTGGACGCGGCGGCGCTCGAGGTCGATGACCAGGTCCCGGTGCCGGATGACGCGCCCGCCGGCTGCGTTCGAGAGGTCGCCGTAGGCTCGCCGCAGCAGCGCACGGATGCGGCTCATCAGCTCCCGCAGCGCGAACGGCTTGGTCACGTAGTCGTCCGCCCCGAGCTCGAGCCCCACGACCTTGTCGAACTCGTCACCGCGTGCGGTCAGGAACAGCACCGGTGCCTTGGAGCCCGCGGCGCGCAGCCGGCGCAGGACCTCGAAGCCGTCGATGCCGGGCAGCCGGACGTCGAGCAGGATGAGGTCCGGGGCCTGGCTGGTGGCAAAGTCAAGCCCCTCCTCGCCGGATCGCGCGACCGCCACGTCGTAGCCCTCCTGCTGGAGGGCGTACTGGATGCCTCGCGCGACCGCGAACTCATCTTCGACGATCAGGATGGTGGCTGCCACGGCGGGCCGATGCTACACCGCGCCGTGCGGTGGACGTCCGGGCCACAGCGCCGGAATGGGAACGAACGGCCGCGTATGGTAGCCTCGGGCGCACGTTGCGATGGGCGAGAACAGCCCGTCGCGCGCGGCGCCGCCCCCCAACCCGGGCCGGAGCGCCGCCACCAGAGAGGGTCCAACCACGATGTCCGCCCGCCCCAGCCTCGCGGCCGCCACCCGGTCCGTGACCGGCAAGGCCGTCGCCCAGCTCCGCCGCCAGGGACAGCTCCCGGCCGTCGTGTACGGCCACGGCTCGGCGAGCGAGGCCCTCACGCTCGACGCCCACGACTTCGACCAGCTCCGGCGCCACGTCGGTGCCTCGACGCTGGTCGACCTCGCCGTCGACGGCGGCAAGACTCGACCCGTGCTCGTCCAGAACGTCCAGGTGCACCGGATCAGCCGCCGGCCGATCCACGTCGACCTGTTCGCCGTCCGGATGACCGAGGAGCTCACGGTCGAGGTCCCGCTCATCGGGCTGGGCGTCGCCCCGGCGGTCGACAACGGCGGCACGCTCGTCCACCCGGTCTCGGCCGTCAAGGTTCGCGCGCTGCCGGGCAACCTGCCGGAGTCGCTGACCTACGACCTCAGCCGGCTCGACAGCTTCGAGGCGACGATCACCGCCGCGGACCTCGTGGCCCCGGACGGCGTCTCGATCCAGGCCGACCCCGCGGACGTCATCGCCCGGGTCCTGCCACCGCGCGTGGAGGAGGCCCCGGTCACGGCCGAGGTCGAGGGCGAGGCTCCCGAGGCCGAGGAGGCCGCGGCCGAGGCGCCCGCGGAGGACATCGCCGCGGACTGAGCTCCGCCCGTCCCGCGGCTCGCGCCGCGCTCCGGCGTTGCCGGACCCCGCGGGCCGTGGTGTCGGATCAGGTGCGCCCGGGTCTTCGGCGCGCCGTCGCGTAGAAGATCGGCAGCTCCAGTCGCAGGTCATCCACGGTCAGGGCCTGCAGCCGGCGGAGGACCGCGTCCTGCAGGCGTCGGCGCTCGTCCGGCTCCAGCGAGCCGAACAGGTCCTCGGCGTCGAACCGCACCAGGAACTCGAGGAATGCCTGGGGCGTGAACTGGTGCACCAGGACGTCCTTCCGTACGTGCGCATCGACGTAGCCTGCCCGCCGCAGCCGGGCGACGACGACGCCCGTCGATCCCGGGTCGTCGGGTCCGCCGGCGCCGTCGCGTCCCGGCAGGCCGAGCGCGGCGAGCGCATCCTCGAACGCCTCGTCCGCCGCGAACGGGGTCTCGGAGCGCAGCCAGTTGAGGTACGCCAGGCGTCCGCCGGGCCGGAGCACGCGCCGCGCCTCGCGGAGCGCACGGTACGGTGACGGGACGAGCTGGAGCACGAATGACGTGACCACCAGGTCGACCGATGCGTCATCGATCCCCAGGCGGTCGGCGGTTGCCTGGCGCAGGTGGACCCGATCGCGGTCCCGCGCGCGGGAGCCGGGCAAGGGTTCGCTCGGCGACCCGGAGCATGCCCTCGGAGGCGTCCACCGCGTCCACGACCACGTCTGGCCAGCGTTCGACCGCGGCGGCGGCCAGGGCGCCCGTGCCGCATCCGACGTCAAGCACGGACCGGGCCCCGGCGCGGACGTCCGCGTCGATCGCATCGAGCAGGCGGAGGGTGGCCGATCGATGAACGGGAGCCCACCAGGTGGCATAGCCGTCGGCGATCCGATCGTAGCGAGCTTCCTGATCGGTCATCGCCCAATGGTGCCATGACCAAATCGGGCCCTTCGGCCCCCCGGCGTGGTCCGCGGGCCGCTGTTGGTCGGCGGCGGCACGTCCGATGCTGTTGAGCGTGCAGCACCGGCCGCGCGCCGAGTGCCGGCTGAGGTCGGCCCGCGGGCCGAAAGGAGCCCACATCATGAACCGGATCCTGCTCGCCTACGACGGCGGCGAGCCCGCCCGACGTGCGCTGGAGCAGACCATCGAGCTCGCCCGGCAGTTCGGCGCGGAGGTGGGCGTCATCAGCGTCGTTCCCGTGCACCAGGGTCCCATCGCGACTGATCCCTGGGCCGACCGCAGCGTCCACGCTGCGGAGCTGCTCGAGGCCCGCCGCCTGCTGCGGGAGGCCGGCATCGAGGCCGAGCTCCTGGAGCCCGGCGGGGATCCGGCCAGGATGATCGAGCGCATCGCCGACGAGCGCCATTACGACACGATCGTGATCGGCACCCGTGGCCTCGGGTTCCTTACCCGGCTCGTACAGAGCAGTGTGTCGGAGCACGTCGTGACCCATGCCCACGCGACGGTCGTCGTCGCCCGCTGATGTCCACCTCTCGCCCCGCGCTCATCAGGGTGTTCCCCGCAGACCGCCAGCATGGCGGATCTCCAGTCCGCCTCCGGAGGCATGTCTCATGACCATCGCGACCCGTCCCGCCGCCAAGCCGCTCCAGGGATTGTCGAGGCCCGTGCTCGACGCGCTGCGCAGCGGGGTCGGTCCGGCGCCGATCATGCGGCGCGGGATCACGCTGCTCGCAGATCCCGTCCTCAACAAGGACTCGGCGTTCACCGAGGAGGAGCGCGACTCGCTCGGCCTGCGGGGCCTCCTGCCGCCGAGCGTGATGGACATCGGCGACCAGGTGAAGCTCGAGCTGGAGCACGTGCGCCGGAAGGCCGACGACCTCGAGCGCTACATCGGGCTGGCCGCGCTCCAGGATCGCAACGAGACCCTGTTCCACCGGGTGCTGCTCGAGCACCTCGAGGAGCTGCTCCCGATCGTGTACACGCCCACGGTGGGGCGTGCGTGCCAGGAGTTCAGCCACCAGTACCGCCGCCCGCGCGGCGTGTGGATCACCCCCGACGACGTCGACCGGGTGGCCCAGATCCTGCGGCACGCGGCGCGCGACGAGATCCGGTTGATCGTGGTCACCGACAACGAGCGGATCCTCGGCCTCGGCGACCAGGGCGCCGGTGGCATGCCGATCCCGGTGGGCAAGCTCGCCCTGTATTCGGCGGCGGCCGGCATCCACCCGGGCCTCACCCTGCCGGTGTCGCTGGACGTGGGCACCGACCGCAAGGAGCTGCTCGACGATCCGCTGTACGTCGGGTGGCGCCATCCGCGGCTCCGCGGGGCGGCCTACGACGAGGTCGTCGAGGCATTCGTCGCCGGGGTCCGCGAGGTCCACCCGCGCGCGGTGCTCCAGTGGGAGGACTTCAAGCAGCACAACGCAATCCGCCTCCTCGCTCGCTATCGCCAGTGGGTGTGCAGCTTCAACGACGACATCCAGGGCACATCCGCGATCTCGACCGCGACCATCCTCGGCGCGCTCCGCGCACAGGGCCGCACGCTGGCCGACGCGCGGGTCGTGCTTGCCGGCGCCGGTGCCGCCGGCACCGGCATCGCCCGGCTGCTGCGCCTGGCGATGGTCGAGGACGGCATGACGCCGGCGCAGGCTCGCGACTCGATGGCCGTGCTCGATTCACACGGCCTCGTGGTCGAGGGACGCCCCGGGCTCGATGAGGACAAGTTCGAGTGCGCGCTTCCGCGCGATGTCGTCGCGGCGATGGGCCTCGACCCGGACGGCCGGCACCAGCTCGAGGACGTGGTCGCCGCGTTCCGTCCGAACGTCCTGCTCGGCACAACCGGCCAGGGCGGCGCATTCACGGAGCACATCATCCGGACCATGGCGGCCACTGCAGACCGTCCGATCGTCCTCCCGATGTCCAATCCGACCGACAAGACGGAGGCGCGTCCCTCCGACATCTTCGCCTGGACGGCCGGCCGGGCGATCGTGGCGACCGGGAGCCCGTTTGCCCCGGTGGAGTTCGGTGGCGCATCGCACTCGATCCCGCAGGCGAACAACGCATACGTGTTCCCGGGCATCGGCCTGGGCGCCATCGTCTCAGAGGCACGGATCCTGCCCGATACCGCGTTCCTCGTGGCGGCTCGCCGGCTGGCCGAGATGGCCACCCCGGAGTCGCTGAGTCGCGGCGAGCTGTTCCCGCCCATCGGCGAGCTGCGCAGCGTGGCCAGGGAGCTGGCGATCGCCGTCGTCGCCCACCTGGGCGCGCTTGGCGTTGGCCGCAGGTTCCAGCCGGACGCGATCCCGGCCGCGGTCGATGCGGCGATGTGGAGCCCCGGATACGTTCCGTACGAGGCCGTCTGAGCTCGACTCCCATCGCTTCCGCTGCAAGCCCCGCCACACGCGTTCCGGCCCGCCCGTCTCGGAGCCGGCCGTGAACTGACGCGGCGCGCAGCGGAGACTCGCATGCCCCGTGCCATTGCCGCCCGGATCATCCTGCTCGCCCTCGGTGCCGGGGTCGTGGCCGACATCTCGGTGCCGGGCAACGCGGTCGGGCTCAACGGCCTGCTGCTGACGGCGTTCCTGCTGGTCTCCTCGGCGCTCATCGCCGGGCTCGACGGCATTCGCCGGATGGACGTGGCGGATGCCTGGCTTGCCCCCGCGGCACTGTTTCTGAGCGGGATGGCCGCGGTTCGCGCCGATCCGTGGCTGGTCGACGCCGACATCCTGCTCGCGGCGGCGCTGGCGGGCGGAACGGTGGCCTCGCTGGGTGGTGCCCGGATCACGCGGGGGCTCGTTCCACACCTGCTGCTGGTGACCGTCGGTGTCACCGTTGCTGCGTTCGTGGGTGCGTTCGAGGTGCTGGTCGCCATGCGACGCATGCATGCGCCCGCGACCGCGGTGGCAGCCACGGCCGACGTGCGCACCGCCCGTCAGCGTGCGCGCCGGTTCGCCCCCGTCGCCCGGGGCCTGCTGGTGGCGATCCCGCTGGTGGTGGTGTTCACTGCCCTGTTCTCGTCCGCGGACGCGGTGTTCGATCGGGTTGCCCACGACGTGCTTTCCTGGCGACTGGACGTCGATCTTGCCGGCGCCGCAGATCGCGCAGCCGTGGTGACCGCCGTCGCCTGGCTGGTCGCCGGCGCGCTGGCGCTCGCGGGAGCCCGGCTGCCGGCGCTTGCCGTCCCCGACCGCCCGGCGCGCTCGCAGCCCATGCATCGCTCGCCCGGCGCGACGGGTGGCATCGAGACGGGCGCCGGTGCGACGGGAGCCGTCGGGATGGCCGATGGCGGGCGGCTCGGGACGGTGGAGGCCGCGACGGTCCTGATCGTCCTCGACAGCCTGTTCGCGGTGTTCGTCGTCCTCCAGCTGGCGTACCTGTTCGGCGGACGCGACACGATGTCGGCTGCCGGCATGACGTATGCCGCCTACGCTCGTCGCGGGTTCTTCGAGCTCGTCGCCGTGGCCGCGTTGGCCGGCGCGATCGCGGTGGCCCTCGACCTGGCCGTCGCTCGGCGTTCACGGATCCAGGTCGGGGCCTCGTTCGGCCTGCTGGCCCTGACCATCGTCGTGCTCGCGTCGGCGCTGGTCCGGCTGCGCCTGTACCAGGATGCGTACGGCTGGACCGAGCTCCGCTTCGTGGTGCTGGTCGCGATCGGCTGGCTCGCCGTGGCCATCATCGCCACGCTCGCGCTGCTGGCGGCCAGGCGGCCGCAATGGACGCTTCACGTGCTGGGGATCATGACCGTCATGACCGTCGGTGGCATGAACCTGATCGGACCCCAGGCGTACGTCACCGACCGGAACCTCGAGCGTGCGATCGATCCTTCGCTGGTCCCGTCCGGCGGTCGGAGCGGCCTCGACGCCGACTACCTGATCTCGCTCGGCGACGAGGCGGTGCCCGCGGTCATTGCCGCGCTCGACCGGCTGCCGGACGCCGGCGACCAGGGCGCACTCGAGGTGTTCCTCCTCCGCCGCGCCGCCGTCCTGCGCGAGGATCCGTCGCTGGCCGGCTGGCCATCCTGGAACCTGGCCCGGGAGCGAGCCCGCGAGGCGCTCGCGGCGTGGGAGGGCGGCCGCGCCGACTGATGGCAGCGCCCGCCGTCGGACCGGCGGGCGCTCGAGGGGCGGCGATCCGCGGCGACGCGGATGCTCAGGCGCCGGTGTCCCAGCCCGCGATCGGTTCTCCGCCCCGCGGACGGGGGGTGAACCGGCGGAACAGCCAGCGCATCACGACGGCGATGACGAGGATCACGAGGATCATCGGCAGCCACACGATGGCGAACCAGATCGATGCGCTCACGATGGTCTGGCCAGCGCCGATCAGGGTCGCGGTGGCGCCGTCGACGTCCTTGGACGGATCCCACCCTTTTGCCGTCTCCTGGACCGCGACGATCTCCAGCCCGAACGTGGTGACCAGCGTCCCGTAGGCGACCTGGTCGTTGAGCTGCGTCCGCTGCGCGTCGAGCTGCTCGATCTGTCCGCGGACTTCGGTCAGCTGAGCCTGGACCTCGATCAGGTCGCTGATCTTGCCGGCACCCTTGGCGATCTCCTGGAGCGAAGCCTCGCTCGCGCGCAGGTTCTTGATCCGCGCCTCGAGATCGACGATCTGGCTGCCGACCTCGGACGCCTGCGTCTCCTCGGCGACGACCTTGGTGGCGAGGCCACGCAGCGAATCGATCGCATCCTCCCACCGGCTGGCCGGGATGCGATAGGTGATGGTCGCGACCGGGCGATCGCCGTCGTTGGACTCGCGCGACGCGCCGATGTAGCCACCCACCGCTGCGACGGCCGCCTTGGCGCGGGCGAGCGCCGGCTGCAGGTCATCGACCACGAGCTGGAGCGAGCCGGTGTAGACGATCCGCAGGTCGTCGCGGACGGCGGACGGCGGCGTTTCTCCATTGCCGCTGCCGCCGGTCCCGCCAAGGTCCTGCGGGGACACCGGGTTGGCCGCGGGACCCGCGGTGGTCGCGGCCCGCTCGTCGACCGGGCCGCCGACCGTGCTGAGGATCTGGCTCGCCGAGCCTCCGCACGCGGTCACCATCGTGACGACGGCGGCGATCAGGGCCACGCGGAGCGCGAGGCTCCGGCGCCTGCTGGTGTTCATCGCAAACCCTCCTCGGGTCGGTCCGGTTGCCCGCGGCGGTGACCGCGCACCCCGATGACGCGTCGATGCGCCGCGGGGTTCCGACACTGGCACGGCGACGGCGCGTCGCGGCGCCGACGCTAGCGGCCGCGAACGTCCGCGTCGTTCCGTGGAAACCCGCAACCGGCGGTACGGGGCGTCCGGCCGGGGTATCGTGCCCCCATGGCGCTCCCGTTCTCGCCGCCCCTCGAGCCGATGCTCGCCAAGGCGACCTCCGACCTGCCCGACGGCGACGGCTGGCTGTACGAGCCGAAGTGGGACGGGTTCCGGGCGATCGTGTTCCGCGACGGCAACGAGGTGTACACCCAGAGCCGGGACCTCAAGCCGCTCGACCGCTACTTCCCGGAGCTCGCCGAGCCGCTCCTCGCCCAGCTGCCCGAGCGGTGCGTGCTCGATGGGGAGGTCGTCATCGCGCGCGACGGCGCGCTCGACTTCGGCGCCCTCCTGCTGCGGATCCACCCCGCGGCGTCACGGGTGCGGATGCTGGCGGCCGAGGCACCCGCGTCGTTCGTGGCGTGGGACCTCCTTGCGCTGGGTGACGACGACCTGCGGGCGGTGCCCCAGGGGGAGCGGCGGGCACGGCTGGAGGCCGTGCTGGGTGCGGCGACCCCGCCGATCCACCTGACGCCGGCCACCCGAGACCGCGCGCTGGCCGCGGACTGGTTCGACCGGTTCGAGGGCGCCGGGCTGGACGGCGTGGTGGCCAAGCGGCTTGACGGCGTGTATCTCCCCGGCAAGCGGGCCATGTTCAAGATCAAGCACGAGCGGACCGCGGACTGCGTGGTGGCCGGGTTCCGGTGGCACAAGAACGGACCGGGAACGCACGTCGGATCGCTGCTCCTGGGCCTGTTCGACGACGCCGGCACGCTCCACCACGTGGGGATCACGTCGTCGTTCACGTGGGATCGGCGGGCCGCACTGGTCGACGAGCTGGCACCGCTGCGCGAGGGCGCGCTCGACGGCCACCCCTGGGGTGAGTGGGCCGAGTGGGCTGCCGCGGGAGCAGCCGACGCCTCCGGCCAGCGCCTCCCGGGTGCGACCTCGCGCTGGAACCGGGGCAAGGACCTGTCGTGGGAGCCGCTGCGCACGGAGCGCGTGGTCGAGGTCGCCTACGACCACCTCCAGGGAGACCGCTTCCGGCACGCGACGACGTTCCGCCGCTGGCGACCGGACAAGGCGCCGGCCGACTGCCGCTACGACCAGCTGGAGACGACCGCGCCATACGAGCTCGCCCGGATCTTCGGGTAGCGCGCCCACCCTCGCCGTCCTCCGGGCAGACCGCATGACGGCTGTCATGGAGCGATCGCGACGCGCGTGACTTCGCGCCGGACCGGATCGGGCCGATGCTCGGGGCATGACTCCATCCGCGTCCAAGGCGGCGCGGATCGCCGCCGCCAAGGGATGGCTGGCGCCGGACACCGACGCCTGACGGTCCATCCAGCGTCGCGCCCGATGCCCCGCATCGGTGCCCGGGGGTCCACGCATCGGCGTCAGTTGACGTGGGCACCGACGATGGTCATGCAGATCGAGTGCCCGGCCAGCGCGACATCGGGATCGATCGTCAGGCCGTCACGAGCGATGACCCGACCACGACCATCAACCACGACCAGATCGGGCATGAACGCGACCCGGAACGCCGGCCCGAACCAGGTGAGGATCGGATGCCCACCGCCAGCCGGTTCCAGCCACACCGGGTCGAGTGCGCTCGGATCGGTGTGGAAGGTCAGCGGCCCGGAACCGACGCCGGCACACACGCTGCTCGGCTGCGAACGGTGCAGCTGCGGGTCGGCCACATCGAAGGGCCGGCCTTCCGGCCCGAGCAGCGGCTCCCAGCGATCGGCGACGAGCTGCACGCTGCACCACAGGCGCGAGTCAGGGCCAGCCTCGGCGGGGACGTCCAGATCGCCGTTGCTGCGGGTGCACGTCGCGGCGGCCGGATCGGCGACGTGGAGGTCAACTCGCACGGTGATGTCGGGCGGCGGCGGCTCCAGGCCCGGCGGGACGCGCACGTCCACTGCTGCTCCGGCCGGGCCATGGAGCGAGAACGACGTCGTTCCCTGTCGCCACGGCCCGAGCCAGACGGGCTCGACGTCGTACCAGACCGGGAGGTCCGCCCACCAGGTGCGGGCTTCCACCGTGAACGACGCGGCGCCCAGGCAGTCGGCGCGCGTGAATGGATCGAGCGCCGCGATGGTCGAGAGGTTGTCGCGGGTTGGCGGACAGCCGAGCGGGACCCGCAGGCGGATCGTGTCCTGGCCGTCCCTGCTGGCTGGGACCCAGGTGAAGAAGTCGGTCTGACCGCCAATGGCGTTCGAGAGCACGTAGACCCGGAGCCACGGCGTGCCGTCGACGGCGACCGGATCGCCGAGGATCGCCAGGTCCTGGCCAGGCGTGATCGCCAGCGTCCCGCCGGTGAGTGCCAGGGGCGGTCCGCCGGGCGTCGCGTGCGCGGAGACCTGCACCCGGGCGTTGGCCCGTGACGCGGAGGGGATGTCGCCGATCAGGGCTCCGTCACCACCGGGGGGTCGCGGCGCGACCCGGGGCGAGAGGTCGATCCCGGCGCCGGCGGGTGCCGTCGGCGTCGCCGAGGGCCCGAGGGCGACGGACCCCGACAGGGCAACGGCCACGAGCACGATGGCGGCCACCCCGATGCCGACGATGACCCGACGCGCACGCGGATTCCCCACGGGCCAGATGCTACGTCGGGCGCGCCCCAAGGGCACGCTCCAGCCGGCGCCTCGGACCCGCGGCGGCGGACGCCGTCTCATCGCGGAGCCTTCCTGCGCGGTGCCCGCTCAGGCTGGCCGGCCCGATCCGGCCACTCGTAGCCCTCCCAGGGGTCGTAGTCGGGGTCCAGCGGCTCCTGCGGCGGCCGGATGTCCTCGGGCACGTGGATCAGGTTCACGCGCAGCCGGTACCAGACATACGCGCGGCCGCGCATCCCGTCCGTCAGGATGTCGGCGGGCTCCAGGTACTCGACCACCTCCGGGTGGCGGGCCTTCCAGCGCTCGAGGCCCTCGTTGACCTCGGCCTTGGTGGCGGCGCGGGCGATCTCGATGACCGGGATGCTCGATCGCCGCCGGCCGGTCGGCGTGGGGCGGGTGCCCTCCCACTCGGCTGGCAGACCCGCGTTGGGGTCGCCCGCGGCCACCGCGGCCGCGCGCTCGGCGGCCACCTCCGGCGGCGGCCCGCCGTCGCGGCCCCGGCCCCGGTACTCCGCGTCGGATCGCCGCTTGCGCGACGGCTGGACGCGCGGCGGCTCGCCCTCCTGCTTCGCGTAGTTCGGCGGCCACGGAGCGTCGCCCTGGCCCTCCGCCTCGTGGCGGGCGCTCAGCTCCAGCAGCGCGTCGAGCGAGCCGACGGCATCGTCGATCCCGGCGCCCGCGTCGCCGTGTTCCGCGTACAACGCCGGCACGGTGGCAAGCGTGAAGTCCTCGGCGACCACGTCCGGGACGTCCTCCCAGCGCAGGGGGAACGACACCCGGGCGTCGGGGAGCGGCCGGACGGAGTACGCGGACGCCACGGTCCGGTCCTTGGCGTTCTGGTTGTAGTCGAGGAACACGCCGTGGCGCTCCTCCTTCCACCATTTCGAGGTCGCGATCGAGGGCGCCCGCTGCTCCACGTCGCGGGCCAGCGCCAGCGCCGCGCGCCGGACCTGCGGGTACGTCCAGCGCGGCTCGATCCGGACGTTGATATGGATCCCGCGCGACCCCGATGTCTTGGGCCAGCCGACGAGCCCCACCGCGTCCAGCGCTTCGCGGCAGACCATCGCGACCTCGCGGATCTGCGACCAGGCGATACCCGGAACCGGGTCGAGGTCCACGCGGAGCTCGTCGGGATGGTCCAGGTCTTCGGCGCGGACGGGGTGCGGATTGAGGTCGATGCAGCCGAGGTTGGCGACCCAGGCAAGCCCGGCGGCCTCGTCGACGACGATCTCGTCCGCGGTCCGGCCCGAGGGGAAGGTCAGGGTGGCGACCCGCATCCAGTCGGGGTGGTTCTGGGGCGCGCGCTTCTGGAAGAACGGCTCCTTGTCGATCCCGTCGACGAACCGCTTGAGCGCCATCGGACGCCCGCGGACGCCCGCCAGCGCGCCGTCCGCGACGGCCAGGAAGTAGCGGACCAGGTCCAGCTTGGTGTAGCCGGGCTCGGGGAAATAGACCTTGTCGGGGTTGCTGACCGCGACCTCGCGGCCGCCGATCTCGAGGATCTCCTTCCGGGCGGGCATGCGCAGATGCTAGAGGCGGGGCGCAAGGGGCGATCGTGGCGCGATGAGCGGCGGTGTCGATTTGAGGTGTCGATTCGGCACTGTCAATTCGCGCCTCTTGCGTTCGTCGCTAGGATGCACGGGGCGGACGGACCGGCCCGGCGCGGACCCACCGACCCGGTGACGGTCGAGGAGACGAACAGTGCAATACCTGCTCTTGATCTACGGGGAGCCGTCGACGACCGAGCCGACCCAGGACGAGTGGAACGCGACGATGACCGAGTACAACGCGTACACCGACTGGCTGCGCGAGAAGGGCCAGTTCATCGGGGGCGAGGCGCTCCAGCCGGTGACCGACGCGACCACCGTCTCGGTTCGCGATGGCCGTCGGATCGTGACCGACGGGCCGTTTGCCGAGACCAAGGAGCAGCTGGGCGGCTTCTACCAGATCGAGGCGCCGGACCTGGACGCCGCGATCGAGGCCGCCGCCCGGATCCCGGGCGCCCGGTGGGGCAAGATCGAGGTCCGGCCGATCATCCCGACGTGACGCGTCGCCGACAGGACCCTGCTGACGATGGCGGCTCCTCGCGATCCCGCGCGCACCGCGCCCGACGCACCACGTGAGCCCGCGCCCAGCGCGGCCGACATCGTCGAGCGCACGTTTCGCGACGAGCACGGCCGCGCGCTGGCGACGCTCATCCGGGTGCTGGGTGACTTCGACCTCGCGGAGGAGGCGGTGTCCGATGCCTACCTCGTCGCGCTCGAGCGCTGGCCGGTCGATGGCGCGCCGTCGAACCCCGGGGCGTGGATCACCACGACGGCGCGCAATCGCGCCATCGACCGCATCCGGCGCGACCGCCGGTTCGCCGGCAAGCTCGAGGTCATCGCGCGTGACGCCGACCTCGATGCGGGGCGGCGCACCGGCGCGCTCAGTGCGGCGGCGGAGGACGAGATGAGCCCGATCCCCGACGACCAGCTCCGCCTGATCTTCACCTGCTGCCACCCGGCGCTCGCCCCGGAATCCAGCATCGCGTTGACGCTGCGGACCCTGGGCGGGCTGTCGACGCCGGAGATCGCCCGGGCGTTCCTCGTCCCCGAGCCGACGATGGCGCAGCGGCTCGTCCGGGCCAAGCGCAAGATCCGCGACGCCGGGATCAGGTACGAGGTCCCCGCGGCCGACCGCCTCGCCGAGCGCCTGGAGCCGGTGCTGCGCGTCCTGTACCTCGTATTCAACGAGGGCTACGACGCCAGCGCGGGCGAGGCCCTGATCCGGCGCGAGCTGTGCGCCGAGGCGATCCGGCTCACGCGCGTGGTCGCCCACCTGCTGCCCGGCGAGCCCGAGGTCCAGGGCCTGCTGGCGCTGATGCTGCTGACCGACGCCCGGCATGCGGCCCGGACCGGTCCCGGCGGCGAGCTGGTCCGGCTCGAGGATCAGGACCGCGGTCTGTGGGACGCGGCGCGGATCGACGAGGGGCGCGCGCTGGTGGCGCGAACGCTGCGCGCCGGGCGCGTCGGTCCCTACCAGCTGCAGGCGGCCATCGCCGCGATCCACGACGAGGCGCGCACGGCCGACGAGACCGACTGGCCGCAGATCCTGGGCCTGTACGAGGTGCTGGCGAGGATCGCACCGTCGCCGGTGGTCGATCTCAACCGGGCGGTCGCGCTGGCGATGGTCGCGGGTCCTGCCGCCGGGCTGGCGGCGATCGACGCGGTGGGCGCGGATCCGGTGATGGGTGAATACCGGTTCTTCCATGCCGCACGGGCCGACCTGCTGCGACGGATGGACCGCTGGCCCGAGGCGCTGGCGGCGTACGAGCGTGCCCTTGCGCTGGAACCGAACGCGCCCGAACGGGCGTTCCTCGAGGGTCGTCGCGAGGAGGCGCGTCGGCGGTCGATCGCCGGCTGACCCGGCTCGCCTCGTGATGCGCCCGGCGGCGCGACCCTGCCAGCGCCGGGACGCCGCCGCGGGCGACCCGCCGCTTCAGCGCGGCGCAGGGCGGTTCGGCGGGCGCGGGAGACCGCACCTCGCGGACCCGGCGCGCCGGGTCGGGATGGCGCGGTCCGGTGGTGGCGGGCTGGACCCGCGCGCCGTGAGGGCGTCGTCGCCCTGCGGGATCCGGATCGGGGCCCCGGTCACGTCCGCCGCCACGACCGGACGCCCCAGCAGGAAGCCCTGCCCCAGGGGAACGGCCAGCGACGTGAGGGTACTCAGCTCGGGTGCCGTCTCGATCCCCTCGGCGATCAGCTGGATCCCGCGTCGTGACGCGAAGTGGCGGAGCCCGGCCAGCAGCGCCTGGCGGGCGGGATCGTGGTCGATCCCGGCCACGATGGACCGATCCACCTTGACGATGTCGGGTGCCAGCTCCAGCACATGCCGGAGGCTGGCGAACCCTGCTCCGGCATCGTCGACCGCGAGCCTGGCGGGCACGGGCAGGGATCGCACGACCGAGCGCAGCGCGGCGTAGTCGTCGACCACGGCGTGCTCGGTGATCTCCAGCACCACGGGCCGGTCGGCCGCCGCGAGGATATCGGCGAGGGTCGAGCCACGAAGCGTGAGCCCGGGTGAGACGTTGAGGCTCAGGAACGCGCCGGCCGGAAGCTGCCGCGCGGCCGCCACGGCCTCTGCCAGCGTCACGACCTCGAGCTCGATGCCGAGTCCCACCCCGACCGCACGCTCAAACTGGATATCCGGCCGGGTACCGTCGGCGAAGCGGGTGAGAGCCTCGAAGCCCAGCGCCTCGCCGGTTCGGAGGTCCACGATCGGCTGGAACACCGGGTGGAACGATCGGGTCTCGATCAGGCTCTCGACGTCGCGATGGGCGCTGTCCGCTGCGATCGTCTGCCGGACCGCGAGCGACAGGTGCGAGCTCGCGACCGTGCCCAGCGCGCCGAGCGCGGGCAGCCGGTCGAACAGGTCGCCACCCTCGGTGCGCGAGAATGTTCCCAGCCCCAGCACGCCGAAGACACCGGTCTCGTCGCGCAGCGGGATGTAGGCGATCGCCTCGACGCCGGCCTGTGCCATGCGCTCGCCATACGGCCCGTCCACGTCGCGAACGCTCCATCGCTCGGCCCACGGTCCGAGCGCAGCGCGCGAGCGGAGGTACTCGGTTCGCGATGGCGGCAGCGCGCGGCCGACGGTGACCGGCACCTCGGGCGGACCCACGTACGCGAGCGTCCGGGCGTCGCGGTCGTCGAACACGAACACTGCCGCCATGCCGAACCCCGGCAGCCGGATGACCTCCTCGCAGACGGCGGTGCCGATCGCCCCGGGGTCCCCGGTGGCGCCGATCCGCTCGAGGGCCGTGACGATCGCCGCGCGCTCGCGGACCTCGCGATCGAGCGCGTCCTCGAGCTGGCGCTCGCGCGTCACGTCGCGCTTGACGGCCACGAAGTTGACGATCGCCCCGTCGCGCGTCGCGAACCGGCGTGATGGTGGCGACCTCGCGGAAGATGCCGCCGTCCTTGCGGCGGTTGATCAGCTCCCCGCTCCAGGCGTTGCCCGCCGTGATGGTGCGCCACAGCGTGGCGTAGAAGGCTCCCGACTGCGAGCCGCTCTTGAGGATCCGCGGCGTCCCGCCGAGCACCTCGCTGCGCGTGTACCCGCTCACGCGCTCGAACGCGGGGTTGACGTAGGTGATCGCGCCCGACGCATCGGTGATCACGACCGCATCCATCGCCTGGTCGATCGCCGTCGCGAGCCTGATGCCCTCGCGCTCGAGGTTGCGGCGCTGGGTGACCTCAACGAACACCCCGACGGCGCCCGCACCGACGTGATCATCCGCGGGAGAGAACGTCGCCTCGTAGGTCCGGCCGTCGAGCTGGATGAGCTCTTCGCTCTGCCGGCCCGCAATCGCTCCGCGAAGGGGACCGGCGAGCGCGTCGGGCAGGTCGTCGACGGTCGCGGCCGTGGCGACGGCCAGGGCCACGTCGGCAGTGCGCCGCACAAACGGTCCGCCTTCGGCGAACCGGACGGCACCACCGGCGTCCACGGCGCAGATCCCGACCGGGGTCGTCGCCAGCAGCCGCTGCAGCCGGTCGCTCGTGTCGACCGCGTCGGTGACATCCTCGCCGATCGCGATCACGCACGGGTCGTCGTCGTTGCCGGACATCGCGAGGTTCCAGCGGATCGAATGCCGGCTGCCGTCGTCCAGCTGGACGGCCAGGTCGGCCGTGGACGGGACGGCGCCGCGGGTCAGGGCGGCATTGAGCGCTTCCCGCACGTCCGTCGAGCCGGGGAATGCCGCGAGGTCGAACGCGGGGGTGCCGGTGAGGGTGCCCGGCACGCGTCCGAGGAACCGGTACGTGGCCCGGTTGGCGAACCGGATGATGCCGTCGGGGCCGACCGAGATCGCGAGCAGGCTCATGTTGTCGAGCAGGGCGCGGAGCTGGCGATCCGACGCCTCGAGGGCTCGCTCCTCGGCGCGTCGCGCCGACACGTCGCGGATGGCGAGCTGGACGGCCGGCTTGCCGCCGAACCGCACCGCGACGGCGGCGATCTCCACGTCCAGCACCACGCCGTCGGGACGGACGATGCGCGCCTCGGTGGTCTCGATCCGCCCGGCCTCCGTGACCCCGGCCAGGTTCGCGGCCTGGTCGGCGCGGTCGTCGGGATGGATCATCGACAGGGCGTCGAGCCCGATGAGCGCCCGCAACCGGCCGGCACCCATCATCCGGGCGATCGCCGCATTGCCCCACACGACCCGGCCGCCCTGGATCACCGTGATCGGCTCCGTCGAGGCCGCCATCAGCCGGCGGAGCTGTCGCTCGTCGTCGCTGATGCGGAGTGCGAGCCCGTCGCCGGGCCGGGCGAACAGGGCGGCACCCAGCGCGAGCACGATCGTGAGCCCGAGCCGCGTTCCACGTCCGCGACCAGGATCGCCCCGTGGGCAGGATCGCCCAGCAGTGCCGGCTCGGCGATCGTGTAGCCAAGGCCGACGGCCGCCACCAGGAGGCTCAGCCAGTAGCGGCGGAGCCCGTCCCGGACGACGCGCCGGCTGCGCGGGTCCGATGGGTTCAACGGAGTGGGTGACTCCTCATGCACCGGTCGCAGGCCGCTCGTGGAAGTCGAGCCCGACCGGCACCGGTGCCTCTGTGCACCCTACGGGACGGGCGGGCTTCGCTCGGCTGGCCCGAGGTCCGGGCCCTCGCGGCCGGAAGTACCGCGGTCGGCGGTATCGCCGGTTCGCGAGCCGTCGTCGCCAACCATCGATCGGCGTGTCGCCGCATCCCGCGGAGGTCCAGACGGTGGCTATGTCAGCCGATCGCGATGCCCACGGCACCCAGCGCCGTGACCCCGAGCAGCAGCGCATTGAGCACCACCACCAGCGCCACGGCACCCCAGGCAAGGACGTTGCCGGCCCGGCCATTCGCGTGCGAGCCCATGAGCCGCCGGTCGTTCACCAGCAGCACCAGGAACACCAGCACCACCGGCAGCAGCAGCCCCTGGAGGTTCTGGCTGCCGACGATGATCGGGACCAGCGCCCCGTCGGGGACGGCCAGCACGACGAGAGCGCCGAGCGCCAGGACGAAGGTGTAGATGCCGAAGAAGATCGGTGCATCGGAGAAGCGCTTGCCGACCCCGCTCTCCCAGCCGAACGCCTCGCAGATCACGAACGCGGTGGAGATGGGCATGATCGTGGCCGCCAGCACGGACGCGCCGAACAGCCCGATCCCGAACAGCAGCTCGGCCGAGGCGCCGGCGACCGGCTCGAGGGCGTGCGCCGCATCGGTCGCGGACGAGATCACGGCGCCGCCCGAGATGCCGACCGCGGCGGCCGTGGCGACGACGATGAACGCGGCGATCGCATTGGTCCACACGGAGCCCAGGACCGCGTCCGCCTGCTCCAGTCGCAGCTCCTCCTCGCCGATGCCCTTCTCGGCAACCGCGGACTGGAGGTAGAACTGCATGTACGGCGTGATCGTCGTGCCGACCACGGCCACCATCAGCAGCAGCACGCCGGGGCTGAAGTCCATCATCGGTGTCACGAGCGAGTGGAGGACCGGGGTCCAGTCCGGGGTCGCCATCACGGCCGCGATCGGGTACGCCAGGAACACCAGCATCACGGCCAGGAACACGCGCTCCACGATCCGGTAGCTGGCGAACAGGACCAGGCTCCAGATCGCGACCGCAACGATCGGAACGGTGATCAGCTTCGGGACGCCGAAGATGTCGAGGGCCGCGCCGGCGCCGGCCATGTTAGCGATCGTGTTGGCGACGTTCGCGACCAGCAGGACGGCCATCGCGAACACCGTCCAGCGGACGCCGAACCGCTCCCGGATCAGGTCGGACAGGCCCTGCCCGGTGACCACGCCAAGCCGCGCGACCATCTCCTGGACGATCGCGAGGATGACGATCGTGATCGGGAACAGCCACAACAGCTGGAGGCCCGTCTGGGCGCCCATGACCGAGTACGTCGTGAGCCCGCCGGCGTCGTTGCCCGCCACCCCGGCGATGATCCCCGGGCCCATCACGGCCAGGAACGCGAGCAGCCCGCGCCGCCGGAAGCGGCCTCGAAGCCGGGGCACCGGCATGTGCGTCAGCCGTGAGGCCAGGCGGCCCCGCTCCGCGATGACGGCGTCGCGCAGCCCGCGGCCGATGGTCATCCGCGCGGATCCTCTCGCCCAGCGGGCGCCGCCCCATCGGGCCCACCATCGGGCGCCGCCCCATCGGGCGCCCCCCCATCGGGCCCACCAACGGGCGCCCTGTCGGCCGCGCCCGCGGCGGCCATCGGCTCGCCGGCGCGCTCCGCGGCATACTCGGCGTCGCGCTCGGCTCGCGCGAACACGCGCGGCAGCCGGTGACGCCACACGGCCGGTGCCACGGTGTCGAAGGCGTCGTCCACGGTCACGATCCCGACCAGCCGGCCCTCGTCGTCCACCACGGGCACGGCCAGCAGGTTGTAGTGGGCGATCGTCTCCGCGACCGACTCGGCGGGCTCGAGCGCACCCGTCGCCACCGGCTCATCGATCATGACCTCGGCGATCGGGGCGTCCGGCCTGGCGACGATCAGGTCGCGCAGCGACAGGACCCCCACCAGCCGGTCATCGTCATCGGTGACGTAGACGTAGTAGATGGTCTCGGCATCGGGCTCGAGCTCGCGCAGGCGCTCGATCGTGTCCGCGGCCGTCAGCGTCGCCTTGACCGCGACGAACTCGGTCGTCATCATGCCGCCGGCCGAATCCTCCGGGAAGGCGAGCAGGTCGCGCACCTCATCGGCCTCATCGGCCTCCATCAGGGCCAGGATCTCGTCGCGGCTCCGGTCGGACAGGTCGGCGACGAGATCGGCCGCGTCGTCCGGGCTCATCTCCTCGAGGATGTCGGCCGCCCGCTCCGGGGTCAGGTCCTCGAGGACGTCGACCTGGGTATCGGGCTCCATCTCCTCGACCACGTCGGCCAGCGCCTCGTCGTCCAGCGAGGCGAGCACGCCCAGCCGGTCGCGCGGGGCCAGCTGGTCGATGATCGCGGCGAGGTCCGCCGGATGGAGCTCCGCGAGCTTTGCGTGCGGGACGCGCAGCCGGATGCTGGCGATCGTGCTCTCCAGTGGATCGACGTCCTCCCAGTCGATGTAGCGCTCGGGCACGCCCAGCTTGAGGTTTCTGGCGAGCGTCCGGAAGGCCCCCTCCATGCCCAGCCGCCGGAGCAGGCCGGCCGCCCCGACGTCGACCGCCACGACGTGCAGCTCGCCGTCGACCAGGTCGAGCCGGACGTCGTTTACGCGGATCACCTTGCGCCCCTCGATGTCCACGATCTGCTTGTCCAGCAGATCCGCCTTGAGCAGGATCTCGTCCTGGTGCTGGCTGAAGATCCCGATGTCGATCGTCGGCACGCGCAGCCGCGCGCCGGTCTCGTCGAAGGTCTCGACGTTGGCCCAGGGCAGGAAGATCCGGCGCCGGTCGGTGTGGACGACGAGACCGGTCACCGGCGGGTACTGGTCGCCGATCGCGACGATCAGGTCGGCGATGGTGCCGAGCGGCTCGCCGTTCGGATCGCGCACCGGCAGACCGATGCACTGGCTGAGGAAGCGCATGGTGGCCACCTTCTGGGCGGGTCCGTCCGCCGGTCGGTGGCTGGGGCACGGCAGCGCAGCCGGCCCGTGCCGTCAGTCGGCGGGGTGGACCAGGGGGGTGCCGGCACGGGCGCCGGCGCGACCAGGTCCGTTCTCCACGGGGGAGGAATCCTCGATGCGGCGGTGGGCACCCCGAACCTGCGGGCAGGCTGCCGGGGGCAAGCGGACTGTAGCCCGGTGGCGGGAGCGTGGTCAACCGCGGCGGCGCCGGCCGCCCGGTGGTCGCTAGACGCTCTCCTGTCGGACGCGAAGCACGCGGTGCGTGAACGGGATCCGGATCTCGCGGAACACCTCGATCGAGACCAGGAAGCCGGCGAACAGGAACACGACGCCCAGCAGCTCGCCCAGGAAGAACGTCTGGGTCACGCCGAACCGCGACAGGCCGCTGGTGAGCGACGGGATGAAGCCGCCGATCGCGAGCAGGATCGTGGCCGGCACCCGGCTGTGAAGCTGCCCACGCACGAGCGCCAGGACGGCGCCCGGGATCGAGACGACCAGGTTCACGGTGATCGCGACCGGCGCGATCAGCAGGTTCCGGACGAAGGCCATCGTGCCCCGAGCGCGGGTCAGGTCGTAGCGCATCGCGCGCCGCTTGGGCATGAACACGTAGGTGCTGTACAGCGCGCCCAGCGCGAGCGCGAAGCCTCCCGTGACGTTGAACAGCGGTGTCAGCAGGCGGACGGAGCCCGGCATCAGCGATCCGACCGGGATGCCCGATGCATCGAGCGCATACCCCGGTGCGGGGATGGACGCGGTGAGCACGATCGGGATCGCGGCGAGCGATCCACCGGCAACGAGGATGCCGGCGATCCACGCCCAGCGGCCAGTCCCGCGGAAGGTCTCCACCGAGATCAGGACGGCGCCGATGATCGCGATCGCGAACGCGGCGACCGGCAGGATCCCGGTGTCGGTGTAGGCCGCCTTGGCTTGCGACAGCAGCGTGAACAGCCCGGCCAGCAGCACGCTGAACGCGGCCCCGTAGCCGAACCGCGTCCGGCCGAGGAGGTACATCGTGCCCAGGCCAAGCCAGGCCGCCACGTACACGGCACCGATCAGGTACCAGGCGCGGTACAGGGGCTCGCTCCAGCCGAACGCACCGCCCAAGAACTCCGTCCCGGCCGAGATGCCGTACCAGGCCATGCCCAGGGCCCAGATCAGCTGGTACGACCGGCGGCGCTCGAGCCACTGGTCGAGCAGGAACAGCGCGAACACGAAGCTCAGCGTGGACGACAGGAGTGGGAGGACGACGTTCGGATCCACCGTGCGACACCTCGAGCAGACCGGAACCCTCGCCCGGTGCCTGCACCCTACCGGTGACACGTCGATCGCTCAATGTGCCCCAGGATCCGGGTCTCGGCGCGCCGTTCTCCCGCATCCACCGGATGGCATGGATCGTTCGATATGGCGGGGTTCCGGGCGTGGGCTACCGGCCCTGCGCGTATCGAGCGGTCCTCGCCAGGGCTCACGCTCCCGACTCACGCGGCGCGTCAAATGGCGGCCCCGGACACAGGTTCGCGGCCCGGAACGAGCGATGTGGCCGAGAGCGGCCAGCCCGACCTCGACCGTGATGCACCCGATGAGTCAGGCGGGGAAGGGCGCCAGGTCAGGCCCGGGAAACGCGCCGGGGCGCCGGTCAGGCGAGCCCGCGACCCTTCTCGAGCACGATCTGCAGATCCTGGGTCAGGCCGGTTGCGAACCCCGCCTCGCTGATCGACAGGTAGAAGTCCCACATCCGGATGAACCGGTCGTCGAACCCGAGGGCGCGGACCTCGTCAAGGTGGGCGAAGAAGGCGGCTCGCCACGACCGGAGCGTCCGCACGTACGAGGCGGCGACGTCGTCGACCTCGCGGACCACCAGGTTGGTTCCGTGCAGCGATCGCTCGATTGCCGCCAGCGAGGGGAGGAGACCGCCCGGGAAGATGTAGGTCTGGATCCAGTTGACGCCCCGCCGCTGCGGCTCGTAGGCGACGTCGGGCAGCGTGATGACCTGGAGGCTGACCTTCCCGCCGGGCCGCAGCGCCCGGTCGCACGCCGCGAAGAACGCGGTGTAGTACTCGGCGCCGACCGCCTCCAGCATCTCGATCGACACGACGGCGTCGTACGTCCCGTCGATCTCGCGGTAGTCGCGGAGCTCGACGCTGACCTTGTCGGCGAGGCCCGCGGCGGCGACCCGCTCGGTGGCCAGCGCGTGCTGCGCCGGCGAGACCGTGATCGTGGTCACCCGGCAGCCGAGCTCGCCCGCCGCGTACAGGGCGAACCCGCCCCAGCCGCTGCCGATCTCGAGCACGTGCTCGCCGCCGCTGAGCCCGGCCCGGGCGGCGATCAATGCGTACTTGTTGCGCTGGGCATCGGCAAGCGTCTGGTCCGGCGACGCGAACACGGCGCTGGAGTAGGTCATCGTCTCGTCGAGGAACAGCCGGTAGAGGTCGTTGCCGAGGTCGTAGTGGGCCTCGATGTTGCGGCGGCTGCCCCTGACGGTGTTCCGTCGCACGCGGTGCGCGAGCGTCTTCCGGGCCCGGAGGGGCAGCCGCCACCAGCCCCGTGGCAGCGCCAGCGCCTCCCGGTTGAGCGCGGCGACCCGGAGCAGCGCCGGCAGGTCCGGGCTCGACCACAGGCCGTCCATGTAGGCTTCGCCCGCCCCGATCTCGCCACCCAGCAGCATCCGGACCGCTGCGGCAATGTCGTGCACCCGGAGCTCGCCCGCGTGCACCGACGACGGGTCGCCGTAGACGCGCCGGGAACCGTCGGGCAGCACAACCGCGAGGCGCCCGACGCGGATGCGCCGCGCCGCGCCCAGCATCACCCGGCGGGCCGCCCGCTCGACGATCCGGCCCGGCAGGACCGTGCCTCGCCCGATCGCCAGCTCGCCGCTCACCGGGCCGCTCCGGGCGTCGGGGCGAGGGCGCCGTGCCGGAAGAACGGCGCACCCTTGAGCCACAGGCGGATGGCGTGCCAGTGGATCAGCCCGATCGTCTTCTGGGTCACCAGCGGGTGGCGCAACAGGAGTCGCAGCAGCGACCGGTCCGACAGCCTCCGGCGCCGGAGGACGAGGCTCGTGCTCAGCATCGGCTGGTCGTCCTGCCGGAGGTTGATCGCGAGCCGCAGCCCGGCGGGCTCGTCGCGGACGTGGACGGCGTAGCGGCCGTCGATGCTGATGAACGGCGACACGAAGAAGGCCTTGTCCATCGCGGCCGAAAACGCCCCGACACGCCCATCGCCCTGCGCGCCCGGCCGCAGCGTGTACAGGTGCCGCTCGCCGAAGGTGTTGTGGACCTCGACCACCACGACCCGCAGTGTGCCCGATCCGTCGCGGCACAGGAAGAAGCTGGCGGGGTTGAACACGTAGCCCAGCACCCGAAGGTTGGTGACCAGCGTCACCCGCCAGCCCTCCGGATCCTCGCCCTCCGTCCGCAGGTGGTCCCGGATGCCGGCCGCGACATCGCCAACCGGGCCGGCCAGGTGGTCGGTGTCGCGGAACGCGACGACGCTGCGGCGGTTGCGGCCGAACAGCCGCAGCCGGGCGTCGATCTCGTCGATCTCGTCGAGGTCGAGCGCCGCATACCAGACGTCGTGCTCGAGCGCGTACGTGAACGGCCGCGCTCGGCGGTGGCCGACCTTGCCCTCGAGCAGGTGGGACCTCATGCCGCCGCCTCCGTCTCGGACGCGGGTGCGCCGATCAGCTCGGCGACCTCGAACCCCGACCGGCAGCCATCCTCGTGGAACCCGTAGCCGAGGTGCGCGCCCGCGAACCACGTCCGCCGCCGGCCCTGGAGCGCCCGCACGCCATCCTGGGCGGCCAGCGTCCGGAACGTATACATCGGATGGTGCATCGTCCGCTCCAGGATGACCCGATCCGGCGCGATGGCGTCGCCCGGGTTGAGCGACACGAGGTACCGGTCCGGCCCACCGAGCGATTGCAGCCGGCTCATGTCGTAGGTCATGGTGAGCGCGTCGCCGGGCATCCGGCAGTCGGGCGTCCGGACGTTCCACGATGCCCACGCCCGCCGGTTTGCCGGCATGATCCCGGTATCGGTGTGGAGCACGACCTGGTTGCCCGAGTACTCGAAGCTGCCCAGGACCCGGCGCTCGCGATCGTCGGCGTCGCGCAGCAGCCGCAGGGCATCATCGGCATGGGTCGCCATCACCACCCCGTCGAAGCGCTCGACGGTGCCGTCCGCCGTCCGGACCGTGGCGCCGAGCCGGTCGCGGACGACCTCGACCACCGGGCTGCCGGCGCGCACGGCGCCGGGCCGCAGCGACGCGATGAGGCGCTCCACGTAGCGTCGCGATCCGCCGCGCACGACCCGCCACTGGGGCGCGTTGCCGAAGCCGATCAGGCCGTGGTTGTCGAGGAAGTGGAGCAGGTAGTCGACCGGGAACTCGAGCACGCGGTCTGCCGCCGTCGACCACACGGCCGAGGTGATCGGGACCAGGAAATGCTCGCGGAACCCCCGTCCGTAGCGGTGCGTGTCGAGCCATTCACCGAGCGTCGCCCTGGTCGGCGCCGGCGCGTCCAGCGTCTCGCGCGCGTGGCGGTAGAACCGGCTGATGTCCGCCAGCATCCGCCACTGCGACGGTCGGACGGCCGTGCCGGGATCCGGGAAGAAGCCTCGGGCGCCACGCGAGCTGAACGCGATGCCGCACGCACTGCACGCGGACCCGAACGACATGTCGCTGGGCTGGGTCTCGACGCCCAGCTGTGCGAGCAGCCCCACGAACCGGGGATAGGTGCGCTCGTTGTAGACGATGAACCCGGTGTCGACCGCGACCGGGCCGCCGGGCGCATCGACGGTGACGGTGGCCACATGGCCGCCCGGCGACGGATCCTGCTCGAACAGCGTGACCCGGTGATCCTTGTCCAGGGCCCAGGCGGCGGTCAGCCCGCTCACCCCGGAGCCGATGATCGCGATGTCCACGGCGTCCCTCAGGCGCCCGTGGCGCGCTGGTCCAGCGCGCGCTGCATGCCATCGCGCGCGTCGCGCGCGATCCGAGCGAACGCGCCGCCGGCGAACGGGGCAGCCAGCCGCATGAGGCCGCGGAAACGGATGTCCGCGGTGTAGTCGATTCGCGTCCCGGAGGGCGTCGGCTCGAACCGGATCTCGTCCACCGCCACCACGCCCGAGCCCGAGCCCGACAGGACCACCCGGCGATCCGGCTCCCAGGCCGTCACCGTGTACTCCATGGGTGCCTCGCGGCCGGCCATCCTGACGTTGAGGTGGTAGCGCGCACCGACGCCCAGCGGGCCATCGTCGGCTCTGATGGACGACACCACGCCGGGATCCCATGCCTCGGCGTTCGCGAAGTCCGCGACGAACGCAAACGCCCGGTCGGGGGTCAATGTCGTCTCGATCTGCTCCTTGAGGATTGCCATGACTTGCGCACCTGTATAGACTTTGTATAAGCTAGTGCCCGGAAGTTACTGCAGGCCGGTGCGTGTGTCAAGTGTCTGTACCATGTAGGCCCGTACACGGAGGAACAAACCTGATGCAACCGTCAACAGAGCCCGGAGCGATCCCCGCGACGCGGGCCCGCAGCCTCAACCGCTGGAACGCCGTCCTCGCGGTGCTGCATGCGGCACAGGGCCTGGCGATCCTCGCGATCTCGTTCGCGAAGGACCCGGTGGTCACCGCCCCCGTGGTCAGCAGCTACCTCACGTTCGATGAGGCCACCCGCACGCTCGTGCCCGCGCAGCGCGCGCTGTTCGACCTCCCGATCGGGCCCGCGGTCGCAGTCTTCTTCTTCCTGAGCGCCATCGCGCACTTCACGGTCGCCGGTCCGGCGCGCGGCTGGTACGAGCGCCGGCTGGCGCGTGGCCAGAACCCCGCCCGCTGGATCGAGTACGCGCTGTCATCGAGCGTGATGATCGTGATCATCGCGGAGCTGGCGGGGATCCAGGAGGTCGGCACGCTCATCGCCATCTTCGGCGTCAACGCCGTGATGAACCTGTTCGGCTGGAGCATGGAGGCCGCCAACGAGGGCCGGATCCCGCGTCCAGTGGCTCCACTACGTGTTCGGGTGCATCGCGGGGGCGGTCCCGTGGCTGGTCATCGGGACCGCGCTGCTGACCGCCGCGACGGAGCCCGGCGCCGCCGCGATCCCGGGCTTCGTGATCGCGATCTTCGTGTCGCTGTTCATCAGCTTCAACGTGTTCGCGATCAACATGGTCCTCCAGTACCGGCGGATCGGGCGCTGGGCCGACTACCTCTACGGCGAGCGCGCGTACATGCTGTTCAGCCTGGTCGCAAAGTCGCTGCTCGCGTGGCAGGTGTTCGCCGGGACGCTCCGGCCTTGACCCGCCCGGGGGTGCTGCCCGATCCGCGGGTCGTGATCGACGACGCGCTCGAGGTGACGGTGATCGGGTCGTTCAGCCGGATCGGACCCGCCATCCGGCGCCGGCTGTTTCGCTGGAGCGCGCCGGCGGCCGGGGCGCTCCATGGCCGGACGGTGCTCGTCACCGGGCCGACGTCAGGCCTCGGCCGGGCGGCGACCCACCGGTTCGCGGCCCTCGGTGCCCGGGTCATCCTGGTGGGCCGGAGCGAGGACCGGCTGGCCCGGGTACGCGACGAGCTCGTCGCGCGCCACGGTGAGGACCGGTTTCCGATCGTCGTCGCGGACATGGGGTCGCTGGCCTCGGTCCGGGGTGCCGTCGCCGCGATCCTGGCCAGCGAGGACCGCCTCGATGTCGTGGTCGACAACGCGGGCTCGATCTTCCCCGACCGGACCGTCGGGCCGGACGGGATCGAGGCCACGCTGGCGCTGCTCGTCGTTGGCCCGTTCGCGCTGGTCGCCGGGCTGCTTCCCCTGCTGCGGCGGACGAGCGGCTCGCGGGTCATCGCGGTGACCTCGGGCGGCATGTACGCGCAGCCGCTGCCGATCGACGACCTCCAGTACCGGGAAGGCGGCTACGCGGGCCCGAAGGCCTATGCGCGCGCCAAGCGGGCGCAGGTCGCGCTGATGCGGGAGTGGGCGCGCCGGCTGCGGGGCGAGGGCATCGCCTTCACCGCCATGCACCCCGGCTGGGCCGACACGCCGGGGCTGGCGGAGACGCTGCCATCGTTCCATCGGCTGTTGCGCCCGCTGCTCCGGACGCCGGCCGAGGGAGTCGACACGATCCTGTGGCTGGCCACGCTTGCCGACGCGATGCCCGCCAGCGGCGGCCTGTACCTCGACCGCCGGCGGCGCCCGTTCGACCGGATCCCGTCGACGCGACTGTCCGCTGCCGGTCGGTGCCGGTTGTGGGATCGGGTCGTCGCCCTGGCGGAGACCGGCGATCCGGCACCGGACGCCTGATCCCGGCGGCCGCCGACTCGCCGCCCCGCTGCGGCGTCGGCGTCAGGCCCGACGGGCCAGCACGTCGGCGACGGCCACGGCGGCATCGACCACGCGCTGCGGCAGCCCCACGGCCCCCAGTCGCTGCGCGTTCTCGGGCGTGGCCGCGGCGCCGCCCACGGCGAGCAGCCTGAGCCCGAGCGACCGGATCGCGTCGAGCACCGGCATGGCAGCCTCGGGATCCGCGGCCATCACCGTGCCGACGACGACCGCCTTCGCGCGGGTCCTGGTGACCGCGTCAACCCACCCGTCCACGGGGACGTCGGGGCCCAGGTACAGGACCCCGACCCCGCGCCGTCGCAGCGCGACCGCAAAGGCCAGTGCGCCCAGCTCGTGACGCGACCCCGGGGGAAGCCCGACGACGACCGGTGTCCGGCCGGGAATGCCGGCCGCCTGGAACATTGCGGCGAGCCGGCGTGCGACGGCGGCGCTCGCAGCGTGCTCGCCGGCGACGCTCAGCCGGCCCGCCGCCCAGGCATCGCCCAGCGCCGCGGCGGCCGGCAGCACCAGCGAGTCGATCACGGCCTCGAACGAGCCGGAGGCGAGCATCTCGTCGAGGACGGCCTCCGTGTCGGCGGCCGATGCCGCCACCGCCGCGGTCACGAACTCGGTGATCAGCCGCGCCTCATGCCTCCCGGCGCGCTCTGCCTCGCCCGCACCGGCCGGCCGTCCCGCGACCTCGTCCACCGACACCTCACCGGCTGCGATCGCGCGCGCCGCCTCTGACGCGGTCCAGCCGGTCTCGACAAGGGATCGCATCGCGACCAGGACGCGGAGCGTCGCGTCGTCGTACAGGCGATAGCCGGCCGGCGTCCGCGTCGGCTTGACCACGCCGTAGCGTCGCTCCCAGGCGCGGATCAGCGGCGCCCCGACACCCGTCCGCGCCGATGCTTCCTTGATGGTGTACATGGTATGTCGAACGCTATCACGAGGCCGACACCATGGACAAGTGTTCTACATCCCGTCGCTTCGGCTGGCGCTGGGCCGCCGCCCGGCCGGCGCCCGGGACCGCCCGTGCGGTCGGTGCGCGGGCCCGGCGCAGCCCGGCGTGACGGGTGTCACCATGGGCGGTGATGACGCAGCCGCCGCCCGCGCCCCGCCGCCGCCTGGGCGGCCTGCTCGTCGATCCGTCGCCCCTGCGCCATGACCGCGACTTCCGGCTGCTGTGGCTCGGGCAGGCGATCAGCACCTCGGGCCGGATGATCACGTTCATCGTCCTGCCGTACCAGATCTACGTGATCACGGGCGATCTGCTGGCCGTCGGTGCGCTGTCGCTGGTCCAGCTGGTGCCGATCCTGGTGTTCGCGCTCGGCGGTGGCGCCATGGCGGACGCCGTCGATCGTCGAAAGCTGCTCCTGGTGACCCAGACCGGCCTCGCCCTGTCGAGCCTCGCGCTTGCCATGCTCGCGTTCCTGCCCGACCCATCGATCCTCGCGATCTACGCGATCGCGTTCGTGGCCGCCGGGCTGGGGGCGATCGACCAACCAGCCCGTGCCTCCGCGATCCCGCGCCTGGTCCCGGCCGCGCGGCTGCCCGCGGCGATCGCGATGAACCAGCTCGTGTTCAACGGCAGCGCGGTCATCGGGCCGGCGGTCGGCGGGGTCGTCCTGGCGACGATGGGCATCGCGGCCGCGTACCTGATCGACGTGGTCACGTTCGCCGCGGCCATCGTCGCCCTGCTCATGATCTCGCCCATCGCGCCGGCCGCCGGTGCGATCCGGCCGAGCCTGGCGACGATCGTCGAGGGCCTGCGCTACGCCCGCAGCCGTCGCGAGGTGCTGGCCACGTTCGTCGTGGACATCAACGCCATGGTCTTCGGCTCGCCCCGCTCGCTGTATCCAGCGCTCGCCCTCGACGTGTTCCGGGTCGGCCCGGCCGGCGTCGGCCTGATGGCGTCGGCCGCGGCACTCGGCGGGCTGATGGCCGCCCTGTTCAGCGGCCGGGTGACGACGGTGCGCCGTCCGGGTCGCGCGGTCCTCATCGCGGTCACCGTGTGGGGCCTGGGGATCACGGCGTTCGGCCTTGCCACGTTCAGCTTTCCGCTGGCGCTCCTGTTCCTGGCAATCGCCTCCGGGGCCGACGTGATCAGCGCCGTCCTGCGCAGCTCGATCGTCCAGCTGATCACGCCCGATGGGCTGCGAGGGCGCGTGTCCTCGATCCATATCCTGGTCGTGACCGGAGGACCGCGGATCGGCGACGCGGAGGCGAGCGTCGTGGCCGCCGCGATCGGCACCCAGCTGTCCGTGATCAGCGGCGGCCTGCTCACGATCGCCGGGCTGGGCGCGATCGCGCTGGCCATGCCGGAGTTCCGCCGGCTCGACATGACGCATGCTGCCGAGCCGGACGCAGCGTCTCCACCGGCCCGCACGGCGGCACGCTGACCCGCTCTCGTCGGGCGGCTCGCCGTTTCCGGCCGACCCGATCTCGCAGGGGCTGCGCGCTGCGCCAGCTATGCGACGGATGCGCGATGCGTGCGTCGCCCTGGTCCACGCCAAGGGCGTGTACTACGAGTGGGTCCGACCCTCGCCGAGGCGCGACGGTCCGAGGCGGCTCGCCCGGACCTCGTCGAGCCGCCCGGCTTCGCGCTCTGAGCCCCGGGCGGCGAGACCGGCGGTATGCCGCCGGCCGGCCGCCCCTCAGCCGATCTCAGCGCTCCTTGAGCGGGACGTACCCTCGCTCGCCGTGCCCGACGTACAGCTGCCGGGGCCGGCCGATCCGCGACGACGGATCGGTCATCATCTCGCGCCACTGGGCGATCCAGCCCGGCAGCCGGCCGATGGCGAACAGCACCGTGAACATCCGGGTCGGGAAGCCGAGGGCGCGGTAGATCAGGCCGCTGTAGAAGTCGACGTTCGGGTACAGCTTGTGGTCGATGAAGTAGGGATCGGCCAGGGCCACCTGCTCCAGCTCGAGCGCGATGTCGAGCAGCTGGTCACGGGCGCCGATCCTGGCGAGGACCGTGTCCGCGGCGGTCTTGATGATCTGCGCCCGCGGGTCGAAGTTCTTGTACACCCGATGGCCGAAGCCCATCAGCCGGAACGGATCGTTCTTGTCCTTGGCCCTCGCGACCGCCTTGGACACGTCGCCGCCATCCCTGCGGATCGCCTCGAGCATCTGCAGCACTTCCTGGTTGGCGCCGCCGTGGAGCGGGCCCCACAGGGCGGAGATCCCGGCCGAGATCGACGCGTACAGGTTGGCGTGGCTGGAGCCGACCATGCGCACGGTCGAGGTCGAGCAGTTCTGCTCGTGGTCCGCGTGCAGGATCAACAGGATCCGGAGCGCCCGGGCGACCTCGGGATCGAGCTCGTAGGCCTCGGACGGGACCGCGAACATCATGCGCAGGAAGTTCTGCTCGTAGTCCAGCGCGTTCTCGGGGTAGATGAACGGCTGGCCGATCGACTTCTTGTAGGCGAACGCGGCGATGGTCGGCATCTTGGCCAGCAGCCGGATCGTGCTGATCTCCACGTCGTCGTGGTCGCTGGGATCCTCGGACCCCTCGTAGAACGTCGACAGGGCGGCCACGGCCGAGGCCAGGATGCCCATCGGGTGGGCGTCCTTGGGGAAGCCGTCAAAGAACCGCTTCATCTCCTCGTGGAGCAGCGTGTGGCGGGTGATCGCGCCGGTCCACTCGTCGAGCTGGGCGGGCGTCGGGAGCTCGCCGTAGATCAGCAGGTAGGCGGTCTCGAGGAAGGTGGAGCTGTCCGCCAGCTGCTCGATCGGGTAGCCCCGGTAGCGGAGGATCCCCGCCTCGCCGTCGAGATAGGTGATGCTGCTGCGGGTGGCCGCGGTGTTCGCGAACCCGTAGTCGAGCGCGGTGACCTTCGCGTCGCGGAGCAGGGTCGACACGTCGACGGCCTGGTAGCCCTCGGTCGAGGGCTGAACCGGCAGATGGAGGGTGGTCTCGCCGACCTGGAGCTCGGCGGTCGCTGCGGCTTCGACAGGAAGGTCTTTGATGGCGGTCATCAGCGTTGGCTCCTCGGTTCCTGTGGCGGCTGCGGTCGCCTGTTCGGGCTACGCCCGCTGGAGGGTCGGGGATCGCGGAAGCCCGCCCGGCACGGTACGGCGCTGCGCGCCCCGCGATCGTTATGCCAATCGTGGCCTCCTTCCGGCCCCGGCTCCAAGGGCCCTTCGGCATGGCGCAAACCGAGCATCCCGGCCCAACCTCCGCGGGCGGGACCCGCGTGATGGCCGCGATCCCGCGTGGCGATTCACACCGCAGCCGCCGACCGCCCGGCGTTGACCCGCCGGACCTCGGGGGGCCGATGTATCCATCTGACCCACCAATCTCGTCCATGGGTCAGGAGGGCTCGGACGAGCCCGCAGATACGAGGTCATCGACATGAAGCTCCCGACCAACGAGGCCCCCATCGACCGCGGGCTGCGGATCCTGATCGGCGTGGTCCTGGCCATCGCCGCCGTGGCCGGCACGTTCGCGGCTCCCTGGCTGTACGTTGCCTGGGTCGTGGCCGCGATCCTGGTCGTGACTGGTATCGTCGGCTTCTGCCCGCTGTACGCGATCCTGCGCGTGAGCACGAAGCCCCACGCCCGCTGACGGGCAAGCGCGAGGCGATCCGGCGCCGATGACGGACCACGACCAGGCGCTCCCGCCGCCCGGCGACGCGTTCGCGGGCGCCCTGGTGGCCGAGCTCCCGAGGCTCGTCGGCATCGCCCTCCGCCTCGTCCGCGATCCGGACCAGGCCGAGGACTGCGCCCAGGAGACGATCATCGGCGCGTGGCGCCGCCGGGACCAGCTCCGGGACCCCGGGGCGCTCGCGGCCTGGCTGCGCCGGAGCCTGGTGAACCGGATCATCGACCGGGCCCGTGCGCACCACCAGGAGCTCGACATCGATGCCGTCGAGACGGACTGGCACGACGATCGCTATTCCGTCGCCCCGGAGCGAGTGCTCGAGCGCGCCGAGCTCCACGATGAGCTGGAGGATGGCCTGGCGCGGCTGCCCGTGATCTACCGGGTACCGGTCGTGCTCCACGACGTGCTGGGCTGGACCGCGGCGGAGATCGCGGCAGCCATGTCCACGGGCCTGCCCGCGACCAAGCAACGGCTTCGGAGGGGACGGATGATGCTGGTCAGCGCGCTGGCCGAAGGTGACGAGCGACGACAGGCGAGCCTGGCCCAGCCGCTCCGGTGCTGGCGTGCCCGCCGCCACGTGTCCGCCTATCTCGACGGGGAGCTCGACCGTCCGACGCGAGCCGCGGTTGAGTCACACCTCCAGGGCTGCCCGACCTGCCCGCCGCTGTACGCGAGCCTGGTCGGGGTGCGGGCATCGCTCGGTGGGCTGCGGGATCCGGATACCGTGGTCGAGGACGCCATGGCCGCGCGCATCCGCGACCGGCTGGAGGCCGAGCCAGGACGGAGGACGACGCCGTGAGCGACGGAGACCGGGGTGCTGCCACTGATCGGCGTGCGCTGTGGGACGAGCGGCACGCCGGCCGGGATCCGATCGAATCGTCGGAACCGGACCCGACGCTGGTCGAGGTCGGCGCAACGCTGGAGCCGGGTCGGGCGCTTGATCTCGGCTCGGGCGACGGGCGCAACGCGATCTGGCTCGCGCAGCGCGGATGGCGGGTGACCGCCGTGGACTTCTCGGCGGTCGCGATCGAGCGCGCGAGATCCCGGGCGGCGGCGGTTGGCGCGGACGTCGAGTGGCGCCGGGAGGATCTGCTGGCGTGGCGCCCCGACCCCGCGAGCTACGACCTGGTGGTCCTGGTGTTCATCCACATGCCGATCGAGGAGCGGCAGCGCGTCTATGGCGGCGCGGCCGCGGCCGTCGCGCCCGGCGGTTCGCTCCTGGTCATCGCCCACGACCGGTCGAACCTGGTCGACGGCGTCGGCGGCCCGCAGGACCCGTCCGTCCTGTTCACCCCGTCCGAGATCGTCGCCGGGCTCGAACCGGGCTTCGAGATCATCCGGGCAGAGACCGCGCGACGGGGGTCGGACCGCGGTCCGGTTCCGATCGACGCGGTCATCCTCGCCCGCCAACGCGCAGTGGAACCATAGGTAATCTGTAACTTGCGCAAGTATGCAATCAGCGCTACGGTAGCCGCACCATGACCACGACCCAGGCCGTCGAACCGACGGCGACCGAGGACGAGCTCCAGCGGTACCGGATGCACGCCGACGTGTGCAAGGTCCTGACCGATCCCAAGCGACTGATGCTGCTCGACGCCCTTCGGGCCGGTGAGCGCTCGGTCGGCGAGCTCGCGGCGGTGATCGGGGTCGCGCTGCCCAATGCCAGCCAGCACCTTGCGGTCCTGCGCGGGGCGGGGCTCGTCGAGGGGCGCAGGTCCGGGACGACCGTTCACTACCGTCTTGCCGAGCCGGCGATCGTCGAGGCGTGCGATGTCATCCATGCGATCGTGGAGCGGCGCGTCGCCGCCCGTCCGGTCGCGGCCGTCACGGCCACCCGCACGGCGGCCACTCAGAGGTGATCCCGATGTCGATCCAGACCAGCTTCACGTTCGGCACCCGGATCAGCGGGTCGCTCGCGCACACCCGGCCGGCGGTCGAGGCGGCGCTGCGTGCCGAGGGCTTCGGCGTGCTGACCGAGATCGACGTCCAGGCGACGCTCAAGGCGAAGCTCGGCGTGGAGCGGGCGCCGTACGTGATCCTCGGAGCATGCAACCCACCGCTTGCCCACCGCGCCATCGAGGCGGATCCCGCCGTCGGGACCCTGCTCCCGTGCAACGTCGTCCTGCGCGAGGACGGCCCCGACACCATCGTCGAGGCCATGGACCCGATGGCCGCGCTCGGCATCGTCCAGACGGCCGCGGTCCATGCCGTCGCGGAGGAGGCTGCAGCCAGGCTGCGCCGTGCCGTGGCCGCCATCCAACCCGCTTCCTGAAACCCCACGCTCGGAGCAACCGCCATGGCAACCAAGACGTCGACCGTCACCCTCGACGGCGATCTGCGCTTCGTCGGTCGCGTCGACAGCGGCCACTCGATCGTCCTCGACAGCGGGACCGGCGATACCGGTGCCCGCCCCGCGGAGCTCATCCCGCTCGCGCTCGCGGGGTGCACCGCGATGGACGTGATCTCGATCCTGCGCAAGAAGCGCCAGGACGTGCGCCGGTACGAGGTCGAGGCAAGCGGCGTCCAGCAGGACGAGCACCCCAACGCGTTCACCCGGATCGATGTCGTCCACCACGTCGAAGGCCCGGACATCGACCCCGACGCCGTCCGGCGGGCGATCGAGCTGTCGGCGAGCAAGTACTGCTCGGTGGGCGCCACGCTGGCCACCGGGATCACCGAGATCCACCACGCCTATGTCATCCACGACGGGGCCGGCGGCGAGCAGACCGCCGAGGTGCTCGTCCTCGGCCCGTCGGACCCGGCCGTGGCGACCGGCACGGCGACGAGCTGAAGGGGGACGGACGTGGCTGACACCAGGGCACGCCAGACCCGCTCGGCGCGGCGAGCGGCCGGCGCGAGATCGTCCGGCGGACATTCCGGGATCGGCCGCGGCGCCGGGCGCACCGGTACCTGGGCGTGGATCATCGGCGGCGCGGTCGTCGCGGTCATCGCGCTCGCGGTCGGGATCGCGCTGTCATCGTCACCGTCGACCTCGGCCGGCGGTACGCCGGGAACGGTCGTCCAGGGCAACGGCGGCACGTGGACCGACATCACGCCGGACACGCTCGCGACGAAGCTGGGGGCCAAGGACTTCACGCTGGTCAACGTCAAGACCCCGTACATCGGCGAGATCGCCGGCACGGACCTGTACATCCCGTATACGGACCTCGCCGCCCGTTCGGCGGAGCTCCCGGCCGACAAGGCGGCGCCGATCGTCGTCTACTGCCGGTCCGGCGCCGAGAGCGCGATCGCGTCGCAGACGCTGCTCGACCTCGGGTACACGAACATCGAGAACCTCGATGGCGGCATGTCGGCGTGGGTGGCGAGCGGCAGGGAGCTCGTACAGCTTCCGCGCTCGTGATGCGCTGCCGCGAGACGCTCGCCCTCGACCTGCGCTTTGCGGGCTGGACCGCGGCCTGGACGGCCGCCGCCCTGGTCGCCTTCGGCCTCGTGTCCGCGATCATCCCCAATCCCGTGTTCGGCCGGCAGATCCCGCCCGAGCCGTTCGCGATCTGGGTCTGGCTCGTCTCGGCGCCGCTGATGGGGATCGTCGGCGCGACGTACACGGCACCCGTGCGATCCGCCGGACCGGCCACCACCCGTCCCATCGGCGATCCCAGCACATCGAGCCTCGCCGCCATCCCCGCCGGACAAGGCGGGTCCACGCTGGGTGCCATCGGGAGCTTCGGGGCGTTCCTGGCCATCGGCTGCCCGGTGTGCAACAAGATCGCGCTCGTCCTGCTCGGGGCAAGCGGCGCGATGTCGGTCTATGCGCCGCTCCAGCCGCTGATCGGTGCAGCATCGCTCGCGCTCCTGGCCGGCACGATCGCGTGGCGCATGCGCCTCCGCGCCCGCGGCGGGGCGTGCCCCGTCTGACGCCCGGCGTGGAGCCTCCGGGAATCGAACCTCCGCCCATCCTCCACGCGGTCTCCATCGTCGCTCCATCCAGCCCCTCGACGATCGATCTCGACACCACCAACGGTGTGGCCGGAACCACCGGCACGAGATTGGCCAGGAGGCTGACGATGAAACGACTCACCCTCGCGCTCACGATCGCGGCATTCGCGATCCTTGCGGTCGTCGCGACCGTGGCCGCCGCGAACCCGGCACCGACGCCGGCACCGGCGGCCGACCAGGTCCGCGCTCGCGACACGCTGCCCACGCTCCTGCGGCTGTCGCAGGCCGAGATCATGGATCTTCGCCATGACGGCATGACGCTGGCCCAGATCGCCGAGCGGCAGCAGGTCGATCCGCAGGTGCTGGTCGACGCGCTGGTCGCCCGGTGGAGCGAGCGCATCGACGCCCGCGTCACCTACGGAGCGCTGACGGCGGACGAGGCAACGGCGCTCAAGACCCAGCTCGACCTCCGGGCAAAGGCGATGGTCAACCAGGCCGCCGCGGGCGGGATGCGCGGCTCCGCGGTCGGGGCGGGCCCGAATGCGACGGGTACCGCAGGCCAGGGCACGGGCCGGGGCGCCGGCATGGGCGCGGCCAACGGTGGCGGGATGGGACCGGGAACCGGCACCGGGATCTGTGACGGCACCGGTCCCAACGGCGCCGGCCGCTCGTAACCGGACGGAATCGACGGGCGACGACCGGGCACGCCCCGGCCGTCGTCTGTCATCCTCGACGCATGGCTCGAATCCTGGTGGTCGACGACGAGCCGCACATCGTCGATGTCGTACGTGCCTATCTCGAACGAGATGGGCACGTCGTGCGTACGGCCGCCGACGGCGACGCGGCGCTCGAGCTGGTGAGGGGCGAGGCGCCCGACCTGGTCGTGCTCGACGTCATGCTCCCGAAGCGGTCGGGGTTCGAGGTCCTTCGCGAGCTCCGGCGGGGCGGGAGCCGGGCCGCGGTGGTGATGCTCACCGCCCGCGACGAGGTGATCGATCGCGTCGCCGGGCTGGAGATCGGGGCCGACGACTATGTCACCAAGCCGTTCGAGCCGCGCGAGCTGGTCGCGAGGGTGGGAGCGGTGCTCCGCCGCACAGCGACGGCGGGACCCGGAGCGGCGGCCGGCGGAGGCGGCATGGCAACCGGCGCGCCCGCGGCTTCAGGCGCGGGGCCGGAGGCCTGGTTCGACCTCACCATCGACCACGGCGCTCGCGAGGTCCGTCGCGGCGCCGCGGTCGTCGGGCTGACCCGCGCCGAGTTCGACCTGCTCGCGGCGCTCGCCGGCCGTCCGGGCATCGCGCTGACGCGCGAGCAGCTGGGCGAGCACGTGTTCGGCGAGGCCTTCGACGCGTACGACCGGACGATCGACAGCCACGTCAAGAACCTGCGGCACAAGCTCGGCGCCCGGCCGGACGGAGAGGCGTACGTGGAGACGGTACGCGGCGTCGGCTACCGGGGCGCGCGGCCATGAGCCTGCGCGTGCGCCTCGCCGCGGCCTTCGCGGCCGTCGCGGTGATCACCGCCGTCGCGGTCGCGCTGACCGCGCCGACGATCGTCGGTCGCGGCTTTGCCGCGATGCAGGACGACGGAACGACGGGCATGGGCCGGGGGGCGGGCCAGGGGGTCATGGCCGGGATCCACGCGCGCCAGGTCCAGGACGAGACGACCCTGACGCTCATCGCCGTGGCCGCGATCGCCGCCGGCGTCGCGACGCTGCTCGGGCTCGCGATCGCGAGCCGCATGGCGGGGCCGCTGGCCAGGCTCGAGGCGTCGGCGGCGTCGGTTGCCCGGGGCGAGCTCGGGGCGCGCTCCGGCCTGGGCGACCGGACCGACGAGATCGGCTCGCTTGGCCGGTCGTTCGATGCGATGGCCGCCGACCTCGAGGCGACCGAGGTCTCCCGGCGCCGCTTCTTCCAGGACGCCGCGCACGAGCTGAAGACGCCGCTGGCTGTGATCGACGCCACGACGTCCGCGGTCCTCGACGGCGTGTACACGCACGACAACCGCCACCTCGAGACGATCCGGGACCAGTCCCGGCTGCTCGCCAGGATCGTGGACGACCTGCGGACCGTCAGCCTGGCCGATGCCGGCGTGCTGCCGCTGCGACGCGAGACGGTCGCGGTCGGCCCGCTGCTGGACGCCGTGACGCGGGACCTCGGCGCCCGGGTCACGGCCGCCGGGCTGCAGCTCGAGGTGTCCGGCGCCGCGGGGCTGTCGGTGGTCGGCGACCCGGATCGGGTGCGGCAGGTGATCGTTGCCCTCGCCGACAACGCCATCCGGCACACGCCGGCCGGTGGCCGGATCCGGATCGATGCGCACGCCGTGGGCGGCTCGGTCGTGATCGCGGTCGTCGACACCGGACCGGGTATCGCACCGGTGGACCTGCCGCACGTGTTCGAGCGCTTCTACCAGGCCGACCCGGCGCGGGACCGGGCCACCGGGACGTCGGGCCTGGGTCTCGCGATCGTGCGCGCCGTCGTCGAGGCCCACGGCGGCCGGGTCTCGGCGGTCAACGAGTCCGGTGGCGGCGCGCGCTTCGAGATCGAGCTGCCCGCAGCCGGGTAGGTGCGCCGGGTCCGGCGCTTACCCCCGACGTCGGGCTGGCGCCCGCTCACCGACGGTCCTGTCATCAGGGCGTCACCGCGGCCCGGCATGGTCGGGCGTGGACGGTGCCCGGAGGCCCATCGCGGGCGCCCCACCTAGCGAGGAGCCCGGTCTTGCGCTGTTGCCCGCCCGGTTCCCGGTCACGACGCGCCACGCCCGACGGTCGACGGTGCCCGCGTGGTTGACCGGCCGCTGGACGCGAACCTCGTGGAGGCGGCGACCCTGCCCAGCCTGTTCGACCAGGTGCCGGCGGTGTACGCCTTCTGCCGGGAGCACCTGTTCCGGGACGATACCGATCGCATCGCCGCGGCGCTCTGGCCTGCCGCGCGGCCCGAGATCGGCTCCGCGCTGCTCGAGCTCGGCTGCGGCCCGGGCTTCTATTCCCGGCGGCTCGCCGCGCGGTTCGCCGAGCTGCGGGTGGTCGGCCTCGACCGGTCTCCCGCGCAGCTTGAGCGGGCTCGGTCCCGGCGCGACGCGGAGCGGCTCGGCAACTGCCGGTTCGACCTGGGTGACGCGACCGCGCTTCCGTACCCCGACGCAAGCATCGACGCGGTGGTGTCGGCGCGCCTGCTCGCGACGGTCGACGCCCCGACCCGCGTGGTCACCGAGGCGCATCGCGTGCTCCGTGTCGGCGGGCGCCTGTTCATCGCTGAGCCCCGGTCCTCGGTCCGGGCGGCCGTCCCGATCTCGCTGATGCGCATCGCCGCCCAGCTCGAGGCACTCCGGCGCGGGCGCGCGCCGGGCGACACCGACCGCGTGCGGGTCCTCGACGCAGCCTCGTTCGGCAGGCTCGTCCACGCCGGGCCCTGGGAGCATGCGCGGGTCTGGTCCGATGCCAGCTACCAGTACGCGCTGCTCGAGAAGGGCGGCGTGGGACGCCCGGACGTGCGAGCGGTGGCGCGGGAGAGCGCGCGCGTGGCCGACGCGCGAGCGGCTGATGCGCGGGACGGCCGGGCCGGATGAGCACGGTGTTGCTGACCGGTGGCGCTGGCTTCATCGGCCACGCGCTGCTCGAGCGGCTGCTCGCCCGTGGCGACCGGCTCATCGTGTTCGACGACCTGTCCACGGCGGTCGCGGACTGGGATGCGCCGTTCATCGCGGACCAACGGGCGGGACGCCTTCGCCACGTCGAGGCCGGCATCGAGGACCTCGCCGCCCTGACCGAGGTGATGGACGGCGTCGACCTCGTGATCCACCTCGCCGCCAACACGGACATCGCCGGCGGTCACGCAAACCCGAGGCTTGACCTCGACGGCTGCATCCTCGGGACATGGAACGTCGCCGAGGCCATGCGACGGAATGGGGTCGGCCGGATCCTGTACGCGTCGAGCGGCGTGGTCTACGGGCCGACCGATGAGCTGCCCACCGCCGAGGGGCACGGTCCGATGCGGCCGCAATCGCACTACGCCGCCGGCAAGCTCGCCGGTGAGGCGATCCTCAGCGGGTTCGCGCACCTGTACGGGTGGCGGGCACTCGCGTTCCGCTTCGGCAACACCGTCGGCCCGTGGTCCAACCACGGCGTCGTGCACGACTTCGTGGTCAAGCTGCTCCGCGACCCGTCGCGCCTCGAGATCCTGGGTGATGGTCGCCAGGCCAAGCCGTACATCGCGGTCGAGGACGTCGCAGGCGCGATCCTCCACGCCGATGCGTCGGCTCCCGAGCGCCCGTTCCGGGTGTTCAACGTCGGCACCGACGGCGTGGTCACCGTGGACGAGGTGGCAGATCTCGTGATCGGCGCGATGGGTCTCGACCCCCGCGCGGTCGAGCGGCGGTACACCGGCTCGCGTGGCGGCTGGCACGGTGACACCGCGCGGGTCGAGTTCGACACGCGGGCCCTGCGTGCGCTCGGCTGGCGGCCGCGCTTCTCGGCTGCCCAGGCGATCACCCGGGCCGCCGCCGGGGCGCGGGCTCGGATCGTCGCCGGCGGTCCGCCGTACGTGACCGCCGTCGAGCGGCGCACGATGCGGCAGCCCGTCCACGCCGGATGACGGCGGCCGGGATCCGCGCCGCCGCCACGTCGGCCGTGGCACGGCCGGCCGGGACCGCCCGGCGCCGGACCGCCGCGCTGACGGTGTCGCTGCCGCTCCTCGTGGCCATCGCCGCGGGGATCGGCGGGTTTGCCTGGATGGCATGGCTGGGCTGGCGTCGCGCCGAGGGGCTCGCGACGAACGCCTACGACCAGGCGTACTTCCAGCAGCTGGTTTGGTCGATCGGCCACGGCCGGGGGTTCCACTCGAGCTTCAACCCCGGCGACTTCCTCGGGCTCCACTTCTCACCGCTCCTCGTCGTGCCCGCGTTCCTCGAGCTCGCCTGGCCAGACGCCCGGGTCCTGACGCTCCTCCAGGCCGCAGCGCTGGGCGCGGCCGCCCCGGCCGCGTTCCTGTTGATCCGGGCGGTCCTCGGCCGGGGCCGTGCTGCCGCCTGGCTGGCGATCGCGCTCGCCGCACCGCTCCCGATCTGGCCGGTCATGCAGCAGCAGGTTCGCGCCGGGTTCCACACGGAGGCGCTCGCCCTGCCGCTCGTGCTGCTCGCCGGCTGGGCCGGGCTCACCCGCCGGACGGCGCTCATGTTCGCCGCCGCCCTGGTGGCGCTCCTGGCCAAGGAGGACCAGGTGTTCCCCGTGGCCGTGATCGGGCTGCTGGTCGCGGCGCGTGCGCCCGGCCGGCTGCGTGCCCGGCCGCGGCGCAACGGCCTCCTGCTCATCGGTGCCTCGGTCGCGTGGGGAATCGTGGTGTTCGGCCTCGTCAAGCCGTTCCTCCGGGCGGGCGTGACCTACGACACCGATATCTATTACGCGTGGCTCGGCGGCGGGCTCGGGATTGTCGACGTGCTGCTCGCCCGGACCGACGCCGTCGTTGCGGCGCTCACCCGGCCCGCGGGCTGGATCGTCGCGGCGTGGCTGGTCGCCGGGCTCGGCGGCCTCGGCCTGTTGCGCCCGCGATGGCTGCTGCTGGTCGTGCCGCCGCTGGTCGCCCACCTGCTCAGCACGCAGGGGCCGCAGCACGATGTCCTGCTCCAGTATGGCCTGCTGCTGATCGTGCCCGCGGTGGTCGCGGCGGCGCTCGGCGGCCGGCGGCTGCTGGCGTTGCTTGCGCGGACGGGGCGCCGGGTGCGTCACCGGCGGGCGCTTCGCCGGCTGCGCTCCCGGGCTCGCCCGTGGCAGCTCGTCGCGTTCGGCGCACCGGCCATCGCGGCCGCATTCCTGGCCGGCGCGGTGCTCCCGTTCAGCAGCCTCGAGCACGGGTTCTGGGATCGCCCCGCCGCGCTTGGCGAGCTGCGGGCAGTGACGGCCGCGGTACCCGACGACGCCGTGCTCTCGGTCGACTGGGGACTGGCGTCCGCCGTCGCGTCGCGCGCCTCGCTGGAGCTCCTGCCGTACGACGATCCGGCAGCGTACGTCCTGGTCGACCGCCGGCCGTACGTCACCGGCTTCTTTCACTGGGCTGATCGCCCCGCGTTCGTGGCGGGGCTCGAAGCCTCCCAGCGCCCGCTGCTCATCGATGACGGCCGGTTCCGGCTGTGGGGCCCTGCCCCCCGAGCCACGACGGGAGCCGGGCCATGACCGGGCCGGCGGCAGGCACGCATCGCGTTGCCGCGGTCGTTCCCGTCATCGACGAGGCGACCGCGATCGGCGAGCTCACCGCCGGCCTGCGAGTGGCTGGTGCGTGCTGCGTATTCGTGGTCGATGGAGGGTCGCGTGACGGCACGCCGGAGGTCGCCCGAGCCGCCGGCGGGACGGTCATCATCGAGCCTCGCCGCGGCTACGGCCGGGCCTGCCTGACCGGGGCCAGCGCGGCGACCGTCGACCACCCCGTCGTGGCGTTCCTCGACGGCGACGGCTCGTGCGATCCGGCTGACCTCCCGGCGCTCGTCGCCGCGCTTGACGACGCCGACCTCGTGCTCGGGGCCCGCACCTCGCGGACGACCGAGGCGGGCGCCCTGCCGTGGCACGCGCGGCTCGGCAACATGCTGGTCGCCGCCCTGCTGCGCCGTCGGACGGGCGGCCGCGTTCGCGATCTGCCGCCGTTCAAGGTCATCCGCCGCGAGGCGCTGGCGGTCCTCGACCTCGACGATGCCGGGTTCGGCTGGACCGTCCAGCTCGTCGCCCGCGCGCTGCGCGCGCCGGGCCTGCGGGTCACCGAGACGCCGGTGCGGTTCCGCCGACGGCGCGGCGGTCGGAGCAAGGTCTCGGGATCGATCCGGGCCTCGTACGCCGCCGGTCGGCGGATGATCGGCTGCGCGCTGGCCGAGACGCGGCGCCGGCCCGTCATCGCCCTGATGGCCAAGGCGCCCCGGGCGGGGCACGCCAAGACGCGGCTGGCCGCCGACATCGGCCAGGAGGCGGCGCTCGGGCTGTGGGCCGCGTGCCTCGCCGACCTCGGGCCGTCGATCCGCGGCGCCGCCCGCGGTGTCGCCGACACGATCGCCGTCGTGCCCGCGGCTGCCGACGCGGGACCCGTCGCCGCGCTGCTCGGCCCGGGCTGGTCGACGATCGTCCAGCAGCGATCCGGCCTTGGCGGCGCGATCACCGACGGGTTCGTCGAGGCCGAGCGTCTCGGGGCGGACCGGGCGATCGCGGTCAGCGGCGACAACCCGACGCTCCCCGCGGGCCTGCTCCTCGCCGCGCTCGATGCGCTCCGGCGCCATGGCTGCGGTGCTCGGGCCGAGCCTCGACGGCGGCTACCACCTGGTCGGGGTACGGCTCCGCCGGCGGGCGTGGCGCGGCCCGAGGTTCCGGCCGTGGCGGGGGCGTCGCGCGGCGGCCGTCGGGCTCGCGCCGGTGTTCGAAACGGCACGTCTCGGTGGCGAGACCGCGCTGGCCACCACGGCCCGCGCGCTCGCCGAAGCCGGCCGCCCGGCGTGCCTGCTCGAGCCATGGCCGGACATCGACAGGGCCGCGGACCTCGGGCACCTCGCGCAGACCCTTGCCGCTGCCAGCGACGACGCGCCCCGGACGCGCGCGTGGCTGGCCGCACATGCCGCGCTGGTGCCTGCGCCCGTCGATGGAGCGGCGCGGCCCGGCCAGACAGTCTGGCAGCCGCGGCGACGGGGCAGGCGAAACCGATCCGGCCGGGACGCTATCCCTGCCCGGCGTCGAGCGACTCGCGCATCATCGCCAGCGAGGGATCCGGGCCCTTGAACCCGACCAGGTACTCGAGCCGGATCGGCGCGAAGCTCTCGTAGAACACCACGTCCTCGTCGCCCAGCTGGCGAAAGGCGTGGTTCCAGTTGGACGGGATGATCAGCAGCGAGCCCGGCCCGACCTCGGACTCCTCGTCGCCGACCCTGGCCCACAGCCGGCCCCGCTCGACGAGCATGATCTGCTCGGCCTCGTGGTGGTGGTCCGGGATCACGACACCGCCCCGGTACACGATCCGGGTCAGCATGGTCTTCTCGCCCGACACGGCCTGGCGGTAGACGCCGGGGATGTACTCGACGGTCGGGAACTCGTCCCAGGTCGTGATCTGGCTCATCGCATCTCCATGGTTCGGCGCCCGGCTCAGGACGCGGCCTGCCCTCTGGCCTCGAGGCCGCGCAGGATCTTCTCGGGCGTGACCGGCAGCTCGTCGATCCTGACTCCCGTGGCGTGATAGATCGCGTTGACGATGGCCGGGATCGGCGAGTTCGCCGTCATCTCGCCGATCCCCTTGACCCCGTACGGTCCGTTCGAGGACGGCATCTCGAGCACCACGGACTCGATGTCGGGCACCTCCATCGGGCCGGGCATCAGGTACGTGCTGAAGTCGCGCGCCGCATGCTCGGGGCTCGGGTAGTAGGGCTGGGTCGTCTCGAACAGGGCGTGCGACATGCCCATCCAAGCGCCGCCGCTGATCTGCGCCTGGACGAGCGCGGGGTTCACCTGCCGGCCCACCTCGTAGGCGCTCCGGATGCTGAGCACCGTGACCATCCCGGTGTCCGTGTCGACCTCGACCTCGGCCACCGTGCACGCGTGCGCCTCGGTCGAGTCGGGGTCCATCGCGCCCGTCTCGGGATCCACGGGGCTCTTCGCCTTCATGTAGCTGCCGCGGCCCGCGATCGTGCGGCCGTACTTGAACTGGGCGAGCGACGCGATGTCGGCCACCTTGACGGCGCGCGCGGGCGCGCCGCGGACCATCACGTTGCCGTGGCCGTCGATCTCGAGGTCGTCGACCGCCGCCTCGAGCTCCTCGGCGGCCACCTCGAGCAGCGAGCGCCGGGCCTCGATCGCCGCCGCGATCACCGCGTTGCCCACCCGGTGGGTCGCGCGGCTGGCGAACGTCCCCATGTCATGGGGACCGGTGTCCGTGTCCGCGGTGTCGATCACGATCTGGTCGAACTCGACGCCCAGCGCCTCCGCCGCGATCTGCGAGATCACCGTGCGCAGCCCCTGGCCCAGGTCGGTTGCCGACAGCGACACCACGAACGAGCCGCTGGTCGTGGCGTGGATCAGCGCCTGCGACGGGTCACCGCCGAGGTTCATCCCGGTCGGGTAGTTGACGGCGGCGATGCCGGTGCCGCGAAGCTTCGCCATCAGCGATCTCCCCCGTCCGTCGCGTCGCGGGGCGCAGAGGTCATCGCCCGCAGCTCCGCCGGCAGGTCGTGTCCGACCAGCGCGGCCGCCGCCTGCATCGTCTCGATCAGGGTCACGTCCTCGGCGGGCTTGCGGTGCGGCTTGATGTCGCCTTCGTGGTAGGCGTTGATGAACCGGACCGCCCACGGATCGAGGCCGACCCGCTCCGCGATCTTGTCCATCTGGACCTCGATCGCGAACGAGGCCATGGTGACGCCGAAGCCGCGCATGGCGCTCGTCGGCTGGCGGTTGGTGAACACGCAGTACGCATCGATCGAGACGTTCGGGATCGCGTACGGACCCGCGGCGTTGGCGGCGTGCTTGGTGATCGCGTACGGCGTCTGGCGGCTGTAGGCACCCGAGTCCGCGTAGCTCGTGACCTTGCGCGCGATGATCCGGCCGTCGTTCATCACGCCGTCCCGGACGTAGATCCGCCACGGGCTCCGCGTGGACGACACCTGCATCTCCTCGGACCGGCTGTACGCGAACCGGACGGGGCGGCCGGTCTTCATCGCGGCCAGCGTGGCGATGGGCTCGACGATGACGTCGACCTTGCCGCCGAACCCGCCGCCGACCGTGCCGCCCACGAACCGCAGCTGGTTGCCCGGGACCTGGAGGATGATCGAGGTGTTGTCCAGGCTGAAGTAGATCGCCTGGGTGTTGGTGTGGACCGTGAACCGGCCGTTGCCGTCCGGGACCGCGATGCACCCGGTCGTTTCCAGCGGCGCCTGCTCGATCGGGCTGGTGTTGTAGACGCCCTCGACGATGTGGTCGGCCTGCTCGAACGCGGCGTCGACGTCGCCCAGGCGCACGCGCCGGCAGGGGTGGCCCTCGTACATGAACGTGTTGTTGCCCCAGTGGGTCACGATCGGCGCGCCGGGCTTGAGCGCCTCCTCGACATCGAACACGGCGGGCAGCTCCTCGAGGTCGAGGCGGACCCTCGCCACGGCCTCGTACGCCGCCGCCTCGCTCTCCGCAACGATCGCGGCGATCGCCTCGCCCTTGAACCGCACCCGGTCCTCGGCGAGGACGAACTCCTCCTCGGGCTCGACGCCGATCAGCCCCAGGATCGTGTACCGGTTGTGCGGCACGTCGGCGGCGGTCAGCGCGCGGACGAACCCCGGCACCCGCTCGGCATCGCTGAGGTCGATGCCCTTGAGCCGCGCGTGGTGGAGCGGGCTGCGGACCATCTTGAGATGGAGCATGCCCGGGAACGAGCGATCCCCGAAGTACTGCGTCCGGCCGGTGACGTGACCGATCCCGTCGCTCCGCGGGACCGACCGGCCGACGACGTTCAGGTCCGTCATCGTCCCGCCTCCCCCGCGCCGTCGACCGCGTCGCGCATGGCGCCGGCGGCGGCCTCCACCGCTCGGACGATCGGGCGGTACCCGGTGCATCGACAGACGTTTCCCGACAGCGCCCGCTCGATGTCGTCGGTGCCCGGTTCCGGATCGTGGTCGAGCAGCGCCCTGGCGGTCATGACCATGCCCGGCGTGCAGTAGCCGCACTGGAACGCACCCGCGTCGATGAACGCCTGCTGGATCGGATGCAGGCCCTCGGCGGGGGTGATGCCCTCGACCGTCGTGACCCGCCGGCCGGCGACGTCCTCGACCGGCAGCAGGCAGGACAGCATCGGCTCGCCGTCGACGAGCACGGTGCAGCTGCCACAGCCGCCTTGCCGGCAGCCGTCCTTGGTCGCGGTCATGCCGAGCTGGTTGCGCAGGACCGACTGGAGGGTGGTCAGCGGCGCGACCAGCACCTCGACCTCGCGGCCGCCGAGCTCGAACGTGACGACAACGGACGGCACGTCAGCGACCCTCCCGCGGCGCGTCGTGCGCCAGCTGCTCCAGCGCCCGGGTGACCACGTGCGCGGTCATCCGGCGCCGGTACCAGGCCGATGGCGATCCCGTCGGTGAACGGCTCGCAGCCCTCGGCAGCCGCCGAGGCCGCAGCCTCGATCGCGCCGGGTTCGAGGTTCGTTCCGATGAGCAGCCGCTCGGCCTCATCGGGCGCGGAGCGGGTGCGGCCCGACGGCGCCCAGCGCGATCCGCGCGCGAGCGATCCGTCCGGAGTCCCATGTGGCGTGGACCGCCACCGTCACCACGGCCGGCGTGTTGGCCAGCCTGCGGCCGAGCTTGATGTACGCCGTCCGACCGCTCGGGACCGGCACGTCGATGGCGACCAGGAGCTCGTCGGCGGCGAGCGCCGTGGTCATGAACCCGGTGAACAGGTCCGCCAGCGGGAGCACCCGATCGCCGCGCGGGCTCGCGAGGGTCACGGTTGCGTCGAGGGCGAGCAGCGCGACCGCGACGTCGCCGCCCGGGCGGTGGCGTGAACAGGTTGCCGCCGACGGTTGCCATGTTGCGAACCGCCCATGCGCCCGTGCTGCGGGCGGCGTCCTGGAGCATCGGGACAACCTGCACGTCGAGGAGCCGGGTCAGCGTGGTGGTCGCCCCGATCCGCACCGTGTCGCCCGTCGCCTCGATCCCGTCGAGGCCCGCGAGCCGCAGCCCCATCACCGTCTCGGGGAGCGACACGCCGTCGTTGATCAGCGGCATCGCCACGGTGCCGCCGGCGATGACCAGCAGCTCCGGCCCGTGCCGGTCGAGCAGGTCGAGCGCCTGTGGCAGCGAGCGCGGCAGCAGGTAGCTTCGAACGGTCACGCCGGCACCTCGTCCGGTCGCTGCGCCGCGTCGCTCGCGGCGTCAGCTGGGGGCCCGGCTGCGTCGCGGCGGAGGTTCGCGTCGAGGTTGCGCAGGCCCTGGGCGACGAGCGATCCGACGATCCCCTCCACGAAGCGCGAGTCGAGCCGCGCCAGCGGTCCTCCGATCACCGCCTGACCGTCGTATTCGATCGTCGTTCCCGGCCCGGAGTCGGACAGCCGGAACGTCGCCTCGCCGCGGATGGTCCCGAGCGTGCCCTCGACCTCGCCCTCCAGCCGGCCGGTGACCGGCGCCTCGGCCTCGAGGAGCCGGACCACGGTCCTGTACGTCCCGACCACGCCCGGCAGGCGCAGCGTGATCCGGCCGCGGTACTCCGCGTCGCTCGTCTGCGCGATCTCCCGGCAGCCGGGAATGACGCGCAGCAGGACATCGGGGTCGCAGATGGCTGCGAACACCTCCGCGCGGCGCGCATCGAGCGCCTGGCGCCCGTGGATGTTCATGCCGGCGTCCCGGCACCGATCGCTGAACGGCCGGCCGCGGCGGCCTGCGCGCCGGATGGCCCGGTCTCCGCCCGAAGACCCTGCTCGACGTGATCGAGGTGTCCGAGCATGGCCCGCGCCGCGGCATCCGGATCGTGCGACTGGAGCGCCGCGAGGATGCGCCGGTGGTCGTCGAGCGCGGCCTCTCGAACCCGGCGAAGGCCTCCGGTTCGCTCGCGGCTCACCTTTCCCAGGGCGTTGACGATGCTCATGAACTGCGACAGCAGGAAGTTGCCCGCGGCCCCGCACACGGCACTATGGAGCGCGACGTCCAGTTCGCTGAACCGGTCCGGCTCGTCGATCGCGGCGGCCAGCGAGGCGACGAGGTCCTCGATCTCCACCAGGGTGACGCCCGTGACCCGCGTCGCGGCGAGGCGGGCATTGCCGGCCTCGACGACCCGGCGCGCCTCGAGCAGGTGCTCGAGGGCCACGCTGTCACTGGGGAACACGAAGTCGAGGTGCGCGATCAGCTGCTGCGGCTCGAGCGACGTGATGTACGTGCCGTCTCCCGGACGGATGTCGACGACGCGCATCAGCGCCAGCGCGCGCAGCGCCTCGCGCACGACGGGGCGGCTGACGTCCATCATCTGCGCGAGGTTGCGCTCCGCGGGCAGCTTGGCGCCGGGCCGCAGCTCCTGGGCCCGGATCAGGGCCAGCAGGCGGTTCGCGACCTCCTCGGGCAGCGTGCTCCGCGCGATCACCGTGTACCGTTTTGTGGCGTCGGTTCCTGTCCCGGATGCCGAGGCATCGCGCTCAAGCTCTCGTTCCACCGCGCAGGCGCTCCTCCAACGGGACGTCACGGGTCAGTTTATCGGGCGACTGGTATAGTGGTCAACTGGTAAGACCAATTGCCACGGGACAGTGACCACCCGACGGCCCCGTGGGACGGGAACGGACACGGAGGCCCCGGCCATGATCGAGCGACACCTGACCTTCACCGTGGACCCGGACAACGCCGTCGCGTTCGAGCGGTTCATGACCGGCGAGTACGGCCCCGCGATGGCGAAGGCGCCGGGCTTCGTGCGGCACGACCTGCTGCGCGCCGCGGACGACCCGACCCGCTACCAGCTCGCGTTCCGGTTCGGCGACGCCGACAGCGCCGCGGCATGGCGGACGTCGGAGGTCCACCAGGCGCTCCAGCCGGCGCTCAAGGCGCTTCATGGGGGAATGACGGTCCAGGGGTACGACGTCATCGCCTGACCGCGCGACGACGGGACCGCACGCGGGCGTTACCCGCCGGCGATCTCGATCACCGTCCAGGTGTGGCCGCCATCGCGGGTCATCAGCAGCTGGCTTGCGGCACCGGTCGGGTGACCGATCGCGACGCCCTGCGCGTTGGTCGTGAAGCCGAGCTCGGAGAATGTCCCGGTCCCCGCCAGCGTCGCGACCGTCGTCCACGACGATGCGCCGTTGAACCGGCCGATCAGTGCGGTCGTGCCGTCCGCCTGCGTGCCCGCCGCAACGATGGTGGGCTGGCTGGGTGCCGTCGTGACCCCCGAGAGGGCCGAGATCGGGAGGGCTGCCGGCCGCCTCCGTGAACGTGGCGCCCCCGTCACGCCGATGTGAACAGGTGGACGCCCTCCGGCGTCGACCACAGCCCGATGTCGCACGCGGCAACGAGACTCGTGGCGCTCGAGGCGGCAAGCCAGGCGGGTCCGGCGGTGTCGAGGCACGGCGGCTGCCACGGCTGCCACGCTGCCGCCGACCAGGCGCGCGCCCCCGACGACGTCGCGGTTGACCTGGACCAGCCAGCCTGCCGACCCGTGGAGCACGATCTGGGTCGCCGGCACCGGTCCCGCGCCGATCGCCACGGTGGTGGGGGAGAGCTGCAATGCGTTGCCGGTCGTTGGCCCCGACGCAATCCGGATCAGCGGATCGCCACCGGACCAGAACGCCACGTGGACCGTTCCCGCCGCCGCCTCGAGTGCCATCACCTGCGGTGCGCCGCCGCCGGGAAGGCTCTCGCGGTCCCACGTGTCGCCGCCGTCGTGGGTGACCCACAGGTCAGGCCCGAAAGCCCAGCCATCAAGCGCGCTGGCGAACCGCAGGCCGCGAACGCCGCTGGTGGCCCGCCGACCACGATACCACCTTTGTGTCGGGGGCCGGGATCCGCGCCCAGGTGAGGCCGCCGTCGGTCGTCGCGGCGATCACGGCGCACGGGGTGCACCGTCACACGTCGCGCTCCCCACGACCCAGCCGCGCGACGCCGAGACGAACGTGACCGATACGGGCTCGAAGTCGGCCGGGACCGCGTCGGCGGTGCCGCCCGATGCCACCGGCGACGGGGTGATCAGGACCAGGTTGCTCGGCGCCGGGGTGACCGGCGTCGCCGGCGGCGTCGACGCGACCGGGGTCCCGCTCGCCTCGGGTGACGTCGTCGCGGTGCCCGTTGCCGGTTGGCGCAGCAGCGAACCGCTGGCAACGACGACGACGACCACGGCCGCCAGCGCCACGCCCAGCGCCGTAATGACCCGCATCGCCGGGGCGATTCGTGCCCACAGCCCCGCCGGTCCGGCCGCCGGCCGCCCGATCTCGTGCCCGGGAGCGCGAGATACGCGCGACGAGTCGCTCCGGGGCCGGATCGGCGGCTTCCTCGTCCAGGGCGGCGCGGATATCGCGCTCGAAGGGATCGCGGCCGGGCGGGTTCGTCGTCATCGGAGTGTGCTCCTGTGGTCCGTGGCCTCGACGCTCTCGCGGAGGTGACGCAGCGCGTAGTGAAGTCGGGATTTGACGGTGCCCGGGCGGGCTCCGAGTTCGCTCGGCGATCTGGTCGACGGTCAGGTCCGCCTGGTATCGGAGCGCGATCACCTCGCGATGCTCGGGCCCCAGGTGCCGGAGCGCGGCCCGGATGGCGTCGGATGCACCGACGAGCTCGCCCGGATCCGGACCACCCTGACGTTCGAGCGAGCCGACCGGGACGGTCTCGATCGAGATGGGCAGGCGCCTCCGCGATCGCAGCCGGTCGCGGCAGGCGTTGACGAGGATTCGGCCGAACCACGCCTCGAACCGGTCCGGATCGCGCAGCTGGTCGAACCGGCGCCAGGCCGAGATCACGGCATCGTGGGTCGCATCCTCCGCCTCGCTCGCATCGAGCAGGATGATCCGCGCCACGCGGTAGGCGTGGTCGAGCGCCCGCCGGTCGAGCAGCGCGTCAAACGTCCGGGAGCGACGTACGTCCGCCGGCTCGGGCAGGTCCATGCCACTCACGATAGGGGTCAGCTGCGCACCCGTCATGTTCATCTGACGATCCGGCCGGCGCGAAACGTTCACCTCCGGGACCGCGAGCTTCAGCAGCCGACGAAACGGCTCAGGCTGCGGGCACCTCGACCGCGACCTCCGACGCGCCACCCGCGGATCCACGACGGACCCACCAGCTGGACTCGAGCCGCACGGTGTACCGCGACAGGTAGCTGGTCAGGACCACGGCGGCCGCCATCGCCAGCAGCACCGGCCCCAGCTCGAGCGCCCGGAAGCCAACCAGGCCGGCGCCCCAGCCGACGATGACCCAGTGCGTGAAGTACATCGCGATGACCCGGTGGCTCCAGCCGTAGACGATGCCCAGGTGCCGGTCCACGCGCCGATGCCGGGTCACCCAGTCGCACAGGGCCAGCCAGAGCAGGATGATGCCGAAGATGGGGACCGCGAACGACAGCGGCTGGCGCCAGTAGGTGTAGACGTCGAACCCGGGTCGCTGGACCAGGAGCAGGACGCCGCCGATCGCCAGCAGGACGATCCCGATCCTGGCACCGCGGCGGAAGACGCCGCGTCCGGTCGCGGCTCCGCGCGATGACGTCACCGAACACGGCACCGCCGAGCGCGTAGGCGAGCCACGGCACCACCGCGTAGTACACGTTGGGCGCGCCGCCGATGAACGGGGTCAGCGGACCGTCGAGGATCGGTGTGCCGAACGTGATCCCCTTGACGAGCGGCGCCACCAGCACGAGCCCGCCCGCAAGGGCCAGCCAGGTCCAGCCGGGCCGCGATCGCGTGCGCAGGAGGGCGATCACGACCAGCGACAGACCGACGACGTGGTGGAGATCGACGGTCGTGGCCAGCCACCATTGCGTGTAGGGGGCCACCTGGTCGGCGGTGATGACGCCGGTCGCTTCCCCGAGCGTGGCCGGGATCACGCCGCGCAGGAAGTTGAGGACGTAGCCCAGGAACACCAGCCACAGCCCGCGGGCCACCAGCGGGCCCGCGCGACCCCGGCCGGCAGCGCCCAGTGAAGCGCCCATCAGAAACACGAACACGGGTGCCGCGGTGGGGCCGGCGGCGTAGCTGATCGCCTCGCCGATCGGTGTGGTCCAGGTGTCGCGGACGCCCCAGTGCCACAGGATGTGCACCAGGATCATGAACAGCACCGCTAGCCCGGCCGCCAGGTCGAACGCCCGGACCCGCTCGCGAGCGACGATCCCGGTGACGGCGTTCAGCTCGACCGGCTGGGACGTCTCCATGGCCGCCAACTCTACCCGGCGGGTGCCAGCCGCGATCGTGGACACAAAGAGGGCCGGCCCGAAGGCCGGCCCTCTCAATTCTGCTGAGGACGCGAACGTCAGCTCACGCGCCCGGGATCGGAGTTGGGTTGCCCAGCACCGGGCATCGGAAGTCAGCCTCCGGGTCGCGAGTGAGCGTCAGCTCGTGGTTCGCAGCGCGAGTCTCGAGATCGGCGTAGCTGGTCACCAGCGTCGACGGATCGCCGTTCGTCCAGGTCGCCCGATAGATGGCCCACCGGCCGCCATGGTGGCCGATGATGCCTGGAGCGAACTCGGCGACGCCGTACTGAGCCTTGCCGAGTGCGGAGTTGGTGAAGATCGCGAAGGGATCCGTTCCGGTTCCGTCGGGCACGTTGGCCTTGTTGCCGAACACGCGGTAGATCTGGTCATTGACGAAGACAGCACCGAATTCCCGCCCGCCGGCGGACACCGGACCGGCGAACGCGGAGATCGCGAGCAGTCCCGCGGTGATGGCAAGCATCAAGCGCTTCATGGATCCTCCATTTCCTTGGCTACGTCGGCGAATGCCGATCCAGGAGCCGGAGTCTCGACATGCCCGATGGCAGTGCGATGACGAACGGTGACGCGACCATGACGGGCATCTTGGCCGTTCGACCTCCCGCGACGCATCGGGTGCATGGGGGCGACCTCGGCGTGGCGGATCCCGGCCGGGAGGAGGTGATTCACGACGCAACCCTGTGGCTGTGCGTCGGCTTGATGTGCCAAGCGAGTCGGTGCCAGCGAGCCCCGCCCGACGGAAACGACGGGCGAGTCAGTGCGACTTCATAGAGAGCGGCGTTGGCGCGAACAGGCGCTCCTCCGGCGCCACCGGGGTGTCGTCCCCGGCGATGCTCTCAAGCGTGCCGACTGTTCGTGAGAACTGCCGCCAGGTGCGCGCTCGCCCCCTCGCGGACGTCAGGCCTGCAGGTAGGTCAGCACCGCGAGCACCCGTCGATGATCGGAGGGCGCCGGCTCCAGCGCGAGCTTCGAGAAGATCGTGCGGATGTGCCCCTCGATCGTCTTGAGCTCGAGGACGAGGCACTCCGCGATCGCCTGGTTGGAACGCCCCTCGGCCATCAATGCGAGCACGTCCCGCTCGCGCGCGGTGAGCTCGTCCAGCGGCCCGTGCGGCCGCGCTCGGCCGAGCAGCTCACCGACGATCTCGGGGTCGATCACCGAGCCACCGGATGCCACCCGCCGGATCGCGTCCAGCAGGTCCGCCTCGCGCATGACCCGGTCCTTCAGCAGGTAGCCGACACCCGTCGCATCCGCGCGGAGCAGCCGGATCGCATGGCGGGTCTCGACATGTGCCGAGAGGAGCAGGATCGCGGTCGCCGGGTAGCGTTCGCGGATGGCGATCGCGGCCTCGAGACCCTCGGTCCGGTGCTGTGGCGGCATCCGGATGTCGAGGACGACCACGTCCGGGCCGCTGATGCTCGACCAGCTCGAGGATGCCTGCTGCGTCGCCGGCCTCGCCCACGATGTCGAACCCCTCGTCGGCCAGCAGGTGCGCGAGCCCGGAGCGAAAGAGCACGGAGTCGTCGGCCAGGACGACCCGCAGGCGACGTCCGCCCGGATCGGTCACGACAGCGGGAGCCTGGCCCGGACGGTCGTTCCCCCGCCCGGCGGGCTGTCGATCGCAAGGGTGCCGCCCACGGCCTGCGCCCGGTCGTTGAGCCCGCGGACACCCGTCCCCCCGGCGCCATCGTCGGCCCCGCCGCGTCCGTCGTCCGCGATCTCGAGGTCGAGGGTGTCCAGGTCGATCCGCCCGCTGATCGTCACCTGGGTCGCCTCGGCGTGCCGGATCGTGTTCGTCAGCGCCTCGGCGACGATGAAGTACGCGGTCGTCTCGACCGCCGACGGCAGCCGCCGGTCTTCGATATCGACCTGGACGGGGATCGGGAAAGCGGTCGGCGAGGTCACGAACGGCGGGCGCGAGACCGCCGTCCGTCAGGGAGGGTGGATGGATCCCGCGCGCCAGCGCGCGGAGCTCTCGCAGCCCGTCCTCGAGCTCGTGGCCCGCCTCGTCGAGGATTCGCGCCAGCTCGGGGTCGGCATCGGCCCGACGGTTCGCACGCCGGAGCGTGAAGCCGAGCGCCACGAGCCGCTGCTGCGCTCCATCATGGAGATCGCGCTCGAGCCTCCGCCGCTCCTCGTCCGTCGCCTCGACGATCCGCGTCCTCGACGCCCGGACCTGCTCGAGCTGCCCCCGCAGCTCGGCGGCCAGGCGCTCGTTCTCGAGGGCAAGCCGCGACGCCGCCGCGGCGCTTTCGACGAGGGATGGGTCAACGGCCGGGTCGTGGATCAGGACCGCGATGGTGCGGTCGGTCCCCTCGATTCGGGTCGTGTCGCGCTGGTCGCTGTCGGAGGGCAGCTCAGCCGGCCTGCCGGCTGGATCGACGTATCCGGCGCCGTCCGGGGTGGGGAACGCGAGCCGCAGGGTGGGGTCGTGCACGGCGCGCGCAAGGGCGGACTCGAGATCACCGGTCCTGACGCCGTCGAGCTCGCGTACCAGGTCAGCGATCGAGCCACGCTCAAGCCGCGTCTGAAGCAGCCCGATGAGGAACGCGATCGGCAGCAGGAAGTTCGAGAGCTGCGCGAGCGGCCCCGTGGACACCGTGAACAGCGTGTCGGAGCCGATCACGCGGGCGACGAAGAAGGTCCCGTTGACGACGAGCGCGATGGGGCTCACCCAGAAGACAGGGGCCAGCGCCCGACGCGCGACCGGCGAGCCGCGTCGCCAACGGTCGAGGACGGTCCCTACGACAAGGATCGTCAGCACCAGGGCGCCGAGGTTCGCGACCATGCCCAGGCTGTCGGAAAGCCCCTCGTTCGGCCAGAGCAGCAGCGGGTTGCGGATCGCCCAGCTCGACGGGTACGGATGCACCAGACGGGGACCGACCGTGAGCAGGAAGAACCAGGCGTAGACGGCGATCGTGAGGCGCCGCGACCAGCCGGCGGTCCGGCCATCCGGGAACGCGAGGTAGACGTGGGCGAGGACGACGAGCCCCAACAGGTTCCACATGTCGCCGACGGTCCAAACGAGGGCGTCGCGGCCGTCCCAGCTCAGGAAGTCGACGGCACTGGCGAACCCCATGGCGATCACCAGCGGCCCGACCCGGTTGCCAGGGCGCGCGTGCCACATTACGAGGCCGACGCCGATCGTGAACAGGTTGGCGGCGAGCTGGACGGACCAGGTCCCGGCGTCGCCGCTGTCCGGGTTCGCCGCCATGAGCGCCAGGCAGATGGCTCCGACGAGAACGCCGGCCGCGATCACCCCGATGGTGACCGCGAGGCCGGGGCGGCCTGCCACCTGGCTCGCTCGCGGCCTCGGCGTCGCGGCTACCTGCTCGGCGGCCACGGTCGCTGGCTCTGTTCCGTCCACTGGGCCGACATGCCGGCCATCGTGCCATCGAGGTCAACCCGCCACCACCGTGCAGGCCCTCGAAGGCGACGGTGAGGAAGCAGGGTCGGCACGCGTTGCTTCGGGATGTTCGGGCCGAAGACTTCGGGGCAACGGCCGCGCCGAGCGGTCACGAACGGGAGACGGTCGATGGGCTCGCGAATCATCCGCATCCCGGACCCCTCGCCTCAGGAACGTGTTGGCGTCAGTCGGATCCTCGACCCCGCCGGGACCGCGCTCATGGTCGCGGTCTCCGCGTCGGTCCTCGTTGCCTCCCTCCTCCTCGGGTCGTTGTCGGCCGGCGCCGGCCACGGGCCGGGTGCGATGGTCGAGCGTCCCAGGGCCTGCCCCGACGATGCCGACGCCCATGCCCGAGGCACCGCCGACGTCACGTTAGGAAATGGCCGGACCCACCACACGGACACCTGTCGGGCCCGCGCGATCGATGCGTCAGCGGGCGATCGGGAGCGGGAGGTGTTCCGCCAGCACGCGGAACGAGCTGCTCGCAATCTCCCCGTCGGGCGTGACGTCGAACAGTGTTGCGCTGGAGCCGCTGGTCGACCACGAGCGTGAGCTCCACGTGGAAGCCGTCCGCGGTCCGGCTGAGCGAGGGCTCGATGGCCGGCGGGTCGGCCAGCAGCGCGGCCCTGGCAGCTTCCTCAGTGTCCGATCCCGGACGCCAGTGAAGGTCGTCGAGCGAGGTGATCGGCTGGATGATGACCAGCGCACCGCGCGTGACCTCCAGGAAGGCCTCGATGTAGGCGCGCGCATCGGCCTCGGCGTCGAGGTGGGCGCCGGTCGCGGACACGAGATCTGCCCATGCCTCCTGGTCCGCGGTGAGCACCCGTGCCGAGCCGTCCGGCCAGACGCCGACGTAGACCTGCCACGGGTGTTCGCCGGTTTCGTCCCGGACCCGCCAGACGACCGTCCGCTGGATCCCGGGGACGGCGAACCGGCGCGAGCTTCGCCTGTCCGTCCAGCACCTGGTCCCCGAGCGGCTGCCCGATGGCCACCGCCACGGCGTTGAGGTCGACCTCGCCTGTCGTCATTTCTTGCCCGGCTTCTTGTGCACTTCGTCCCACTGGTTTCCGTAGAAGATCGCGTAGCTGTTGTGGTTGGTGGACGTCACGAACGTCCCGTCATAGAACCACTTGGTCACTTCCTCATCACGCGCGGTGGTCCGGCAGATCCTGTTGATCTCGCCGGTGCTCATATCCGGGTTCGCCTTCTTCAACGCGTCCCGCTTCGCGTAGAAGGCCTTCAGGTAGCGCTGCTTGAGGTCATCGCCGATCGCCGCGCCGGTCATGTCGATCCCCAGGCCGGACGTGACGGCGAGCCCCTCGATCTGCCGGACGACGGCCTCCGCTTCATCGGCGATCGACTGCTTGATGTACGTGGCCCGGTCCAGCGTCGTACGGTCGGCCTGCTTGCCGGACTTGAACGTGTCGGCGTGCTGTGCCTCGTGCATCAGCGTGATCGCGGCGCCGCCGATGGCCAGCGTCTTGTTGATGTAGATGCTGCCGCCCTGGTGAAAGGAGCCCTGGCCGGCGTACTCGTAGTCGACGGGGATCTTCCATTTCTCGATGATGGACATGGCCCACGTCCCGGTGTCGCTCGCGCGGCACGCGTCCTCGACCGCCTTCTTGCGGGCTGCCCCCGTGAGGCCCGTGCCGGCGCTGCCGGTGGTGCCCGTTCCCGGCTGGCTCGTCGCGTCCGAATCGGCCGGCCCGGCCGATTCAACGGAACCCGCCTCGGACTCCTGTTCCGCCTCGGCCTCGGCCGGCGCGGCCGCCTGGACGGCGCCTTCCTCGCCTTCCGCCTCGTCCTCAACCTCCTGGTTCATCGTTGGGCCGGGGTGGCGTTGCACGGTGGCGCTCGCCCGCATGAGGCGCGCCACCGCCAGATTTCCGGCGGCATGCTGGAGGGCCATCACATCGTTCGGCCCGTCGTGCGCGTGCAGGCTGCCTGCCGATCCGTTGCCGGTGGCGCGAGCGGCGGTGGTTGCCCCATTCGCCCGAGGCTGGGCGACGGCGGGGCGCGGCCCTGGCCGGACGGTCCGATCCGGGTCGCGTCGGGCGAGCTGGCTCATGCTGCCAACCATTCTCGCGCGACGACGGACCGCAGCCAGAACCCGCCGTGCACGCTGTCTGCCCGAACAGGCAGACCCTTGCCGATGCGGTCGCCAGCCCGGTCGTGGCGTCGTTCGCGTTGCACGCTCTGCCGGCGTGGTCCGGCCGTGGCCGTGCAACGTTGATGCAACTTACGCCCGCGGCCCGCTGATGGCCCGTTGCCGACGCCGGGCCTACGGTCCGGGCGGCCGGTGGGCGGTCGACGCGCCCGCGAAACGCCAAGGACGGAGGCGAGATGCCGCAGAACGCCTGGTCGCCGAAACGCGAGCGACAGTACGAGCACGTCAAGGAAAGCGAGCTCGACGCGGGCCGATCCGAGGACCGGGCCGAGGAGATCGCTGCCCGGACGGTCAACAAGGAACGTGCCGAGAAGGGTGAGACGAAGGCGTCCCGCCAACGCGGCCACTCCAGCTGACAGCCTCGAGCTGACCGCCCGCACGGGCTCGGGACGCGTGTGTCACGGATGCCTGCAATGACGATGGGCGCTCGCAGGTTCTGCGGGCGCCCGTTCGTGCGGACACAGACCTGCAATGCCGCTGCGAGCGCCTGCCGCCACGGGTATGGCGAGACCGCGACACGCATCCGATGACGATGCGCTTCCCAGCCGTATTGGAGGATCCCAATGCGCTCACGCGTCATCCGCCTGATCGCAATCGCCGTCATCGTCGTCGCCACGCTGGGGGCGTGTGCGCCGGTGGTAACCGCCAGCCCGATCCTTGCCGTCACCGGCGCATCTGACACGACCAATCCGTGAGCGCGCCGATGCACGGGGAGCAGACCCCCGCCAAGGAGACGAGCCGGGATCGTTTCAACCGGCTGGCGGACAAAGTGACCAGAGCCCTGGGCTCCATACAGGCGATGGTCCTGTCCGTCGTCGTCGTGATCGTGTGGGCCCTCGCCGGTCCGCTGGCCAACTACTCCGACAGCTGGCAGCTGGTGATCAACACGTCCACCACGGTGATCACCTTCTGGATGGTGTTCGTGATCCAGAACAGCCAGGGCCGAGATGCCCGGGCGCTCCACCTGAAGCTCGACGAGATCATCCGGGCCACCGCTGACGCACGCAACGAGTTCATCGTCGCCGAGCGGTCGACCGAGGCCGAGGTCGAGGCCCACGAGCAGGAGCTGCAGGAGGTGGTCACCAACTCCCTGACGAACGGGCCGGACCTGCCGCCGCCGGCGACCTCGCCCGCCGGTCAACAGGCCCTGGCGCCCACGACCGTGACACCGACGGACGTGGCGGGCCTCTCCTCCGGCCGTCAAACGGGGGAACACCGCCGGCGTCGCACGGGCTGAGCCCGCCGAGACAGGCGGCGCGAGGCGCGACGCAGGCGGCGCGAGTGGCGTCCAAGCGTGATGCGCGCGGCGCTGAGCCGTCGCCGATCGGGCACCGCCTCCACCAGGTGGCGGGTCAGAATGCGCCCCGGGAGGTCGTGCGACCGCACCCAGGGCGATGTCAGTCCGACGGCCTGCAAGCGGCGCGCAAGGCCGCGGGGACGGACCACGCGCGCGGTTGCGAGACCGCCGCCGATACGGTCGACGTACGTGGCCTGGCCCAGCTCCAGCTGGATCTTCCGGGCCCATCACGGAGGATCCGGACCATGTTGTGGACCATCTTCGTCATCCTGCTCGTCCTGTGGCTGCTGGGCTTCATCGGCTCCGTCGGCGGCGCGTTCATCCACATCCTTCTCCTCATTGCCGCGATCGTCCTCGTGGCCCAGCTGCTGTCCGGACGGCGAACCGTATAGGGCGCAGCGCGGCACGGAGCCGTCGAGTCGGGCGGACACGAGCTCCGCACCCAGCCCCGCGCCGGCCGGCCTTCGTGCCGGCCGGTTTCTCGGCCCGGACCTGCCGGCGCACGGACGGCGCCGGGCCGTTGTCTGGCAGGAGTCGCGCAACCGCAACTCCGACTGGTGCGCTGTTTGCACGCCTGCGAGACCGCGCCCGGGACGCTGGCGCGGATGCAATCTGTGAGTGGAGGTTTGTGACATGACGATGGTCGTTCGACGCTGCAACCGCTGTGGCTCCCTCGATCGGACACAGCACTGGGAGTCGCGTGCGGCGGCCGCCGACCAGGGAGCCCCGCGCGGGTCCTGGGTTTGCCCAACGTGTGGCTGGACGGACGCCGAGCTCGTCGATGACGACTCGTCGGGCGAGCCGACGGTCGTGAAGCCGATCAACGCCGCGCCGGCGATGCCCTGACCCTCGGACCGGCCGGCCGCGGCGCGCGGCGGCGCCACGCCCGGCGGCGCCGCGCCCGGCGGCGCCGCGCCCGAGAGCTCCCACGCGATCTGACCCTCGTCCTCGTGGGTGCAAGATGAGCTGTTGACCTCCGGCTCGTCAGCACCGCTCCGCCCGGCCAGCCTTTGGCCGCCGATGCTGCCCGTGCTGCTCGTCGGTATGGCGCTGGGCCTCGTCGTTGGCCGCCAGACCTGGCAGCCCGGGCCCCAGGTCACCTCGGTCAGCGTGAACGGGGCCGTTGTGGCCATGGATCTCGGGAACCTGGCCGTCGGACAGTACGTGGTGCTCATCCGACAGGTCTTTTCGCTGCCACCCGACCCGCGCGGCTTGGTCGAAACCTGGAAGGCGCTCGGGATCGAGGTGTTCTGATGGCCCGCCGAGCGGCGGCTCCGGCCCCAGGTTGCCGGCGATTCACTGTCGGCGAACTTGCCACGTGCCCTCAGTCGACGCCGGCGTCGGACCGGCCCGGGAGCGCACTGCGGGGCTGCTCGGCGGCGTCGGCGTCGGCATCTTCGAGCCCTCCGGGATCCTGCGCGATCGGCACCGCCCGTGCCTGGAGCCGTGCCAGGGCAATCTCAGCCGATGCAGCGATGGGCACCGCGAACAGGGCCCCGATCACCCCGCCGACGGTTCCGCCGACGAGGAGGCTGACGAGAACCAGGAACGGCGAGATGCCGACCGTGTTGCGCATCACGATCGGGACCAGGATGTTGCCTTCGACGAGCTGGAGCACGAGGTAGACGCCGGCGACGACGAGCACGAGCTGGAGCGACATCGTGGCCGCGACCAGGAGCGCCGGGATCGCGCCGAGGAGCGGGCCGACAATCGGCACTGCCTCGAACAACGCGGCAAGCAGCGCGAGGAGGAGGGCGCCCGGGAGCCCGAGCAGGCTGTAGGCGATGCCCGTCGTGACGCCGATGACGCCCATCAGGATCAGCTGGCCGCGCACCCACATACCCAGCCGTACCTCGATCTCGTTCCAGGCGGCCCGGACACCACCGCGGTGGTCCGCCGGCACGAACGCAAGGACGTAGCGCTGGATCCTGGCGTGCTCGAGGAGCAGGAAGACGACGATGGTGAGCAGGGTCGCGAGCGTGATCGCCCCCTCGGCGAACGTCGCACCGACCGCGACGACGACATCCGGATCCGGTGGCGGCGGGGGCTGCAGGATTCCCGCGAAGGAGTCGACGAGCGCTGTGGCCGATCTTGCGAGCGTGGGCGGCCGCAGCTCTGAGGTCCATGTCCGGATCTCCTCGAAGAACGGCGGCAGGGACGCGAGGAGGTCCTCTCCCTGCCGGATCGCTCCGGGCACGACGATCAAGGCCAGGAAGAGGACGACGGCGGCGAACGTGGCATACACGATGAGAATCGCGGACCGGCGCCCGAGGCCGGTCCGCCGGCGGATCGTCCCGATCATGGGCGCGAGCGCGGACGAGAGCAGGACTCCGGCAAACACGAGCAGGACGACGTTCTGCGCGGCGATTGCGAGCCCGACCATGCCAACGACGATCGACACGCCGATCGCCAGGCCAATGCCGCGGACGGCCCATCGGGTCAGATCGGAGCGCATGGCGGTCGTCCGCTTCAGCCCCGGTGCACGGCGTGGGTGTGCAGTCCGGTCATCGGCTCATCGTCCAGCCAGTCGGATCCCGGACGAGCCGGTCGCAGCCGCGACGATCTTGCAGCCGGGCATCAACTTCCTCCGCATGCGGCCCGCCAGCACACGTGAAATGGGCGGGAGAATGCCGTTGTCACGCACCCGGCTGCGGCGGCCGTCGCCACCGCAACGGCCGCCGCGCCATCGTCATTGGTGCCCGGCGCGCCCTCGCCGAGGCACTCCTCCCCTCGCTCGGACGGCCGGCTCCCCGCCGGCCGTCCGGCGCGTCTCCCGCGTGCAGCCACCCGGCCGTCGCGGACCGTGTCGTCCGCCACTGCGCTCGGGGGCGTCCCATCAGATGGCGACGGCCGGCTCGGCTGACGCCAGACCGGTGGCCGTCGTCTCCGCCCCGGCGTGGGCGACCCTGGGACGGAGCGGCTCAGGTCGCGGCCCGAGACCCCCGCCGATCCCCTCGACCACCGACTGCATCAGGGATTCGTAGCCATCGGCCATGCGCGACGCGGAAAAGCGGTCGACGACGTCGCGGCGGATCCGGCGCCCGTCGAGGCCCGCCACCCGGTCGACGAGGCTCGCGAGGTGGGCAACGTCATCGCCGAAGAACCCGTCGGTTCCCTCGCGCACGATCTCGGGCAGCGCGCCGACCCGACGAGCGAGCACCGGCGTCCCGCAGGCGAGGGACTCGATGGCGACCAGCCCGAATGGCTCCGGCCAGGCTCCGGGCATCACGGTCGCGTGGCTGGATGCGATCAGGCGGTCACGAGTTCGCGAGTCCACCTCGCCGACGAACTCGACACTCGACCCTGCAGCCTTGAGCGCCGGCCGGAATACGTCCCGGTAGTACGCCTGCTCCAGCGGCATCGCGCCGATCTTGGCGAGGATCCGGAGCGGGCGTTCCACGCGCTGGGCGATCTCGATCGCGTCGACGACGCCCTTCTCGGGCGCCACCCGCCCCACGAACACGAGAGCGTCGTCGCGACGCAGCTGGAACGGAGCATCGTCAAGCCGGAGGCCGTTGTGCACCACGGCCGCCCAGGCCGCCTCAGGCTGCGTCGAGGCCTGGTGCGCGCTGATCGCGACGTGGTGGGCGGAGCTGCCGCGAAGGATCCGGGCAGCACCCGGGTGATCGACCCGTCCGTGATGGGTGGCGATCACGGGCACCGGCGCCGCCTCTGCGATCAGGGCGCCGAGGTACTCCAGATGCGTGTGGATGACGTCGAACTCGCCGCGACGCGCCCGGGAGATCACGTCGTGGGCGATCGCCATGAGCCACGGGAGCGGGTCGTCCCGGACGGGGGCGCTCCGCAACGCGCGAGGGACGGTGGCGACGAGGACGCCCGGGACCTCGGAGTCGCCGCTCGCGAAGGTGGATACCTCGTGGCCACGCTCGTGGAGCTCGGAGACGAGCTCGAACACGACGCGTTCGGTGCCGCCATAGGCGACGGGCGGAACGCGCTCCTCCGGCGGTGCAACCTGGGCGATTCGGAGGCTGGTCATCAACGGTCGCTCCTCTGATCCTGATAGCGCATCCGATACGGTCGCCGGTGCGCAGCCCCCGGCAGATCAGTGCGGACGCTCCGGACCTCACGTCCGCATTGCAGCGTGTCCGCTCTCAGAGCCGGACGGTGACGCGCACGTCGCCCGTGCGCCCGAGCACCTCTGCGCTCGTCGTCCCCCGCCATCGATGGAACAGCAGGTCGACGCGCGCCGTGCCGATCGGCAGGTCGCGGATGCGGATCATCGCGAGGTCCGCCGGCAGGACCGGGCGGACGATCTCCAGCTCGCCCCCCGGGGCGTTGGGAACGAGCCCGAGCATCGTGGTCACGAGGCTCAGCGTGGCGGCGGCCGCCCATGCCTGTGGCCTGCACGAGACGGGATGGACGACCGGGGCAGCGACCGCTTCGCGGTCGAACCCGCAGAAGTGCTCGGGCAACCGGAACCCGGGTGCACGCCGGGCGGCGTCGAGGACCGCCCATGCCACCCTGGTTGCTTCCTCATGGAGGCCATAGCGCTTGAGGCCCGCCGCGGCGATGGCGCTGTCGTGCGGCCAGACCGATCCCGTGTGGTACCCGAGCGGGTTGAAGCCGGTCTGGCCGGCCCCGTACGTCCGGATGCCCCAACCGGAGAACAACGAAGGCGACAGAAGGCTGCGCGCGACGGACGGCGCGCGGTGTTCCGGCACGGCGCCTGCCCACAGGCAGTGCCCCATGTTCGATGCCATGGCGTCGGCGATCCCGGTTGCGGCGATGGCCATCGCGTACCGCTCCTCGTCGGCCCGCCAGAACCGCGTGTCGAATCGCTCTGCCAGATCGGTTGCATCCCGGTCGAGGCCCTTGGCGAGCGCGTACTCGCCGCGCGCGCGCGCCAGCGGGGCCATCCGTCGCCGCGCTTCGATGGCGTAGGCCTGAACCTCGGCCAGCGCGATCGGGGGCTCGAGGATTCGCCCATCGCGATCCCGCACCGCATCGGACGAGTCCTTCCAGCCCTGGTTGCGCAGCCCGCCGGGCGCCCGCGTCCGGTAGGCGAGGAACCCGTCGGCGTCACGCGGCGAGTGCTCGAGCCAGTCCAGGGCACGGATCGCATGCGGCCACAGGCGGTCGACAAGCGCATCGTCGCCCGTCCAGGCGACCGTCTCCGCCAGGAGGAGGAGCCACAGCGGTGTGGCATCCACCGTCCCGTAGTACTGCGCGAACGGGGTCTCGCCAACCCGGGCCATCTCTCCGGTGCGCAGCTCGTGGAGGATCTTGCCGGGTTCGGCGTCGACCGCAGGATCATCGCGGTCCGCCTGGAGCCGCGCGAGCACCGTCAGCGCGTCCTCCGCGAGCTCGGGCAGGAACGGCAGGGCGGCGTAGGCAGCGATCAGCGAATCGCGGCCGAACAAGGTTGCGAACCATGGGATCCCGGCCGCCAGGAAGTGCTCGCCCGGACGGGGTCCGGGGGTGCGAAGCAGACGCAGGTCGGCGATCGCGCGATCGATGATCAGGTTGACGATCTCGTCATTGGTCTCGAGGGTCGCTGCGGCAGCGGGCTCGGGCGCCTCGCCCGGTGCAGGCCCGACGCCGGTGGACGCGGCCCGGCGCCCGTTCGTCGCGTGTCCGTTCGACCACCCGGCCGTCACCCGCCAGCCGAGCTCGGCCTTCGCCGCCGGCGGCACGGCGATCGACCAGTCGGCCGCGGTCGATGCGGCTTCGGTGGCGGCCGCGGGTGACACTGCGTCCGGCGCGGTGTCGAACTCGACCGTGGTCGTCAGCACCAGTCCGTCGGTCGCACGGTAGCGGAACGTCGCGGTCCCGTCGTCGGCCGTCGCCGGGAGTATCGTTCCGCGCCGTGGTCGCCGGCGACCCCGGACCTCGAAGATGTCGGCGCCATCCGCGTCGAGCAGCAGGCGGATCACAAGCCGCTGCGGCCGTTCGGTGTAGTTGGTGATCACGAGCCGCTCGGTGAGTGCCGGCGGGTCGATCCGGCGGATCCGCCGGAGCCCGATGGACTGCCGCGGCAGCGCGATCGCGACATCGATCCCGGGGGAGGGGTACGCAGCAAGGTCGGGATTGGTCAGCTGCACCGTGCCGGCGGCCGCACCCGCCGGATCCTCGCGGAGCAGGGTCGGCGGGTCACCCGCGATGAGCAGCGCGAGCGTCGACAACACCCGCGTGTCGCCCATGTAGAGCCCGAGGCCGCGCCGGTCAGGGACGATGTCCCCGCGTTCGTCGGCGAGCAGGACCAGCGCGCCAGCCTTGAGGACACCGACGGAGCCGAGATTGGTTGCGGCGATGACGGGTCGGGGGCGCGCCGGGATCCGACGCGACGTTCCGCCAGCGCGCGTCGGGCTCACGCAGCCCGGTTGCCCGCATCCACGAGGGATGCGCGGCGCCGCCGCTCGGTCCGGGCGGTTTCCGAGTGCGCTTGCGAGGATGCGCTGATGGGTCCCGGTCCAGCACCACCGTCGCGCGCCGGCGCCGGGCTTGGGACGGGAGGTCGCGTCTGCCGGATGGCCATGGGATGACCCTCCATGCGCCGGGCGGAAGCCGCAGACGCGGCCGGATGCCGGGCGCCGCAACGTTCGCGGATCGCCCGGTGCCGACGCGCCACCCGGCTGCCCGACGGCATTGCATCGAGGTTGCAGCGTCGCAGGAAGCCCACCGACAAGCGGATCCGGTCCTGGCCGAGCGCAGATCCACGTTGCCACGCGGACGCAACCACGCGATCGAACTCCCGGGACGCGCCCGCTACGCGACGCGAACCAGACTCCCGGATACGAGGGCTTTGCCAGTGCCCGGCGGGGTCCAATCCCGGAGGTCCAGAAATGCGAGAGCCCAAGGCGGCACAAGCCGCCTCGCCAGACCCACCGGTCCAGGACCGTTCGATGGTCGTCCTCCAGTATTTGGTCGCATTCGTGTGCGCCGCGGTCGCGCTCCTGCTGCCCAACCTGGCCTGACGGCCGCCATCACACGAGGACCCCCGGCCGGAGCCGGGGGTCCTCGTGTGTCGCGTGACTTACCGGAGGGTCATCCGGGATCGTCTGTGCGGTCGTCCATGTTTCGCCGCAGGTCGTCACCGGCGTTCCGGAGATCGTCGCCCGCGTTGCCGACCGCGTCGCGCACGTCGTCCCCGACATTCGCGGCCTTGTCGCCGAGGTCCTCCTCGCCATCTGCCTTGCGCCAGGTCTCCTTGGCGTCGTTCTTCACCCCGCGGTAGTCCTTCTTGAGATCCTGCATCGTTGGGCCTCCATTTCATGCCTGCGCCCTGCAGGCACGCTGCCACCGTAGGCCCCAGCATCTGTCGGCGGTCATCCGGGCGCGGGCCTCCGCGTTTCAGGCCCATTGCATCGTGGGCATCGCTCCGAGTGGGAGAGCGACAATCCGGTGACCGCCGGAACGGCGGGGCTTGGCGCGCCGGATGGCCGGGTCCGGGCGTGAATGCAAGGACGATGTCACGTGCGGGCGATGGCCGGGGTCCCGGCCGCACGTGCGCTGCTCCTAGCCTGATGTCAACCCACCTGACACACGCGGGGCAAGACATCATGAGCAAGCTGTTTGATGACGCGATTGCGGCATTCGGGACGGTGATCGCCACGCCTCAGGTGCAGACGATCCTGAGCGTTGCGTGGGCCTGCCTCGTGATCCTCTGGATCGCGGCTGCCGCATGGGCATTCCGCGATGCGCGACTCCGGGTCGACAACCAGCTGGCGCCGGCAGGGGTGGCGGTCCTGGTTCTTGCGGCGACGCCGCTCGCGTTCCCCCTGGGGATCGTCGTCTACCGCCTCATCCGGCCACAGGAGACCCTGGCGGATGCGACTGACCGTCGCCTCTCCCTGGCCACGCTGGAGGCTGCCGCCGACCAGGACCGGTGCTCCGTCTGCGACGCCCGCGTCGACGAGGAATGGGTTCGATGCCCGGGATGCGGGTCCACGCTCCGCGTCGCCTGCCCGCAGTGCTCCTCCCTCGTGGAGCCGGGCTGGACGATCTGCCCATGGTGCGTCGCAGAGTTGCCCGAATCGCTGGACGCACGACCCGTCGTATGGCCGATCCCGACCGTCGAGGCAACGGAACGATCACCGGTCCGCAGGATGCTCAGGGTGCTCCCCAGGACCGCCGCTTCGAGCGTTCCTGCCGGTGCGGCGCGACGCCCGCTTGCCGGACGTGCGCGGCGGCGGCGCCTGCCCAACTCGCAGGCGGCCGCCGGGCGTCCGGTCCAGGGTTGATCGTCGGATCGGCGGCACCGCGTCCTCCACGAGACTGACGGCTCCTGGACGTGCGGCCTTCACGCGGCTGACGGCCCCTCACACGAGCGCGACCACGAGCGCGACTGCCTTCACGCGGCTGACGGCCCCACACGAGATCGAACGGGAGGTGCGGGGTCACGGCGGCCCGGTCGGCGCCGGACCACGACGGACCGACCAGGTCCAGTGAAGGTCGCCGACCGGGCGGGCCACCATGACCCGATGCTGCTTGGGCCGCCCTCGAGCCATTGACGGATCCGACGCGGCGGGGCGTCCGCCAGGTCCCGCTGGCGGCTCCCGAGGAGGGAGCGGCCTGGGCTCTCGTGCGATGACCGGCGGCGTGACCAGCCTCGACGGAGCCGGGACGTCGACCCCGTGAACGCGGGACCGGCGATGACGTGCCGCGTCCAGGACGGCCGCGACGCGTGAACATTCCGCGCTGGCGGCATACGTGCCGGTTTCGCGCGCGTCCGGGTCCGTAACGGTTTCGTTGCAGCTGGCAGGATGCCGGCGGCGGCCGGCGGAGCTGCCAGCTCCGCGAGGAGGATGCGCCTCAGCGTCCGCGAGCGTCCGCGCAGCCGGCTCGGCTCAGGGCACAGCGGACCGCGGCGCCCCCGCGCTCCCGCCGTCCGCCGCTAGGATCGGTGGCCCGGGCCCCAGGTGCCGTCATCGGATGTCGTGTCGTCGTCATCGCTCGGCGGTCCCGGGAAGCGCGGAGGGTGGGCGGCCCGGCGCCGCACGTACTCGGAGCGCGCCCGCCGCTCTTCGTCGGCGGCCCGAGCCGCCTCGGCTCGGCAGTGGGGGCACTCCGGGCAGGTCCCGACCGGGAGGCGTGCAACGAGCGCGCCCACGACCAGGCTGCCGACCCCGACCAGGCCCACGATCGCGTTCGCATCTGACATCACAGCGTGTCCTTCCGTGGGCCGTGCCACTGATGGGAGCGGCGGCCGCGGGAGGGGGACGATCCGCTCGATCGTGAGCGAGCCGGCCGGCGCCCGACCCGGCTTCCGCCGCAGCGCATCACGCCTGCGGGGAGCTCCCGGTGCTCCAGCGACGCGAGTATTCCTCGGTGTGCTGGGCCCGGTCATCGGCGGCGGTCGCCGCCATCACCTGCAGGACTTCATCGACCGGGCGGTCGTTGTGGACCGCGACGTCGCGGAGATCCTCGTAGGTGATGTTGTCGCCCATCTTCTGGTGAGCATCGCCGCATCCGCAGGTCAGGCACATGGCGTTTCCTCCATTCGTCGTTCCGGCGCGGCCGGCGATCGGGCGCGCCGCTCGTGTCTAGCGCAGCAGGTTCAGCAGCGCGCAGGCTGCCAGGCCGATCCCGGCCACGAGGATCTCCAGGATCCGCATCGAGCGCTCATCGACCACCGGGGTCCCGGCTCGTTGATCACCCCGGCTCGTCCATTCAGTCATGGTCCGGCCACCTTTCCAGGTGGTCGATGCTGGAGCTAGACATCACTGCTGCGGCCGATGCCGGCCGCCGCGAGGATCACGAGCTCGAGGATCGTCCAGCCGACCAGGGCAACCACCGCCGCGACGTCGAGCACCGACCCGCTGGCGTGGACGGCGTCGGTCCGAAGGATCCCTTCGAACGGCGCAACGAGCGGAGCGCTCAGGTTGTAGATGCCCTGGACCAGCCCGTTGCCCCGATCGGCGTCGAGTGCGAGCAGGATGATCCGAAGGCCGATCACGAGCTGGATCAATCCGAAGATGAACGTGATGATCCGGCGGATCACCTCGACGCCACTCGGGTAGCGGCTGACCCGCTCACTGACGACCGACCGGCTCGTAGCCGGCGATTCGACGCTGTCGCTTGCGACACGGCGAACGGTCACTTGCTGCTCATCCATGAGGATCCCTCCTCGTCCGATGTCGTCTGGCCGGCCCGGGGATCGCTCCCGGGGCCGTGCTCAGAGGCTGTCACATGACCCGCCCGACGCAGCGTTTCGCGGATTTCGCCGGCGTGTTACAGGCGCATCGGGTGGATGCATCCGCAACGCGGCCCCAGGGCTCGAAGGCCGCGCCGATGCCTCGCGGCGGGCAAAAAGAAAGACCGACGACGCGGCGGTGGCCGCATCGTCGGCTGGGGGTGGCCGCGGTCAGGAGGCGGACGGTGCGCTGCTCTCGAAGACCGGGGCGCTCTCGCTCGGCGCCATCGACGGCGACTCGGACATGACCGGTGCCTGGGATGACGGCGACGTGATGGGTGCGGATGACTCGGCCCCGGGGATGGTCGGGCTGGACGAGCTGCCATTACAGGCGGCGACGCCGATGCCGACCGTTGCGCAGAGTGCCAGGGTCGCGAGAACGCGCTTGATCATGGTGTTACCTCGGTTGACTGGTTTGACTGGGGATCCGAATGGCTCGAGGCTCACTCGAGAACGCCCGAAACCTAGCCAGACCTACCGTGCAACGGCCTGACGGGCGACAGCGCGACGCCTTGCACGCACGTCACAAGAGATGCTGTCGACTCGCCGGCGCCGCGCGCCGCCGGAGGTATCGACGATCGGGCCGAGGCTCTTACGGCCGACGTCCGGGGACCGCGACCACCGCCTCGGTCGCCGCCGAACGGGCGAGGCCGGGCAGCGCGTCCCGGAGTGCCGCCACGGTCCTTGGGGCCCGGCGCAGGGTCGTGTCCAGGATCGCGTCGATCGGTGTGTAGTCGATCATCGTCGCCGCGTCGGCGACCTCGATCCGGTGCCCGCCCACACCCAACGGGCACGCGAAGATGTCACCGGCGCTCAGCAGCTCGATCTCGCCGTTCTTCCAGTGCAGGAGCATCGTGCCGTCGATCACCTGGCCCCAATGGGGAAGCTCGCACCAGCCGTCGCCGAAGCCGCCGATGGGGCCGAAGATGGACCGCGTGAACACCCATCGGCCCATCACCGCGGACACGGTCTGGACGGTTCCGGCGGTCCCGGTCCGTGCCCGCGCGCCCACGATCCGGACCTCGGTGGGCGGCAGGTGTGGAGCGGCCGTCCTGCGGACGGACTCGATGCCGCGGGCGCGACGCGCCTCGGGGGTATCGTCGATGTCCGCGTCCACCGGCGCGAATCCGGCAACCACCGCGCGTCCGTCGGCGAAGAACCGGTGGGTCCGCCCGGGGGCCACATAGAAAGCGGTCCCGGGCCCGAACGAACGCTCGTGGCGGCCGCGCAACAGGAGCTCTCCCTGGTGGACGATCCCCCAGTGCTCGCGGCGACAGGGCTCATCGAGGCTGGTACCGGCCGATCCCGTGGGTGGAATCTCCGCGAGGAAGAACGCCGCCTCGCCCAGGACGGCGTATCGCGTGAGCACGCCGCGCGATCGTACGGCCCGCAGTTCCCGAGGTGAGACGCGCATCGCCCCTCCAACGTCCGCATGGCTACTGATGCCGTCGAGCGGAATGGCAGCCTACAGCACGTCCGCCGGACCGTCGACCGTGGGCTGCGACGGTGATCGCCGGATCATGCCGCGGGTCCCGCATCCGGGTCCGCGGCATCGTCCTCGGCACGCGGCAGGCTGAACCCGAACTCGGAGCCGCCGCCCGGTCTGGGCCGTGCCCAGATCCGCCCGCCCATGGCATGGATCAGGCCCCGGCAGATGTACAGGCCGATGCCCGAGCCCGCGGTCTTGCGGGCCGTCTCAGGCGACCGGTAGTAGAGCTGGAACAGGCGATCGGCCTCGTCCGCATCGATCCCGATGCCCCGGTCGAGCACGCGCACCAGCACCTCGCTTGGCGTGGCCTCGGCCGTGATCGTCACGGACGTGCCGGTCCGGCTGTACTTGGCCGCGTTGGTGACGAGGTTGCGCAGCACCTGCTCGACATAGGTCCGCTCACCCGACACAACCGGCAGGTTCAGCGGAAGGTCGGTCTCGAATTCGATCCCGCTCCAGCGGGGGGACTCGGAGGCGATCACCGGATCGATGAGGTACTGGACGAGCAGCGGCTCACCCTCGATCGTGATCCCGCCCTCGACCCTGCTCAGGGCGAGCAGATCCTCGACGATCCGGTACAGGCGGTCCGATTCCACCTCGATATGGCGCAGCATCGTCTCCCGCTCCTCCGCGTGGCTGCGCCGCTGAAGGACCTTCGCGTAGCCGAAGATCGTCGTGATCGGCGTCCGCAGCTCGTGCGACAGGACACCCAGGAAGGCCTCCTGCGCGGCAGCGGCCTCGCGGACGCGGGTCACATCGCGGAGCACGACGATCCGGGAGGCGGACTGGCCCCCGTCGAGCGGTGCTCCGGCAGGATCGGCCGCATACGTCGCAACCTCGAGCCAGCGCCCGCCGCGAGGTTGGACCGTGACCGGCGCGACCTGCTCGTCGGCGCCATCCGTCCCGTCGGACCTTCCATCGCCGGCAACGCACTCCACGCCCAGCCACGTCTCCAGCTCCCGGAGCCGCTCGGGCACGGAGCCGTCGAGGATGTTGAACGCGGCCTCGTTGGCGAGGGTGATCCGGCCCTCCACGTCGACGACCAGCACGCCGTCTCCCATCGACCGGATCACGGCCCGCAGCTCGGCCGCCTGCCGCCGTTCGTCGCCCGCGATCCGCGCCAGACGGGCCTGGACGTCGATGTGGTCGGTCATGTCGCGTGCCGTCAGGATCGCTGTCGGCGATCCGTCCGGGAGGATCACCTCCTGGAGCAGGACATCGACCGGGATCTGGCGGTCGCCCTGCTGGGCGAGCACGTCGGTGTAGGTGAGGACCCGGCCTGGCGACGCACGAAGGTCCGCCAGGCGCTGGCGGAACGCCGCCTCATCGGAGGAGGCGAGCAGGTCCAGGATGGTCCCCTGCTCGACCTCGTCGGGCTCGAGCCCGACGAGGTCCGCGCCGCCGCGGTTCGCGTAGGTCACCCGAAAGGTCAGGGGGTCGAACATGTAGACCGCATCGGCACTTGCGTCCACGTTCGCCTTGAAGCGCGTCACCGCCGCGAACAGCCGGGTGCGCTCGGCGGCGACCGAGATCCGGTTCGCGACGTCGCGGCTCATGGCGAGGTCGTCGGGGCCAAAGGCGTCGCTCGCGCTGCTGCCCAGCACGAGCGAGCCCAGCCGGTCGCCGTGGGGGGTCACGATCGGCGCGATCAGCGCGACCACGGTCCCAAGCTCCGACATGACCGCGTTCGTCCTGCGGTCGTCGAGCCTCTGCGCCCAGCCCTCGTCGAAGCTGACGATCTGCGGTTCAGTGCTGTCCTCGCCGGCGAGCACCACACCGAGGTCTGACTGGATCACGACCGCAAGGTGCTCGACGGCGCGCTCGGCTGCGGCAGATGTCCCCGCCGTCGCCAGGATCTGGTGGTCCGCGTCGATCAGGGTGATCAGGCACCAGTCCGCGAGATCAGGTACGGCCTCTCGCGGCACGGACGACACCCCCGCCGTGAAGCTCGATGCGGACATGATCCGTTCGCTCGCGCGAGCGACGAACGTGAGCCGCACCCCGGCCTGCTCGACCGCGCGGAAGGCGAGGTGCTCCTGATGCCGCGCCAGCGTCCTGTCGAGCGCCACGGCGCCCTGATCGGCGAGCCGCACCGCGAGGTCCGCGGTTCCGTCGGCGAAGTCGCGCCGGGCCGCAAACCGGAACACGACGAGACCGACGAGCCGCCCCGCGACGCCCAGCGGCAGGACGGCGATCGATCCGCCGGCAGGAGATCCCGGCAGCCTGAACGGGGGAGTGTCCGGGTAGCGCTCGGCCCACTCGCCGGGATCGTCGAGAAAGATCGGCCTGCCACTCGCCAGTGCGTCGCGCACGTGCGACCGGGGCTCCGGCGTGTACGTGCCCTGGTCCGGAATGACTTGTCCGGCTGACCCCCCGGCGCCATCCGGGTAGCCCCGTGACGCGAGCACGACGAGCGCCGTTGCGTCCGCCGCATCCGTGTCGATCCGGAACACCACGCCGGCCAGCGCACCCAGGGCGCGCAGCCCGCGATCCAGGATCGCATCGGCGACCTCGCCCGGCGTCGCGGCTCCCGCCAGGCTCGCCGTGACGGCCTGCAGGCGAGACAGCCGTGCCCGGTCGCGCTCCGCGGCCGCGCGCGCCTGCTGCTGCACGATGAGCTGCGCCTCACCTGCCTCGCGCGCAGCTTGCTCCCTCACGACCGCCCGCCGAAGCCGCGACGTGATCATGGACAGCACGACACCATTTGCAATGAACACGGCAAGCTGGAGCGCAGCGAGCGACGACAGTGGCAGCAGCTCGTCGGTGTTGCTGAACAGCAGCAGGTCGGCGACCGAGCAGGCCGCGGTCGCGAGCAGCCCCCCGCTCGACCCCGCGATCCATGCCGCGAGGATGACGGCAGAGACATAGCTCAGGTAGCCCAGGTCGCCGCCGGCATCAGCATTGACCAGCCACTTCAGGGCGATCGCCAGCCCCGCCACCGCGATCGCGGCGGCGAACCGCAGGCCGTCCTCGGTCGTCGACCAGCCCTCCTCGCGCAGGAGCCATCGCCGCCCTCGCATGGCCGGCCGGTTTGCGACGGCGTGTTCGTCGGAGGAGGCAGATCCAGCGTGCATCGATCCGATTGAGGCACCCCGACCGTCCGACGTCAAGGGTTTCAGGCGCATCGCCCGCACCATTCGAACCCGCTTTGCGGCGAGCAAGGCGTCGCTCGAAGCGATCGAACGAACGATCCCGGGTTCATCTTCTTGCCACGGGGTTTTGACAGCCTACGGACCGGGTCGACCCCAGGTGTCATGGCATCTCCATATCGTGCAGGCATGAACCAGACCCGCGCCAGACCAGTCGAGGCCCGCCCCGGTGACCATCCCGGGACGCGGGGCGGCTGCTGATCCGTGGACCCCTGCCGCGCCCCTTCCGCGGCCCGATCGGCTGACCGGCGCCATGCGCCGCCAGGGTGGCTCCGCACGCGCGCCGGCCCCTTCACCTGGGCGAACGGCGATATCGCGCCATTGCAGGGGATCCAGCGGGCGCATCTCGACCGGCTGACGCGATCTGGCACCATCGCGCACGCGCCATGGCCGGCCGACCCGGCCCCGGGCTCACGGTCCGAGGACATCGCGGGCGCGCTCGAGGTCGACCTGCTCCACGCAGAGACGCTCGGCTGGGATGCCGTTCGCGCGTCGGCGTGGCGGTCCCTGCGCGACCTTGAGATCGCCATGGCCGGCGAGACGGGGCGCTTCCGCAACCGGCGCGACGGGTCAGGGGCCTGGCTCGACGCGGCAGGGGACGACGCCACGCCGGCAGCCCAGGCCGCACATGGCCGCGTGGTCCTCGGGCTGGGGGAGGCAATCCGGCGATGCCCGGACCGGGCGTTCCGGGAGTCGGGAGTCGCGTTGCTCGGTCGCGCTGCATCGTGGACCGCGGGCCTGACCGGGCTGCGCGCCTCGTCCGCCGCACTCCTGGGCTGTGACGCGGCCCGGCGGGGTGGCATGTACCAGGCCGCCGGGCCGGAGCGGCGCCTGGTGCCCGTGCTTGCGGACCACTTCGAGCGCGTCGCCTGGTCGCTCGACTGGCCCTGGCCGGAGCCTGTCCTGACGCAGGAGTCAGCGCTCTGCGCCCGCGCCCTCATCGTGGCCGGGCGGCGGATCGCCGACCAGCGCATGGTCGACATGGGCCTGGCCGTCCTGGAGTGGCTGGTCCGGACTGCCACTGCCCCGCGCGGGCACCTGTCACCCATCGGCAACGGCGGCTGGTGGCCGCAGGGAGGGGTCCGTGCGAGCTTCGACCAGCTGCCCGCCGAGCCCGTATCGATCCTGCTCGCGGCCGAGACAGCGTTCATGGCCACCGGGGACCGTCACCATCTTCGCGACATGGAGCGGGCCTATGGCTGGTTCCTGGGCGCCAACGACCTTGACGTGGAGGTCGCGGATCCGGAGCGGGGCGGCTGTCGCGACGGGCTGGGGCCGCAGGGCTGCAGCCTGAACCAGTCTGCAGCGTCAACTGTCGCCTGGCTGACCGCGCTCGAGCATATCCGCCGGGTCCGCCGGAGATGGCCGGACCACTGACACCAGCGCGGGATCCACCTCCGGCAGCGCCTCGGCGGGCCCATCGAACGTGTCGGCCGCGATCAGCTGCCGCGCCGCGTCCAGGAGGTCCAGCGCCTCGACGTCGGCCCGGGGCATGGTCGGGTTCGCCGCCGGTCCGCGTGGCCCGATCGAGACGACGGTCAAGCCCGCCCGCCGCCCGGACGCCACGCTCGACTGGCTCGACGTGATGAGGGTGTCTGCGTCCCACGTCGTCTGCAGGCTGGCCCAGGGCTCGGTCGGATCCGGCTGGTCACCGTCGCCCGCGCCGGCTTGATCGTCGATCGCGACGATGAGGCGCCCCGGACCACCCAGGCCGGCACGCACCCAGTCGATCCGGTCCTGCCTGTCGCCCGGCAGCCGCCGGCCCGCAAGCTCGTCGCCGACCAAGATCACCGGCTCGCCCAGCCACGCGAGGCGCTCCAGCGCCAGGCAGGCGCCCGCGAGCGGATGGGGGTCAGCTGCGCCATCGGAGAACAGCACGGCGGCCTCGACCAGGATCCGCCGGCGACTGCCGGCGGATCTCAATCGGCCGCCCTCGCGGACGCGGCAGCGGCTGCAGGGACCTGCTCGTTCGCGGCGGCGACGTGCTCGTTTGCGCCTACCTGCTCCTCCGCGCCGCCTGCTCCTCCGCGCCGACCTGCTCGCTCGCGCCGACCTGTTCGGCCGGCGGGTCCAGCGGCGGTGCCGGATCGACGTTCAGGACGTACCCGATGCCCTGGTAGGTCGTGATCGGGCCCGGCTCCCCGGGTGCCGCCCCCAGCTTCCGCCGGATCCGGCTGACCCAGACGCGCAGGTACTGCATGTCGTCGCGATATTCAGGTCCCCAGACCTTGGTCAGCAGCTCCGTGTGAAGGACGACCTTGCCGGCGTTCGTGGCCAGGTGCTGGAGCAGGAGCCACTCGGTCCGCGAGAGCTGCACCAGCTCGCCGCCGCGTGTCATGAACCGGCGCTCCAGGTCGATCTCGATATCGCCGATGTGGATGACGCCGCGCCCGGCCGTGACGCCCGACGAGCGGCGGAGCACGGCGCGGACCCGGGCGGCCAGCTCGTCAGGGTGGAACGGCTTGGCGATGTAGTCGTCGGCGCCAAGATCGAGCCCGCGGGCCTTGTCCGCTGTCGAACCCTTGGCCGTCAGCAGGATCACCGGCACCGGCCGGAACTCGCGCAGCTGGCTCATGACCTCGATGCCGTCGAGATCGGCCATCACGATGTCCAGCAGCACGATATCGGGGCGGTACTCCTCCGCCATCGCCACGGCTTCCTCGCCGCCCGACGCGGTGATGACCCGGAGCCCCTCGTCCGCGAGGGTGATGGCGACGAGCTTGGTGATCCTCGGCTCGTCGTCCGCAACGAGCACGAGCAGCGGGTTCTTCATCCGGACACCTGGTGCGAGTTGGATCCCCTGGGCGCGCGCCCGATCGCAGAATCGGGCAAATCCCCCCTGATGATGCACCTCCGGGGGCGTCGCCCACGTGTTCGCGATCAGCGAAGGGGTTGCGTCTGCATTACGACTGCCCGGACTCGGTTGAGCAGCCGGGGCCCGGTCAGTCGTCCTTCCGCCCGCCACGCGGGCCTGCCTTCGTGCTCGCAGCCCGCAGCGAGGTGGTTCGCCTGGCCACCTTGTCGTCCGGATCGACCTCGATGTCGAACCGCTCGGCCGCCTTCAGGATCTTGCGCCGGGCCCGCTCCTTCGCGGCCTTGCTCTCGAACTCGGTCTGGTTGAACCGGGCCATCGCGTTTCGGACATGGGACGCGTCGTTGATCGGCAGGTGCTCCTCGCCGTCCGAGTCGACGTAGGCGAACTGGCTGCTGCGCAACCGATCCCGGGCCTCGGTGTCGAGCTCAGGCATGACGAGCGTCCCCGGCCCGACGGGCCTTCGTGGTGGCTGGATGCACGCCACACCTCCTTCATCTCAGCCGCTGCCCTCGGAGTTGGGACGAGGGCAGCGGCCGGAACCTCATCCTCCACCGGTCAGGGAGCGGCCCGCGTCTGGCGGACGTCCGACCCGCTTGCAAGTCCATATCGAACACGCCGCGCCGAGCCGGCGGGCGGTCCGGGATGATCCGGCGCATGGCTTGGGCGGTGGCTCGGGCGGTGACTGGCCTGACGTCGCCGCGAGATGCCCCGCGGGCTGGCGGTGTCGATCAAGGCGTGCGACCCTTCGCCGGGACGCATCCTCGCAGACCGGAGACGCGCGATGAGCGAGCGACAGCCTGTCGGGACGACCGCGCGCGGCCGCCGGGGATCCGCGCGTCGCGCGCCGTGGCCGGCCGGGGCCGGGACCGGCGGGATGCCGGGCATGCACCGGGCCGCCTGACGATGGTGGGAGACGCGCGGCGCATCTTCACCGGGATCGCGGGATCGTACGACCGGGTCGCGACGGTCCTCTCGCTGGGCCAGGATCCGCGCTGGCGGCGGGCGCTGGTCGACGCGATCGACGCCCAGCCGACGGACCGCGTGCTCGACGTCGCGACCGGCACCGGGATGGTGGCGCAGGCATTGCACGACCGGTACGGGTGCGCCGTTGTCGGGCTCGACCAGAGCGCGGACATGCTGCGGATGGCGTCGCAACGCGGCGGCGTGTTCGAGGCGATCGTCGAGGGACGGGCGGAGACCCTGCCATTCGGCGACGGGGCGTTCGACCACCTCACGTTCACGTATCTCCTGCGCTACGTCGACGACCCGGCGGCGACGATGCGCGAGCTGGCGCGGGTCGTGAAGCCCGGCGGCCGGGTTGCGATGGTCGAGTTCGGCGTGCCCGGCGGCGTGTGGCGTCCGCCGTGGTGGCTGTACACGCGGATCATCCTCCCGCTCGCGGGTCGGGCCGTCTCGGCGAGATGGTCCGCCGTCGGTGCGTTCCTCGGTCCGAGCATCGAGCGCTTCCACGCCCGTCACCCGGCCGCGGCGATCGAGCGCTACTGGCGCGAGGCCGGTCTCGCCGATGTCCGCACGCGGCGGATGAGCCTCGGCGGAGGCGTCGTGATGCGTGCCACCAGGCGATGAGCGTGGAGAGCGCCGAGCCCCCCAGGACGCCCGCCGGCGCGGCCTTGGCCCCGGCGTTCTACGCCGCGCGCAAGGGCGGCTGGCGCGACTACTGGACGCTCCTTCATCCGCCGTACACCGTGTGGCACCTCTCGTACGTGCTCCTCGGTGCGGCGATCGCGCCCGATCCGGACCCCAGGATCGTCGCCGGTGCGCTCGTCGCCTTCGGGCTCGCCGTGGGGGTCGCCGCCCACGCGTTCGACGAGCTCAAGGGCCGCCCCCTCCGAACGGGGATCCCGTCGGCGGTGCTGGTCGCGCTCGGCACGGCGGCGCTGCTGGTCGCGGTCGGACTGGGCCTGGTCGCGGCGACGATGCTCGGACCAGCCTTCCTCGTGTTCGTGGCCGGTGGCGCGGCGATCGTCATCCTGTATGCGTTCGAGGCACCGCTGGTGCACACGGACCTCGGCTTTGCGATCGGGTGGGGCGCATTCCCGGTCGTCACCGCCGCCTATGCGACGGGCGCGCATCCGGCGCCGACGGCGCTCGCGGCGCTGGCGGCCCTGCTGCTGAGCCTCGCCCAGCGGCGACTGTCCACGCGCGCGCGCTCGATCCGCCGCCGGGCCGTCGTGGTGAGCGGCGAGATCACGTACGCGGACGGCTCGCGAGAACCGATCGACGCGCGCACGCTCATCAGCGCGCCCGAAGCGGCCCTGTCCATCCTGTGGCTCGCAACGTTCGCGGGCGCGCTCGGGGTGCTGCTCGCCCACTGGCTCTGACGTCCACGGCCCCGGTTCGGCAGCTCCGTGCCGCCGGACCCCGGCGGGGTCGGGGATCAGCGGCCCGCCGTCACCGCGTCGTAGGCCTGCTCGAGCTTCGCAACCTCGATCTTGGTCATCTTCAGCATGGCCTCCATCGCACGACCCGCGGCCTCGCGATCCGGGCTCTGGAGCATCTCGGTCAGCCGGCGCGGGACGACCTGCCAGGACACGCCGAAGCGATCCTTCAGCCAGCCGCACACGCTTGGCTCACCACCGCCGGCGATGAGGGCATCCCAGTAGCGGTCGACCTCGGCCTGGTCCTCGCAATCGATCGAGAACGAGATCGCCTCGTTGAACGTGAAGTCCGGACCGCCGTTCAGCGCGATGAACGTCCGACCGGCGATCGAGAACTCCACCGTCAGGACCATGTCCTTCGGACCGCTCGGCGTTTCCGCCGGGGCGCGATCCACGCTCACGATGCGGCTGTCGGGAAAGACCGTGGTGTACAGCTTCGCCGCGGCCTCGGCGTCACCGTTGAACCACAGGCACGGGCTGATCTTCGACATCGCTGGCACGGGCAACCTCCTGCTCCTGCGCGTGGAACCCTCCGACGGAGGATCCCGGATTGCTGGGTCGATCTGCGGTCGCGGATCGGGCGTGCCAGGTTACAGGTGGCTCTCAGGTCCGTCGCAATGACACCGAGGGGCCGCCGCGACACGACGACCCGCGAGCGGGACCACGCCGAGGCACCCGGTCAGCTGGACGACCCGAGCCACTTGGGCTGCGTGAGGCTGAACCAGTTGCCGGAGTCGTCGACAGCGCCTCATCCCTAGGCGTTCGGCGGGCTCCTGGAGGAAGGTCACCCCTTCGCCGACAGCTCCTCGAACGTCTTCTGGCAATCGGCCGTCTCGAACACCCCGCCGCCGAGCGACCCCTTCGCGACGAGCGCGCGAACGGTCTCCGCATCCTCCGGGCTGAACATCGGCGGGGCGGGGTAGGCGAGGAGGATGCTCATGTCCTTCTGGTCCTTGGGGCCCACCGTGAGCCAGCGGAAGCCGTCGAGGTCGGCGTCATTTCGAAGCTCGAACCCGAGCGTCTCGGTGTAGAACGCCTTTGCGCGCTCCTGGTCGAGCACGAACACGTTGACGTGATTGAGACGGCTGATCATCGGTGCTCCTTCGGCTGCGGTTCCCGGGACACCGTAGCCCGGCGCGGGTCGCCCGTGCTTCTTCCCGATTGCTGTCCGTCGGATGCGGCCGCGTCCACATGGAATCAGCGCGCCCCGCCAGATGACGGGACGCGGTTGCAGGAGGAACGATGACCTACCGGCCGACGTCCCGCCTGGCCATCCCCCACGCTCCGAGCAGGATGCCAACTGCGGCGATCACCACCGAGGCGACGATCCCGACGACGTCCCAGTGGCCGGCCATCGGCTGGCCGAAGTGCGCGGTGAGCGCCAGCTGGTGGACCCAGTCCGGCAAACCGAGCGGGGGCGCCAGCAGGCCGATGAGGTACGTCGCCACGACGAACAGGGCGACGATCTCGGCGGCGATCGACGTCCGCCACAGCCCGCCGACCGCGACGCCGATCCCGATCAGCGCAGCGCCGTACAGGCCGAGGGACACCGAGCCGAGCATCGCATCGCCCGCGGACAGGCCACCCGATGCGGCGCCAAGGCCCACGCCCAGCGCGAACACGAGTGTCATGACCGCGACCGCACCCAGCGCCGCAAGGCCGCCGGCGAGCACCCACGAGGAACGGCGCAGCGGCGTGGCCAGGAGCTCCTCGAGCCGGCCGCCGGTCTCATCGGACGCCCACTTGGACACGAACGTTGCCGCGGCGAACCCGGCGACGATGTAGAACAGCTCGACGAACAGCTGCAGGAACCCCCCTGCCGTCGTCAGGTCGAGGCCCGGGAAGCCGGTCTGGAGCACCTTGATGAGGTTCTCGTCACCGCTGAGCTGGCTCGTCATCTCGCCGGCGAGCGACGCCAGCATCACGCCGAACACGCCGAGCCCGATCCCCCAGGCGAGGGCGCGCGGCAGCTGCTCGCCGAACGCCCGGCTCACCGGTCCGTGGACCCCCAGCACCGCGGCCGGGAGCATCGGCAGTCCGAGTCCCGCGGTGACCCCGAGGTCCCGGCGATTGAACGCCTCGATGCCGATCACGAGCAGCATGGCGGCGACGATCCCGACCAGGGCGACGCCGGCCCAGTCGTACTCGCCGACGAGGGCGACGTGGTTGCCCATCCAGTGGTACGGGCTGAGCAGGGCAAGCGGCCCCATGTCCATCGTGTGCGCCGTCCACAGGACGGCCGCCGCGATCGCGGCGACGCCCGCCGACCCTGAACGTCCGAGCAGCGGCGCGAGCGCGAACGCCAGGCCCCCGAAGAACAGCGCGCCGAACCCGAGCCAGAGAGCGAAGCCCAGTGCGGATAGCGGCTCGATCTTGTCGCCCAGCGCCGCATCGCCGAAGGTGTTCGAGCTGACGACGAGGGACACCACCATGATCCCCAGCACGAGGACCAGCATCGTGAGGTGGGCGGCCAGCTTCTCGATCGCGATCCGGCGCTTGCCGTGCGGGCCGGTGGCGATGAGGTCGAGGCTGCCCCGGCTTGCCTCACCGGCCAGGGTGCCGGACAGCGCGAGCACGGACCACAGGGTGGTGATCAGCACCATCGTGAGGCCGTATTTCCAGGTCAGGTAGCCGCCCAGCGTTCCGAGCTTCTCGGGCTTGCCGAAGAAGTCGACCATCTGGGCGGGCATCCCGCCGATGAGCTTGTCGATCTCGAGCCGGGACGCGGGCGTCGGGAACACGCTCGACACCGCCGCGCCCATGACGAGGGTCACACCGCCGAGCAGGCCGGCGGCGATGATGAACGCGAGCCGCGAGTCGCGGATCGTCTTCGCGTAGATGCTCCCGAATCCGTAGATCCTGCTGAGCCCCGACGGCCGAATGGCCGGCGTCGCGGCGTGGGCGGTCATTGCTGCACCTCCGGCACCGGCTGGGTGCCGTACTGCGCGAGGAAGGTCTCCTCGAGGGTGGGCTCACGGCTCACGAAGTCGAGCAGCTCGTAGCGCGCGGCCGCCTGGACGACCGGCGTGATCGGGCCCGCGACCCGCATCCGCAGGACGTGGTCGTCGACCACGACCTCGGACACGCCGGGCAGGCTCGCGAACGCCTCGGTGGGGACGCCGTCGGTGAAGCGCAGCTCCACCTGGTGGTGGGCGAGGTCCCGCAGGCCCTCCACGCTGTCGACCTTCACCAGCGCGCCCTCCCGGATGATCGCGACGCGGTCGCAGGTGCGCTCGACCTCCGACAGGATGTGGCTCGACAGGAACACGCTCCGGCCTTCGGACCGCGCCTCCCGAACGACCGTGTAGAACGTCTGCTGGACGAGCGGGTCGAGACCCGAGGTCGGCTCGTCGAGGACCAGCAGCTCGGGCCGGTGCTGGAGCGCGATCACGAGGCCGATCTTCTGCTTGTTGCCCTTGGACAGCTCCTTGAACCGCCGGCTGGGGTCGATCTCGAGCCGCTCGATCAGCGCCTGCTGGTACGCGCGGTCCACGCCGCCCCGGAGATTGGCGAAGTAGTGGATCGTCTGGCCGCCGGTGAGCCGGTCGTAGAGCGCGAACTCGCCCGGGATGTAGCCGATCCGCTTGTGGATCGCGACCGGATCGGCGGTCGTGTCGATGCCGAACACGAATGCCTTGCCGGACGTCGGCCTGATCAGATCGAGCAGCGTCCGGATCGTCGTGGTCTTACCGGCACCGTTGGGGCCAAGGAAGCCGAACACCTCGCCCTCGGCCACCGACAGGTCGACGTCGATGATCCCGCGCTGGCTGCCGTATGCCTTGGTGAGCTTCTCGGTTCGGATGATGTCATTCATGCGGAACTGTTCCTCGCTGGTTGGGGTTCGGGACGCCGTTGATCATCCGAACCACTGGGTCAACAGCCCCCGTTGGAAGGGGGCGATCGCACCGGGGGCGACCCCGGCGATCCGTTCGAACGCGGTGAAGTAGCCGAACAGCCGGTCCTCCATCTCCTCGAGGCTGGTCTGCCCCGCCTGGAACTCGATGAACATCTCGGTCGCGGCCTCGTTGGCTCCGAGCACGAGGGTCGCCAGCACGCCGGCCCCGGCCTCCGGGTCGTCGACGTGCATCGTTCCCTCGTCGCATCCCTGGCGGACGATGCGCGCGAACAACGGCCGGACGCGGATCTTCGTCCGGCGCCGGAACTTCTCGCGAACGATGGCGTTGTCGTCCGATACCCAGACCTCGAGGATGCCGAGGACCAGCTCGCGCCGCTCCCACTTCCAGTCGGCGATGTTGCCGAAGAACGCCTGGAGCTTCTCGACGGCCGGGCGGGCGGGATCGTCGACGGTCTCGCCGAGCATCCGCCAGGCGTCATCGGTCATCCGCTCGACCACCGCGTCGAGCAGCGCCAGCTTGCCGTCGAAGTAGTGATAGAACGCGCCGCGCGAGGCACCGACGTCGTCGAGGACGTCCTGGATGCTCATCCGCTCGTAGCCGCGCGTCTGGATCAACCGCTGGGCGGTCTCGATGAACGCCTCGCGCCGGACCGCGTGCGCGGCCGGGTCGAGCGTTCGAGCCATGGATGTGCCTCCGAATAATGGACCGACTGTCGGTCTAAGAATACGGCGGCGGTCAAGGCGGGCCGGGGTCGAGGATCCCGACCGGACGGGGCCGAATGTCCCGACCGTCGGGCGGCGGTCAGGCGCACCATCCCCGGGCACGGCGCGAGCCCGGGCGCCGAGCGGGCGGCGATGTTTGGGTCACCGAGAACCAAAGCCCGCATCTGCTCGTCTGTACGGGCACCATGGGATCCTTCGCGTACGTCCTGACGCGGCCATTGGGGGAGATCGACCTGACCGGCGGACCCACCGAGGCGCAGCGACAGATACTGGCCGCGACGCGTGCCGGGCTCACCCGGCGTTTTCGTCTGGCCGGCCTGCTGCTGGGCAATGTGGCCGATGCCGAAGACGCGACGCAGGAGGCCATGCTCCGCGCCTGGCGATCAGCTGCCTCGCTGCGAGACACGGCGCGCGTGGATCCCTGGCTTGACGGCATCCTGGTCAACATCTGCCGGGATCGGATGCGACGGCGGAGGATCGTTCGGTTCATACCCCTGGCCGACGGCGTCGGCAGCGCGGCCCGTGACGAGTTCCAGAGCGTGCTCGATCGGGACGAGGTCGTGCGAGCGATGCGCGAGCTCGATGCGGACCAGCGCATCGTCGTCGTCCTCCACTACTGGAGCGGGCTGACGCTCGAGGACATCGCCAGACCGCCTGGGCTGGCCCGTCGGGACGGTGAAGTCGCGCCTGCATCACGCCCTGCGCCGGATGCGCTCCGTGCTCGATATCCCGAGCACGCGTCCCGAGGAATCGACGTGAGCGACGACCTCGACCGGCGATTGCGGGAGGGTCTCCGCGATTTGCCCCTTCCTGATGCGCCGCTCGCGCTGCACGCCGCGGCGGACCGGCTTGAGGCAGAACCTGTCCGGCCGGTACCCCCGCGGGGTCGCGCGATGCTCCAGGCCGTCCCGGTGCTGGTCATCGTGGTCGTGATCGGCAGCGTCCTTGTCTGGGGCAGTCGCGCTCAGCTCGGCACGACGACGACGGCGAGCGCGGCGCAGCCGAGCGAGGTCGCGTCGGCCGCCGGTCAGAGCTCGACACCCAGCGCCGAGCCGTCAGCCGCTCCGGCGTCACCGCCGCAGGCGACCGGCGGTCCCCTGGCGGCGACGGACGCCGGCCTGTCGATGACCGCGACCCTCTCGGCGACGGATGTCGCGCCCGGAGGCAGCCTCAGGATCAATGTCACCATCAGAAACGACCGGACAGCGCCCGTCACCCTCGCCCTGGGCCCGTGCGGCGCGCCGGCGACGATGTCCGTGACCGTGCCGATGCCCACCGCGCCGGCTGGCCGAACCTGGAACGGGATCGCCGGGGAGTTCAAGTCGTTCGCGCTGGAGCAGGCGAACGGCAACGGCGGCGCGCCGCCGACCCTGCCCTTCAGCTCGTACGCGACCGCGAGCCCGTGCAACCAGGACGCGACCGAGACCACCCTCGACCCAGGTCGGACGGTCGTCGCCAAGCTCACCTGGAAGGCCGAGCTCGTCGCGGGTGTCGCGGCGTTGCCGGGACCCGTGACCTTCGAGGTCAGCGTGGGCCACGACCCGGTCGGCGGTCCGCCGAGCTATCCCCCCGGCTACAAGGGACCACTCGCGAGCTGGTTCAAGACCTACCAGCAGCTGACCGTCGGCGGCAGCATCGACATCTCCGGGCCAAGCCCCGACGTCGTGACCGTCGGCGAGGCGCTCGACTCGATGCTCGCTGATCACCGCTTCGCGGCGTGGCTCTCAGAGCAGCCGGCGAGCACGTGGAGCGTCGCGAACGTCCTGCTGCAGAACATCGGGGAGGCCCAGGGCATCATCCCGGCCGGGCCATCCTGGGAGGTCGACCTGTTTCGTGAGGTAGGCGTTCCGCGCAACTGGGCGATCGGGTTCGTCGACCCGCATACCGGTGACCTTCGCAACCTGACCATGTGCAACGTGCCCTGCGACCGATAGGTCGCGGCTGCCCGCAGGCCCGGCTGCGCGTCGCCGCACCTGCTCGCAGGGCCACGAGACTACGGGTGGATCTTGTCCCCGCGATCCAGCATGGCCGTGAACTTGGCGATGCGTGCCGCTCTGGTCTCGGGCCGCTTGGCATCCTGGATCCGGTACAGGATCGCGAAGCGATTCGCGCTGTCGAGCGTCCTGTAGAACTCGAGCGCGGCCGGCTTTGCGGCCAGTGCGGCCATCAGGTCCGAGGGCTCCTGAGCGTCACGCTGACCGTCATACGCGTTGGCCCATCGGCCGTTTGCCTCGGCCTGCTCAACGGCGGCAAGCCCGCTGGGCTCCATCAGGCCGGCATCGATCAGGGCCTGCGCCTTCTCGCGGTTGCGCTTCGACCAGATGCTTCGTGGTCCCCGACGGGTGAAGGCCTGCAGCCAGAACGTCGCGTCCAGGGCTCGCTTCTGCCCATCGATCCAGCCGAAGATCAGCGCGACTTCGAGCGCCTCGTCGTACGTCACCGTGGACACGACGACGCCCTTCTTCGCGATCTTCAGCCAGATGCCCTCGGAGGTGGCGTGGTTGGCGGCCAGCCAGGATCGGAACGCATCCTGGCTCGCGAATTGTTCGACCGTCCGATCGTCTGCCATGCGACCCTCACCGTCGGTTGCCTCGCTGTCCGGGACGAGGCCGTTTCCTGGCGGTCTGTCCTGCTCCGCGTTTGGCGAGC
>CAVRGY010000005.1:0-131003 GCA_963720825.1 uncultured Chloroflexia bacterium | reverse complement strand
ACCCGGCCGGTCGGCGCGGTGGCGAGCGCAGCCCGCTGGACATCGCGTGCCACGCTTGGCGTGCTGGTGAGTCGGGCCTGCCAGGGTCCAGGATCGAGCCGCAGGCACGATCGGCGGCGGGAGGGCGAATTGAAGGTTGGTGTATATATCCGGCTGCTGGGGCGCCCCGGCACGAAGCCGCCGCCGCCGTCGTGGGAGTCCGTGCGAGATCAGGCCCTCGCCGCTGAGGCGGCGGGGTTCGACCTGGTGGTGCTCGAGGATGCCCTGCTCTACCCGCATGAGGACGGATCCGTCGGCGTGTGGGAAAGCGTGTCGATGGCGGCGGCCGTCGCGGCGGCCACGTCGACCATCGGGGTCGGTCATGCGGTGATGAACAGTCCGTACCGGCCGCCGGCGCTCGCGGCCAAGATCGCCGCGACCCTCGACGAGATCGCCGGCGGTCGTTACACGTTCGGGATCGGGCTCGGTAACACGCCCGACGACTACCCGCTGTTCGGCATCGACGCGGATCCTCGCTACTCCCGGTTTGCCGAGGCGATCCAGATCATCCATGGGATGTTGCGAGAAGGCCGTGCCGAATTCGAGGGCACGTACTACCGCGCGCCGGGCGCGGAGCTGGTCCTTCGGGGCCCCCGCCCGGCGGGACCGCCGATCGTCATCGCGGCAGGCAAGCCGAAGGCGATGCGACTGGTCGCGCGGTACGCGGACGAGTGGAACTGGTGGGTCTCGGAGCAGGACGCAATGCCGCACCTGCGCGACCTGGTTGCAGAGATGGAACGAGCGTGCGCGGAGGTCGGGCGAGATCCGGCGACGCTGCGACGCTCCCTGGACGTGTTCTCGGTGGGGATCCCGGGACCTGCGGAGCCGCGGGCCGAGGGCGGCGCTCTGCTGATCAGCGGCTCGTCAGAGGCGATCGCCGACGCGCTCCTCGCGTACGGGGATCTCGGCTTCGCGGAGATCCGGATCAGCCTGAGGTTCCCGGCCGACATCCCCAGCACGGATGCGATCGCCCGGATGGCGGACGTCGTCGCGCTTGTCCACGGCTGACCGCCGGGATCGTCGAGGCCGGCCCGGATCCGGCCGAACGTGGATGATACGCGGCGTGGACATCGAGCCGACCGCGACCATCACGTTCATGTTCACCGACCTTGAGGGCAGCACCCGGTTGTGGGAGCTCCACCCGGTATCGATGACGGGTGCCCTCAGCCGGCACGACGCGATCCTTCGCGACGCGATCGAGGCATCGGGCGGCCGGGTCGTCAAGACCACCGGCGACGGCCTGATGGCGGTGTTCTCGGGTGCGATCGACGCCGCGACCGCGAGCCTGGCGGCTCAGCGGGGCCTGATCGCAGAGCCCTGGGGCGAGACCGGGCCGCTTCGCGTGCGGATGGGCGTCCACTGCGGCCAGGCCGAGCAGCGCGGCGGCGACTTCTTCGGACCCACGGTCAATCGCACCGCGCGGATCATGGCCGCCGGACACGGGGGCCAGGTGCTGTTGTCGGCGTCCGCAGGTTCGCTTGCCACGGAGCAGCTGCCGGTCGGTATGACGCTGATCGACCTGGGCGAGCACCATCTCAAGGACCTCGGCCGGCCCGAGCACCTGTTCCAGCTCGCCCACCCGGATCTCCCTTCGGCGTTCCCGCCGCTGGTCACCGTCCGCCAGGCGGGCGCCGACCTGCCGGCGAGGGTCGCGGAGCTGGTCGGCCGCCGGGACGAGATCGCCCAGATCACCGGCCGCCTCGCGGATGGGTCCGTGCGTCTCATGACGCTGATCGGGCCGGGCGGCACCGGCAAGACCACGCTTGCGATCCGGGTGGCCCGCGATCTTGCCCCCAGGTTCCCCGACGGTGTCTCGTTCGTCGACCTGTCCAGCGCTCGCGACGCGAATGCCGTGCTGGTCGCGATCGCCCGGGCGGTGGGTCTGGGCGAGATCATCGACCGCTCGCTCGAGGACGAGCTCGTCGATCGCCTGCGCGACCGTCGGATGCTGATCGTGCTCGACAACCTGGAGCAGGTGACCGAGGCGGCGGGCGTCGTGGCGCGGCTGCTGGCCGAGTGCGCACGGTTGACGGTGCTCGCGACCAGCCGCGAGGCGCTTCACGTCCGGGCCGAGCAGCTCTTTCCGGTTCCGCCGCTCGGCCTGCCCCCGGCCGGCCGGGGAACCGAATCGGCGCGAACAGTCGGGGAGTCCGAGGCCGTCCAGCTGTTCATCGATCGCGCCCGCGTGGTCCGCCCGGACTTCGAGCTGACCGACGCGAATGCCGCCGCCGTCGCCGAGATCTGCCGCCGGCTCGACGGCCTGCCGCTCGCGATCGAGCTCGCCGCCGCGCGCCTGCGGCTGTTCTCGCCGGAGGTGCTCCGGGACCGGCTCGGTGACCGCCTGGGGCTCCTGCGCAGCGGTCCGCGCGACCTGCCCGAGCGCCAGCAGACGCTCCGGGCGGCGATGGACTGGAGCTACGAGCTGCTCGATCCCGGCGAACAGCGGCTGTTCGAGCTGATGGCCGTGTTCGCGGAGGCGGATGTCGCCGCGGTCGAGGCGGTTGCCGAGGAGCTGGGCGAGATCGACGGAGTGGAGGTCGACGTTCTCGAGGGTCTCGCCGGCCTGATCGAGAAGAGCCTCCTGCGGCGGGTGGATGTGCCGGGCGGTGAGCCGCGCGTGACGATGCTGGAGACGATCCGCGAGTTTGCCGCGGACCGGCTCGGCCAGCGACCGGACCTCGCCGCGCGAGCCCGCCGCTGTCACGCGACCTGGTATGCGGACCTGGCGCGACGACTGCGGGCGGACCTTGTGGGCGGTGGACGGGAGAAGGCGCTGGCCGCGCTGGGCGCGGACGCCGGCAACCTGCAACGGGCCTGGGCCTGCTGGGTCGAGGAGCGCGACCTGGAGCAGCTCAACGGGCTCGCCGCGGCGCTGCTCATCCTCAACGACGCCCACGGCTGGTACCTCGACACGGTCAACCTCGCGTCGGACATGCTCGCCGTTCTCGGCGCCGCTCCTTCCTCGCCGGATGCGGTCAACCAGGAGATCGCGCTGCGGACGACGCTGGCCCGGGCGCTGATCGCGACCAAGGGCTACACGCCCGAGGTCGAGGCCGTGCTCTCGGGCGTCCTCGAGCTGTTCGAGCGCGGCGCCGACGTGCGCCAGCAGTTCTCCGTTCTGCGTGGCCTCGCCAGCCTGTACGTGTTCACGGCGCGACTCCAGGAGTCCGCTCGTCTTGGCCGCGAGATCCTCGCGCTCGGTGAGGCGCAACACGATGCGCGGATGCTCATCGACGGCCACCTGCTGGTGGGAACGACGCTGATGTCCTTCGATGACCTGGCCGGCGGGCTCGAGCATCTCGATGCAGGGATCGCGCTGTTTCCCGACAGGCCGACAGCGGGCCGCACGGTGACGGTGGGCACAGACTCGCGCGTCTCATGCCTGACCACGTCCGGGATCACGCTGTGGCTGCTCGGTCGTCCGGACCACGCCGCCGAGCGGGCCGACGCGGCCCTTGCGCTCGCGGCCCAGCTGGACCACCCGTTCACCTCGGCGTATGCAAGGTTCCACGCCGGGATCCTGCGACACTGGCGGCGCGAACCGGGCATCACGCTCGACCTCGCGACCGGCCTGCTGGACCTCGCCGAAGAGCACGAGTTCCGGATCTGGACGGCGGCCGGCAGTGTCCTCCTCGGGGCCGCGCAGGTCGAGCTGGATCGCGTCGAGGAGGGCCTGGGCCACATCCGTTCCGGGATCGGCCTGTATGGCGAGCTCCGGTCACCGCCGGTCTTCTGGCCATTCCTGCTGTTCGTCGCGGCCCGAGCCAACGCCCGTGCCGGGCTGACCGCGGACGGAATGCGCGCGATCGACACCTCGATCGAGATCTTCGGTGCTGACTCGGCCGCATCGATCCTGCCCGAGCTCCGGCTCGCCAGAGGGGACCTGCTGGCCGGGGGAGGCAGCAGCGGATCCGAGGCCGGCGATGTCGAGGTCTGCTACCGCTTGGCGCTGGACCGGTCGGCCGAGCTTGGCGCCCGGATGTCGCAGCTCCGGGCGGCGACGCGCCTCGCGCGGCTCCGGATGGCGTCGGGGGATGCGGCCGCCGCCAGGACCATCCTCGCCCCGGTCTATGACTCGTTCACCGAAGGCTTCGATACCGCCGACCTGCGTGATGCGAGCGACCTGCTCGAGGCGGCCGGAGCCGGCTGATCGGGTCTCGCGCCCAATCGGCGGCATCACCAATCGGGCGAGCGTGCCCAGCGGCTGCTCCACGATCGTGCACGCGGGTTGACCTCGGGCGATCGCAATGCGTAACCTCACCGACGAGCCTATCGGGATTGTCCTCGGCGCAGGTTATCCGTCACCTGGCCCCGGGGGTCGGTCCTGCGTCCCCAACGGAGGATCGTGCCATGCACACCCCGACGACCCGGTCCGGCCGCGCCACTGCCGCGTTGGCCACCCTCAGTCTCGTCCTTGCCGGCTGTTCGGGCGGTGGCGAGACGACCGATCCGACTCCGGATCCCGCGAAATCGTCGTCGGTTGCATCCAGCGCCGACTCCGGTGGAGCCGCCACCCCATCGGCTGCGGCCCCCGAAGCGCCCAGCGGAGGCACCGGTGGCGGCGACACTGGTCCGGCGGCCGACCCCGGCGAGGGCCGGCTCGAGGTCAACGGGAAGACCTACGCGCTCGCGATCAGCGACTGCAAGTTCACCGACGATGGACCGACCAAGGGCTCATTCGAGGTCAACGGGACAGATGCGACGGGCGCATCGTTCGAGATGGTCCAGTTCTACCTGGGCGACGACTGGTCGCAGACCAGCGTCCAGCTGGACTTCGGCCCGACGCAGATCTACGTGATCCGCTCCGGCACCCGGGAGGGGGCGGTCCCGGCGACCGTCGACGGTTCGAACGTGACCTGGATCGAGAGCTATCGTGAGCTCGATGTGGCGGCCAACTCACAGGTGGACCTCGGCGAGGGTGTGCTGAACGTCACCTGCGCCTGACGCATCAACCCGGGGCGGGGATCGCGCCCGGCCGTCAGCCGATGTCCGTCACGTGGCTGGACCGCCTGCCGCGATGCTCGGTCGGCAAGCTGCTTCGAGCTGAGCTGCGCGCGCTCACGCCCGACGGATCGCGACGGCAGGACGGCGTGTCGTGACGCTGCTCATCCTCCGCGCGACGCCGCCCGTCTGCTTGGTCGAGTCGCTGCCCGGCGCGACCGCGGCGACCCCGATCGATGCGGTCCCCAGGGTCGATGACCAGGCCTCCACCGGAGCCGGCCGGCCGACCAGGTACCCCTGGGCGAGGTGGACTCCCAACCGGCGCAGCGTCGCGAGCTCGGCTTGGGTCTCGACACCCTCGGCGATCGTTTCGCACTGCGACTCGGCGGCAAACTGCTGGAGCCCGACGACCATGGCCATCCGCGTGCGATCCGTGTCGACGGCACGGGTGAGGCTCATGTCGAGCTTCACATACGCGGGCCGCAGCTCCACGATGTGACTGAAGTTGGCGATGCCCGCGCCGGCGTCGTCGACCGCGATGCGCACGTGGGGGCGGAGCCGGCTGACGGCGGCGCGGAGCACGTCGTAGTCCTCGACGGGGACGTGTTCGGTCACCTCGAGCACGACCGGCCGGTCCGCGCGGCGCAGGAGGCCGGCGAGCCGGCGATCCCTGACCACGAGGCTGGGCGATACGTTTACGCTGAGCCAGGTGCCTTCCGGCAGCCCCGCGGCCGCGGTGATCGCGGCCGCCAGGGTCGCCACCTCCAGGTCAGCCTCGAGCCCCGCGGCCCGGGCGTCAGCGAAGACGACGTCCGGGGGTGATCCGTTCGAGAAGCGGGTCAGCGCCTCGAACCCCACGTGCTTGCCCGTGACGACGTCGACGATCGGCTGGAAGACCGGCCCGAATGCGCCGGCCGCGATCACTCCGGTAATGCGCTCCACGATGGCACCGGTCTCGGTCAGGTCCGCGATCGCCGGCCCGACGAGTGCACCGCCGATGGCCGCAACCTCGAGCAGCGTGGGCAGCAGCTCGGCGAACCGCTCCACCGCGTCGACCTCCGACGAGGTCGCGGTCAGGAGTGCGATGAGCCTGCCGCCATGACGCACCGGCGCGTACGCGAGGGCCCGGGTGGCCATCTCATGGTGCACCTTGTTGTACGGATGTCCCGGCCGACTCGCCCAGGCCTCGACCCAGGGCCCCGCCTCGGCCCGCTCGCGCAGCGTTCGGCTGCGCTGGTGCGGCAGGCGGCGCAATGGCACGGCCACCCCGTCGGCCCGCACGAAGGCAAGCGATACGGCCGGCCCCTCGAGCGTGAAGTAGGCCAGCGAGAGGCTGTTCAACCCGGACAGGCTGACGGCCTGCTGGCAGATCGCCACGGCGATGTCGGCCGCCGTTGCACCCGCCTGCACGGCAGCGACGGCCTCAGTGACGATGGTGCGCTCCCGCGTCACCCGCTGATGGGCGGCTTCCAGGGCCCGTTCCCGGGTCACGTCGCGCTTCACGGCGACGTAGCTCGTGATCGTCCCGGCCGCGTCGTGGATCGGCGAGATGACGGCCTCCTCCTCGAACAGCGTGCCGTCCTTGTGCCGGTTGGTGAGATCTCCGACGAACGACTGCCCGCTCGTCAGCGATTTCCACATGGCGGCGTAGAAGGCCGGGCCATGAACGTCGCTCTTCAGGATGCGAGGATTCTGGCCCAGGACCTCGTCGGACGAGTACCCCGTGACCCGCACGAAGGCCGGGTTCACGTACTCGATCGCCCCTGACGCGTCCGCGATGATCACGGCCTCCGCCGACTGTTCGATCGCGGCCCACAGGCGCTGGCGCTCGGCCCCGCCCTGGGTGGCGGCGACCTTGACGCGCAGGCTCTCGACGCCATATGCGAGGTCCGAGGCGAGCTCCTCGAGCAGGGCGATCTCGTCGGGCTGGAAGGCAAGCGGGTCGCCGGCGTAGATCACGAGCGTGCCGAACGGGGCGCCGTCGATCTTGAGCGGCAGCGCTGCCAGCGCACGGATCCCCTGCTCGACCATCTGGCGACGCCAGGCGAGGTTCTCGTCTGCGGCGACGTCCGGGCTGACGACCAGCCGACCTTCCCGGATGGAGGTCCCGGCCGGACCCAGGCTCCCGCGCGCCGGGTCATTCCAGCTGAGGGTGATCCCGTCCAGGTAATCCGCAATCGAACCGGCCCGGGCGACCGGTCGGATCGTGCCCGATGGATCGTCCTCGCGGTAGCCGATCCAGGCGCCGAGGAATGCGCCGTGCTCGGCGATGACCGAGCAGAACGCCCGGAGCAGGGTGGGCTCGTCGGGGATCCGGACGAGCTCCTGGTTCGCCATGGAGAGGGTCCGCAGCACCCGGTTGAGGCGCTCCAGGTGCACCTCCGCACGTCTCTGCTGGGCGCCGTACCGAGCCACCATGACCGCCAACAGCGCGCTGGTGACCAGCACGAAGGCCCAGCCCTTGAGCGTCGAGATGGTCGCGAGCGCGATCCTGGCTCGGGGCGAGCGCGTAGGCGACGCGATCGCTGAGCAGGATCCAGGCAACTGCCCCAGCCGCATACACGATGACGATGCCTCGGGCAGAGACTCGCAGGCGAGGCGTCAGGCTGTGCATGGCCCCCATCGGTCTGGTCGCGTCCGCGGGCGTCGCGAAGGCGCGGTGCTTGGATCACCCGCTCTCGTTGTACACGCGCACGGTGACTTGGGGCACTCCCCCAATCGTCATGGGCGTCGCGTCCGCCGCGGAACCTGACGGTCCGCGCAGCTGGACCAATAGCGCGCCCGGAGGGTGTTGGGCGCGCGTCAGCAACCTACGAGATCCCGATCGAGGGTATGGATGAGTGGCTTGCCGCGGCGAGGCGGCTGGCGTGAGGGACCGCCCCTCGCCGGACGCGCCACGGACCGGGAGGTCGTCGTCGTCGCGGCCGTCGTGGTCGCCGGGTCGGAGAAGGCGGCCGCGCACCGCCTCGGCCTGTCGCACTCGACCGTCAAGCCCCACCTGGCGAGTGCGCGGTCCAAGGTGGGGGCTGCGACGACGGCGCAGCTGGTATGGATCCTGGCGGAGCGGCCGCCGGAGCCGGAGGGCATGGCCCGGGACGTGGAGGCCATCGACGAGCGGAAAGTGCGGGTCCTGCTAGGCGCCTCCCGGAAACACCACAGCATCCTAACGACGGCCAGGGGCACGATGCCGTCAGCGGCCGCCGCAGCCTGACAGCAACCCTGGTTGACGGCGTCCGAGTCGCCCTTGACGTGAGGCCGCGACCCCGGTATCTTCATTCAACCAAGCGGTTGATTGTAGGTGGGATTGATGGAGCGGCCGGATCTTGCGGCGACGTTCGCCGCCCTCGGCGACTCGGTTAGGCGAGCGATCGTCGACCGGCTCGCTGAGGGCGACGCGACCGTGAACGAGCTCGCAGCGATGTTTCCGATCTCGCTCCAGGCGGTCTCCAAGCACATCAAGGTGCTCGAAGCCGCAGGTGTCGTGTCGAGGCGCAGGGAGGGGAAGACCCGCCCCGTGCACCTCGAGATCGCCCGTCTCGCTAGCTCCGCCGATTGGCTCGAGGCACATCGTCGGCGCCTGGAGTCCAGATACGCGCGCCTTGACGAGGTGCTCAAGCGCACAGAGGAGTCGACATGAACAACACGCGCACCGTGACTGCCCCCTCCGGGGCACAGACGATCACCTTCTCGCGCGAGTTCGAGGCACCGGCCGAACGCGTCTTCGCGGCCCACACCGATCCGGCCCTGTTGGCCCAGTGGACCGGCCCCGACGGCACCGTGCTCACGATGCGCGAATTCGACGCTCGGACGGGTGGTTGCTGGAGCTATGTCATCACTGGGGCCGGAGGCGAGTGGGCGTTCCACGGCTCGTTCCACGAGGTCACCGTTCCGAGCCGGCTCGTGCAGACCTTCGAGTTCGACAACGAGCCAGGCCATCCTTCCCTCGACGTGCTCACGTTCGTCGATCTGCCCGCTGGGCGGAGCCGCATCGACGGCCTGTCGCTGTTTCTGTCGGTCGAGGACCGCGATGCCATGCTCGGCGGGATGGATAGCGGCATGGACGAGAACTTCGACAGGCTCGATTCCCTGCTGGGGCAGGCGACTGGCGTGGGCTGACCCCCGTCCAGGTCCGCCCGTATGCGCCCGCGTTGGCCCGGGTGCCGAGATGACCACGAGCGTGGCCACCAGCGCCACCGCCCTGGCCATCCGAAAGCGCCACTCACCGCGCTGCCTGTCCGAGGACGAGCGCATGCGACTCGCGGACCTGCCCCAAGGAGCAGCGTCCGATGCGGGAGGTTGCGACGCTCGTGGGCAGGTCGCTCTCGACGATCAGTCGTGGCGAATCACGGATCCGGGTCGAATACCATTTCGATGGTCAGGCCGAAGATTTCGAGCAATTGCGAAGGCAAGCGGGAGGCTCGGGTCGAACCGGCCCGTCTCGATCGCATTGATGGTCTGCCTCGAGACCTGCGCTGCATCTGCCAGTTGTGCCTGGGTCCAATCCCGCTCGGCCCGGAGCACACGAATCCGGTTCTTCATCCCCCAAACCGTCGGATCCCGATGAGCACCGACAGCACATAGATGGCTGAAGTCACCACCAGGACCCAGACAATCCCTGCCCGGACCACTCCGGCACCGCCCAGAAGTATGAGAGTGAACCCGGCGACGAAACACCCGCCAAGTGCCAGGGCTATGGCGTCGAGTTGGATCTTGCGCATCAACTCGTCGGCGTCTCTCAGGAAGCGCATGTACGACACGATCCAGGCCAGACCGACAATCGCGGTGCCGATCGACGCCACGACGACTCCCGCGTCACCCTCGATCCATCCACGATCGATGGCAGCGTCGGCGACAAGGAAGGCCCCGACCCACAGAAGCGACCAGATGACGATCAATGTGCGATTTCGCCGGTCGAGTTTGGTCGACGACCAGGAGCTCCTCTGGTCGCGCTCGTTCACGAATTCTCTTCCCGGCCGGCCCGGCCGGCCCGGCCGGCGCTGGACGCCGTCCCCAGCATCAAGAAGCCGGCCGTCCCCGCCACCAGCCCGACCTCGATGGGGACCGCACCCAAGACCATCCCCAGTGCGGCCACTACAGTGACTACCCAACCTGCGAGCAAACGCGTCTTCCGATCCATCAGTAAACTCCTCTTGTCATTAAGTCAAGTGTCTTTGACAAGAGGAACGATGACACGAGACACCAGCAACGTCAAGCGCACTTGTCATATGGTGCGCCACCCGGGCCATCCACAGGCTCGGTGGTGGCCTTCTGGCCGGGCCAGGGCTGCGATGCGATGGCCCCTGGCCGAGGGGTGGTGTTGACCTACGCAGAGGCGCCGGACCTGAACGCCACCACGGTCGAGCTCGGCCACAGGGTTCTGTTCCCCGAAAGCAATTGATCAGCCCGGGTATCGCCGTGCGTCCCCAACTCGAAACCATGGCCCAATCGGCCAACTGATATGGAATCGAACGCCCGCCGCCCGCACCCTTGAAGGCATGACGGCGCGCTGGTCCGATCCACACCGACTCCCGATTCCCCCCACCGGGTACGTCCGCGCCGTCGACCCCCCGGCGACCCGATGAGCGGCGTCGAGCTCGTCGCCGCGTTCCTCGCCGGCGTGGCCATGGGAGTCGCCCTCGACCGGTGGCTGCTGCCGTCCCTCGTCGATGCCTGGATCGACCGCCTGCGCCGGCATGGGCGATGAGCGTCGTGACGATGCGCCGGAGCGCGTTCGGGCCGACGCCTACAGCTCGGCCCGGATCGGCGCCGCGGCTGCGTTCACGCTTGTCCTGGTCGTCCTGCTCGTGCTCGACGTCATCGTCCCCGGCTACGACGTCAGCCCCGGGACCCTCCTCCCCCTCCTGGGCGCGATCCTCGCGCTCCTGGGACTCGAGGCCGGCTCGCTCTGGAGGGGTGTGAAGTGACCACCGTGACCGCTCTCCTGACGAACAAGGCATACGGCTATCCGACGCGCGGCGCGCAGCGCCGGATCACGGCGCCGATCCTCGCCTGCATCCACATCACGGGCAACCGCCGGACCGCCGCGAACCCCGACCGCCACCAGGCGGCGCGTGACGAGCGCAACTACGCGAACCGGGCCGGCTCGAACGGACCGTCCGCCCACTACTACGTCGTCCGCGACGGCTGGGCGATCGAGGCCATCGACGCAGCCGAGCACGCGCCTGGTCGAACGGCGACGTCGCCAACCCGAACAGCGCCAACGCCGGCATCACCAAGGTGCTCGCCCTCAAAGCGAAGGCCTACAACGCCAACGAGGCGTACTGGCTCGAGTTCGAGTGCGTCGGCTACGGCTCGACCTACCCGATCACGGTGGCCCAGAAGCAGTTCTGCGCGACCCGGATCGCCGCGATGGCCAAGGCGACCGGCCTGCCGCTGAACCGCGACACGGTCCATGGCCACAGCGACATCAACAGCGTCAACCGGGCGTCCTGCCCCTGTCCCAAGGCGAGCCGCGAGGCGTTCCTCGCCGATGTCATCGCCCGGGCGAACGCGATCCTCCACCCGCCGACCACCACGGTGACGGTCAAGGCGGGCGACAGCCTCTCCGCGATCGCGTCTGCGCACGGGCTGACCCTCAAGGCGCTGCTCGCCTTCCCGGAGAACGCGAAGCACCGCGCCAACCCCGGGCTCATTCACCCGGGCGACATCGTCCGGGTGAAGTGACAGGAGGATCCATGGACGCTGCGCCCGGCACGATCTTCGGTCGCGAACCCGCGATGGTCCTCGCCCTTGCCCAGGCGGTGATCGCCCTCGTCGTCGCGTTCGGCCTGTCCCTCGCACATGACCAGATCGGAGCGATCCTCGCGGTGACCGCGGTGATCTTGGGGCTCATCACCCGCAGCCAGGTGAGCCCGACGTCGTGAGGGACGTCTACCTGCGCGGCTCCCTTCCGCGGACGCCGACCGCACGGCAGGTCGACGTCCTGGCGGCCTTCGTGGCTGCCGGTAGGTCCGTTGCCGCGGCGGCGCGTGTCGGCGTCCGACCGAGTACCGCGAAGCGCCACCTCGCCGATCTGCGGGCGCGGTCGGGGTTCACTACCGAGCAACTCATCCACCGGGGGCGGGCGGAGGGGTGGCTGGTCGTGGACGGGCTGGAGCCGAACCCTCAGGGTGTCCCCAGCTGAGGGTCGCGTCGCGTAGGCGTACCGCGGCCTGTTCGACGTTCATCCATTTCCCGCCGTCCCCGGGCACCACGCTCCACGTTCCAGGGCCCCAGAGGCGCCCGAGGCGCACCACGGCTACCTCCAGACCAGATGCGTGGGCGGTTCGCTCCATCTGGTCCCGGGCCGCAGCCGCCTCAGGCGCGACGTCGAAGGCGATGCTTTCGATGACCAGCCGCCGCACGCGCGCTGCCACCGCCGCCTCGACGAGGATCGGCGTCGCCTCGCGTCGGATGCGATTGTTTGCCGCGAAGTCACGTCCCTGCAGGTCCGTGAGCAAGTCCACGACGATGTCCGGCCGCGCCGCCTTGACCACCTCGAGCACGCGCCCGCGATCGTATGCGTCGAGGACGATGGGCTCCGCGCCGAGTGCGCGCACGACATCGGGCCGCGACCGCGTCGTCCCGACGACGTCATGTCCCACGAGGAGGGGCAGCAGCGCGCGCCCAAGCACGCCCGAGGCCCCGGCAATGAAGATGCGCATCGAGTCTCTCGCTCAACGAGACTTCAACAGCCGGCCGCCCGTCGCGTAGACGAGCGCGTGGTACACGACCGAGAGCATGGCCAGCAGGAGCCCGAGCAACGGTTGTCCGGCGCTCCACAACGCAAGCGCCACGAGGCCCGAGACGACGAGCTCCTGCACGAGTCGCAGTGGCTCCGCGGCCCGGCCGGCCTGATGGAAGTCGACGAGGCCCCAGAACCCGAAGAGCAGCACCGGTGCCCCAACGGCCAGCGCGACCTTCTCGACGCTGCTCGAACCGGCCCGAGAACCCCAGTAGGCGAGACCCAGGACGACGCCGGCCTCCATGGCCGCGCGCAGCGCCAGGTTCAGCCACGCGATAGGCGACAGTTCCTGTTGATCGGCGGGCGCGGGGCTCCGGGCCGGAGACGGCACCTGAGGCTGGGGGTCCTGAATTCTCATGCGCTACCTCCCTGCTCGATGTCAGCGCGTGTCGCCCAGCGCGCGATGAGCCAGTGGAGCGGAATGATGAGCAGCCATGCCAGCTCCACCGGACCGGGACCCCAAAACGGCAGGATCGCCAGCGAGCCCAGCATCACCACCGGCACTGCCAGGCCGCGCAATGTCCCGACCCGGACCTCGGTTCGCGTCACGCCCGGTCGCATCAGGCCCTTGCGGGTCACGTACAGCCAGCCGGCTGTGCCGCCCAGGCCAGCAGCCGCCAGCAGCCCCGCGTACAGGACCACTGCGACCGCGAGGTCGCCGTACTGGCCCAGCAGCGAGGTCGGGAACGGGATCGCGGCGACGAGCCCCAGCAACAGCAGGTTGAGCAGGACGAGCGTCTCGTCGACACGACGGACCATGGCGTACCGGCGCCAGTGGGCGAGCCAGTACATGCCGATCACCGCGAAGCTCAGCGCGTAGGAGAAGACGCGCGGAAGATCCTCGGCCAGGGCGCTCGCGAGACGGCGATCGGTCACCGACCCGGCGAGGTCGGGGACGCGCAGATCGATGACCAACAGGGTCATGGCGATCGCGAATACCGCGTCGGAGAAGAAGAAGAGGCGCTCGGTGGCGATCTCGACGTCCTGTCGCTCTTCGAGCGACAACCCGGGCGTGTCCATCGCGCGTCAGCCCTGGCTCGCCCATGGGCCGGGCGCTCGATGGAAGCGGCTCCAGTAACCGCCGGCGAGCAGCACCGCGCCCGGCACGATCCCGGCGACCATCGCGATCAGGGCCGCCGACCGGTCCATGCCCGCCGCGATCAGCCCCAACGCGCCACAGGCGGTGATCGCCGCACCAACCCAGACCATGATCGGGAGCCGCCAGATGACGTAGAAGCCGAAGAAGTGAACGCCCACCACGACTGAGATCCAGGCGATCGAGGCGTCGTGGATCCCGAGCAGCGTGTTGAGGACGACGAGGCCACCGATGCCGGCGGCGACCTCGGCCGCGACGATCAGCCAGTACGCACGGCTGAACCCGACTCCGGGCGGATCGGGCCGATCGGGCCGGGGAAGGCCGATCAGCAGGCCAGCTGCCGCGAGTATCCCGATCACCCGGACCGGGGTGGCGTCCGACGGGGGGAGCAACTGCGCGTTGGCCATGATGTAGGTGAACCCGAAGACCGTCGTGATGACGATCGAGATCCGCTTGTGGCGAGTCATCCTGCCTCCTTTGCCGATGCGCGTTCGCGTCTGAGTTTCGACCCGCGGCTCGCGGGATCCGGCTCCCGAGGAGCGGCGGCAGCCTTGCCCTCCTGATGCTCCCGTGCCTCGGGCGCGAAGCTGACCAGGAGGTCCCAGGCGCTCTGCGTCCCGGAGGTGATGAGCAGGAACACGACGAACGCAACGCCCCACACCGCCTGCTCGACCCCGAACGCGAGGGCGATCCCGCCGATCACCAGCAGCGCGAACGCGATCCCCGGGAGAACGAACTGGAAGGCGAGCCTGGCCCTCGTCGATCCGCCGTGGCGAGCATTTGCCAGGGCCGCCGCGGCCGAGATGAACCCGAACAACCCGATCAGCACCAGGCCGACCGCCTGCACGGCCGGAACGCCATCGGGCATCAGCATGAGCAGCGACGCGAACAGGGCGTAGAGCAGGCTCGTCGCCGAGCCGATCGCCAGACCGCGCCGGAGGCTGTCCAGGCCCTGGCGTTCGACGTGGATCGTGAGGCCGACGAACGTGAGGCCGAGGAGCACCGCAGCCGCCCCGGTCGACGCGACGAAGAAGTCGTGCCACGCCGGGAGGGCGGTCTGGATGGGCACCGGGGTCACCTAGCCGCGCGATGCGTGGTCGGCTGCTCCGTGGTCTTCGACCGCGCGCCGGCGGGCTCCGACGCCCGGATCAGCTGGACGGCCTCCGCCATGCCCTGCAGCCAGGGCTGGCCATGACCGGGGAGCACGACCGCCGCGGGGCTGTCGGCGATCCTGGCCAGGGACTCGACCGCCTGCCGGCGGTCGGCGGTAAACGGCGCGATGCGCGGGCCGTGCCCACCATCCGTGACCGAGTAGGTCGCGAACGCGTCGCCCACGAACAGGGCATCGCGGCTGGCCAGCCAGAGGACCGCGCTCCCCGGCGTGTGGCCCGGCACCAGCGTCACCTGCGGGCTTCCGGGCACATCGACCGTCGCCCCGTCGCCACAGGTCGAGACAACCTTGACGACCGGCCGCTTGAGGCCGCCGTTGCGAAGCCCCAGCCACAGGAATCCCAGGAGGGGCGCGAGGCGGATCTTGCCCATCGGGTTGTTGGGGTCCTCCTCCGCCCGCGCCAGACCGGCGTCGGCTTCATGGATCCAGACCGGCACCTTGCGATCGGTCCGCACCCGCTCGGCGAAGCCGAGGTGGTCCGAGTGGCCGTGGGTCAGAACGACAGCGCGGACGTCCTCCATCCTCCGGCCCATCGCCGCCAGTTCCCTCGGGAGATCGTCGTAGAAGCCGGGCATGGCGGCGTCGATGATCGTCACCTCGCCCGCCTCCTCGACGAGGTAGGCGTTGACCCGTGGATCATCGCCAATGCGATGGATGCCCTCTGCGACCTTCATGCCGTCGCCTCTGCCACGCGGTAGAGCGACGGATGGCCCTCGGCAAACGCGATCTGCTGGGCTACCTCTCGGAAGCCGGCCTGACCCACAGCCGACTGGAACGCCTTCGGGTCTTGCCACTCGGCAACGTTGACGTAGCGGAACTGGGCGTTCCCGTTGAGGCTCACGTGGAGCCGAGTCGACAGGAACCCGGGCTGCTTGCGCATGTAGTCCGCCGTGCGTTGCCAGCCTGCGACGAACTCGTCGTCGCGGCCGGCCGGCACCTCGAACACGTTGATCAGCGTTACTGCCATCGGGTCATCCCTCCTGACGCTGTGCACGAGCCTCGATCCCAGTCTCGTCAACGCCCCGCGGCCAGGCCGCCCAGGCCAGGATCAGGGCGCCGATGAGGATCAGGACGCCGTGGGCGACGCGGAGCGGCTGGCCGGCTGCGAACTGCGGGATGTACAGGGCGAATGCAACAGCAAGGACGATCCCCGACCATTTCGCCAGGCGACCCGAGCGCCAGATCGCGATCGCGAACAGGACGACGCCAACGCCGAGCGCGGCGAGGCCCGCCAGGATCCAGAAGATGCCGACCTCCCAGCGGATGTTGTTGACGATCGACATGAGGTCCGGGTTGTTGCGGTTGACCACGGCCTGCCCGACCGCGTGCAGGCCGAAGATCTCGGCGCCGTAGTAGGGCAGGGTCAGCCCGATGCCAATCCAACTGAGCACCATGCCCCAGCTCGCCGGGCGCTGTCCGGGCGTGCCGCGGAGGAGCTCGCAGATGCCGAGCAGCGCCAGCCCGAGCAAGATGAACCCGGCCATGGCGAGCGAATGGGCAATGATCCAGTTGGTGGCGGCGAAGGCCTGCGCGCCCTCGAGTCCAGTCTCCGAGGAGAACGGCCGGAGGGCCGGATAGGCGACGAACAGGACCCCGGCAATAGCGAGCGAGAGCGCCGTCAGGATGGGCACCGCCATCGGGATCGTTCGTGTGGCGAGCGCAGTCCTGCCGAGACGGGCGTGCTCGTAATTGGTCGTGGCCATCGCAACCTCCATTGCGGGACGCGACGCATGGTCGCGCATGGAACCTGTCGCGGGCGGACGACGAGGGCGGCACCTGATGCCGATGAGCGGCCGCGCAACCGAATTGTGGTCTCGTTCGGCGCGGGCTCGCGTCGCCTCGTCCACGCGTGCACTACCAATAGTAGCCCCCTGGCATGTATTTGTCGCGCCCGAGGAATGGGCCAGGCGGCACTCGCAATTGGTTCGTGCCACTCGAACCCCCGCTGCATCCCGCGGCCCGGACGGACAGGCCGTGCTTGCTTGCGAGGCGCGCGGCTTCGGCCTGTTCAGCTAGGATCGGCGCCGTGCACGACCGCCGCCGGGTGCTCGCCATCGTCGGCGAACAGGAGGTCACGGTCGTCGCCCTCGACCCCGGCGAGCTCCTCTCGGTCCATCGGATCGAGGCCGACAAGGGGTACTGGCGCAACACACGACGAGACCCCGGCCGATGGCCGGGGTCCCAGGCGACAGGAGGGTCACAGTGACTCGGATGTCCCGACTCATGTGACTCATATGTCGCGACTCAAGACAATGGCGCGCCCGGAGGGATTCGAACCCCCGACACTCGGTTCCGAAGACCGATGCTCTGGTCCACTGAGCTACGGGCGCGCGGACCGCGATGATACCGGCTGGGACAATCCGCGAGCCGCCGCGACGAGCGACCGGCGGAGCCGACGCGACGTGAGACCAACCGGTCCTCGGGATCCGGTTTGCGGACGCGGCACCGCGTGACGCACACTCCGTTCGTGCCCCGACATGCCCGCCCTGCATCGGCGCGACCCCGTCATCGCCGCATCGCGCCCCTGGCGATCGTGATCGCGTTCGCTGCGCTGGTCGGGGCCCCCGGGGCCGTCCCCCGCGGCGCGGTGCTCGACCTCGTCAGTGACGGCGGTCCAGGGCCGGCGCCGGCGGCGGGGCACGGGCCGACACCGGCACCGATCGCCTCGGCGGTGGCCGACGCGGCGGCGAGCGCCGCCCCGGTCGCCCCGAAATCCGCCCGGACGCTGGTCGATGTCGAGCGGCCAAGGGCTCCGGCCCTCGACCTCCTCCGTGCCTACGTCTGGCCGATCGCGCACCCGCGCCTGACGCTGCCGTTCGGCCCGACGCCGTGGGGTTCCCGGATCGTCGACGGGCAGCTGTTCCACGACGGCGTGGACCTGGCGACCTTCTGTGGGGACCGCATCACCTCAGCCCACGCCGGAACGGTGCTCGCGGCCGGGCGGAGGTACGACGCGTACATGGGCTGGATCGGCGACCTGGCGCCCTACCTCGCCCGGCTCCAGGCGAAGGGACTGTGGAGCACCCTGCCGATCGTGGTCGTGATCGACGACGGCAACGGATACCAAAGCGTCTATGCCCACTTCGAGCGCATCGTGGTCAAGAGGGGACAGCAGGTGCACGCGGGCCAGCTGCTCGGCTACGAAGGCGCCACCGGACACGCCACGGGATGCCACCTGCACTACGGGCTGTTCTCGCCCTTCGAACGGGACACGTTCGGTATCGACCCCGGCGTCGTCAAGCGGATGCTCGTGCCGACGGAGGAGATCGCGCGGGTCGATCCGCTGCTCGTCCTCCCGCCCAAGCCGGGGATCAACGCGCCGGCGACGCCCCGGCCGACGACCGGCGCGGCCAGCCCGGGGATCGCCGCGCCCTGACCGCCGCCGCTACGCGCTCCTCGGCGGCCGACCGGTCAGTCGATCCGCCGGTACCGCCGCCCGATGAGGAACCAGGCCGGGACGCTCGCGAGCGCCTCCGCGAGCTCGGGCCCCGCCATACCGTCGCGCAGCTCGATTGCGAGCGTCGGGGCTTTGCCGGATCCTGGCCGGGCGTCGACATCGCACAGGTCGATCGCGACCCGCCCGGGCTCGGGGTCGCCGAGCTCGCGGAGCATTGCCCGCGGGAAATCCCGCGTCTCGGACTCGGCCCTGACCTCGCGTTCCGAGCGCCATCGCGGACGGCGCAGCAGGATCGCCCGCCAGCCGTCGGCCACCGCGGGCGTCACCGTCCCGTCGCCCGGCACCGGCGCCGGTGAGAGCCGCTCACCGCGCGCCCACAGGGCGGCCTGGTGGAGCAGCGCGTACTCATCGAGGTCAGCGAAGTCGCCCAGTCGCCCGGCGGGTGAGCCATCGCCGAACACGGCCAGGATCGACGGCGCGAACACCTCCGCCAGGTCGAGGTCGATCGCCCGCACCGTGCGATGCAGGTACACGTGCTGGTACATGAACAGGCGTGCGGTCAGGAACATCTCGAGCGCTCCGATGCCGGACTCATACAGCGTCAGGCCACGCTCGGAGATGAACGCATATCGCCGCAGCCGCTCTGCATCGACCGGCCCCATCGACACGCCGGTCAGGTAGGCGTCGCGGCGGACGTAGTCCAGGTTGTCGACGGTGAACACGCCCGACAGCAGCGGCTGGAGCAGCCGGACCCAGGCGGGCATCGATGGATCCGAGAGTGCCGGCTTTGACACCAGGAACGAGACCCAGCGCGGATCGATGGTCTCACCGTCCGCGAACCGGTCGCGCTCGGGGACGGACCCGGGCGCCCGTCGCAGACCGCGGATCAGCGGGTCGAGCTCGTGCTCGATGATCAGCTGCGAGAGGTCCTCGTGACTGAGCGTCTTCGCGCCCGGCCGGCGGGGATCCGCGGGAGCGGGAAAGCGGGCAAGGAACTGGTCATCGAAGAAGTGGGCGAACGGCCCGTGCCCGACGTCGTGGAGCAGCCCCGCGATCCGCAGCGTCTCGACGACCAGCCCCTCCGACGGCATCGGCGCCGCCGGGGCGACCGCCGGCAGGGTGGCGCGCAGCGACGGGTACAGCGACCTGGCCCACAGTCCCGCCTCGTGCATCACGCCAAGGCCGTGGGTGAACCGCGAGTGCTCGGCGGTGGGGAACACCCAGCGGGCGCTCTGGAGCTGGCTGATCCGCCGCAGCCGCTGGACCCACGCGGTATCGAGGAGGTCGACCTCGGCGACAGCCTCCGGGTGGAGGTCGGCGGCGCGCGCATCGGCCGGTCCCAGGTGCCGGGTCAGCTCGAGATAGCCGTGGATCGGGTCGCTGATCAGGTTGACCGCCGCGAACGGAAGCCGCCGGCCCGCCCTCAGCCCGGGGCGCCGGTCGCCCCCGCCATCCGGATCATCATCGCCATCGTCCACCCGGAGAGCGTACCGCGCCGCCGGGACCTCAGGCCTCCTGCCCGGCCGATCCATCCGATCCGTACGCCGCGGCGGCCCGCGCGAGCGTCGCCGCCACGTCGGCCCGCAGGTCCGGTGGCGCGACGACCTCGACGTCGTCGCCCCAGGACAGGATCCACAGCCGGATCTCGATCGTGCCCGACACCGTGCCCCGCCATTCGAGGGATCCGTCCTCGACCTCCCGGATCTGCTGGCTCGGATGCCAGGTCGCCTCGCTCACGCGCGCCGCGACCGCCGGCGCGAACCGCAGCACGACCTCGACCTGGGGCTGATCCGCGATGATGTCCCAGGCCCGGCGCAGCGTTGCCGCGAGCGGTCCGGCCTCCGGGGGCTCGAACGTCCGTGGCGTCAGGGCGAGGTCGGTGATCCGTTCCACCTTGAACGTCCGGATCGCACCCCGCGTCTCGTCGAACCCGATCAGGTACAGCGCGTGCGTTTCGAGCGACGGCTCGAGCAGGTATGGGTGGACCTCGGCCGTCCGCGGCTCGCGCTCGGCGCCCTCGTAGCGCGCAGGTGCGTAGGTCAGGCGTACGACGCGTCGGTCCGCCCAGGCGCGGGTGAGGTCCGCCACGTGGCGGTTGAACGCCGGATCGACCCGCCGCTCGGCGAGGTCCGCCAGCGTGCGCTCGACGTGCGCTCGGAGCGCTTCCGGAAGTCCTTCCTCGAGCTTCTGGAACGCCGCGGCGAGGGCCGGGTCGTACTTGTCGGCATAGCGCGTCATCAGGCGGGCGGACAGGAACACCGCCATCGCCTCCTGCTGGGTCAGCCGGAGCGGGGGAAGGAACGCGTGGCCCTCGACGCCCCACCGGCCGCGCTCGCTCCACACCGGGATGCCGAGCTCGCCCTCGAGCGCCCGCAGGTCTCGATACACGCTTCGAACGTGCATGGCCGTCCGCTTCGCGATCTCGGCCGGGCGGACGCCGTCCTCGCCGTGAGCCTGGAGGACCTGGAGCACGCGCAGCAGCCGGGCGGTCCGGTCGCGCTTGCCCTCGAGCCGCTCGCTGTCGGCCTGCAGGGGGTCATCGAGGTCGTCGGTCATCGAGGTGTCCTCCGTCATGATGCCGGAGGCTGGATCAACACAGGCGACGCGCGATCCACCGCCGTGAGGTGGATCCGCAGCGAGGCCAGCAGCGCATCGCCCGACAGCTCGGTGGCCGGGCCCGTCACGTGAATGTCGGCCTGGCCGAGCTGGCCATCGGTGAACACCCAGTAGTCCAGGTCGCCCCGCCAGCGCGACACGTCGGCGGAGCCGATGAGCAGCTCGACCTCGGGCACCGCGCGGCGAAGGGTCGACCCGTCGATCGTGACCCGGCAATGCCGCGCTCGAGCGCCCTCGATGAACGCGAGCCCGCGGTCCTCCGAGACGGCCCGGTTGTCCATCGTGAGCGCGACCGCGAGCAGCTGCTGATCGAGGTCGCCACCGGCTGCCTGTCCGACGGTCGTTCGGGTCCACGGCGATCCGGGCTGGAGCGTCCAGGCGCGATCACCGATCCGGGCCAGCCCGTGCTGGCCCAGCGTGACCCGGGTCGCCGCGAACCCGGTCCAGCGCACGTCGGTCTCATTCCTGGCGCCCGTGATCGAGACCTGGCCGGTGACCCTGCCATCGATCGACGAATCCATCAGCAGCGTCAGCCGCGCGGTCGACCCGGCGACCAACGGGCCGCTGCATGCCGGCGGCTCGCCGGTCGGATCCGTCGGGCCGAACCGGGACGTGGCCGCCGGCTGGTCACGGAGCGAGAGCTCGTTGGCCACCGCGGCCACGGTGAACCCGCCGCCGGCAAGCAGCGCGAGGACGAGGCCGAGGCCCGTGCCCAGGACGACCCGACGCCGGCGGAGCGACGTCTCGCCGAGGCGACGCCGTGCGATGCCCAGTCCCGCAAACATGCCGGTGCCGGCGAGGGCAAGGATCCATGGGTACGCAGCCTCCAGCGATGGCACCAGCGTCTGCGAACCCTGCCCGCCGACCTGGGCGGCCACGCTCACGATCGAAGGGACCATCAGCAGGACCACGCCCAGGCCCAGCCAGGCGATGGCGGCGAACGCCCGGTCTCCGCGCGCGACCGGCGGCCAGACGACGGCGGCCAGGGCAACCAGGATGGGCAGGCCGGTGGCCAGTCCCACGAGGTGATCCGCCGGGCCGCCGGGCTGGTACCCCACCAGCACCAGGGCGAACGTCGTGAACCACAGGGCCGCCAGTGCCGCCCCGAGGATCCGAAGCTCGATCATCCGTACCCGCACGGTCGGAGTCTAGCGAGCCTGCGACGGCGACCGCCGCATGGCGTGGCATCAGAGGCCCCGCGCCGGGCGTGGCATCGGCGGACGTCGTCCGGCACGGCGCCCGCGCGCCACAAGTACCGCCCGGATGGAACTCCAGGGCCATCGCCGTCCACGCCGATCCCGACCGATACTCACCTCACCGCACTCCGGTGCGCGACAAACACGAACAGACCGGCCGCGATGGTCCTCCTCCTCCCATCAGCACGGCCCAACCGAAGCGACGCCGACCTCCTCCCGGCGTCGCTTCGGGCGTTTCCGGGGCTACGATCCCGTGATGCAGCGCCCGTTGGTCTCCCTGCTCACCGATTTCGGGGCGCGCGACGCGTCGGCCGCCATCTGCCGCGCCGTGATCCTGGGCATCTGCCCGGACGTCGAGCTGCTCGACATCACCCACGAGGTCCGCAAGTTCTCGATCCGTGACGGCGCGCTCGCGCTGTGGTGCGCGATGCCGTACCTGCCGCGCGGAACGCACGTGGGCGTGGTCGATCCCGGGGTGGGGACCGCTCGCAAGCCGATCGCCATCCGGGCCGCCCGCGGGGACGTCCTGATCGGACCCGACAACGGGCTGCTTCCGGCGGGCGCGTCCCGGCTCGGCGGGATCGACGAGGTCCGGGAGCTCGCGAACCCCGAATACCGGCTGCCCGTGGTCACCAGCAGCTTCCATGGGCGGGACATCTTCGCGCCTGCCGCCGGGCACCTCGCAGCCGGCGTGCCGTTCACCGCCCTCGGCCCTCGCCTCGACCCTGGATCCCTGGTGCCATCACCGCTGCCCGCCCCCGTACGCCTCGCCGACGGCGGCCTGCGCACCGAGATCGTGTATGTGGACACGTTCGGCAACGTGAAGCTGTCGGCGCTCGCCGTGGACCTGGCGACCGCGCCGGCGGACGCGGGGATCGCCGCTGGGGCCGCCTGTACGAGGACTCGTACGGGCGCGCTGGTGCATCGCGGTCAACCAGGGCAATGCCGCGGAGCAGCTGGGCCTCACGGACGGGATGACGATCGACATCCGGTCCGCCTGACGCGGGTCCCCGTGCGGCGGACGACCGGTACACTTCCGCCGGACACTCTCAGGAGGAGATCACAGGATGCGCACGATCAGGGGCGTGACCGCCCTCACCTTTGCGGCCGTGTTCGTCGCGGCCTGCTCCAGCGGCGGCGCGTCGCCGTCGGTGGCGCCGTCCGAGGCAGCCAGCAGCGCACCCAGCGCCGCGGCGTCGGAAACGCCGACCGCCACGCCCGACGCCTGCGCCAAGGACAACCTGGCGACCGTCGCGGCCGGGATGCTGACCATCGGCACCGACAACCCCGCCTATCCGCCGTACTTCGACCCGCCTGCCACGGGTGAGACCGCCACGAGTCCCTGGGAGCTTGGCGATCCGACCAACGGCCGCGGCTTCGAGAGCGCCGTCGCGAACGCCGTCGCCGCCAAGCTCGGGTTCGACAAGGCGAGCGTCGCCTGGACGTACGTCCCCTTCGACAGCTCGTATGCGCCGGGGGCCAAGGCCTTCGACTTCGACATCAACCAGATCTCGTACACGGCCGAGCGGGCCCAGTCCGTTGACATGTCGGACGGCTACTACACGGTCAACCAGGCGCTCGTCGCCAACGCGGACACGCCGATCACCAAGATCACGAGCGTGGCCGGGCTCAAGGACTTCAAGCTGGGTGCGCAGTCGGGCACCACGAGCTACGCGTTCATCACCGACACGATCCAGCCCACGACCGACGCGTCCGTCTACGACTCCAACGACGCGGCGATCGCGGGCCTCAACGCCAAGCAGATCGACGGCATCGTCGTCGACCTGCCGACCGCCTTCTACATCACGGCCGCCCAGATGGACAACGGCGTGATCGTCGGCCAGTTCGCGCCGCCGACCGGGGCCGATGCTGAGCATTTCAGCCTGGTGCTTCAGAAGGACAGTCCGCTGACCGCGTGCGTCAACGCCGCCATCGCCGCCATCAAGGCGGATGGCACGCTGGACTCGATCACCAAGGAATGGCTGTCCGACAAGGCGAGCGCGCCGGTCCTCCAGCCCTGACCGCTCGATGATGTTCGGGGGTCCGCGCGACCCGGGGGTGCGTCCCGCGCCCGCGTCACGCGGCCCCCGATCACGGCTTGGCGAGGGCGGCCGGTCGATCCTGATCGCCATCGCATCCACCGTCGTGGTGTTCACCGCGCTCGGGATCGTGGTCGCCAACGCGCCCGGCTGGCCCGAGTTCCAGGCCAAGTTCCTCGACCGCGACCTGTTCCTCGAGAGCCTCCCCAAGGTCGTCGCCAAGTTCTGGGTCAACGTCCAGCTGTTCCTGATCGCCGAGGTGCTGGTCCTCGCCTGGGGCCTGCTGCTGGCCGTCATGCGAAGCCTGCCGGGGCCGGTGTTCTTCCCGATCCGGCTCCTGGCCACGATCTATGTCGACGTGTTCCGTGCGCTGCCCGGCCTGCTGGTGATCTTCATGGTCGGGTTCGGCATCCCGGGTCTCGGCATCGCCGGCGTGCCTTCGGACCCGTTCTTCTGGGGCGTGTTCACACTGTCGCTGCTGTACTCCGCGTATGTCTCCGAGGTCTACCGGGCGGGCATCGAGTCGATCCACCCCAGCCAGACCGCGGCCGCGAGGTCGCTCGGGCTGTCGGAGGCCCAGGCGCTCAGGTACGTCGTCGTGCCCCAGGCCGTCCGCCGCGTCATCCCGCCGCTGCTCAACGACTTCATCGGGCTCCAGAAGGACACCGTGCTGGTGAGCTACATCGGCGTGGTCGAGATCTTCCGCCAGAGCACGATCCTCCAGCAGGCGAGGTTCAACTTCACCCCACTCCTGGCGACGGCGCTGGTGTTCCTGGTCGTCACGATCCCGATGGCCAGGTTCACGGACTGGCTGCTCGCCCGCGAGAAGCGGCGCAGGGGTGCCGGCGCGGGCGCATCGGGGGGCGGCGGCCGCTCGCTGGGCGGCAGCATCCCGGCCGGCCTGATTGCCGCCGGCACGCGCGGGCGCGGGATCTGGGGCGGCTGGCAGGGCGGTGGCCGGTGAGTGGACCGGCGCTCGAGATCCAGGGCCTCCAAAAGTCGTTCGGCCAGCTCGAGGTGCTGCGCGGAATCGACCTCGAGGTCGCCGAGCACGAGGTCATCGCGCTCATCGGCGCCTCGGGCAGCGGCAAGTCCACGCTGCTGCGGTGCATCAACCTGCTCGAGCCGATCGATGCCGGCCGGATCCTGATCGAGGGCGAGGAGATCACCGCGCGCGGCGTCAAGGTGGACCGGATCCGCCGGCGGGTCGGGATCGTGTTCCAGTCGTTCAACCTGTTCCCGCACATGCGCGTGGTGGACAACGTGACGCTGGGCCCGCGCAAGGCGCTCGGCCGGTCGCCGGCGGAGACGCAGGCCGCCGCGCTCGCGCTGCTCGACCGGTTCGGGCTCGCCGACAAGGCCCGCGACTATCCGGACCGTCTGTCGGGCGGCCAGCAGCAGCGGGTGGCGATCGTCCGGGCGCTGGCCATGGAGCCGGATCTGCTGCTGCTCGACGAGGTCACGTCGGCACTCGATCCGGAGCTCGTGGCCGAGGTGCTCAACGTGATCCGCGAGCTCGCCGCGGGCGGCATGACGATGCTGATCGCGACGCACGAGATGGGCTTCGCGCGGGACATCGCAAGCCGCGTCTGCTTCCTCGACGACGGCCGGATCCTGGAGCAGGGCCCGCCGGCCCGGATCTTCTCGGAGCCCCAGGAGCCCCGGACCCGGCAGTTCCTCAACCGGATCATCGAGGCGGGTCGCCTCTAGGTTCGCATCCAGCCGCCGGTCCGCCGGCCGAACTCCGCCGGTCGGTCTCGGCCGCGCAACTCACGGGGTGCGTCAGCGCGGGACCTGTCGGCCAGCGCAGCGCCGGATTGGAGCCCAAGTCGCGCATTGGCCCCAGCCGGGGTGCCATTCTGACTCGCCACCTGAGTCGGCGCACCCGGGTCACGGAGCCTCGCCTATCGCGGCCCTGAACAGGTCAGCGGGCCGCCATCGGGCCCCGGCAGGCGTCCACGAAGAACGCGAACAGGCGCTCGAAGGCCCTGGGCGTCGACTCGGTGCGCTCGGGATGGCACTGGACGGCCATCCGGAACGGGCCGCTCGTCGTCTCGAACGCCTCGACCAGGTCGCCTGCGGGGCTGGGCGAGAACGCGGTCGCGACGAACCGCGGCGCGAGGTCGCCGGGCCGGATTGCCTGGTGGTGAAAGCTGTTGACGGTCAGGACGCCGCCGCCGACGTTCGATGGCGACAGGATCCGCGTCATCCGTGCCCCGGGCACCAGGCGCAGCGGGTGGGTCAGTGCCGGTCCCTGGCCCCAGCTTGCTCCGGCGTGACCGTCGACATCCTGGAGCAGGCCACCACCGCCGAACACGTTCATCGCCTGGAAGCCACGACACACCCCGAGCACCGGGACGCCTCGTCGCTCGGCCGCCGCCCAGGCCTCGGCCTCGAGCGCGTCGCGATCAGGCTCGATGTCTCGCGCGCCGGCCATCGGCTGCCCGTACCGTCCGGGATCGATGTCTGCCCCGCCGCTCAGCAGCAGCCCGTGCATGGAGGCGAACGCGGCGGCCCGGTCCGCTGCGGTGGAGGCGGCGTCGAGCGGTACCACGGCCGCCCCGTGACGGGCCACGGCGTCGACGTACAGCGCGTTCTTGCGGGCCGCGATCGCGCGGTCGGCCTGGCGCTCGGCGACCATGAGGGTGACGACGATGCGCGGTGCGGCTGCGGGCGACATGGTGGTGCAGGATACGCGCGCCCGGCGTCAGGCGCCCGATGTCAGGTCCCCGGGGTCGCGGCCTCCGGAGCGGTGCTCGACGGCCCGGCGGGAGACGACTCCACGGAAGATGGCTCGACGGTCGGGTCCGGCGTCTCACCCTCGTCCATCGGCGGGTGATATTCCTGGCCCGGCAGGATCAGCAGCACCCAGCCACGCTGGAGCGTGTTCGGGTCGTAGTCGGCCGACTCGGGATCCAGGCCGGGGTATCGGTCCCGGTTCCAGTAGGCGATGCTCCGCCCGGTGGTCTGGAACCGGCGAGCGATCGAGAGCAGCGTGTCGCCTCTGACGACCGTGTACTGCGCGAAGGTGGGCTCCGGCGTGGGGGTCGGCGGCGCCGGCGACGGGGACGGCGTGGGAATGGGCGATGGTGACGGTGTCGGGGTTGGCCCCGGCGTGGGCGTTGGCCGCACCGAGGCCGGCAGGCAGCCCGCAAGCGAGACCGTCAGCGCGCCGGCGGCGATGACGACCGCGAGGAGCCTCGAAGCGCGGACCTGCGGTCGCCGGGCTCGGATCACCACCGCAGTGTGACGCCTCGACCACCGAGCCCGGTTACGCGGGCGTGGCCGAGGGCGGATCGACAGGGGTCGGCTCGGACAGCGTGAACCTGCCGGCCAGCGCCGCGGTTTCGGCCGCCGTCGCGACGTGGCCCGGTCCGCGCCGCTTTGCGACGAAGCAGGCGCGGTCGGCCGCCAGCAGGACTGCCTCCGCGTCGTCCCCATCGTCCGGGAACGATGCGGTGCCGACGGACGCCGATACCTGGACGCCATCGGCGATCCACCCGGTGCCGGCGGCGCCAACCGCTGCGACCGCCGACCGGATCCGGTCGGCGACGGCTGCCAGCCCGGTGGCGTTGCTGCGCGGGAGGATCACCACGAACTCGTCGCCGCCGTAGCGGAACACCGCGTCGGTGTCGCGTGCGCCGGCCACGATTGCGGCCGCGATCTCGCGCAGCAGCCGGTCGCCGGCCTGGTGGCCGAGCGTGTCGTTGACGGCCTTGAAGTCGTCGAGGTCGATCATCACGAGGCCGAACGGGTCGCGCGCGGACACGCTCCGTCCGAGCCAGTCCTTGAACGTCCCGTGGTTGAGCAGGCCGGTCATGTCGTCCGTGCGAGCCCGGATCTCCGCAGCCTGGAACGTCTCCGCGTTGCGCAGGGCGATCGAGACGATCCCCGCGAACAGCTTGACGAGCTCGAACTCCTGTTCGTCGAACCCCGCCTCGATGCCCAGACGCTCCAGCGTGAGCACCCCCGCCGCGCCGTGCGGTCCGATCAGCGGCACCACGATCAGGCTGCCGTCAAGCTCGCCCGTCGAGCGGAAGTGGTTGACGCGCGGATCGGTGCGCTCGTCGTGGATGAGGACCGGCTCGTTATGGTCGACGACCCAGGTCGCGATCCCGCTCTCGCCAGGCTCCCAGGGCGCCAGGAACTCCTCAGCATGCACACCGCGGGCGGTCAGCGGGACCAGGAGACCGGTCGGGCGCTCGACGACCTCGATCGCGATGTTGTCGCTGTGGACGAGCGAACCGAGACTCTCGGTGATCTGGTCCAGGACGGCGATCCGGTCGAGCGTGGTGAGGATCGACTCGGTCGTCCTGAGCAGCTCCTGCTGGGTGCGCAGCTGCCGCTCGAGCGTGGCCGACTGGCGGCGGAGCCGCTCGGTCGCGTCGGCGTTGGCCATGGCCTGGGCGGCGAACGAGGCGTAGATCACGAGCAGGCGAAGGTCGTCCTCCTGGAACTGGTGCAGCCCCAGCTTGGACAGCACGAGCACGCCCAGGCACTGGCCCTCGTGGACCATCGGCGCCAGCAGCATCGACTCATCGAGATCCGGCTCGGTGCCCGGGATCGTGATGGCTCGCGGATCCGTGGCCGCGTCGTCGACCAGCTGCGGCACGCGGTAGCGGGCGACCCAGCCGGTGATTCCCTGGCCGAGCGGGGTCCGCAGCTGGTCCGGCGTCTCGTCCGAGTATTCGCCGACCTGGCCCAGCATCGCGACCGGGACGAGGTCGGCCCCGTCGATCCGGTAGACGCGCACGTTGTGATAGTCGATCAGCTCCCGCAGCTCCGTGGCGATGGCGTGACCGATCTGGCCCACGTCGGTCAGCCCCGACAGGCGGGCACCCAGGCGCTGGATGGATTGCAGCTGCGCCGCCCACGCGGCCATCCGCCCGAACGTCCGCGCCGAGCGGACGGCGACGGCCGCATCGCCCGCCAGTCCTTCGGCAGCGTCCAGGTCGACTTCGCGCCAGTCGTAGGCTCGATCGTGCGCCAGGTACAGGATCCCGTGCAGGTCGTGTCCGTCGACCAGCGGCGTGACCAGCAGCGTGTCGACGCCTTCCTGGACGGCGAGCGAGCGGAGCGGGCTCGCGGACCGCGGGGCGTCGGGTCCGGCCGCGACGAGGGGCCGGCGGGCCGGGATGTCGTGCGGCACGTCCCGGGCAACCTCGATGTCGCGGGCGGCGGCCAGGAAGGCTTCCGAAAACCCCGTTCCCGCCGGTGACGACACGCGTCCCTGTGCGTCCCGCAGGACCACGGCGACGCGATCGGCGCCGAACAGGACGCGGGCGTGATCGCTGAGGTCGCGGACGACATCGCCCACGTCAAGCCTGGACGCGAGGTCAGTGGCCACCCGCCGGAGCGCCTCGGATCGACGCAGGCGGCCCGTGGCCTGCTCGGCGGCGCCGGCGCCCCGGACGAGGACGCCCAGCGTCCGAGCGATCGCCCGGGCCAGCCGGCGACCGTCGTCCGGCCCGAGCTCGACGGCACCGGCCAGGACCAGCACGCCCCATGGCATCTTGCCGCCGGGGATCGCGACCGCCAGCTCGTCGGTGCCCATCCCGAGAACCGGGAGCGGGCCCGAGGTCCCGGGGCGGGCGTGCACCGGCTCCGAGGTCTCGAGCGCCATCGAGATCACGTTGGGATCGGCCGGGATCGATCGCGACGGCCAGGTTCCCGGACCCTCCGTCGCCGTCGCCCGGGCGACGAGCCCTCCGGGCCGGTGCTCCCAGACGCCGACCAGCGCGGCTCCGGTCACGGAGCGGATCCGCTCGCACGCCTCATCCAGGGCCGGATCCAGGCCGCTCGGCAGCGACGCGACCTCCGCCAGGTCCGCGAGCAGGTCGAACCCGGCCGGGCTCTCGGTGAGCGACGCCGGGACGGCACCCTGCTGGCGGGGTTGGCGAAGGCCGGCGACGGCCGCTTCGGACGGAACCTGGGGACCCGACGCGGCCGCGGCAAGGAATCGCTGGAGATCTGCCTCGCGATACCGCCGGTCGCCGCGCTCGTTGATCCGGTAGTAGCGGAGGCGTCCAGCGTCGCTCCAGGAACGCACGGTGTTCGCGTGCACGCCGAGGATGCGCGCCGCCCTGGTGACGGTCAGCGTGGCGTCCCCGGGGCGAGCGGCCCGGGGACTGGTCGTGGCGGTGTGGGATTTGTCAAGCTGGGCCATCGGCTGCGACTCTCGCCTGCTTCACAGGAGTTGACAATAGGACCATGTTCCCATGACGCGCCCGCATCGCGCGCGGCAGGGCACCACGTGGTCGTGCCGGTGCCCCGTCACTGTCGCGATGGCGCCTTCGTCAGGGCTCGCGCCGGTCCCGTCGCGGACCGCCCGTCGCGCGCACGTAGAGCAGCGTCGCGACGAGGGCCAGCCCTGCGATCACCACGACTGTGACGATCGCCGCCAGTGGGTCGCCCACGAGGCCCGGACCCTGGCCCGAGCTCCTCGGGTCGCCGAGCGCCGCGGTGGTCGGAACCGGCGACGCGGCCAGCACCGCCGGTGGGACGAGCGCGGTCCCCAACGCACCGACCAGGCCCCAGGCAACGGCGACGGCGATGAGCCCGACCCCGAGGGCCAGGAGCGCCGATGCGAGCAGGGTGGCGGGCCGGTGATCCGCCGCCAGCAGTCGGATCGCCTCGGCACGCTCGAGGTTGGTCAGGATCAGGGGGCGACCGATGCCCGGCCGGAGCATCGGCCCACGTTCCGGGTCGACCGTCGGCACGCCCAACGCCAGCGCATGCTCCACGCTGCTGAGCTGCTCGACGCGAAGTCGGACAGGGGTCGCGGGCGGCACGTCCGCAGGCACCTGGTCGGGGATCTCGCCCGCGGTGCCCTCCGCCTCGCGGATCACCACGAGCAGCCCGTCGCCCAGGTCGCCGCCGTCGATCCCGATCGTGTCCAGGCCCTCCGAGAGCTCGAATGGCACCGCCTCCCGGACGTCCTCCATGGCCGTCCAGGTGTGCCCGCCTCCGCGTTCCAGCCGGGTGCGGCGGTACACGAGCGGCCGCTGGTGCTCGTCCTCGAACTCGGCGTCCGCCTCGATCCGCCCGGTGACGCCGATGTACCGCGTTCGCCCGCTCTCGGCAATGGCGCGGGCAGCGGCGATCCCGATCAGCGGGGTGGCCGCGAGGATCCGGCCCAGGCGCGCATTGGTGCCCAGGCGACGCATCGCCACCCAGCCGCCGGCGAGCGCGACGACACCGGCGACGGCCAGGACCTGGGGGATCACCCGGCGATCATACCGGCCACCCGGGGCCGGAGCCGGTGGCGAACGATCCGTCGGGAATCGATAACCCGAAGGAACCTACTCGACGCGTGGGCGTTGATGTCATCGCCGCCGTTAGCATCGCTCGGCCCCTTCGGGCTGCATCCAACGCTACGCCCGGTCGCTGGCGGGGTCAATGCGCTTATCCACCCCGGACCGCCCGGTCGCCCCGATCTGTCCACCGGCCGTCCACAGCGACGGGCCTCACGGCGAGCCGAGACGCACGCTTCAGCTGGCGTCGCGGCCCGTCCGCGGGTCGATCGCCCGGATCTGGTCGTCGAAGCTGGTCAGGACCAGCCGCCCGCCCACGAGCTCCGCGCCGGTCACGACGTCGGAGTGTGCGACGCGCCAGGCGATATCCCCGTCGGCCTCGATTGCGAACGTTTCGATCTCGGCCTGCACGATCACGTGCGCCAGCCTTGACGATCCCAGGACGACCAGGATCGGCGTGGCGGAGCGATGGCTCCAGCGCAGCGCGCCCGACCGGGCCTCGAACGCGTAGGCGTGGAACCCGAACTTGACGACGAGCAGCGCCTCCGTGTCCCACAGCAGACCGGCCGGCTCATCGCTGATGAGCGACGCGAGACGGACCGTCCAGGGTCCGGCCGGCGTTTCCACCCGGATCTCCGCGCGGCAGCGCGCATCGGGGTCGGGCCCGGCGAGGTCGCCGAGATCGACCAGCGATCCGCCCGCCTCGGTCAGTGCGAACACCGCGGCGGACTGGCCCGAGCCCGCCCAGCGCATGCTCGCCCGGATGCCACCGGGGAACTGGATGACCGCGTGGCCGGGTTCGGGAGCCATGACCGGCGCCTAGGCGCCGGCGTTCTGCGCAGCGGGCGGATTCCCGAGACCGGCTCCCTCGGCCAGGACGTCGGCCTGCCGGCGCTCCTCGCAGATTGGCGCAACGTGCGCGTTGGCCAGCATCCGCAGGGTCGCCGGCGGGACCGGGAACACGGCAGTCGGCGTGCCCGCGGCAGCCCACACGACGGGGAAGCGGCCGAGATCGGGATCCATGATCACGCGCAGCGCCCGGGGGTGGCCGATCGGGGGGATGCCGCCGATGACGTACCCGGTCAGCTCCCGTGCCTCGTTCGCGGTTGCACGCCGCACGTCGGGCTCGCCGGAGACCGCGGCCAGCCTCGCGAGGTCCACGCGGTTGGGGCCGGAGACGAGGCAGAGGATCGGCTCGATCGAGGCGTCCTCCCGCGGCGCGGCGAACACCAGCGACTTCACGATCTGGCCGAGCTCGGCGCCGACGGCCGCGGCCGCTTCCTCCGCGGTGTGCGTCGATTCGGAGAAGACCCTGATGTCGAGCGCGACGCCCTTGCGGGCGGCGGCATCCACGACCCGCTGGATCGGCGCGTTGAGTGGGGTCTCGGGCACGGCCGGGAGTCTACACGACGCGGCGTTCTGAACGCGCGGTCCGGGCGCTACGATCCGTTGCATGGCCAACCGAGTTCGGCGCGAAACCGCAGCCACGGGCGGGGCCCGGCATGTCGTGGTCGTCGCGGACGGCGATGTGCCCACCCGGGCCGAGCTGGACGCTGCGTGGCCCGGCTGGGCGGACGGCATCGGGGAGGTGATCGCGGCCGACGGCGGGCTCGCTCGAGCGCCGATCGCCGGGCTGGTGCCCACGCTCCTGGTCGGCGACCTCGACTCGATCAGCCCCGAGCTCGTCGCGGAGGCAGCGTCCAGGGGTCTGCCCATCGAGCGCGCAGCAGTCACCAAGGACGAGTCGGACGCGGAGCTCGCGATGCTCGCCGCGGTCGCGCGCGGCGCCACCCGGATCACCGTGCTGGGCGCGTTTGGCGGCCCGCGGCTGGACCACGCGCTGGCCAACCTGTGGCTGCTCGCGCATCCGGCGCTGGCCACGGCGGATGTCGTGCTGCTCGATGCAGGCTCGCGCGTCACGCTCATCGTCGCCCCGGGTCCGGACGGGCAACCGGTCACCCGCCTGCTGGCCGGCCGCCCGGGCGCGCTTGTCTCGCTGCTGCCGTTCGCCGGGGACGTGGACGGCGTGACGACCCGTGGCCTTCGCTATGCGCTCGTTGACGAGCCACTCCTGATCGGTCCGGCGCGGGGCCTGTCCAACGTCCGCCTCCGAGCGGATGCCGCGGTGACGGTGCGCCAGGGACGGCTCGTGGTCATCGAGACCGCCGCGATCCGGAGCGGGCTATCCTCCGTGACATGACCATGCCGACAGCCGGTGATCCGGCGCCTCTGCTCTCACTTCCCGACGAGCACGGCACGCTCCACAATCTTGCCGACCGGGCGGCGCGTGGACCGTCGTCTACTTCTACCCGGCCGACGACACGCCCGGGTGCACCACCGAGGCCTGCCAGTTCCGCGACCTGTACCAGGAGGTGCTTGCCATGGGCGCCGAGATCTGGGCGATCAGCCCGGACGACGCCGCAAGCCACGCCGCATTCCGGGCGAAGTACGCACTGCCCTTCACCTTGCTCTCGGACGTCGACCACGCGGTCGCCGAGGCCTACGGAGCCTGGCAGGAGAAGCACAACTACGGTCGGACCTACATGGGCATTGTCCGGTCGAGCTTCCTGGTAGATCCGGACGGGAGGCTTGCGGCCGTGTGGCCGAAGGTCAAGGCGGACGGGCACGCGGCACTCGTCCTGACGGCGCTCCAGACAGCGATGCGCGAGCGCGGCGGCTGACCACGGGCGGCGGCTGTACCACGGGCAGCAAAGAAGGCTTCGCTCGTGGGGGGAGACGAGCGAAGCCTCGATCGGAAAGTAGCACAACAGGAACTGCAATGCATCTGCAATCCCGGTCCCCAGAACGGCCCCGTGGCATCGCGAGCAGGGGGTCGCGCCGACATGCCTGATGACGCCCGCGCAACCTCCCACGCCTGGCGTCCGGCGCGCTTCATGGTCATCGTGGCGCACCCCGACGACGCCGACTTCGGGCCGGCGGCGACGGCCGCCAGGTGGATCGATGAAGGGTCCGAGGGCTGGCTCGTCTGCTGTACCAGCGGCGACGCCGGCGCCGACGACTGGGCGACCGATCCGCTCGAGCTTGCAGCCGTTCGCGAGGTCGAGCAGCGTGCCGCGGCGGCGATCATCGGCTACGCCGGCGTCACCTTCCTCCACCAACCGGATGGCGGGCTGGCCAACGACCTCGCCCTTCGCGAGCAGCTGGTCCGCGAGATCCGGACCTTCCGTCCCGATGCCGTGCTTGCCGTCGATCCGGAGGCGCTGTTCCACGGGGACCACGGCGTCAACCACTCGGACCACCGGGCGGCGGGGATCGCGGCCGTGGATGCCGTGTATCCGGCTGCGCGGAACGCCATGGCCTTCCCGTGGCTGGCGCGCGACGGGCTCGCCCCGCACCGCGTCCGCCGGCTGTACCTGTTCTGGTCGAACCAGCCGTCGGCGTGGATCGATGTCAGCGGCACGCTCGGGCGCAAGCTCGAGGCCCTCCGCGCGCATGCCAGCCAGCTCCGGCAGCCGGCGGAGCTGGAGCAGCGGATCCGCGAGTGGGCCCGCGAGGAGGGCGAGCCGCTGGGCGTCGAAGCGGCCGAGGCGCTGCGCGTCATCGTGATCGACGATGATGACGACCCGACCTCGCCGGCCGGCGAGCCATCGCCGGACGAAGCGGCGGACGCGACCGGGGCCTGACCAGGGGCTGCGGGCTCAGCCGTCTCCGATCAGCGCCGGACGGACCCGGCCCCAGGCGTTCCAGACATCGGCAAGCTCTGCTGCCCGCCCGCCCAGAGCGTCGACCATCCGGCCGAGCGACAGGTCCCCGGCCTCGTCGACCAGCCATTCGTCGGCTGCCACCGACGCGTCGGCGAACAGCCCTGCCAGCTCAGACTCCCGCGGCCAGTTCCGGATCCGCATCCGGTCCAGCCCCGCGTAGCCGACCGCGAGCGAGAGATCCCGCTGCGCCGGGACACGACCGTCGGCAAAGCCACCAATCCCGTCGAACCGGAATCCCAGCGCCGACAGCGCAGCAACGATCTCCCGCTGCTCGCGGCGATTGAACAGTCCCCAGAAGCCGTCCTCTGGCAGCCGCAGGTACCCGGCCTCGATCGCGCGGGCGACGATCGCGTCCACCAGGCCGGCGATCCGCAGCTGCCACTCCGGTGCCGTCTCGGGGCCGGGTTCCGCGAGAACCGCGACCAGACGCTCGAGCGCCTGCCGGTCGCCGCGGAGGATCCGGATGACGGGCGCCGAATTGCTGTCCCTGGCGAGCACGTCGGCGGGAACCGGAAGGGGCTCCTCCCGCTCGGTCGGCCACACGCCGTCCAGTGTCGATTCGACGCGTTCGGGAGGAGGCGCGGCAGCCGCCATGGCCGCCGACTTGCTGGCGCCGCGGATCGCCTGCTCCTCGCATCGGGCCAGCGCGGTCCGCGCGTCATGGCAGGTCGCGTCCGCGGTCTCGACGGTGATCCGCGCGACATCGGCCTCGACCGCGACCCGATCCAGGCCGGGCAGCAGGTCTCGCAACTTCGCACCGCCCGTCTGGACGATGTGGGCCGCGTCCCGCGCTCCAGTGTTGAGGCGATTGACCTGGGTGAGCCACTCGCGGGCCGCGGCCTCTGCCTGTGCAGGGCTCGTGGCGCTCGACCGGGCTGACCGGAATGCGCGATGCAACGCGTCCTTGGAGGCCCGGATCTCCCGCGGATCGGACTGGGACTGCGCCTGCTCGACGCGCTCTCGGAGCTCGTCGTAGGCTCGCTGCGCCTCGCGCAACGCCTCGGCGGCACGTCGCGACTGCTCGCGGGCAGCATCGGCAAGCGCACACCGCTCGCGGACGAGATGCCGCTCGGTCGCGCATGTCGCGCCGGCGTCGTTCCCCGCGTCGGGGCCGCCGGCAGGGGTGCTTGCGCCCGCAGGCTCCGCGGGTGCGCCATCGCGGGGCTCCTCGGCGGTCATCGCGACGGGCGCAGCGCGTGCGCCCGAAGGGACGGCTGTTGCATTCGGCGCCTCCGGATCGATGCGGATCGTGGCCGTAGTCTGACCGATCCCGGGCCTGACCGCCGCGGTCGGCCTCGCTCGCACGGCGACACCCGCCGTCATCCGATCGGCGTCACGCGACACCCGATCCTGTGCGGCGAATGCCCGAACGTCTGGCGGCACGCCCCCGCTCACCGGAACGGCGACGGCCTCCGCGTGGATCTCCGTGGGGGTGGATGGAACACGCGTTCGAGCGGCCCGGCCGCCGCCGCCGCCGTTCGTGCCCTGCCGGCCGTCTCCGGTGAGACCGGCCAGGCGGCGCTCGAGCCAGTCGTCGTCTCCGGGCGAGCCTGGGATCAGGATCCGTCCCGCGGCGGGGTCAGAGGACGCCAGGGTCGTCGCGCGACGCGGGACGATCGAGTTCGGGGAGACGGTGATCCGGACCTCCCGGCGACGGGCCGGATGGTTGCGTCGGACCCCGAACAGCGCGGCGCCGAACGTGGCGCCGACCGCGAGGCCCATGGCGAGAAACGCGATCTCGGAGGGGCTCACGTGCCTCCTTGGGGCGCCCGGAAGGGAGCCTGTCGAACGCGGCCAGCGTAGCTGCGGCCCGTGGCGTCGTCAACTTGAGTACGCCGCGTGGGACGCCACGGGCCGAAGGCGCACAGCCCGGCCCGATCGCCGCCGCGCCGCACGCGCGACCACCTGCCTTGGGCCATCGACGGCCTGGTGGCCCTCCGAAACGGGCCGGTTGGCCTGCGCCGCCGTGCAGGTGCGGCCGTGGCTTGGTAGATTCCGACGCACGGGCGGCGGTTGCGCCGCCTCCGTTTCCCGTCGCCCTGCCGAGCCATTGCTGGAAAGGCACGTCTGCTCCGTGGCCATCGACCAGTCCCAGGAATTCCTCGTTCAACCGGTCGACGCGTCCTGGCTTCAATGCAACATCGAATGCCAGGAGGCATGCCCTGTCGGCACCAACTGCCGGGGCTACCTCAACCTCGCCGCCGAGGGACGCTTCGAGGAGGGGTACATCCTGTCGCGCGAGCCGAACCCGGTCGCGGCGATGTGCTCGTACGTCTGCTCCGCGCCGTGCGAGCGCGCGTGCCGCCGCGGTGACATCGATCGGCCGCTCGCCATCCGGGCCATGAAGCGGTTCCTGGTCGAATGGCACGAGGCGTCCGGGATCCCGGACGTGATGCCCCAGATCACGCCTCGTGACGAGCGGGTCGCGGTCGTCGGCGCCGGCCCCGCGGGACTTGCCGTCGCCCGCGAGCTGGCCACGCGCGGATATCGGGTGACGGTCTACGACAGCCTGCCCTTCGCCGGCGGGACGATGCTGGTCGGGGTGCCGGCGTTCCGGCTGCCGCGCGAGGCGATCGAGATGGACGTGCGCCTGGTCGAGCGGCTGGGCGTGCGGTTCGTGTTCGATACCAGCATCGGCATCGACATCCCGTTCGAGGATCTCCAGCGCGACCACGATGCGATCGCGATCACGGCCGGCGCGATGAACCCGGTGTATCTCGACGTGCCCGGTGCGGATCTCGACGGCGTCCAGTACGGCGTCGACTTCATGAAGAAGGCGAACCTCGGCCAGGAGCTGACCGTCGGACGCAACGTCGTGGTCATCGGCGGCGGCTACACCGCGATGGACTGCTCGCGGACCAGTCTTCGCTATGGCGCCGAGAACGTGACCATCGCCTATCGTCGCACCCGGTCCGAGCTCGTCGTGGACGAGGAGGAGCTGGGCGAGACCGAGCGCGAGGGCGTCAACCTCGAGTTCCTGGTCAGCCCGATCGAGCTCACCGGCGAGGACGGCAGGCTGACCGGGGTGCGGTTCATCCGCAACCGGCTGGGCGAGCCCGACGCCTCCGGCCGCCGGTCGCCCATTCCGATCCCGGGATCCGAGTTCGTGGTCCCCGCGGACACGGTGATCCCCGCGGTCTCCCAGGCGGCCGACCTGAGCTTCCTCCCGGTCGAGGCGAACTTCGAGGTCAACCGCGGACGGCTCAAGGTCGACCCCGCGACGTACGCCACCAACATCCGGGGCGTGTTCGCGTGCGGCGACTTCGTGACCGGACCCACCACCCTGATCGAGGCAGCCGGTCACGGCAAGAAGGCGGCCTACGCCGTCGATCGGTACCTCGCCGGCCGGACCGACGTGACGGTCAGCCCGAACGTGAAGATCACCAGCTCCTGGCGCCACGACATGCCGGAGCTGTACGACGTCCTGCCCCGCCAGCACATCCCGATGGTGGAGCTGCCGGCGCGGATGCCGTCGACCGATCCGACGGTGAACTTCACGACCCCGGTCGAGCTTGGATATGACGGGACCGCGGCGGTGGCCGAGTCCACCCGCTGCCTGATGTGCAACTACAACATCTGGTTCGACCCGTTCCGGTGCGTGCTGTGCGGCGCGTGCGCCGACGTCTGCCCGGAGGGGGTCATCCACATGGTGGACGTGAACCAGCTCAAGACCGAGGGGCTGCAGCCCGAGATCGAGGAGTCATACGGCTGGTCCCAGGGGGCTGCCATGATCCTCGACGAGGAGCGATGCATCCGCTGTGCGCTGTGCGTCAAGCGCTGTCCCTTCGATGCCATCACCATGGAGCGGTTCGAGCTCCAGGAGATCTCGAGCGACGGACGGCTCTACAAGGAGTCGTACCGTGATGCCCAACTCGCCGGAACGGCCGGCGTGGCAGGAGGAGCCAGGTGAGTTTCCTGGAGCGGGTCGATCAGAGCATCCGCCGCAGCCCGGTCTGGCGATCGCTGTTCCGTAACCCGTACCCCAACGACGAGCGGTCGCGGGCGTATGCGGTGATGAACAACGTGTTCCTGCACCTGCACCCGGTGCGGGTGCGGCAGCACGCGGTCAAGTTCGCCTACACGTTCTGCCTGGGCGGCCTGAGCTTCTTCCTGTTCCTCGTGCTCACCGTGACCGGCGTGTACCTGATGTTCTTCTACATCCCGTCGGAGACGCAGGCGTACTCGAACATCCTGGACATCCAGAGCCGGGTGGCGTTCGGCCTGCTGACCCGCAACATCCACCGGTGGGCCGCCCACCTGATGGTGTTCTTCGTGTTCCTGCACATGATGCGGGTGTTCTACCACGGGGCCTACAAGCCGCCGCGCGAGTTCAACTGGGTCGTGGGCGTGGTGCTCCTGTACCTGACCATCCTGCTCAGCTTCACCGGCTACCTGCTGCCGTGGGACCAGATCGCCTACTGGGCGATCACGATCGGCACCAACATGGCCGGCTATGCGCCGCTGTTCAACACCCCCACCAAGCTGCTGCTGCTGGGCGGGATCGAGGTCGGCCAGAACACGCTGCTGCGGTTCTATGTGCTCCACATCATGGTGTTTCCGCTGGTGGCGGCGATCTTCCTCGCCGTCCACTTCTGGCGCATCCGCAAAGACGGCGGGATCAGTGGTCCGCTATGACGGCCGATCGCTGCGTTGCCCCGTGCGCTCCTCGCTCACGCACCCTCGAGTGCGCTCGCTCCGGTGCTCCGGGGCGCCTTCCGCTCGACGCGTCCTACCGGCCCACTGGAGCTGAGGCATGACCGAGACGAAGAAGCCGTCGGACTCGCGCGTCGTCCTGCCCGTCGAAACCTCCGGCCGATGGCTCGCGGTGGCGTTGCCTCGGCCGTCGGTGGGCGTGTGCCGCACGATCGTTGAGGTTGCCGGATGACGGATACGAAGCAGGAAGGCAGGGTCGTCCTGCCGGTCGACCCTGCCCGAAGGACGGAGATCGACAAGCAGCGGGTACCGATGTCGGCACGCCCGTACCGCCTGCTGGCCCTGGTCAAGCAGGACGCCGTGGTGCGGGTCCAGAAGGAGCCCGACGACACGGTCATGACCTGGCCGCACCTGGTCAGCATCGAGTTCCTGGCGGCCGCCATGATGAGCATCCTGGTGCTGCTCATGGGCCTGTTCATCAACGCCCCACTGGAGGACCTGGCCAACGGCAACGTCACGCCGGCCGTGGCCAAGGCGCCCTGGTACTTCCTGGGGCTGCAGGAGCTGCTGGCCTACTTCCACCCGACCGTGGCGGGCGTGATGGTGCCGACATTCGTCGCCCTCGGGGCGATGGCCCTGCCGTTCGTCGACCGGGGCAACATCCATGCGATCCGTCCCTCGGAGCGGAAGACCGCGGTCGTGCTGTTCTCCCTGCTGTGCACCCTCGGGCTGTTCCTGACCTTCGTCGCAATCTTCTTCCGGGGACCCGGCTACTCGTTCGTCATCCCGTACCTCGAGTTCTTCTCGATCGGTACACCGGGCCTTCACTTCGCCCTCTGATCCGAAGGAACCGCGCATGAGCAACTATCACGTCGAGCCCGTCCACAAATCGCAGGCCCTCACGACCGAAGCCATCAAGGCCCTGCGCCACGAGCAGGTCCAGGGCGTCTCCCGGCGCGAGCTGCTCCGCGGCTCGCTGGCCGCCGGCATGGGCCTGTGGCTGCTCGAGGTCACCGCCGGAACGATCGGCTTCCTGTGGCCCAACCTCGAGGGCAAGTTCGGCGGCGAGGTCAAGATCGGCACCTTCGACGACGTGAAGCTCGCCAATGCATCGCTTCCGGTCGACCAGGGGTTCCCCGCGTACTACTCGGAGGCCAAGGCCTTCGTGGTCCTGATCGACCCGTCGCAGCAGCGGTTCATCCCCGGCAGCGACACGACCGGCGACGGCACCGCCGAGAACGTCCGCGCGCTCTACCAGCGATGTCCGCACCTGGGCTGCAAGCCCAATCCGTGCATCAAGAACTTCTGGCTCGAATGCCCCTGCCACGGATCACGGTACGACCGGCTGGGCATCAAGGCGCTCGGGCCCCAGTACGGGCCTGCCCCCCGGAGCATGGATCGCTTCGCGACCCGCGTGGATCCCGACGGCACGCTCGTCATCAACACCGGCAAGATCACCCTCGGTCCGCTGCCGGTCGCGGTCGGCCAGCCGGGGATCATCCCCCCGCGCACCCCGACCGGCTGCATCTGAGCCGCCCGTGACCCCGCCTGCCCACCGAGGAGACCGATGACCGACCAGCCCGGCCGCCCGCCCGAGGAGCGCCTGCCCGCCCCACGGCCGTCGTCCGCACCGGTCCCGGCCGAGCGCTTCTCCGCGCCGCCGTCGGCCCATCGAAACGACCTGACCCCCGACCGCGCCGCGAGGATCGTCCGGCAGTCCGCCAACGCGCGCTGGGTCGGTTTCCTCGCCGTCACGGTCGTCGCGCTGTTCGTCATCGCGTACTACTTCTATGAGCTCGGCCTCCCCGGCGGGCTGTCGGAGGCGCGCCTCCAGCAGCAGGAGGACGCCCAGCAGGTGACGTCGATCCAGCGCGGCTACAACATCTACCAGGCCAACTGTGCGCAGTGCCACGGGGTCAACGGCGAGGGCGGCAAGGGGCCGACCCTCAATCGGCAGGACAAGCTGTTCGCGCACCTGAACCCGGCCTACATCCACACGATGCTCCAGGTCGGCGGCCGCTACGCCTGCGGCAACCCGGACAGCATCATGCCCATCTGGTCAAACACCGGGAGCCCGCCCGGACCGCTCAACTACAAGCAGATCGAGGACCTGATCAACTTCATCCGGGCATCGAAGGACCAGACCTACACGGTCCTCGATGCGTCCCTGTTCGAGCCTGTCATCGACCCCGCGACCGGCAAGGAGAAGACGTTCACGGGCTGGGTCGATCCGGGCTACAAGCCCGACCCGGGCGCCACGCCATTCCCCGCCTGCTGGTCCGACGAGTTCAGCCAGCCTGCCGCCTCGGCGTCGCCTGGCGCGTCCAGCGCACCCGGAGCATCCGAGGCGCCGTCGGGCACGGTCGTCAAGGAGAGCGCGCTCAACATCGCGTTCGAGAACGGCGCGCTGAGCGCGCCGGCCGACAGCGCGTTCCAGATCGAGTTCGAGAACAAGGACGCGGGGATCCCGCACAACATCGCGATCAAGGATCCCTCGGGCACGGAGGTGTTCAAGGGCGACATCGTCACCGGGCCGACGACCGTCACGTACGACGTCCCGGCGCTTCCCGCCGGGACCTACACGTTCACCTGCACGGTGCACCCGAACATGACCGGCACGCTCACGGTGGGGGGCTGACCGATGACGCAGACGCTGCTTCCGGCTCCGCGCCCCGCCGCGGCACCCCGCCGGCGCGCATTCTTCGGCGTGTTCGACGCCGACGGCTGGGGCTGGGCCTCGGTCAAGGCCTTCTTCTGGTTCATCGTGCTCATCGTCCTGCTGGGCTACATCCCTGACCGCGCCTACTACTTCACGGTGCAGCGCACCGTCGATGTCGGGCTCCTGGGCTGGTCGCCGATCAACTTCTGCCCGCCGGCGAACGAGACGCTGCCCTGCCCGGCCCCGGTCGGGGCCACCCTCCCGTGGCATCCGTCGCCCGCCGAGATCCAGCTGCCCGCCGGCCGGACCGATGGAGCGACGGCGGCGCTGGGCAAGACGTACCTCTACGTCGGCGGCAGTGACGGGACTGCGGCGACGGACACCGTGTTCGTGTCGCACCCGGTCGGGGACGGCAACCTCGACAAGTGGACGGCCGGTCCGAGCCTGCCGGCGCCGCGAACCGATGCGGCGTCCGTGGTCGTGGGCAGCACCCTGTACGTGATCGGGGGCGCCGATGCCACGGGCGCGCCGACGTCCACGGTGTTCAGCATCACGGTCGACAACGACGGCGTGCTCGGCAAATGGACGCCGGAGGACGCCATCGCGCTTCCTGCGCCGCGAGCCGGCGCATCGGCGGTCGCCGTGTCCGACGGGATCGTCGTGATGGGTGGCGCCGACGCCAGCGGGCCGACCACGAGCGTCTGGAAGTCACAGCAGGACAAGAGCAGCGCGCTCCAGGCATGGACCGACCAGTCGTCGCTGTTCGAGGAGAACGTCGACGGCACCGCGATCCACGTGGGCGACGTGATCTTCCTGATCGGCGGCCGGAGCTCGGCAGGCCCGGTCGCCACCGTCCAGCAGGGCCTGGTCGGCGGATCGAAGGCCACCACCGAGGATCCGAACGCGATCACTGCCGCGTGGCGTGCGAGCGATCAGACCAACCTGCCGGCCGCCCGGACCAACGCGACCTCGTTCACCTCCAACGGCGCGATCTACGTCCAGGGGGGCAGCGATGCTGACGGGGCGCGTACCGAGACGTGGTGGACGACCCCGAACGCGGACGGTGTCATCCCAGAATGGCACCACCTCTCGCAGCTCGACCTGGGGCAGGGCATCGACGGCGGCGCTGCGTTCACGGCCGGACCGTACGCGTTCATCGTGGGTGGCCGGACGGCGTCCGGACTGACCGGTGCCGCAGCCAGGGCGTACCTCGCGCCGGAGGAGCCGTTCTTCCAGCTGGGCGTCCTGGGCGCGACGATCCCGGCGCTCAAGCTGAGTGGCGAGATCGGCCAGCAGCTCGGCTACCTCAGCGCCGCGGGAGCGGGGACCGTGAACTTCGTCGCGCTGCTGCTCATCGGCTGGGCGTTCGCGCACAAGGAGCGCGTCCGGGAGATGATCGGCAGCCGCCGCCGACGCCGGGCCTGACCGATGGTGCCGCGGGGCTGACCTCCGGCCGAGCCGACGCGCGGGGCTGATCCGGAACGGTCACATCGCACGGTCACGTCGCCGCGACGCGTGCCGCGACGTCGCGTCCCACCGTCGGCCTGCTATCCGTCCGCGGGTTGCACCGGTCCGCGCGCCACGGGCAGCCCCATGCGCTCCCAGGTGCTGATGCCACCCGCGATGTTGGCAACGTCCGTCCAGCCGGACGCAAGCAGGTGACCCGTGACGTTCGCCGACCGGTTTCCGGTCGCGCAGATCACCAGCACGGGCCGATCCCTGGGCACCTCGTCGAGACGGGCGCCGAGCTGCGACATCGGGATGAACAGCGATCCGTCGATCCGTACCTGGAGGTACTCGTCGCGCTCGCGAACGTCGAGCACGACGGCCGGTCGTACGGGGTCGCTGCGGCGGATGTCCGCATACAGCGGGTCGAGGGCGGGGATCCCCTGGGGACGGTTCATTCGGCTGCGGTCCTCCGGATGGCGGGTGGCGTTTCGGCGAGCTGCGGATCCGCGAGGCGTGCGTCCACGTCGGCGAGGAGGCGGATGACGTCGACACCCCAGGCATCGGCCGCATCGACGGCCAGGGCGAGGTGGCGACGGGCGCCGGCGAGATTCCTCGCGACCCCTGCGGGATTGCCGCGCACCGCGTGCACGTAGGCCGCCGCGATCTTGATCAGGCCCTGGTGGAGCGCGCGCTCCGCGAGGTCGTCGCTGCCCATCCAGGCAGGCTCGAGGATCTCGTGCGCCGCGAAGAAGTCACCCCGGGCATACGCCGCGAGGCCTGCCGCGAGGGCGTCCCGCCGCGTGTCCTCCGGCAGCGGGCGGTAGGCCTTGTCGCGGTCCCCCTGCCGGATCGTGAGCTGGCGATTGGAACGGGGCGCGGTCGGCATGCGCGCGAGTGTAGCGGCGCGGGTCCCGGAGGACCGACGAGCGCGCCCTGGCGCGCTCAGGCGCGGGCGGCCTCGTCGGGCAGGTGCGCGAGCGGCCGGCGACCCGCGAACCCCTCGTCGTGCCGGTGCCAGAACCCGATGCTCGCCTCGCCGATGCGCCAGCACAGCCAGACCTGGCGGCCGCTCGCGAGCGCCGGAAAGTCGAGCAGCCCGGTGGAGATGTCGCGAAGCACGATCGATCGCTCGTCGAGCCACGCGACGTCGGCCTGCATCTGGTCGACGATGCCGCGCATCCGCAGGCGCAGCCGCCGCAGCTCGGCGTCGTCGGCCTCGGCCTCGGGTGTCTCCGCGATCGTCTCGCCGACGACGATGCTCTCGCGCTCGCGATACGCATCGCGCAATTCGACCAGCTCGTCCCGCTGGTCCCGCAGGCGCTCGACGACCACCGCGAGCTCGGGAACAAGGGCGTTGGCGTCGTCGAGCGAGAAGAACCGTGACACCCGGAGATTGTACCGGCGCTCGCCGGTACGCCCGTCTGCTCGCACCATGACCGATGACCGGGCGAAATGACCGGATCGGGGGAGTGGCCGTGGGGGGACCCTCTGCCACACTGGAGATCCCAGGGAGAGGACGTGTTCATCCACCTTCGTCAGCCGTTCCTCGTGCGCCTCGCTGTCCTCGTCGCCTTCCTCGTGGCGGTGACGTCGATCCAGGCGATGGCCCCGGCACCGGCGTTCGCGGCGTCGACGATGACCACGGCGTGCTCCGGGGTCAATCTCCGGACCCGCCCGACGACCGCATCCACCACGAAGGTCCGCCTGGCCGCGGGGACCCGGGTGGTCGTGGTCGCCAAGGTCACCGGCGGCTCGTGGCGGACGAGCTGCGGCGGCCGAACCGCGTCCGGGAGAACGTGGTACCGCGTGTCATCGATCAATGGGCGCAGCGTGCGGTCGCGCTACGGCGTCTCGTATCTGTACGTGGCGACGAGCCTGCTCAAGGCTGCAGCGACGACGAGCTCGCCGACCTCGACGACCTTGACCACGCTGGCGGCGCGCTGCGATGCGGTGAACCTGCGCACCAGCGCCACCACCGCCGCGACATCGAAGGCGAAGATTGCGTCAGGGACCGTCGTGGTCGCGACGGCCAAGGTCAGCGGCGGTTCCTGGAAGACGTCGTGCACCGGCTCCACGGTCAGCGCGAGCACCTGGTACCGGATCACGTCGGTCAACGGCCGGTCGGTCTCATCGTTGTACGGCGTGAGCTACGTCTACGCCGCCACGAGCCTGTTCAGGACAGCGACCGTCGCGCCGGCACCTACGCCCAGCCCGACGCCGACGCCGACACCCAAACCAACGCCGACGCCAACCCCGACACCGACACCGACACCCACGCCAACCCCGACCCCGACGCCGAGCCCCACGCCGTCGCCCAGCCCGTCCTACATCGAGGGCATCGACGTCAGCCACTGGCAGGGCACGATCGACTGGGCTGCGGTCGCCGGGTCCGGGCGCGCGTTCGCGTTCCTCAAGGCCACCGAATTGACCGACTTCTCGGACTCGACCTATGCCGCCAACCGGAGCCTGGCCAACGCGGCGGGGCTCGTGGTCGGCGCCTACCACTTCGCCCAGCCAGACGCCACACCGGGCGATGCGATCGCCGAAGCCGATCACTTCGTCGATACCGCCCAACCCGCGAGCGGCGACCTGCCGCCGGTGCTCGACCTCGAGGCATCCGGCGGGTTGTCGGCCACGGACCTGACCGCGTGGGTCCAGTCGTACCTCGACCGGGTGTACGAGCGGACGGGCGTGCGCGCGATGCTGTACTTCTCGCCGGCGTTCTGGACGAAGTACCTGGGCGGCACCACGGTGTTCGCAACCGGCGGCTACAAGACGCTATGGATCGCGCACTGGACGACCGGGTCCGCGCCGACCGTGCCGGCCGAGGACTGGGGCGGCAACGGGTGGACGTTCTGGCAGTACACGTCGAGCGGGACCGTGCCCGGGATCTCGGGCAACGTCGACCTCGACCGCTACCGCTTCGACGACCTTGCGAAGGTCCGGATCCCGTAGCGACCGTCGTGCGGGCGCCGGGTTGCCGCCCGAATGACCACGATCGCCGGCACCACGCCACCGCAGGGTGCGGCCCGCTGCCGCCCATCCAATAGACTGCTCCGCACATGGAGACGCCCGTCGACGCCGCAACCGCGGAACTGACCCGGCCGGGACCGGCCGAGCCGCGCCCCAACCCGCTGATCGACCTGGTCCGGGCGTCCATGATCGGCGACGACGAGGCCGTCGCAGGACCGTACGGGGTCCGCCGGGTCACGTACGCGGACTACACGGCGTCCGGGCGAAGCCTGTCGTTCATCGAGGACTACATCCGCGACGCCGTCCTGCCGCTGTACGCGAACACCCACACCGAGTCGTCGGGGACGGGCCTCCAGACCACGCGCTTCCGCGAGGAGGCGCGCCGGCTCGTGCTCGACGGGGTCGGTGGTGACCCCGCGCGACATGCCGTGATCTTCTGTGGCTCGGGATCGACGGGCGCGATCAACCGACTGGTCGACGTACTCCAGCTGCGCATCCCGGCCGACCTCGACGACCGCTGGGACCTCCGGTCGCGGATCCCGCCTGACCAGCGACCGGTCGTGTTCATCGGGCCGTTCGAGCACCACAGCAACGAGCTGCCATGGCGCGAGTCGATCGCGGACGTGGTGACCATCCGCGAGGATCGCGACGGCCTGGTGGACCTGGCTCAGCTGTCGGACGAGCTCGCCCGGTACGCGGACCGGCCGCTGCAGGATCGGCAGCTTCTCGGCCGCCTCCAACGTGACCGGGATCGTGTCCGACACGTACGCGATCTCGCGCCTGCTCCACGAGCACGGGGCACTGTCGCTGTTCGACTTCGCCGCCGCGGCGCCCTACGTGTCGATCGAGATGGACCCGCCGCACGACCCGCTCGCGTACAAGGACGGGGTGTTCATCAGCCCCCACAAGTTCATCGGGGGGCCAGGGACCCCGGGCGTCCTCGTCGCACTCCGGGAGCTGTTCACCAACCGGGTGCCGAGCGTCCCCGGCGGCGGCACGGTCCAGTACGTCAACCCGACCGAGCACGTGTACCTCGCCGACATCGAGCACCGCGAGGAAGGCGGCACGCCGGCGATCGTGGAGTCCATCCGCGCCGGGCTCGTGTTCGGGCTCAAGGCGGCGGTCGGGGTGGACGCGATCCGCGAGCGTGAGCACGCGTTCATCCAGCGCGCGATGGAACGCTGGGAGGCGAACCCTGCCATCGAGATCCTGGGCAGCCACCAGGCGGAGCGGCTGTCGATCGTGTCGTTCGTCGTCCGCCCGGGACGCCGCCCTGGGCGCCGCCTCGACGGCCGCTACCTGCACCACAACTTCGTGGTCGCGCTGCTCAACGACCTGTTCGGGATCCAGTCCCGGGGTGGCTGCTCGTGCGCCGGACCGTACGGCCACCGGCTGCTGGGGATCGATGTCGAGACGTCGCACGAGTTCGAGCGCGAGATCGAGCGCGGGTGCGAGGGCATCAAGCCCGGCTGGGTCCGGGTCAACTTCAACTACTTCATCAGCGACGCGGTGTTCGAGTTCATCCTTGATGCCGTCGACCTGGTTGCCCGCGAGGGCTGGCGGCTGCTGCCCGAGTACCGGTTCGAGCCATCGACCGGGATGTGGCGGCACCGTTCCGGGCAGCCGGAGCCGCCGCTGAGCCTGCGCGACGTGTCGTACGCGGACGGACGGATGGCCTACCTCGGCGCATCGCCACCGGGAGCCCGAGGCGCGGCTGGCCGACTATCTCGACCAGGCACGAGCGCTGCTGGCCGAGCCGCCGCGCCCGCTGGTCGAGCCGTCGATCGTCGAGGGCGACGTCGGCCCGGACTTCGAGGCGCTGCGCTGGTTCCTGCTGCCGGAGGACGTCGCGGCCGATGCCTGAGCGCATCCCGGCCGTCCTGGGCCTTGACCTCGGGACGACCGAGGCGAAGGCCGCGCTCATCGGGCTCGACGGCCGGCTCATCGGGCTTGGCCGGGCGGCATGTCGCGTGGATGTGGCGCCCGACGGCCGCGCGGAGCAGGATCCCCGCGACTGGTACGCCGCGATCACGGCCGCGGTCCGGGCGATCGATGTGTCGCGCGCCGACGTGCTGGCCGTGTGCGGAGTTGGGCAGGGCCCGACGCTCGCCCTCGTCGACGCGGCCGGGGACCCGGTGCGCGCCGCGATCACGTGGCAGGATCGCCGGGTCCGGGGAACCGGGTTCGGGCTGCTGCCGAAGATCGAATGGGTCGCGCAGCATGATCCGGCGGCCGCGGCGCAGACGACCTGGATGCTCACGGCGTGGGACGCGCTCGGCCTGTGGCTGACCGGCGTGGCCGCCACGTCGCTCCAGGCACACGAAGCCGCCATCGCGCGGGAGGACCTGGAGGCGGCGGGCGTGCGAGGGGACCAGGTTCCGCCGCCGCGGCCCGTCGGGTCCCTGCTCGGGCACCTCCGACCCGCCGCGGCCTCGGCGCTCGGGCTGGCCGCGGGTGTTCCCGTCATCGCTGGGGTGAACGACGGCGCCGCCAGCATGCTGGGTGCCGGGTTGCGCGTTGCGGGCGATGCGGTGGACACGGCCGGGACCTCGGGCGGGATCGGGATCTACGCGGACACGCCCATCGAGCTGCCGGTTGCCGGGCTCTACCGAGCGCCCGCACCGCTGCCCGGTCGCTGGGTCGTGGGCGGGGCGATGGCAGCGCTCGGGGCGTCGGTGGGCTGGCTCCGGGGTCCGGTCCTGGGCGACCGCTGGTCGGTCGACGAGCTGTTCGCCGAGGCGGCCTCCGTGCCGGCCGGATCGGACGGGCTGGTGTTCCTGCCGTACCTGGCGGGCGAGCGCGCCCCGATCTTCGACGACGGGGCGCGCGGGGCGTTCGTCGGGCTGACGCTGGCCCACGGTCCTGCGCACCTGTTCCGCGCGGCGCTCGAGGGGGCGGCGTTCGCGATGCGTCACGTGGCCGGGCCGCTCGCCGCCGCCGGGGCACCGGCGCGCGAGCTCCGGATCGCGGGCCGCCCGAGCCCGGGGGACCTGTGGGCCAGGATCAAGGCGGACGTGCTGGGTGTCCCCGCGATCATCCCGGTCGTCGCCGAGACGGCGGTGCTCGGCGCGGCGATCCTGGCGGCATCGGGCGTGGGCGCGGTCAACGACCTCGAGGATGGCGTGATCGCGATGACCGCGGTGGCCCGCAGGATCGAGCCGGACGGTTCGACCCGGGGCAGGTACGACGACATGTTCGGGGTGTACCGGGACCTCTACCCGGTGCTCAGGCCGAGCTTCGATGCCCTTGGTCGATCGCCGGCGATCGGGTAGCGCGTCCGGCCCAGTGGCCGCGCGGCGAGCCCGCCGCCGTGCTGGTGGTAGGATCGCGGGCAGAGCCTTCGGGGCAGGGTGCGAATCCCGACCGGTGGTAGGGTCCCGCGACGCGGGACGAGCCCACGAGCGGCTCCACGGGCGCAGGCCCGGGGAGTGCAGCAGATCCGAGGCGAGGGTCACCTCGCCCGCCGGAGCCGACGGTACAGTCCGGATGAGAGAAGGCCAGGGCCGGTACGTCCCGCCCGGGATCGTGCTTGAGCGCCTCCTGCCCCGTTGCGACACGCATCGTGACGGAGGTGGCGAATGGCGACAGCGAGGACGGCGGCATCGGCCGCGTCCGCGCGACGTGCACGCCCCCCTCCCCGGTGCCGGCATCCGCGTCGACGACGTCTCGCTCACGTTCCGCGGCAGCCGCACGGTCCACGTCCTGGACCACATCGGCCTCGAGGTCCGGCCCCGCGAGGTCGTCGCCCTGATCGGGCCGAACGGCTGCGGCAAGAGCACCCTGCTGCGTGTGCTGGCCGGGCTGATCGCACCGGATGGCGGCCGGATCACGCTCGATGGCGATCCGGTGACCGGCCCGGATCCGCGCGTCGGGCTCGTGTTCCAGGAGCCGCGGCTGCTCGCCTGGCGCACGACCGAGGCAAACGTCCGGTTCCCGATGGACCTCGCCGGCTGGCCGCGCGACCGGCAGGCGGCCCGCGCGAGCGATCTGCTCGGCCTGGTCGGCCTGCGCGAGTTCGCCACGGCGAGGCCGACGACGCTCTCAGGCGGCACCCGCCAGCGGGTGGCCATCGCGCGGGCGCTCGCGCTCGAGCCCAGCGTGCTCCTGCTCGACGAGCCGTTCAGCGCGCTCGACGCGCTCACCCGTGAGCGGTTCAACGCCGAGCTGCTTCGCCTGTGGGAGCGAACCGGGACGACGATCGTGCTGGTCACGCACAGCATTCCCGAGGCCGTGTTCCTCGCCGATCGCGTGCTCGTGATGTCACCTCGGCCGGGTCGCGTCGTTGCCGAGATCTCCGTCGGCCTGCCGCGTCCACGGCGCGTTGCGGACCTCGATTCGGCGTTCGTGTCATCCGTTGCGGCCGATGTCCGCGCGCACCTGGTCGATACCACCGACGACCGGATCGCGATGGCCGAGCCGCCGGCCATGCCCGCCGGCGCCCGGCCGGGTGGGGTGGATCGTCATGCCGATACCGAGCCCGGGACCCCGGCCTGGTTCGATCCGTTCCGCCCCGAGGACAGCGGCCGATGAGCGACGCCCGGCGGGCCGTGACGAGCGCCGGCGCGCCGGCGGTCGAGGCCCCGTCGTCGGACCCGGTGGCGCGGCCGGAGGCCGCCCGAGGTCGGTCCGCGGGTGGCCGCCTCCTGGTCCGCGCGTGGCCGGTCGCCCTGAGCGCGGGCGTGTTCCTCGTCACGTGGCAGCTCGTGGTCCTCGTCTCGGGCTTCAAGTCGTTCGTGCTGCCGGGGCCGTGGACCGTCGCCGAACGGTTCGTTCGCGCCTGGGCGGAGGGCACGATGCTGCCCCACGTGGAGACGACCCTGGTCGAGATCCTGCTCGGCTTTGCCATCGGCGCCACCGTCGCCCTCGCCGTGGGCGTGCTGCTGGCTCGCTCCCATCTCGCGGAGCGGCTGCTCAGCCCCTACCTCGTGGCCGCCCAGGCCACGCCGGTGCTCGCCCTGGCGCCGCTGATCGTGCTGTGGTTCGGCAACGGGCTGATGTCGAAGCTCGTGATCACGACCCTGATCGTGTTCTTCCCGGTCGCCGTGGCGACCATGGTCGGCATCCGCTCCGTGGACCCGCGGCTGCTCGAGATGGCGCGTGGCTTCCGGGCAACCGGCTGGCAGGTCATCGCCCGGGTCGAGATCCCGGCCGCGCTGCCCGCGATCCTGGGCGGGATGCGGGTCGGCGTGACGCTCGCCGTGATCGGTGCCATCGTGGGCGAATGGGCGGGCGGTGAGAAGGGCCTGGGCGTCCTGATCAACATCGCGCGCGGCTCGCTGTTCGACACCCCGTTGATGTTCGCCGCCCTCGCCATGCTCGCGATGATCGGCGTGACCCTGTACCTCGTGATGGTCCTCGTCGAGCGACGGCTGGTCGGCGATCGATGAGCCTCGACCCAAGGCAACCGAACCCCCAGGAGGATTGCTCGCCCGTGCCCGCGCTTCATCGCCGCTCCATGCGGCCGTTGTCCGCCATCGCTGCCGTCCTGGCCCTGATCGTCGTCGGCTGCGGCTCGGCGACGCCGACACCGACACCGACACCGGCGCCCGTCGCGCTGACCGTCGGCCTGGGCTACATCCCGAGCGTCCAGTTCGCCCAGTTCTACCTCGCCGACCAGGCCGGCTACTACCGGGACGCGGGCCTCGATGTCACGCTCCAGAACCAGATCGACCCCGACCTGATCACGCTCCTGGGGCAGGGTGCCGTCGACATCGGCAATGGCGACGGGACGTCCGTCATCCCGGCGGTCAGCCAGGGCATCCCGGTCGTCTACACGTCCACGATCTACGGCCAGTTTCCGTCGATCGTGGTCGCTCGGGCGGGGTCGGGGATCAGCTCTGCGGCAGACCTGCGCGGGAAGAAGATCGGGATCCCCGGCAAGTACGGCTCCTCGTGGATCATGCTCCAGGCGCTGCTCCAGTCGGCCGGGCTGACCCCTGACGACGCCGACATCGTGCTGTACCCGGACTTCGGACAGGCAACCGCGCTCCAGCAGGGCGCCGTCGATGCCGCCACCGGCTTCGCCAACAACGAGCCCATCCAGCTCAAGCAGGCGGGCATCGACACCGTCGTCCTGACCGTGGACAGCATCGTGCCGCTCCCTGGTCCGGGTCTCGTGACGGGGACGGCGACGCTGGTCTCGAAGGCGGATGCGCTGCGGGCGTTCACCGCGGCGACACTGCGGGCCATGGACGAGATCGCCGCGGATCCCCAGAAGGGCCTCGACGCGACGTTCGCCGCGGTACCCGATCTCGCGACCGACCCGGCGCTCCAGCGCCAGATCCTGGACGCAACGATCGCGACCTGGAAGAACACCCGGACTGGCGCGCCGTTCGGTGCCATCGACACGGCCGGCTGGCAGCAGTCGCTCGACTTCATGACCTCGCTGGGCCTGGTGCCGAACCCGGTCACGGTGGATCAGCTGGTGGACGGCTCGCTGCTGCCATAGGCGCCCGCCGGCCGCCTCGGACCGGCGCGTCTGCCGCCCGGCGCGAGGCCGCTGCGCGGGAGTCGCGGCTGAGCCACCGCGGTCCGTGATGAGCCTCCGCGCATCACCGCGTGTGCGTCTGCTCGCCACGGGGCGGGTATCCGGGACTCGTCCGGTGACCTCGGACCTCGATCAGCGACCGAGGACCCGGCGGAGCCGCCCGAGGATCGCGCTGGTCCGTCCGCGCCAGCGGACGCCGCGCGGGCGAGCGTCGTCAGCGTCCTCGGCGGCATGAGGTCGCGCTCTGGCGGCTCGCTCATTCGCCCGTCTGCGCTCTTCCTCGGCCGACCACGCGGCCATTCGGATCCCGTCGTTCCGACCGTACATCGTCATCGTCGGCCTCCCGCGATCATCGTGGGCAGGCTGGCCCACCGGGTCAAGGGGCGATCGTCCGATTGTGACGTCGCGCCCCCGATGTGCGGAGAGCCGGTGGGTTCAGGGTGGGGCCGGCGGGTCCGCGCAGGGCTTCGGAGCGTCGGGAAGCGCCGATCCGAACGTGATACGGTCGCGGCCGGGCCCGTAGCTCAGTGGCAGAGCAGGGGACTTTTAATCCTCCGGTCCTGGGTTCGAATCCCAGCGGGCTCACCAGCGCTCTTGGTGGTGTGGGAGTCACCGCGCACGGTCAGCGCGGGAACCAGCCGTGCGATGCGCCTCGAGACGATCTCGCATCGACATGCGGTCGCAGCAGCTCCGCGGCCTGGGCTCGGGCAGCAAGGGCTGCGTCCACCTCGCGCTTGAACGAGCGGCCGATCGAGGTCCGGGTGAGCCATTCGAGGTAGTCGGGGTCGCTGATCGCAAGGCTCCCGATCGACCAGCCGGCGTAGCGCCCGAAGTCGAGGACCGTGCCGGTGCCCGGCGGCGCCTGGTGTGCGCTGGTCGGGCGGGCCGGGCCCTGGTCGGCCGATGCGGGCGGGTCTGTATGCCGATGAGCGGCCGCCCGCGCTCGCGCGCGTTCGAGGTCGTAGGCGTGCCGGAGCTCCGCCTGGCCCAGGATGTGCCAGGCCGCGTTCAGGGAGGCCATGACCCGCCCGTCACCTCCCGCATCGGGATGGTGCTTTCGGGCGAGGGCACGAAAGGCGGCGCGGACCACCTCGGGCTCGGCCGATGGGACCACCTGGAGCACGGCGTAGAGACTGACTCCTGACATCCGACCGTCCTCAGGACATGCGGTTGGCGACGCGGTCGGCATGGACGTGCCGAGCCGGCTGTGAGCGCGATAGGGGCCTCGCGAGCAAAGGGGTCGCGCGCTGCGGCGATGATCACGATCGCACTCCGCGCCCGGGACCGCGACCCGTCAAAGGTCCGGCCGCGATCGGCGAATGCGGGCCGACCCCACTCGCTGGGAGAGCAAATGCCCCTGATCGCTCGGGGGGATGAGCGACCAGGGGCGAGACGCAGCCTACACGGTCGGGCGCCTCACGGCGAGTCGGAACGTTGCCGCATCGGCTCGCGCGCCTCGGATCAGCGCGCCTCGAACGACCGCTTGGAGAGACCGATGAAGAAGCCGTCGATGGCGGTTCGCGGCGGCGCGTCGGGCTCGACCGCCGCGCCCAGCGTCACGAACAGCGGCGCGAAGTGCTCGACCGTGGGGTGCGCGAACGGCATCCCGGGTGCCTTCTCGCGGAACGCGAACAGCGTGTCGAGGTCGCCGTGCTCGAGCGCCTCGGCTGCCCACCGATCGAACTCGACCGACCACTGCGGCGCGCCGGTCTTGCCCGCGAAGTACTCGCCGATGTACGGGAGGCCATGGGTCATGAACCCGCTGCCGACGATCAGGACACCTTCGTCGCGCAGCGGGGCGAGCCGCCGGCCGACCTCGAACAGGTGGCGCGGGTCCAGGTCGGGCATCGACATCTGGAGGACCGGGATGTCCGCATCCGGGTACATCGCCATCAGCGGCACCCAGGCGCCGTGGTCGAGGCCGCGGGTCGGGCGATCGAGGATCGGCTCCCCGGCGGGCATCAGCGATCGCACCGACGCCGCCAGCTCCGGGGCGCCGGGTGCCCGGTACTGGAGATCGTAGTAGCGCTGCGGGAAGCCGTAGAAGTCGTACACCAGCGGCACGGTGGTCGTCGCGCCGATCGCCATCGGTGCGGTCTGCCAGTGGGCGCTCACGATCAGCACCGACGTCGGCCGCGGCAGATCGCGCGCCCAGCCGGCGAGCTGGGCCATCCACAGCGGGTCGTCGAGCAGCGGCGGCGCGCCGTGACCGAGATAGAGAGCGGGCATCGATGCCGGCGGCGGGGTGGGGGTGGCGGGACGCGGGTCGGACATGGTGCGCGGGAGCTCTCCGGTGGCGGGAGTGATGGTCAACGGTAGGACCGGGGGCCGGAGGGCGCAACGGCGTCGCCCGGCAGGCACGCTGACCGGCAATTTCGCGATCACCCTCGCCGGATGCGCCCCAGCAGCGACCGGGGCGACGACGGCTTCCGGAGCCGGTCCACCAGCGTTTCGGCCAGGGCGGCGTACTCGTCCGCCCGGTTGTAGCGCTGCGCGGAGATGCGCAGGATGATCGATGCCGGAGCGGCGCCCGGCTCGAGCGCGGCGGGTACCGGGAAAGGCGAACAGGGGCACCTCGATCCGGTCCTCGTCGAACAGCGTCGCCTGCAGCCGGCGTGCCGCCGCGCGGCTGGGCGCGATCCCCGGCAGCGGGATCGCGGCCATCGATCCGAGCATCATGTCGGGCGCCGGGGCCGGCACCCCCAGGGCGGCGCAGATCACGTCGCGGCCGCGCCTGGCGAGCGTCGCGTTCGCCGCCATCAGGCCGCTCCAGCCCTCCTCGTGGAGGCCGCCCACGTAACGGATCGCCGCCGGCAGGGCGAGGATCGCGGTCGGGTCGAGCGTGCCCATCCAGTCGAACAGCAGCCGGAAGCGCGTCCGGTCCTGCCGTTCGTCGTTGAGCCCGTGCGAGATGACCAGCGGCCGGATCTCCGTCCGCAGATCGGCCCGCACGAACAGCACCGCGGCGCCCTTCGGCGCGCACATCCACTTGTGCCCGTTCCCGGTCCAGTAGGCGGCCCCGATGGCGTTGACGTCGAGCGGCACCATGCCCGGGGCGTGGGCGCCGTCGATCATGGTGTCCACGCCGCGCCGGTCCAGCTCGCGCACGATCGCGGCGACGGGCAGCACCAGCGCCGTCGGCGAGGTGACCTGGCTCACCAGCGCAAACCGGGTCCGGGGGGTGACTGCTTCGACGTACGCCTCGACCACCTGCGAGGGATCATGGATCGGAAACGGCACCCTCGCGATCACGAGGCGGGCGCCGTCGCGCTCGGCCGCCGCTCGCATCGCGTTGAGGGTCGCGTTGTACTCGTGGTCGCCGGCGAGCAGCTCGTCGCCCGGCTCGAACCGCCGCGACGCGAGGACGGTCGACACGCCCGTCGTGGCGTTGGGCACGAAGGCGAGGCCTTCCGGATCCGCTCCGATGAAGGCACCGACAAGCTGGCGCACCTCGTCGAGGTGACCCTCGAGCTCGCGGGCCAGGAAGCGCTCGGGCTCCGCCTCCATTCGCTCGCGCCACACGCGCTGCGCTTCCAGCACCGGGGCGGGGCAGGCGCCGAAGCTTCCGTGGTTGAGGTAGGACACGGTTGGGTCGAGGTGCCACGGGGCACGATCGAAGGTCGGATGCGTCACCCGGCGACGATAGCGACTTGGTGGCACGCCGTGCGGCCTCGCGGCCGCGAGTCGGGCCAGAGACGGGCGTTGAGCGTGCGGCGCGCAGGGTTCGGCCAGCGCAGCGCGCGGCAAGGCGACCCGAGCTCAGCGCGCCGGCGGCTCGTCGTCGCGATCGGCCGGTGGTTCGGGCAGCCCGGGCGCCGGTCTGGGCGTCACGTTGATGACGACCCCGCGCGGACGCGGCCGGCCGTTGAGGACCCGCGACAGCCGCTCCGGTCCGGCCACGAACGGCGCCACGTAGGCGAGGACGATGACCGGGATCAGGACCCGGATCGGTCCCGGAAAGCGGATCGCGACGAGGATGCCGACGGCGTACAGGATCCAGGCCGTGAACAGCGATCGCGGCGGCCAGCCGGCGACATGGAGCCGCCACACCGGGATCAGTGCCACCAGGCCGGAAACGAGGAAGGTGAGCAGCAGGGCGGGTGACATCGCCACCGCATCATAGGCCCGGCGGCAGTCCCGGACATGCCCGGCGGAGTCCCGGGCGGTGGGCCGCGAGGGGAGCACGGCCGTTGCTCGGATACGATGACCGTCTCCCCGACATGGAGCGCCCGTGACCGACCGCGTCCGCACCTGGCTGGCCGCCTGGGGCCCGATCCTTCCCCTGCTGCTCGCCGAGGGGACGATCTGGGTCGGCTTCGGCGCGCTGCTCCCGATCCTGCCCATCTACTTCACGACGCACGGCGTGGACCTGCCGACCCTCGGGATCGTGGTTGCCGGCTGGCCGGCCGCCCGCCTGGTCGGCGAGCCGGTGTTCGGATGGCTCGCGGATCGCGCGTCCCGGAAGGCGCTGATGATGACGGGCCTGATCCTTGCGGCGGCGTTCGCTGTCGCCCCGTTGTTCGTCGTGGGTCCGGGCGCCTTCATCATCGTGCGCGCGCTGTCCGGCATGGCGGCCTCGATCTACGACCCCGCCGCCCGCGGCTACCTGGTCGATGCGAATGCGCCCGAGCGCCAGGGCGAGACGTTCGGGCTGTACGGCGCAGCGCAGATGGGCGGCCTGATGATCGGGCCTGCGATCGGCGGGCTCGCGGCCGCGCTGACCAACGAGCCGACGGTGGTGTTCTGGGTCGCCGGCATCGCGCTGGTGGTGTCGGCGATCCTCGTGGGTGCGCGCGTCCCGGACCTGGAGCGAGGCGTCCACACGGCCGCCGAGGCTGCGAGGGAGCCGGATGCCGCGACGAGGCCGCCGAGCATCCTCAACCTGCTGCTCGTGGCGGCGATCGCGTTCAATGTCGGCAGCTTCTTTGCCGGCGGCTCGTACGAGGTCGTGTGGAGCCTGTACCTCACGTCGCTGGGCGCCGGGATGGCCGCCATCGGGCTCACGTTCTTCACGTTCGCGCTGCCCATCCTCGTGCTGTCGCCGGTCACGGGCCGGTTCATCGACCAGAAGGGCGGGTTCGTCGCGCTCGTGGCCGGGATGGCCGGCGTCGCCGTGTGCGGTGTGCTCTACCCGCTGGTGCCCGAGGTGTGGTGGATGGTCGTGCTCGGCCTGGTCGAGGGAACGGCATTCGCGTTTGCATCGCCGGCCCTGTACCTGCTGGTGGCCCGCGCGTCGCCGCCCGGCCGGAGCTCCACCGCGCAGGGCCTGTTCGGGGCCGCGGGCACGATCGGGACGATCGCGGCGTCGCTGCTGGCCGGCGTCCTTGCCGAGGCGGACCTCCGGTACCCGTTCCTCGCCGCCGGGATCGGCACCGGCGTGGCGCTGCTGCTCGGCCTGCTGCTCGGCCGGCGAGCGCTCTACGCGGCGATGCAGCCTGGCCACGCGGGCGATCCCGGGCCGGCGAACGAGCCTGGCGCGGTGGTCGTCCACGAGGCCTGAACGACTGGCGCGTCGTGCCCCGGGGGTCGATCCGTGCGCATCGCTTTTGACGGAATCCCCGATCGCCGGTAGAGTGTTAAGCCTTCGCGGGGTGGAGCAGCGGCAGCTCGTCGGGCTCATAACCCGAAGGTCGGAGGTTCGAATCCTTCCCCCGCAACCAAATCCGATTCACCTGAACCCCGGGACCCGACCACCCCGGGGTTCTTCCTTTTATCCCGTTCGCCTGGCGGACGATCGCGGCATTGACCAGCAGCGGGTCGGGCTCCACTCTATGGACATGGCATCCGGCGTCCCGCTTCGCCAGCTCGTCCGTTGAACCGCGTCGCGCCCCATCACGTCCCGTCGTCGGGTCGACGTCCGGGGCGTCTCGTGCGCTGGCTGGCCCCGCTGCTCGCGCTGGCGTTCGTCCCGATGGGCAGCCACGTGGCCGCCGCCGCGAGCCCGCCCGCATCGGTCTCGATCGAACGGGTCGCGGGGCCGGATCGCTACGCGACCGCCGTTGCCGTATCCACCCGGCTGTTCCCGGATGGTGGCGCTCCGATGGTTGCCCTTGCGTCGGGTGCCCTGTTCCCCGACGCCCTCTCCGTCGGTCCGGTCGCGGGCCGGGACGGCGGTGCCGTCCTGCTCACCGGTCCCGACTCCATGCCACCGGTCGTCGAGGCCGAGCTGGTCCGGCTCCACCCCGGGCGGGTCGTGGTCGCCGGCGGACCGGCCGCGGTGAGCGAGGCCGTGATCGACCGGGCCCGGGAGCTGCTGGGGCCCGATGTTCCGATCAAACGCCTGTCGGGCGCCGATCGGTATGCGACCGCGGCCTCGATCTCGGCCGCCTCGTTCTCGCCGGGCGTTTCGATCGCGTTCGTCGCCCTGGGCGGCAACTTTCCCGACGCCCTCGCGGCGGGCGGCGTCGCCGGCACGCTGGGCGCCCCGATCCTCCTCACGCGAACCACCGTCCTGCCCACGCCGACCCGCGACGAGCTGGTGCGGCTCCATCCCCACCGCGTCGTGATCGTCGGTGGCACGGGCGTGGTCAGCGCGAGCGTCGCGACCGCGATCGCCGCGCTCGGGCCGACGGTCGAGCGGGTCTCCGGCCCCAACCGGTTCGCCACGGCCGCGGCCGTTGCCGCCCGGTTCGCACCCGACGCGACAGGGGTGATCCTCGTCAGCGGGGTCGAGTTCCCCGACGCCGTGACCGCGGCCCCGCTGGCGGCGGTGGACGGGCGGCCGATCCTCCTGGTCCAGCCGGACCCTCTGCCGGTGCCCACCCGGGATGCGATCTTGAGCGCCAGGCCGTCCAGCATCATCGTGGTCGGCGGTCCCAGCCGGGTGCCCGATGCGCTCACCCTGGAGGCCGCGGCATGGTCGGACGGCCGGCTGACCATCCCGCCCCCGGGACCCACGTACCCGGCCTACGACTCCCTCTACCACGATCCGGGCGAGATGCTCCTCGCGCTCCGGACGGCGGAGGTGTCGTACCCGGGGCTCGTCCGCGTGTTCTCGATCGGGCAGAGCTACCAGGGCCGCGAGATCTGGGCCGCCAAGATCTCGGACAACGTCGACACCGACGAGGCCGAGCCAGAGGTGCTGGTCGACGCCCTCCACCACGCCCGGGAGCACCTGGGCATCGAGCAGGCGCTCTACCTGCTCCACACCCTGACCGCGGACTACGGCTCCGACGCGACCGTGCGCCGCCTCGTGGACACGCGCGAGATCTACATCATCTTCGCGGTCAATCCCGATGGCTGGGCCTACGACCTGCTGCCGACCGGCTACCGCAGCTGGCGCAAGAACCGGCAGCCGACGCCCGGTTCGAGCGCGATCGGCACCGACATCAATCGCAACTACGACTACCACTGGGGCTGCTGCGGGGGCTCATCGGGCAACCCGTCCGCGTGGAACTATCGGGGCCCGTCCGCATTCAGCACGCCGGAGGCCCGGGCGGTGCGGGACTTCGTGCTCAGCCGCGTGGTCGACGGCAAGCAGCAGATCCGGACCCACGTGACGCTCCATACCAACGGCGAGCTGATCCTGTGGCCGTACGGGTACACGTACACGAACGTTCCGTCGGACATGACGGCCGACGACCACGCGACGTTCGTGGCGATGGGACGGGCCATGGCGCGCACGAACGGCTACACGGCCGAGCAGTCGAGCGACCTGTACCCCACCGACGGCGACGAGATCGACTGGATGTACGGCCGCCAGCACATCTTCTCGTTCACGTTCGAGCTGTATCCCACCGAGCAGGTGAGCTCGCATGCCGACCACGAGCCCCCCGACGAGAAGATCGCCGCGCAGACGGCGCGCAACCGGGCGGCCCTGCTGTACCTGATCGACATGGCGGACTGCCCCTACCGGGCGATCGGCAAGCAGGCGCAGTACTGCTCGGGCTAGGACGCGGCGGTCAGCGTCGAGCCGCGATGCCGACGTAGGCCGCGAGGTGCTCGCCGGTGAGCGTGGACCGGGCGGCGACGAGATCGGCCGGGGTGCCCTCGAACACGATCCGGCCGCCATCGTGACCGGCCCCGGGCCCGAGGTCGATGATCCAGTCGGCGTGCGCCATGACCGCCTGGTGATGCGAGACGACGATGACGGACTTGCGGGCGTCGACCAGCCGGTCCAGCAGGCCGAGGAGGTGGTCGATGTCGGCGAGATGGAGCCCGCTCGTCGGCTCGTCGAGGACGTAGACGCCGCCCTTCTCGGCCATCCGGGTGGCCAGCTTGAGCCGTTGCCGCTCGCCGCCCGACAGGGTCGGGAGCTGCTGGCCGAGCTTGAGGTAGCCGAGCCCGACGTCCTCGAGGCGTGCCAGGATCGCTGCCGCCGCGGGCGTCTTCGCGTCGCCCCTGGCGAATAACGCATGCGCCTCGGTGACCGGCAGGTCGAGCACCTCGGCGATGTTCAACCCGCCGAGCCGGTGCTCCAGCACGCTGGCCTGGAACCGCTTGCCCCCGCAGTCCTCGCACGGCGTCGCCACGGTCTCCATGAACGAGAGCTCGGTGTAGATCATCCCGTTGCCGTTGCAGGTCGGGCAGGCGCCCTCCGAGTTCGAGGAGAACAGCGCCGGCTTGACGTTGTTGGCCTTCGCGAACGCCGTCCGGATCGGGTCGAGCAAGCCGGTATACGTCGCGGGGTTGCTCCGGCGCGAGCCGTGGATCGCCCCCTGGTCGATCGACACCACGTTCGCTCCGTCCGGGATCGAGCCGTGCACGAGCGACGACTTGCCGGACCCGGCCACCCCGGTGACGACGCACAGCACGCCGAGCGGGACATCGACATCGACGTCCTGCAGGTTGTGCGTGGCCGCGCCGCGGATCTCGAGCCTGCCGGTCGGCGTCCGGACCGCCTCCTTGAGCGCGGCGCGCTGATCAAGGTGACGGCCGGTGAGGGTCCCGGACGCCTTGAGCTCCCCGACAGTCCCCTCGAAGCAGACCGTGCCCCCGCCGGTACCCGCACCGGGCCCGAGGTCGACGACGCGGTCGGCGATCGCGATCGTCTCCGGCTTGTGCTCGACCACGAGGACCGTGTTGCCCTTGTCGCGAAGCTCGAGAAGCAGGCTGTTCATTCGCTGGATGTCGTGGGGGTGGAGCCCGATGGTGGGCTCGTCGAACACGTAGGTGACGTCGGTCAGCGCCGACCCGAGGTGGCGGACCATCTTCGTCCGCTGCGCTTCTCCCCCGGACAGGGTGCCCGAGGGTCGGTCGAGCGAGAGATAGCCGAGGCCGATCTCGATGAACGAGTCGAACAGGTGGAGAAGGTTGGCGACCAGCGGTGCGACGCCCGAGTCGTCGACCCCGCGCAGCCAATCGGTCGCGTCGGTGATCTGCATGGCGCACACGTCGGCGATGCCGAGGCCGTTGACCTTCGAGGAGCGCGCCGCCTCGTTGAGCCGGCTGCCACCACACGCCGGACAGGTCTTGAACACCGCCGCCCGCTCGACGAACGCCCGCTTGTGGGGCTGCAGCGAGTCGACGTCCTTGCTGAACATTGACTTGCGGAGCTTCGGGATCAATCCGTCGTAGGAGACGTTGATGCCCTTGGCCTTGATCTTGACCGTCTGCTTGTACAGGAGGTCATGACGCTCCCTGGCGGAGTAGTCCTTGATCGGCTTCTGCGGGTCGAAGAAGCCGGACTCGATGAAGGTCGCCACCATCCAGCCATCCGCGGTGTAGCCCGGCACGAGGATGGCGCCCTCGGCGAGCGACTTCGACTCGTCGAGGATCACGGACAGGTCGAGGTCGGAGACGGTGCCGCGGCCCTCGCACTCGGCACACATCCCGCCGAGGTAGACGGCGTCCTGGACGATTTTCTTCTCGCCCTTGGGGCCGGTCATGACGCCGCTCGCCCGCGTGGTTGGGATGTTGAACGAGAAGGCGGTCGGCCCGCCGATGTACGGTGTGCCGAGACGGCTGAACAGGCTGCGCAGCATCGCGTTGGCATCGGTGACGGTGCCCAGCGTCGAGCGCGGGTTCGCGCCGAGGCGCTCCTGGTCGACGATGATCGCCGTCGTCAGCCCATCGAGGACGTCGACGTCGGGCCGCGCCAGCGTCGGCATGAAGACCTGGACGAAGGTCGAGTAGGTCTCGTCGATCAGCCGTCGCGACTCGGCGGCGATCGTGTCGAACACCAGCGAGCTCTTGCCCGACCCGGAGACGCCCGTGAACACCGTCAGCCGGCGCTTCTTGATCTCGATGCTGACGTTCCGGAGGTTGTTCTCGCGCGCGCCGTGGACGCGGATCACGTCGTGGCTGTCGGCAACATCCATGCGATCACTCCAGCTGTGGTGGGCTTCAGCCGTGGCGGGTCCCAGGCTCAATCCCAGCGGAACTTGCGGGCGGCCAGAACGACCAGCAGCACGGCCCAGCCAGCGAGAATGACCAGCGGCTCTGTGGCATCTCCGGTCACCGATCCCAGCCCGATGCCCAGGGTGCGGGTCAGCGCGGCCGCCGGCAGCACCTCGGACACGGAGGCTACCGCGCCGGGCAGCCGATCGAGCGGGAGGACGATGCCGCCCAGGACGAGCGCGACCAGGAACAGGAGGTTGGCAAGCGCGAGGGTCGCCTCGGCGCGGAGCGTGCCGGCCATCAGCAGCCCGAGGCCCGCGAACGCCATGGTTCCCAGCAGGAGCGCCGAAACCGTGAGCGGGACTGACGCCCCGGGCCCGGCGGTCCAGCCCAGCGTCGCGACCGCGATGCCGACCAGCAGGATCATCTGCACGACCTCGACCACGACGACCGATGCTGTCTTGGACGCGACGACGACCCCCGCCCCGGCTGGGCTGCCGCCCAGCCGCTTGATCACGCCGTACTGCCGCTCGAAGCCGGTCGAGATGGCGAGCGAGACCAGCGATGCGGCGATGACCGCGAGGGCGATCGAGCCCGGCAGCAGCCGGTCGACCGGGCGCCCGGCGTCGACCCCGCCGCTGGTGTCGAACGCGCTGAACACCAGCAGGACGCCGGCCGGGATGACGAACGTGATCAACAGCCCCTCGCCGCGACGCAGCACCAGCCGGAGCTCGTAGGCGGCGAGGGCGGACGCCATCCGCAGCCACGACGCCGGACGCGCCGGCGCACCGGCACCGACGACCGACGGGGCGGATGCTCCGCGCATCTCACTCATTGGGTTTCCCCGGTCGCGCCGTCCGCAGTTGCGCCGTCCACAGACGCCACATCCGCGCCCACGAGCTCGAGGTAGCGCTCCTCCAGGCTGGCGGCCCCGACGCGCAGCTCGGTGATCAACAGCCCGCGCTCCACACACCATGCGGCGAGCGCCGCGACCAGCTCCGGACGGGGCGGCCCGTCCAGGCCGACGAGCTCGTATGCGCCACCGGGCCCGGCCGCCAGGACCTGCGGGCCACCGCCATCGGGGAGGGCATCATCGTGCGCCGTGCCGCCGCCGGTCGCGCGGCCGTTGGTCGCGGTCGCCGCGGCCAGAGCCGCCGCGTCGCCCTCGCGCAATGCGGACGACAACCGGAACCTCACCCGCGGCGCGCCGGCGCCGGTGAGCTCGGCGGGCGTCCCGTAGGCGACGAGGCGACCGCGATCCAGCACGGCCACGTGATCCGCGAGCCGTTCGACATCGCCCAGCTCGTGGGTCGTGAGCAGGATGGTCGTGCCGGCCTCGCGCAGCGACGCGATCCGCTCGCGGGTCGCCTGCTTCGCGGCCGGGTCCATCCCGGCGGTGGGCTCATCGAGGACGAGCAGCTCCGGACGCCCGAGCAGCGCGAGCGCCAGGCCCAGCCGCTGCTTCTCGCCGCCGGACAGCCGGCGGTACCGGGTGGTCGCAGCCTGCTCGAGATCCACCAGCTCCAGCAGCCGGTCGGGGCTCTCCGGGTCCCGGTAGAACCGCGCATACAGCCGGAGCGCCTCGCGCGGGGTGGTTCGAGGATCGATCCCGCCGTTCTGGAGCATCAGCCCGATCCTGGGCCGGAGGCGTGCGCCGTCGCGGACCGGATCGAGGCCCAGCACCTCGACGGAGCCCGTGTCGATCCGCCGGTAGCCTTCGAGGATCTCGACCGTGGTCGTCTTGCCGGCCCCGTTGGGACCGAGCAGCGCGAACAGCTCGCCCCTGTGCACCTGGAACGAGACCCCGGTCAGCACGTCCCGGCGCCCGTATGCCTTGCCCACGTCGACGACGCGGACCGCCAGGTCGCCGGCCTCCGGCACGACGTTCACGGCCGGATCTTCGCGTACTGCGTGTCGAAGTCCGATGCGAGGACCTGGCCGACCTGCAGGCCACGCAGCACCCCGTCGCGATCGATGAAGTACGTCTGCGGCGGCGCCACCACGTGGTAGCTCGGCCGCGAGCTTGCCGTCCGGATCGGGGAGTGTCGGCCAGGTCGCGCCGAAGTCATCGAGGAACTGCCGGGCGAGGTCGGCCTGGTCCTTGTACATCACCCCGATGATCGCCAGCCCGTCCGTCGGGCCGAGGGCGTCGAGGCGCTCCTTGAACAGCGGGAACTCCTCTCGGCAGGGCGTGCACCATGACGCCCAGAAGTTCACGATCACCGGCCGGCCCCGGTACGAGGCCAGGTCGACGTGCGTGCCGTCAAGCGCGGTGCCGGTCACCTGCGGTGCCGGGTCGCCCGTCGCCGCCCCGCTGGAGCCACCGCCGCACGCCGCGACCACGAGCAGCATGACCGCGAGACCGGCGGTGAGGGTTCGAGGGGTGGTTGCCCGGGACGTGGTGGGCCTACTGGGCCGTGACGGTCCCGGTCATGTTCGGGTGCACCGAGCAGACGAACGTGTACGTGCCCGCCGGCAGGGCCGGGACCTGGTACACGATGACCTTGGGACCGGTGATGATCTCGCCCTTGAACAGCTCCGCGCCCGAGCCGTCGTGGATCGCGACGTTGTGCGGGATGCCCGCGTCGCGGTTGTCGAAGGCGAGTGTGAACGGCTTGCCGGCCGGGACGGTCAGCGTGCTCGCGTCATAGGCGATGCCCTGTGCCCCGATGGACGCGTCCGCGGCGGGCAGGCTCGGGCCCGCAGGTGCGGCCGACGCGCCCGCGCCGCCTCCGCCGCCGCCGGCCGGCGGCGCCCCGCTGGCGGCGACGCCCGGGTTCGAGTTGGGGAGCACGCCGGAGCTCAGCAACAGGCCGCCGGCGACGATCAGCGCGAGGGCGGAGAACGTTGCCTTCGGCCAGGTGGGTGCCCCACCGAGGTCGAGGTGGCCCGTCCGGTCGGCAGTCTCGACGGCGACGTACTCGCGGCGCGCGTCGCGCAGCCAGCCGAGCAGGGTCAGCGCCAGCGCGACGATCCCGGCCAGGAGCGCCCACCCGCCGACGACCATCCCGCCGACCAGGATCGTCATCGAGATCGCGAGCAGGAGCGGCCGGAAGGACGGCGGCGGCATGTGGACCCCGGCGGGCGGCACGCCATCCGAGGGCACCGGAAGGGCGCCGATCGCGGCGTGCGCGGTTGGCGCCGATGCGACGTGGTCGTAGTCGCGGAGCGCCTCGCGACCCCAGTAGAGAAGCGTGATCGCGAGGATCAGCACACCGACCGCGAGCCAGATCCCGCCTGCGAACAGCCCGAACATGAGCATGAACACGCCGAACGCCGCGAGCGGGGGCGCGAACGTCGGGCCCGGCATGTGGACGCCCTCCGGCGCGACCGGCGCAACGCGCCGGATCCCGCGACGGGTCGGCGCCGCGGTCGCGAAGCGATAGGCGGTCCAGGTGACGTACAGGGCCACGAACCCGGCGAGGAACACCGGCAGCAGCTGGATCAGCGAGCCCCAGTCGGGGACCACGAACGGCTGCGTGAACTCGATCAGGCCGTTCCAGAGTTCCTCGAGCATCGGTTGTGCGTCAGCTCCGCTTCAACCCGGCGAACAGGACATACGCCATGATCGACATCGCGGCGCCCAGGGCGATCAGCATCGTGAGCCCGGCGTAGTCGACGCGATCCGGCTCGACGATCGTCGGGAACACCCAGTAGAAGACGGCGATCGCCAGGAACAGGATACCGACGGCGGCGGCGCGGCGGGGTTTCATGAGTCCTTCTCCGTCGCGGCTACAGCAGGTACAGGGTCGAGAACAGCAGGATCCAGACGACGTCGACGAAATGCCAGTAGATCGACGTCGCCTCGACCATGTCGTGGTGGCGGGCCGAGAACTGCCCGGCCATACCCCGGTAGAGCACCACCGACAGCATCAGCACGCCGCCGAACACGTGGGCGCCGTGGAAGCCGGTGAGCGTGAAGTACGTGGTGCCGAACGTGCCCGAGCCCATCGTCATGCCCTCGTGGAACAGGACGCCGTAGTCGTAGGCCTGGAGCAGCAGGAAGGTCGCGCCCAGGATCACCGTGGCGGCGAAATTGCGGATGAAGCCCCGGCGGTCGTCGCGCCCGATCGCCCACAGGCCCATCTGGCAGGTGAACGAGGAGGTGATCAGGATCAGGGTCGCCGGCAGGATCAGGTTGAGATCGCCGTGCTCCGTGGTCAGGCGGAACGGGTTGAGGATCCCGGCGAACTCGCTGGGCGGCCAGCGGTGGATCCCGTCGGTGTCGATGAAGCTCGCCCGGATGCTGAAGTAGGCGGCGAACAGCCCGGCGAAGAACATCACCTCGGAGGTGATGAACAGGAGCATCCCCAGGACCGGGATGCCGATCCCGCCGGACCCGTGGGCGTCGGCCGGGGCGTGGTCGGAGGTGGTGATCACCTGCGCGTCTGCGGTCATCGTCTCGCCCTCCTCAGTGATCCGCGACCCGGCCGTGCCGGGCATCGAACACCGGGCGCTCCGAGCGGATCTCCGGCAGGTGGTCGAAGTTGTACGGGGGCGGCGGCGACGAGGTCGCCCATTCCAGCGTGTTCGCCCCCCACGGGTCGTCGCCGGCGATCTTGCCGCTGCGCAGCGACACCAGCACGTTCCAGAAGAACGGCAGCATGCTGGTGGCGATCACGAACCCGCCGATGGTCGCCACGAGGTTGAGCTCGCTCCAGCCCGCGTTGGCCGCGTAGTCGGCGATCCGCCGGGGCATGCCGGCCAGGCCCAGCTGGTGCATCGGGAAGAACGTCAGGTTGAAGCCGACGAACATGAGCACGAACTGGATCTTGCCCAGCGTCTCGTCGAGCATCCGGCCGGTCATCTTGGGGAACCAGTAGTAGATGCCGGCGAACACGCCGAACACCGAGCCGCCGAACAGGACGTAGTGCAGGTGCGCGACCACCCAGTAGGTGTCGTGGAGCGCAAAGTCCACCGGTACCGCGGCCGAGAACGCCCCGTTGAGGCCACCGATCAGGAACAGCGTCAGGAAGCCGATCGCGAACAGGAGCGGGGTCGCAAAGGTGAGCTTGCCCCGCCACAGGGTCGCGATCCAGTTGAACATCTTGACGCCCGTGGGGACGGCGATCAGGAACGTCATCAGGCTGAAGAACGGCAGGAACACGGACCCGGTCGTGAACATGTGGTGGGCCCACACGGAGAAGCCGAGGGCGCCGATGCCGACCGTCGCGAACACGAACGCCTTGTAGCCGAACAGCGGCTTGCGCGAGAAGACGGGCAGTACCTCGGACACGATGCCCATCGCGGGCAGGATCATGATGTAGACCGCCGGGTGCGAGTAGAACCAGAACACGTTCTGGTACAGGACCGCCTGGCCGCCGTTCGCCGGATCGAAGAAGTTGCCGCCGTAGTTGCGGTCGATGAACAGCATGATCAGCGCGCTGGTGAGCACCGGCGTCGCCATCAGGACGAGCACGCTGGTGACGAGCACCGTCCACACCAGGATCGGCATCCGGAACAGGGTCATGCCCGGCGCCCGCATCTTGAAGATCGTGACCAGGAAGTTGACCGCGCCCAGGATCGAGCTGGTCCCGATCAGGGTCAGCCCGACGATCCACAGGTCCGTGCCCGCGCCGTTGAACTTTGCGCCCGACAGCGGCGGGTACTCGGTCCAGCCGGAGGCCGCCGCGCCGCCCGAGGCCAGGAAGCCCGAGGCCATCAGGGCGCCACCCAGCGGCAGCAGCCAGAACGACAGCGCGTTGATCCGCGGGAACGCCATGTCCGGCGCCCCGATCTGGAGCGGGACGGCGTAGTTCCCGAACCCCGCCAGGATCGGGATGATGAACAGGAACAGCATGAACGAGGCGTGCATCGTGAACGCCTGGTTGTAGAACGATTCGCTCACGAGCTGCATCCCGGGCTGGGCAAGCTCGAGCCGGACGACGAGGGCGAGGATCCCACCGGCCAGGAAGAACAGGATCGAGTTGACCAGGTACATGATCCCGATCTTCTTGTGATCGGTGGTCGTGAGCCATGCGTACAGGCCGCTTCGATAGGCGGGAGCGGCGGGGTTGAGGGTCGTCGTTGCCATCCCTGTTCCCTTACTGGACCGTGAGCGTGCCGGTCATGTTCGGATGAACGGTGCACTGGAAGGTGTAGGTGCCCGCCGTGAGGGCCGGGACGGAATAGTTGGTATCGGAAGGGCCGGTGATGATGTCGCCCTTGAACGCGACGTTGCCGCTCCCGTCCTTGATCTCGACGTCGTGCGGGACGCTGGTGTCATCGTTCTTGAAATGGATCGTGAACGGCTGGCCGGCCGGTGCCTGGAGGTCACCCGTCGAGAACGCGATGTTCTGCGCGGCGAGCTCGACGACCGGTCCCTCGGCGGCGCCCGACGCGGCCGGTGCCGGGGTCGCGCTCGCCTCCTCGATCTGCTTCTGGAGCCAGCTGTCGAAGTCCGCCTTCGGGATCGCGTGGACGTCGAACACCATCGAGCCGTGGAACGGGCCACACAGCTCCGCGCACTGGCCCCGATACGTGCCCGCCTCGTCCACGGTGAAGTCGAACGTGTTCGTCTTGCCCGGGATCACGTCCCGCTTGAACAGGAACTTGGGGACGTAGAACGCGTGGATCACGTCGAGGCTGCGGAGGCTCACCTGGACGGGCTCGCCCACGGGCAGGAACAGGCCGCCGGTGTCGCCCACCGGGAGCGCCTGCGAGAACAGCACCTTGGCATCGGGGCCGTCGGGCCGGTCGAGGTAGTCGAACGACCACTGGAACCGGGCGGCGACCGCGCGCACGTAGATGTCGCTGGGCGTCTTCGCGTCGACCGTGTTGAGGGTCTGCCACGACATCACGAACAGGAACGCGACGATGACCGTCGGGATGGCGGTCCAGATGACCTCGACCAGGTTGTTGCCGTGGATCTGCGGCGGCAGCTCGTCGTCGCCGGGCTTGCGTCGATAGCGGAAGACGGTGAACACGATCACGCCTTCGACCAGGACGAAGATCGCCGCCGCGATATAGAACACGATGTCGTACAGGGACTTGGTGCTGTGGGATCGATCGGTGACCCCGTCCCCGCCGGCCACCGGGAAGAAGCTGTCCCAGATCCCGGGCAGCGTCGCGCCCGAGGCGTACAGGACGATCGCGGCGACCGCGACGGCCAACAGGATGAGCAGCCCGGCAACAAGGGGGCCGGACCCGGTCCTCGACCGGGGGGGCATCGACATCGGGTTCCTCGTATGTTCTTGCCGCGATCAACGTTTGACCGCGGTCAAGCAGCTGGAGGTCGCCGTCCGGGGACGCGCGCCGCCCCGAAGGGGGCGCCGGACGCGCGCATCATACAAGAGGATCGCGGCGCGGGGGGTCCGGATGGACCATCCACCCCTGCCGAATGGCACGTGGGGCCCGCGCGACCGGGTCGTGTCGCGAATCGCGGGACAATACGGGCGTGATTCCTCGTCAGGAGCGACAGCCAGATCGCCGCGCCCGCGCCGCGACGTCCGCCGCCGCGCCGGCCGCCGCGTCGGCCGCCGCCCTATCGGCCGCCGCCCCGCGACCGGCCCGCGTCGGCGTCCGGTCGGCCAGGGCTGCCGGCGCGCCCGTCATCGGCCTGCTCCTCGCCGTCCCCATCGGCCTGCTCGTCGCCGTCCCCGCCGCGCTCGCCCACGGGGGCCGGCTGCTGGGCGAGCCGACATTGGTGTCGTTCCTGCTCGACTGGTCGTTCGATCCCACCGTCTGGCTGCCGGCGCTGGCCGCCATCCTGCTCTGGCGCGCCGGCCTCACCCGCGTCAACCGGGCGCATCCCGACAACCCGGTGCCGCGCGCCCGCACCGTCGCCTGGCTCGCGTGGGATCGGCTACGATCCTGTTCGCGCTCGACTCCGGGATCGGCCTGTACGACACGACGCTGTTCTCGGATCACATGGTCCAGCACCTGCTGCTGACCCTGATCGCCCCGCCGCTGCTCCTGTACGCAGGGCCGATCACGCTGATCCTGCGCGCGTCGTCGGCCGAGACGCGGCATCGCTGGATCCTGCCGGTCCTGCACTCGCGCGTGCTGAGGGCGCTGTCGTTCCCGGTCGTCGCCGCAGTCCTGTTCGCGGCGGTCATGTGGGGCACCCATTTCTCACCGCTGTTCGACCTGTCGCTCGAGAACGTGCCCGTCCACATGCTGGAGCACGCCCTGTTCCTGGCCTCGGCGCTGCTGTTCTGGTGGCCGATCGTCGGTCCCGACCCGTCGCCGTGGCGGATGAGCTCCGCGGTCCGGGTCATGTACGCCGGCATCCAGATGCCACAGATGACGTTCCTCGCCGTCGCCGTCTACATGGCATCCACCCCGCTCTACCACCACTACGCGACAACCGTGCGCTCGTGGGGCCCGACGCCGCTCGAGGACCAGCAGCTGGCGGGCGCCATCATGTGGCTGGGCGGCGACTTCGCGTTCCTCGTCACCGTGCTCCTGCTGGTCGCGGTCTGGATGCGCGACGAGGAGCGGCGGACGGTCGGCGAGGAGCGCCGGCTGGAGCCGCAGCGGGCCGCGATCCGGGAGCGCGAGGTTGCGCTTGCGGCACGTCGGGCCGCGGAAGCCGGGGAGCAGGGCGGGCCTTAGACTCCTGGCGGGATCGATGTTCCGAAGGTGCGCCGGTGCCGAAGGTGCGCCGGGTCCCGAGACCGCGGTCCGTTCCCGGGCCGGCCATTCCCGGCCCTCCGGCGGCCAGCCGCCGACCGCTCATGACGAGGCGGCCACTCAACGATCCTGTGCGTCGTGCGCCGCGGCGTACCACATTTCGCCGGGCCATCGCCACCGGCAACTCGGTGCTGCCGTTCACGTCGTTCGGCGGGCGGCGCTGGTCAGGGGTGGCAGTTGGCCACTCAACGATCAGGCGCGTCGTGGGCAGAAGCTTCTGGCCGAGCACGCACCCCATCGTTGAGTGGCGCAGGCCGCACGCCACAGCGCCCCGTTGCAACGACCTGAGCGTTTCGTGGCCAGGTTTCGCCCGCAAGCTCCACGTACGACGCGTGACGTCGTTCGCTGGCACCAGCTGGCCGGTGGAAATCCGGTGGCCGCAGGCCTCAGTGGCTCGGCGGGATCGGCGCCTCGAGGTAGGCCCGGTACCGGTCGGGATCCACGTTGCCGCCGGACACGACGCCGACGATCGGTCCATCGATCGCCGCCAGGCCGGCCTCCTCCGCATGGAACCGCATCGCTGCGATCGGCAGCGCCCCGGAGGGCTCGACCACGAGCCGGGCCTCCTCCGCGGCCAGCCGCACGGCGGCGGCGATCTCGTCCTCGCTGACGACGATCACGGCATCGAGCTGTGCCCGAAGGTGAGCGAAGTTGAGGCGGCCGATCGATTGCGTCCGGGTGCCGTCGGCGATCGTGCGGCTCACCTTCTCGGCCGGCCAGGCGACGATCCGGTCCTGCGCGAGCGAGTCGCGCGCGTCCGCCGCGAGCTCGGGCTCCACGCCGATCAGCCGGGCCTCCGGCGCGAGCGCGGTGATCGCCGCGCACACCCCGGCGGCCAGGCCGCCGCCACCGATCGGCACCAGGACCGCCGCCACGTCGGGCATGTCCTCCGCGATCTCGAGGCCCACCGTGCCCTGGCCGGCAACGATGCGGGGGTCGTCGTAGGGCGGGATGATCGCCAGGCCGCGCGCCGCGGCGATCTCCTCCGCGATGCGCCGACGCTCATCGCTGGCCGTCCCGACGACGACGATCTCCGCGCCGTCCGCCTCCACCCGGGCGCGCTTGAGCGCGGGGGCGTCCGATGGCATCACGATCACCGCCGGGACGCCGAACAGCCGCGCGGCGCGGGCGACGCCCTGCGCATGGTTGCCCGACGAGTAGGTGATCAGGCCGTTCGCCCGCTCTTCCGGCGACAGGGCCGCCGCGGCGGTGTAGGCGCCGCGCAGCTTGAACGCGCCGATCGGCTGGAGCGACTCGGCCTTGAGCCACTGGCGAAGCTCCGGGCGCCCGAACGGCACCAGCGGCGTCCGGACCGCGACGCCCCGCAGCGTCTCGGCGGCGGCGAGGATGGCGGGCAGCTCGACAAGTGCCGGCAGGGGACGCTCGTCCGTCATCGACGCGGGACGGCGCGCTGGCACTCGATGCACAGGGCGGCCCAGGGCAGCGCGTCGAGCCGCGGTTCACCGACCGATCGGTGGCACGACGTGCACCGTCCGAAGGTGCCGGCGTCGAGACGCCCGAGCGCGGCCTCGACGGCCGCCAGGTGCTGCTCGTTGCGATCGCGCAGGGCGAGGTCGCGCTGCTGGTCGACGACGTGGCTGGCCGCAGCGGCCTGCGAGCCGTACGTCATCGGCCCCGGCGCCTCGATCCGGAGCTCCTTGAGCTCGCTGACGACCCGGGCCCGCTCGGCCAGGAGCGCGGCGCGGCGGTCGTCGGTGGTGGTCGGATCGTCCATGGTGGCCGATGCTACAACCCGGCCGTCCGCGCGGGAGAGGGCCGTTCGGCCGATCCATTCGGGCTGCGGTAGCCTCGATCTCAACATCGACCACCGGCTCAAACCACTGGAGATCGCAATGGCCATCGTCAAGGACCCGGTATGCGGCATGGACGTCGACACCGCGACGTCGCAGCTGTCGCTCGAGCACGACGGCAAGACCTACTGGTTCTGCGGCAAGGGCTGCCTGCTCGAGTTCAAGGACGACCCGGAGAAGTACCTGGCCGAGGACTACGAACCGTCGATGTAGTGGTTGGTGTGGTGCCGACGGAACAAGCCGTGACAGAGCGACGCGCCCGGTACGACGGGATCCCCCAGTTCTATGACCGGCTGGTCGGCGAGGACGTCACCGACCCGGCGACGGCCGCCCTGCTCGAGCTTCTGCCCGACTGCGCCGGCCTCCGCTTGCTCGAACTCGCGTGCGGGCAGGGACGGGTCGCGCGGGAATTGGCGAGACGGGGTGGCGCGGTGGTCGCGGTCGACCTTTCAGGCGAGCTGCTGCAACGAGCTCGTGCGATCGAAAGGGACTTTCCGCTCGCGATCGAGTACGTCCACGCTGATGCCGCGCGACCGAACGAGTTGCCGGGTCGGTCGTTCGACGGTGTGGTCTGCAACTTCGGCCTCAGCGATATCGATGACCTGGACGGGGCCCTCTCGACGGTCGGCCGGGTCCTGGTGCCCGACGGCTGGTTCGTGTTCTCGATCCTGCATCCGTGCTTCCCTGGCTGGGATGCCGACGCGCCCAGCAGCTGGCCGGCCACGGGCGGCTACTACGCCGAGGGCTGGTGGTTGGCACAGAACAGCGGGATCCGCGGCCAGGTCGGGGCGAACCATCGGATGCTTTCGACCTATCTGAACGGCCTTCGACGCCACGGCCTGATCGTGGAGGTCGCCGTCGAGCCGGTGCCCGGCGACGACTGGGTCGCGCGCGCCCCGGATCGAACGCCCGTGCCGGTCTACCTCGTCGCGCGTTGTCGGATGTCGCCCGTCGAGGGTCCGAGGCTCGCCGATGAGATAAGTCGCAGATAAGCGCCATTGGCGATGCTGCATGCCCGCGTCGCTCGATCGGGCACTCCTTGGAGGGATCGGCCCGCGGTCGTTGCATCCGGCTTGCCGGGTGGAGGTAGTGCCGATGGACGCCCTTGTTCGCCGTGTCCTGGCGACCCGGACCGCCGCGCCGATCCTTGCGCTGGCCATGGCCGTGCTCATCGAGGGAGCAAAGCGATGGTGAACTCGGAACCGGGCTCGGGCGCCTGCGAGCACGGCCGCCGCTGGTAGGCCGCCCGCGGCGTCGACAGGGACCCTTATGCCGTCGGGTCAGCCGCGGATGCGGTGCCGCAGATGGACCCGGCCGCCGCTGATGGACCCGGCCGCCGCTGGAGGTGGCGCGCACGCTACGGGCCCCCGCCGCGCGGTGTCAAGGAGCGATCCCGCTGCATGGGCATCGGCGCGACCTGACGCATCATGGCGCGATGCGTCCGTCACCCGCCCGGTTCCCGCTGCTGCTCCTGCTGGCCGTCGCGGCTGCGCTCGGCGTCTCGTCCTGCGACGCGGCTGCGCCACCCGGCACGCCGCCCATCACGCCCGGGACGAGCGCGTCGCCGCGCGAGATCAACATCGTCGCCCACGATTACGCGTTCGTGCCCTCGGTGGTCGATCTCGTGCCCGGCGAGACCGTGCTGCTCCACGTCGTCAATGGCGGGCTGGAGACGCACGAGGCGATCATCGGAGATCTCGGCGACCAGCTTGCCTGGGAGGCCGCGGAGGGTGCGACCGTCGGCAGCCCGCCGGGCCCGACGCCCGTTGTCGCGGCGCCGCCCGGGTTTCGCGGCGTGCGCGTCGTCGTGGGCTCGGGCCAGCGGGTCGACGTGACCTGGACCGTCCCGGTCGACGCCGCCTCCGCGTCCGCTGGCTGGTTTGTCGGCTGCCACATTCCCGGCCACTGGCAGAAGGGGATGGTCGTTGCGGTGAGGTTCGTCGATGCCGCCGGTGTGCCGCTCGCGAGCCCGCCCGCGCTGCCGGTGCCCAGCTCCGGAGGCTGACGCCGGCGACTCGCGTCGACGAGGTCGGCCGCGGGGCCACGCAAAGCAGCCGGCGGCTCCCGATGCGGCCGTGCGTTCCCGGTTCCGGCGTGCCGGTGTACCCTCTTGTGCGGTGCGTGGTCGCTCCCGCGCCCCGAGCCCTCGATCTTCTCCAGGAGAGCTTCTGACATGACGTACGTCATCGCCGAGCCCTGTGTCGACGTGATGGACACCGGGTGCGTTTCGGTCTGCCCCGTCGACTGCATCCACTACGACGAAGGCGTCGACCGGAAGCTCTACATCGATCCCAACGAGTGCATCGACTGCGGCGCCTGCGAGCCCGAATGCCCCGTGAACGCCATCTTCCCCGAGGAGAGCCTTCCGGCCGAGTGGGCGGAGTACACCGCGATCGACGCCACCTGGTTCACGGACAAGGCTGCCGCGCGCGCCATGATGGACGCCCTCAAACCGGCCTGACCGCGCCCGGCGCCCGCCGCCGCTCCGCACCCGGCTCTCCACAGCGCACCCGACAGCGGTTTCGTGCCGCGCCCCTAGACTGAACGCGTGCGAATCGTCTCCCTCCTGCCGTCGGCGACCGAGACCGTGTTTGCCCTCGGGCTTGGAGGCGAGCTCGTCGGTGTCAGCCACGACTCCGATTACCCGCCGGCGGCGCGCGACATCCGCGTGGTCACGACCGCTGCCCGGGACCTGTCGACCGCGTCGTCGCATGCGATCCACCGGCTGGTCGAGGGATCGGTCGAGGCCGGCGCCTCGCTCCATGTGCTCGACGCGGCCGCCCTCGAAGAGCTTCGGCCGGACCTGATCCTGACCCAGGACCAGTGTCGCGTCTGCGCCGTCGGCTACCGGGAGGTCAGCGAGGTGGCTCGGAGGCTCGAGGGCGAGGTGAGCGTCGTGAGCCTCGAACCGACCTCGATCGAAGGCGTCCTCAACGCGATCCAGACGGTGGGCGCGATGACCGAGGCCGAGGACGAGGCGGTGGCCCTGGTCGAGGAGCTGCGCGAGCGCCTGCGGGCGGTCGAGGAGATCGTGGCCTCCCGCCGGCAGGGTGGCTTCCTCCCGCCTCGCGTCGTGGCGGTCGAGTGGCTGGACCCGCCGTTCGCGGTCGGCCACTGGGTCCCCGAGCAGGTGCGGCGGGCCGGCGGCTGGGAGCTGCTGGGCCACGAGGGCGACCGGTCGGCCGAGACCAGCTGGGACGCCGTGCGCGAGGTCGACCCCGAGATCATCGTGCTGATGCCGTGCGGGTTCGATCTCGATCGCACGGTGCGCGCGTGGGCCGAGCTGCCACGCCCGGCCGGGTGGGACGACCTGCGCGCGGTGCAGGATGGCCGGGTGTATGCCGTCGACGGGTCGGCGCACTTCTCGCGCCCGGGTCCGAGGGTCGTGGACGGGATCGAGGTCCTGGCGGAGGTGATCGACCCGCTCGCATTCGACGGGATGGCGCCACCTGCCAGCTGGGCCAAGGTCGGCTGAGCCGGCGCCCGGCGAGATCCCCGCGATGACCTACCGCGCCCGGTTCGACTGCCTGTGGTGCGGCACGACGTGGGCGGTGCGCGGCTCCGACGATCTCGAGGGCTGGGCCCAGCTGTGTCCGGACTGCCTCGGCAAGGCGGGTGCGAACACGTTCCTCCGTGGACGCCTCCGGACGGCGATCGAGCAGCGCGCGGCGGCCGGTGTCACGGCTGCCGCCGTCGCCCGGTCGCCGGCACCGACGGCGCCCGCGCTCCGAACCGCGCGGTGCGCCCGCCGGAAATGGCCCTGCCCGACGACTGGTTCCTGCGGCGGGGTGAGTTCGAGCGGGGCGCGATCCACGATGCCGCGTGGAACGCGGAGCTCGACGTCGTCACCCGCTGGCTGGACGAGGAGCCCCTTTCGGGGCGAATCCAGGAGCCGGCCGCCGGCGTCGGATTCTTCTCGCCCCTCCTCGCCGGCAAGGGGGAGCTGCACGCCTCGGACGCCGACGGCGATGCCCTCGACCGCGCCCGTGAACGGCTCGTCGCACATCACCTGCTTGCGCACCTCCATGTCGCGGATCCGTGGCCTCCCGCTGATGGCCGGCCGGCAGACGCAGGTGCCGCGGATGCGGTCATTGCCGCGGATGCGGTCGTCGCCGCGTTCCTGCTGGGGCGCGTGCGGGGCGCCGGGCTCGATGCCGCGGCCCGATCGCTGCGGTCCCGGCTGCGTCGTGGGGGGAGGCTCGCGGCCATCGACCTGCGACCGGATCCGGCTGCCGGCCTCCCCGCGGGGATCGACTGGACCTGGCACGACCCGGCGGTGCTCGAGGCGGCGCTGGCGAGAGCAGGGTTCACGGGCATCGAGCTCACCACGACCGGTCGCTTCTTCGTGCTCATCGGCGCCGACGCCGCCTGAGCGGCGCGAGCCCGGTGCTATCCTCCGGCGCGATGTCACCCCTCGCGAATCGGACGATCGCCACCGTCGGCTCGGGCGTCATGGCCGAGGCGATGATCGTCGGGCTGCTCCGCGGCAAGCTGGTCACGCCGGACCAGGTGATCGCCAGCCATCCGCGCGCCGAGCGCCGCGACTCGCTGTCCGGCACGCACGGCATCCGGACCGTCGCCTCGAACGTCGAGGCGGTGTCCGGCGCGGACGTGGTCATCCTGGCGGTCAAGCCGCAGATGCTCGCCCGCGTGGGACGCGAGATCGGGCCGCACCTCAAGGCAGGCCAGCTCGTGCTGTCGGTGCTCGCGGGCCCGACAACCCGGGCGTTGACGGCGACGCTGGCCCACGACCAGGTCGTCCGGGCGATGCCCAACACGCCGGCCCGGATCGGCAACGGCATGACCGTGTGGTACGCAACCCCCGCGACGACCGCCGACCAGCGGGCCCAGGCTGAGGCGTTGCTGGGTGCGCTCGGCGCCGAGCTCGAGGTCGACGACGAGCGCTGGGTCGCGATGGCGACCGCGGTCTCGGGCACCGGACCCGCATACGTGTTCCTGGTCATGGAGGCGCTGATCGACGCGGCCGTCCACCTCGGCTTCCCGCGTCACATCGCGCACGACCTCGTGATCGAGACGCTCGAGGGCAGCACCCGGTTCGCGAAGCAATCCGGCGATCACCCGGCCGTGCTGCGCAACATGGTCACCTCGCCCGCCGGAACCAGCGCGGCCGCGATCCACGAGCTCGAGTCCGGCCGGTTGCGCACCGTCCTGAGCGAGGCGGTCTGGGCGGCCTACCGGCGCACGGTCGAGCTTGGGGACCAGATCGAGGCGCAGGTCGCGGACCCACCCGCAAAGCCCCGCAACCGTCGGTCAGCCGGCTAACCGGCCGGTGGCGTGCCGTCCGTCTTCGGGATCACGCTGATCGTGCCGTTCGTCTCTAGCACCGCGAGCGCCGCCTGGTTGATCCGGAGCAGTCCGTGCTGGCGGAGAGCCGACAGCAGCTCCGCTTCGCTGATCGCTTCCTCGCGCATCGCGCGGCGCAGGGCCACCCCGTCCCGGATCAGCAGCCGCGGCTCCCCCTCCACGGTCCTCCGGAACCAGGTCGAGCGATTGCGCAGCTCACCCAGCCCGCGATCGATCACGACCAGCGTCACCGCGGCCGTGAGGCCGCCGATGACCGTGACGTTGGACCCGACCATCGCGTTCTGGACGCCGTTCGCGATGAGCAGCAGGAGCACGAAGTCGAGCAGCGACAGCTGGGCCACCTCCCGCTTGCCCGCGATGCGGAGCAGGATGACGATCGCCAGGTAGATGATCGCGGTCCGCGCCACCACCTCGAGGACGCCGGAGCCGAGGTCGGGGACCGTCATCGCGGGCGAGATCGAGAGGACCGCATGGCCCGGAATTTAGCGTCCATGCTCCCTTTCGGTGCGCCGACTCCGCGATATCCTCGCCCGGATGGACACCAGCGGACAGTGAGCGACCTCGCCGAGCGCGTGATGCGCTCCACGCTCCTCAGCCTCTCCCACCGCCGGTCCCTCGGCCGGCTCGCGACCCGCATTCCGATCACCCGCCCGATGGTCCGCCGGTTCGTCGCCGGCGAGACGCTGGACGAGGTCCTGCCCGCGATCGAGCGCCTGCACGCGCAGGGGATGCGGACGACGGTCGACGTGCTCGGCGAATCGGTCACCCGCGCAGAGGACGCGCGCGCGGCCGCTCGACGGTACCTGGACACGCTCGACGCGCTCGCGGCGCGTGACCTCGACCGCAATGTGTCGCTCAAGCCCAGCCAGATGGGTCTCGCGCTCGACCCTGCCCTGGCCCGCGAGAACATCGGCGCCATCGTTGCCAGGGCCACCGAGACCGGCGCCTTCGTGCGGATCGACATGGAGGATCACACGACCACCGACGACACGCTCGCGCTGTGGCGGGATGTCCGGCCGGCGGACACCGGAGGTGGCGGGGCGGCGTCCCCGGCCGCCGACGTCGGGCTGGTGCTCCAGTCCGCGCTGCGGCGCACGGCCGGCGACGTGGAGGCGGTCATCGCAGCCGGTGGCCGCGTCCGTCTGTGCAAGGGCGCGTACAAGGAGCCCGCCGGCGTGGCGTTCCAGGACAAGGCCGAGGTCGACGCCTCGTACGAGACGCTGATGCTCCGCCTGATGCGCGCCGGACGGTACCCGGCCATCGCCACCCACGACGTGCGGCTGATCAAGCGGGCGATCGAGGTTGCGACGGCCGAGGGGATCGCGCGCGACGCATTCGAGTTCCAGATGCTGTACGGCGTGCGGCGCGACCTGCAGGAGCAGCTCGTGGCCTCCGGCTGGACCGTGCGGGTCTACGTCCCGTTCGGGGACAAGTGGTACCCATATTTCATGCGCCGCCTGGCGGAGCGCCCGGCCAATGTGTCGTTCCTGATCCGGAACCTGTGGCGGGAGCGGGGCCGGGGCTGACCGAGCGCCGTCGCAGCGGACCGAGCCCGCCCCGGCTGACCGAGCCCGCCCGACCGGTCGAAGCGCCGTCCCGGGAATCCAAGAGCCGCCGGGTGGGCCCCCGACGGCTCAGGCCTCGGCGGTGAGGCGGATGCCTACCAGCGCTTGGCGCCGTTGATCACGAAGGCGAACGCGGCGAGGCTGCCGAGGAAGAGCGTGGCGCGGTGCGCGTACCACTTGAGCGTGGGCTTCATGATGATTCCCTCTTCAGACGAGTGCGAGGTAGGCCCCTCACGAGGAGGAAACGAACGTACGCGCTGCGCGGTACCAGGAGGAATGACCCATTGGTACTGGTACCCGCCTGCCTTAAGGCGGAGTTGCGGCGCCGCACCGCCGCCGGTGGGCCGGCCGGAACCGTGAAGCGCCACGGGGAAGGACCGCGACTCAGGTCGTCGCGTCCACCACATTCGCGGCAGGGATGCGGAACCAGAATGTGCTGCCGGCACCCACGACCGACGAGACACCCATCGTCCCGCCATGCGCCTCGACGATCTGCTTCGAGATCGGCAGGCCAAGGCCGGTGCCCTTGGGTCCGTCGGCAAGCGTGTCCGACGCCTGGCGGAACGGCTCGAAGATCCGCTCCAGGTCGGCGTCCGGGATCCCGCGACCCGAGTCCGTCACCTCGACCCGGACCTGGTCGCCATCCGGCGCCACCCGCACCCCGATCGTTCCGGCCGGCGTGAACTTGACCGCGTTGGATACGAGGTTGATGAGCACCTGGACCAGCCGGTCGCGATCGCCGTCGATGGCGGGCAGGCCGTCCGCGACCACGACCTCGGGCGTCAGCCCGCTCACCTCGAACAGCGAGGCCGTCGCGGCGAGCCCCTGGCGCACGACGTCCTCCAGCTGGATCCGCGCCATGCGCCACTCGAGCCGCCCGGCCTCGATCTTGGCGAGGTCGAGCAGATCGTTGATCAGCACCGTGAGCCGGTCGCCCTCGGCGGCGATGATCCCGAGGTTCTCCCGGACCTGCCGCAGCGCGCGCTCGACCTTCGGCTCGTCCAGCGGGACCACGGGAGCCACCACCTCCTCGAGGCGCCTCCGGCTCAGCTTCGCAAAGCCGACGACGGACGTGAGCGGCGTCCGCAGCTCGTGCGAGATGTTGGCAAGGAACCGGCTCTTGGCGTCGTTCGCCGACTCCGCCGCCGCGCGCGCCTCCTGCGCCTCGGCCATCGCCTGGACGAGGTTCCGGGTCCGCTCGGCGACCTTGCCCTCGAGGGCGCGGTTCTGCGCCTCGAGCTGCGCGTACAGCCGGGCGGACTCGATCGCGCCGGCGAACAGTGAGCCGACCGTGTACAGGAGCGGCCCGTCCGTCGGCTCCAGGGCCCGGCCCTCGCGGCGGTCGTCGACGAGCAGCACGCCCACGACCCGCCCCTGGGTGACCATCGGCGTGCCCATGAAGCCAGTCGCGCCGAGCACCGCCGCGAGCCGCCTGGTTGCCTCGTCGGCATCGTGGTCCGCGTCGTGGAACAGCAGCGGACCGTCGGCCCGCGCCACGCGTGCCAGCGCGGCATCCCGGTCATCGATGGCCACCTGCAGCTCCGCGACCAGCAGCCCGACACCCGGCGGGCCGCCCGCAACGCGGCAGTCACCGACGCTGCCGGCGGCCGGGTCAACCAGTGCCATCAGCCCACGCGAGAAGCCGAGGCGCCCGACGATCTCGGCCAGCCCGCGATCGACCAGCGTTTCGAGGTCCAGCGTCGATCCGAGCGCGATCCCGATCGCATTGATGCCCGACAGCTCGGCGAGACGCCGCCGCAGGTCCTCCTCCACCGGCACGGCTCCCTCGCCGCCACCGGGCACGCGGCGCCCCCGCGGGATCGGAGCCGACCGTTCGGCGCGGAAGCTCAGCGGTTGGCTCCGCGCGCCGTTCCTGCGCCGGCCGCCAGCGCCCGGCCGATCGCCGGTCCGGCGAGGGCCGCAATGGCCGTCACCACCTTGAGGTCGGCGGCCCGGAACGCGCCGCCGGTCCCGGTGGCGCCGACGACCCCGATCGTCCGGCCGTCGGCAAGCAGCGGTGCCGCGACCACCGTGTCCGCCCGACGCTCGGCGTCGTTCGCCCGCGGATCTGACGCGACGTCCTCGACCACCTCCGCAGACCCCGATGCGGCGACCGTGCCCACGATCCCATCTCCGATCCTGCCGGCCACCACGGGCCCGTCGCCGGCCTCGACGCCGTCCGGGGGCCGAAGCGTGCCGTCCGCATCGGCCAGCAGCAGGAACCCCCGGGCGTCGCCGGGCAGCCGCGACAGCTCGGCGACCGCCGTGTCGACGATCGGCTCGAGATCGGTGTGGCCGCCGATGATCGCCGCGAGGTCGTAGATCAGCGACAGCTCGCGGTACCGCTCCAGCGCCTCGGTCGCGAGCGCCCGCTTGTCACGCTCCCGCGCCGCCGCGTACGACAGCACGGCCGCGACGCCGCGGGCGGTGCGCCCGCCCTCGACCCAGCCCAGCGTCTCGCCGTCCACGGTCACCGCGTGCCGGCGCCTCGCCGGCTCCCGCGCCCGCACGCTCGAGGACCACCTCGCCCTCCGCGTCGAGGATCCGGACCCCGGCGTCCATTCCGGCGAGCAGCGCCGACACCATGGGCGCGACGTGCCGGTGCCGGACGATGAGGCGGCGCAGCTCGGTCATGCCGCGCCGAGGACCTCGCGCGCGATCGTCATGAGCTCATCGGGGTCGAACGGCTTGGTCAGGTAGCGGTTGGCGCCCGCGGCGATGCCGGCGTCCTGGTCGTCGGCCTGGCCCTTCGCGGTGAGCAGCACGATGTGCGGTTCGTGCATGCCGAGCTCGCCCCGGACGGCGCGGCACACGTCGAGGCCGTTGCGGCGCGGCATCATCACGTCCAGGAACACGAGGTCGGGGCGCTGCGCGCGGATGACGTCGAGTGCCTCGTCGCCGTCGGCCGCCGTGTACAGCTCCACGCCGTCGTCCACCAGGTCCTCGAGCGCCTGCTCGATCAGCAGCCGGATGTGCTGCTCGTCGTCGACGATGAGGACGCTCCGGGACATGGACCCTCCGGGCTGTGGCTGGACCCCGTCACCTTGCCCGAAGCGCAGACCCGGCGCAAGGCGGCGGCGCACGACGCGTATCCTGCCGGCGTGCCCGATGTCCGTCCGCCCCAGCCGATCCCGCTGCCCGCGCTCCCGCCGGGGCTCGACACCCCCGCCCTGGTGGTGTTCGTGGACCGGGTTGCAGGCGAACATCGAGCGGCTCCAGGCGACGCTCGATGCCCGCGGCGTTCGGCTGCGGCCGCACGCCAAGACCCACAAGAGCGTCCGCATCGCACGGATGCAGCTCGAGGCCGGGGCCGCCGGGCTGACGGTCGGCACGCTGGGCGAGGCCGAGGTGTTCGCGCTGGCCGGCCTGCGGGACCTGTTCATCGCCTACCCGGTCTGGGCCGACGGCCCCAAGGCTGCCCGGCTGCGTGCGCTCCACGACGCGTCGGACGTGCGCGTCGGCGTCGATTCGGCGGCCGGCGCGGAGCGGCTGGCGGCAGCGGTCCGCGGATCTCGCCGCCGGCTGCGGGTGCTCGTCGAGCTCGACTCGGGCGGTCACCGGACGGGCGTCGCGACCCCCGGTGACGCCGTCCAGGTGGCGATCGCCGCCAGCCGGGCGGGCCTCGAGATCGAGGGCGTGTTCACGCACGGCGGGCATGGCTACCGACCCGGTGCCGCGGGTGCGGCCGCGCTCGACGAGTCGACCACGCTCGAGGCCGGAACGCGGGCGCTGGAGGCCGCCGGGTTCGAGGTCCGGACGATCAGCGCGGGGTCGACCCCGACCCGGACGCTCGCGGCGCAGGGACGGGTCAACGAGATCCGCGCCGGAACGTACGTGCTCGGCGATCGCCAGCAGTGGGCCCTCGACGCGATCGACGCCGACGGCATCGCGGCCGTGGTCGCGACGACCGTTGTCTCGGCCGGCCGCGAGCGGGTCGTGCTCGACGCCGGGGCCAAGGCGCTGACCAAGGACCTGCCCTCGTTCGTGGAGGGCTACGGGCTCCTCGCCCGGTGGCCGGGTGCCGTGATCGAGCGCGTCAACGACTATCACGGCGTCGTATCCCTGCCGGCCACGACCGCCGGTCCGGCGCTGGGTGACGTGATCGCGATCGTCCCGAACCACATCTGCCCCGTGGTCGATCTCGTGGCCTCGTTCGTCGCGGTCCAGCCGGACGGGCGCGCGGAGCACTGGGCGGTCGACGCGCGGGGCCGCAACGGCTGACCTGCGGTTGCGGCATCATCAGGCCATGTCCGATCCGACCGGTCTCGAGCTCATCCCGCCGCGCGCGGCGCTGCGGCATCGCGTGCTCGCCGGCGAGGCGACCATCGGCGTGTTCGCGTCGCTCGGGTCCGCGGTTGCCGCGGAGCTGCTGGGCCGCGGCGGGTTTGACTGGATCATCGTCGACCTCGAGCACGGCATGGGCTCGGAGGCGGAGCTCCACGGGCAGCTGCTCGCCGTCCAGGCCACGCCGACCGCCGCCCTGGTGCGGGTCGCCTCGGCCGAGCGGCTGCGGGTCGGCCGGGCGCTGGACCTCGGTGCCGACGGGCTGATGATCCCGCGGCTGGAGCGCGTGACCGATGTGGCCGAGACCGTCGGCTGGATGCGCTATCCGCCCGCCGGGATCCGCGGTGTCGCACCGGCCACGCGCGGTGCCGGCTACAGCCAGCGACCCCACCCGACCCTGAGCGAGGTCAACGGCCAGGTGCTCGGCGTGTTCCAGGTCGAGTCGATGGTCGCGGTGGAGGCGGCCGGCGAGCTCGCGTCGATCGACGGCGTCGACGTGCTGTTCGTGGGCCCGGCGGACCTGTCGCACTCGATGGGGATCCCGGGCGAGATCGAGGATCCGGCGTTCGTGGCCGCGCTTGACCGTGTCGTGGCCGCCTGCCGGACGCACGGCAAGTCGGCGGGGATCCTGCTGCGCGATCCGGATGCCGTCCCCGCGGCGCTCGCCCAGGGGTTCAGGTTCCTGGGCGTCGCGTCGGACTCGGGGATGCTCATCTCCGGCGTCCGGGCGGCTGCCGCCGCCTCCCGCGCCGCGCTCGGCTGACCGCCTGCGCCGGGCTACTCCTCGGACAGCCGCACGATCGGCTGCGGCAACGGCGGTCGCCGATCGTGTCCCGCGCGACTCCCGCGGGCGTGCGTCTGGGACAGGATCACGCCGGCCAGGATCAGCGCCCCGCCGACCAGCTGCACCGGTTCCAGGCGCTCGCTGTACAGGACGGCCGCCGCCGCGATCGTCCACAACGGCTCCACCGTGGACACCAGGCTTGCCTGTGCGGCGCCCAGGCGCTGCGCGCCGGCATAGAACGCCTGGACCGGCACGAAGCCGGCGATGACGGCGACCGCGATGATTCCCGGCCATGCATCGCCGGGGATCGCCGCCGGCAGCACCGGGTGCCCGATCGAGAGCGTGACCACCCAGTACACGGTCGCCGTGGACGTCAGCATCACGGCACCGATCGCCGAGGCGGCCGCTCCGTCATCTGCCTGCTTGCCGACACGATCCCGTCGCTCGCCGGAGAGGCGGGCGGCGAGGATGATCCAGACCGCGTAGATCAACGGGGACGCGAGGATCTCGATCATGCCGTCGATCGGCGGCATCTTGCCGCTGTCGATGCCACCGACCGCGAGCAGGACGCCCAGGACCGCGATGCCCAGCGCCGCCCATGCGCGCCGCCCCTCGAGCCGCCGGCCCAGCCGCAGCGCGAGCACCGCGACGACCGGCGGATAGAGGTACACGATCAGCGCTGACAGCCCGAGCGGCACGGTCTGGATCCCGGCGTAGTACGTCGCCGTGTTGCCGACGTACAGCACGCCCAGCCCCATCGTCGCGAGGATCGTCCGGCGCGGCAACCGGGCGAGCGCACGGCGTGCGGCCGGCCGCGCGAGGAGCACGACCCACGCGAGGCCGCCGGCGATCGCGAACCGCCACGCCATCAGGGTCAGCCAGTCGACCCCGGTGGCATACACGGGCTTTGCGAACAGGCCGCCCGAGCCGAACGCGATGGCGCTGACGACGACCAGCGCGATGCCGGTGAGGCGGGTTCGGTCCACGGGCCGAGGGTACCCAAGCGGAGACCTCGGTGCCGCCCGTCGCGGGCGCTGACCGCGGCCGCGAGGTATCGGCACTCCGCGTACACTGGGGACCGTGGCTGAGTTGATCAAGCGCGCCGGACCGGCGCGCGTTCCCGCCCTCGCGGCAGAGCCGCTCATGGTCGTCGGACGCCGGGAGCCCGTGACCGTCGGGCCCGGCACGACGCTGGCCGTCTGCCTGCTCGCGATCCAGCGCACCGGCACCGGTGATTCCGTGTTCATCACCGACGCGGACGGCCGCCTGGTCGGCGTTCTCACGGAGCGCGACGTGTTCGGCCGGCTGGTCGGCCCCGACGTCGCGGCCGGCGTCGACGTGGATGCGCCGGTCGAGGACTACATGACCACGAACCCGCACACGCTCCACGTCGATGGCACGGTGCGCGACGCGCTGGTGCTGATGCAGCAGGGCCGCTATCGGAACGTCCCGGTCGTGGACGACGACGGCAGGCTCACCGGCGTGGTGCGCCAGATCGACATTCTCAAGTACCTGGCCGAGTCGTTCCCCGAGGAGATGCTCAACCTGCCGCCACGACCGCACCAGCAGATCGAACAGGCCGAGGGCGGATGACGACACCCGCACAGCCGATCGAGCACGACGTCCAGGAGCTCGACCGGGTCACCATCCGGTTCGCCGGCGACTCCGGCGACGGGATGCAGCTCACCGGGACCCAGTTCACCAGGACCGCTGCGGTCTTCGGCAACGACATCAGCACCTTCCCGGACTACCCGGCCGAGATCCGTGCTCCCGCCGGCTCGCTGCCCGGCGTGTCGGGGTTCCAGATCAGCTTCTCGGCCTCGGACATCCACACCCCTGGTGATGCGCCCGACGTCCTGGTCGCGATGAACCCGGCCGCGCTCAAGACGAACATCGGCGACCTGCCGGCGGGCGGCGCGCTGATCGTCAACCGCGACGCCTTCTCCGCCCACAACCTGAGCAAGGCCGCGTACGCCGAGAACCCGCTCACCGACGGCTCGCTCAAGCAGTACACGCTGTTCGAGGTCCCGATCAGCACCCTCAACGCGCTGGCGCTCGACGGGCTCGAGATGTCGAGCAAGCAGATCGACCTGACCAAGAACTTCTTCGCGCTGGGCCTGATGTTCTGGCTGTACGAGCGGAGCATGGACCCCACCCTCCGCTGGATCGAGGAGAAGTTCGGCGCTCGCCCGGTGATCGCCGAGGCGAACCGCAGGGCGCTCAAGGCCGGCTATGCCTACGGCGAGACGACCGAGATGTTCCACACGACGTACCGGGTGCCGAAGGCAAAGCTTCCCCCGGCACGTACCGCAACATCACCGGCAACGAGGCGACGGCGCTCGGCTTCCTGGCGGCGGCGCAGGCCGCGAAGCGCCCGCTGTTCTACGGCTCGTACCCGATCACGCCGGCGTCGGACATCCTCCACCAGCTCTCGGGCTACAAGGCGTTCGGGGTCAAGACGTTCCAGGCCGAGGACGAGATCGCCGCCATGGGCGCGACGATCGGCGCGGCGTACGGCGGGGCGCTGGCGCTGACCGGCACCTCCGGGCCCGGGCTCGCGCTCAAGACGGAGGCCATGGGCCTGGCGGTGATGACCGAGCTTCCCATGGTCATCGTCAACGTCCAGCGCGCCGGCCCGTCAACCGGCCTGCCGACCAAGGTCGAGCAGGCGGACCTGATGCAGGTCATGTTCGGCCGCAACGGCGAGTCGCCGATGCCGATCGTGGCGCCCGCCACCCCGGGTGAATGCTTCTCGATGGCGATCGAGGCATCGCGCCTGGCGCTCAAGTACATGACGCCGGTTGCGTATCTCTCGGACGCATCGGTCGCCAACGGGGCGGAGCCATGGCGTGTCCCGGCCCTGGCCGACCTGCCGGACATCTCGGTCGCCAACGCCGTACGCGGTGAGGGGACGTTCCTGCCGTATTCCCGGGACCCCGAGACCCTCGCCCGGCCGTGGGCGGTGCCCGGGACTGCCGGCCTGGAGCACAGGATCGGCGGGCTCGAGAAGGCGGACGGCCTGGGCAACGTGTCCTACGACCCCGACAACCACCACCGGATGTCGCTGCTGCGGGCCGAGAAGGTGGCCCGGATCGCCGGCGACATCCCGCCGCTCGACGTGTTCGGACCCGACCACGGCGACCTGCTGATCATCGGCTGGGGGTCGACCTACGGGGCGCTGCGAAGCGCCGCCGAGCGGCTCCAGGCGAGTGGTCGGTCGGTGGCCCACGCGCACCTGCGGTACCTCAACCCGTTCCCCGCCAACACCGGCGACGTGCTACGCGGCTACCGGCGCGTGCTGGTGCCCGAGATCAACCTCGGCCAGCTGTGGTTCCTGCTCCGTGGCAACTACCTGGTCGATGCCATCAGCTACGGCCGGGTGCGGGGCAAGCCGTTCCGGATCCAGGAGATCGTGGACGAGGCCCAGCGCGTGCTCGACGAGGGGGAGGCTGCCCGATGACCGACAAGGCAACCGGTCACTCAGCGATCCCCGGCCTGCTCGACACGCAGCCGGTGCAGCTGACGCGGAAGGACTTCGTGTCCGACCAGGAGGTCCGCTGGTGCCCGGGCTGCGGCGACTACTCGATCCTCGCCCAGACCCAGAAGGTCATGCCGGACTTCGGCGTGCCGCGCGAGAACATCGTGTTCATCTCCGGCATCGGCTGCTCGGGCCGGCTGCCCTACTACATGAACACGTTCGGGTTCCATTCGATCCACGGGCGCGCCGCCACGCTTGCCACCGGGCTGCGGATCGTGCGGCCGGACCTCATGGTCTGGGTGATCACCGGTGACGGCGACGCACTGTCGATCGGCGGCAACCACTTCCTGCACTCGATGCGCCGGAACGTCGACTTCACGATGGTCATGCACAACAACCGGATCTACGGCCTGACCAAGGGCCAGACGTCGCCCACGTCGGAGTTCGGCAAGCGCACCAAGTCCACGCCGCTGGGCTCGATCGACCGCCCGATCATGCCGCTCACGATCGCGCTGGCCGCCGAGGCCACGTTCGTGGCGCGCACCGTGGACAACCACACCGAGCATCTTCAGCACACGCTCGAGGGTGCCGGCCGCCACCGCGGCGCCTCGTTCGTGGAGGTGCTCCAGAACTGCAACATCTTCAACGACGGCGCGTGGCGCGAGTTCACCGACCGCGAGGTGCGCGACGATCGGATGCTCGTGCTGGAGCACGGCAAGCCCCTGATCTTCGGCAAGGACCGCGACAAGGGGATCCGGCTCAACGGCCTGCATCCCGAGGTGGTCACCCTCGGGGAGAACGGCGTCACCGAGGACGACCTCGTCGTCCACGACGCGCATGCCGAGGATCCCTATCTCGCGCTCATCCTGTCGCGGATGTTCTGGCCGGAGTTCCCCGTTCCGGTCGGCGTGCTCCGCGACGTCGATCGCCCCATCCTCTCGGACCTGCTCGAGGCACAGATGCGCACCGCCATCGAGAAGTCCGGCGAGGGAGACCTCGAACAGGTCCTGCTTGCCGGCGAGACCTGGACCGTGGAGTAGCCAGATGCTCTGCCCCGTATGCCGACACGACAACTTCGAGGGTGAGGCCCTGTGCGCGAACTGTGGCGCCGACCTCGCCAGCAGCGATACCCGGCCACCCCTGGCCGAGGATGACGGCAACGTCCTGGGCGAGCGCGTCGACGCCCTCCCGATCAGCCACCCGCAGATCGTCGAGCCCGGCTTCCCGGTGGCCGACGCCATTCGCGCGATGCACGGGTCGGACTCGGACTGCCTGCTCGTGTGCGAGGACGGTCGCCTGATCGGCATCTTCACGGACCGGGACGCCTCGGTGAAGGCGGTCGACAAGCGACTCGGCCTGTTCAAGGTGCGGGACTTCATGACCGCCGATCCCGTCGTGCTCCGTCACGAGGACACGGTCGCGGTCGCCATCAACAAGATGGCGGTCGGCGGGTTCCGACACCTGCCGATCGTGGACGGTGACCGCCCCACCGGCGTCCTGACGGCCGCCGACGTGTTCCGCCACATCGTCTCGCTCCTGGGGTGAGCGGCGCCGCCGGTGACCGGCGGCCGCGGATCGCGGTCGTCGCGGACGACCTGATCTGGTCGACCCGGCTGGCCGACGGCCTGCGCCGCGCGGGTGCCGACCCCGTGACCGTTCGAGCGGCCGGCGCGGTCGCAGCGGGAATGTCCGGCGTCGACGGCGTGATCGTCGACACGTCCGCCCGTGCCTACGATCCGCTCGAGGTGCTCCGCGCCGCGGCGACGGGCGGCGTGCCCGCGATCGCCCTGGCTCCGCACGAGGCAGCCGAGCTCCGACGGGCGGCTCTCGCCGCCGGCGCGTCGCGCGTGCACCCCTACCGGGTCCTGTTCGAGCGTGGCGATCGGGTGCTGGCGGCGTGGCTGGCGGGCCTGGCACCGGGGGACACACGGGCATGAGCAGTCGCGATGGCATCCCAGCCGCGCGCTACGCCGACCGCCTGGCAGCCGCCCGGCGGGCCGCCGCGTCCGCCGGTCTCGACGGCCTCCTGATCGGTGTCGGGGCCGACCTGCGATACCTGACCGGCTACGACGCGATGGCGCTCGAGCGGCTGACCCTGCTCGTCCTGCCCACGTCCGACGCGGCGCCGGCGACCCTGATCGCCCCTCGGCTCGAGGCGACGCCCGCACGGACCTGCCCGGCGACCGTCGGCGGCGCGGTGGTCGTGGAGACATGGGAGGAGACCGAGGATCCGCTGGACCTGGTCGCGGCACGCCTCGGCGAGGCGCTCCGTGTCGAGCCGGCCGGTGTGCGCGCCGTCGCGGTGTCGGACGGGCTGCGTGCGGCGTTCGTGCTCGGTCTCCAGCGCGTCCTTCCCGGGGCGGCCTTCTCGCTGGCCTCGACGGTGCTGGCGGGGCTCCGGATGCGCAAGGACGCCGACGAGATCGAGCTCCTCCGGCGCGCGGCCCACGCGGCCGATCGCGTGGTTGCGGCGATCGCGGCCGGGCGCCTCGTGGGGCGCACCGAGGCCGACGTCGCGCGCGAGGTCCGAGAGCGCCTCGTCGCCGAGGGCCACGACGGGGCCGAGTTCTGGATCGTGGCCTCGGGGCCCAACAGCGCGTCTCCGCACCACGATCCGGGCGACCGGGTGATCGCCCCCGGCGACCCGATCGTGCTCGACATCGGCGGCACCGTCGCCGGCTACGGCAGCGACATCACGCGCACCCTGTGGGTGACGGGCGGCGATCCCGCGTCGGGTCCCGACGAGCCGTTCCGGCACCTGTACGAGGTGCTCCGCGGGGCGCAGGAAGCGGCGACCGCGGCGGTCCGCCCGGGCGTGGCGGCCGAGCGGATCGACGCCGTCGCACGCGGGATCATCACGGACGCCGGATATGGCCCGAGCTTCTTCCACCGGACCGGGCACGGGATCGGGCTCGAGGGCCACGAGGAGCCGTACATCGTCGAGGGCAGCGCCCATGCGCTCGAGCCCGGGATGGCCTTCTCGGTGGAGCCCGGGATCTACCTCGAGGGCCGGTACGGGGCCCGGATCGAGGACATCGTCGTGTGTGGGGACACGGGCCCGCTCGTGCTCAACGAGGCACCCCGGGGTCTCCTCGTCGTCGACGGCTGACGCGCACGCCGATCGTCCGGCAACCGGCGCTCTGGGCCGTGGCGCGGTATCATCCCTCGATCGGTCGCCACCTCGACCGAACGTCGAGAGCCCAGCCATGTCGATCCTTCCCGCGCGGACCGCCCGTCCGCGTGACTCGCACCAATGAGCCGCCGCGCGCGGCACGGTCGATCCCCGCATGCGCACGGGTCGCCCAGGTCCGCCAGGCCCGCGAGCGCCACGCCGGACCGCCCGTTCGCGGCGACCACGGAACCGCTCTCCTCGGCGGACCCTGCGGCATCGCTGATCCCGGAGCCCCAGCCGTTCGAGCTGCATCCGCCCGAGGTCATCACCGGGTCCGCGCTGACGCACGACCGCTCGGCGGCGGTGGCCGATGCGCGCGAGCGGGAGCACCTTCGCCCCGAACGGGCCGTGGCCGCGGACGTTGCGTCGTCGGACCGAGCCGGTCAGCACGAGGCGCCGGGCCTGCCGGCAGCCGGGCCCGATGCCCGTCCGACCTGCACGGTCGCCCAGCTGCGCCGGTTCATCAAGAGCCGGACCTGGGTGCCGATGCACGAGCTGCGGCGCAGGTTCGGGATCAACGGCGTCGAGGATGACGTCACGCCCATCCGGGTCGGCGGCGAGCGCCTGTATGTCGGCCTCCCCGCGCCCGAGGGCCGGCTGATGGCCGAGCTGCTGTCCGGTGGCGACGTCGGGTACGAGCTGTCGCTGGACCCGTGCACGCCGGTGGTCGTCGGCGTCTACCCGATGCGGCCGGTGCCCCGGTCCTAGCTCGCCCCCGCCGGCTCAGCTCTCCGAGTACGCCTTGGGCAGTGACTCGACGGTCGGGATCTTCGTCCGCAGGTCGCGCAGCGCGGCCTGGTCCATCGAGGCAAGCCGCGGCAGGTCGGGCTGGTTGGTGCGCAGCAGCCGCTCGGTCAGCGTCGACAGCAGCAGCTTGTTCACCTCGGGCACGTCCATGACGCCGCGGAGGGCAGCGGCCGGGACCTCGATGAGCGTGCTCGGCCGCGAGGCCACCACGTCAGCCGTCCGCGCGCTCCCGGTGAGCGCCGCGATCTCGCCGAAGAAGTCGCCCTCGCCCATCGTCGACAGGCCGCGGTAGCCACCCTCGGCATCGGGGACGCCGGCGGCGGCCTCGCCCTTGAGGATGAAGAACGCGGCGTTGGCCTGCTCGCCGTGCGTGACGAGCCGGGTGTCCGCCGGGACCTCGCGCACGACCGCGTCCTTGATGAACGCGGCTCGCTGTGCGTTGTTCAGCAGGCTGAACGTCGCCAGCCGGCCGACCAGGCGGTCGAAATCCGCAGGGGTAGCGGGTCGCGCCACCGCGTCGCCGGCCGCGCGGGCAGCCCGCAGTGCGGTCAGGCCGCGCCGCCACTCGGCCGCCGGCCGTCCGATTCCCGGCGCGAACAGCGCCACCACGCCGACTCCGAGCGTTACCACGCCGACGAGGCCAAGGAGCACGCGCACGTCCACGACGTCGGCAAGCCCGGCGCACGCCATCCCGGCCAGGAAGATCACGTCGCGCATCACGAACAGGCCCGAGAACACGCGTCCGCGCATCTCGCGCGGCGTGTTCCGCTGGAGCAGGGTCTGGCGGGCGACCGACGACGGAGAGTTGAAGAAGCCGCTGACCATCGCCCACAGGATCGCGATCCAGATCACCGGCGAGATCGCGTAGAACAGGCCTGCGATGCCCATCCCGGCGGACCCGATGAACACCCACAGCCCGGTCTGGAGCCGGTCGCTGTAGCGGGCCATGAACAGGCTGCCGACCACGAATCCGACCGAGGTCAGGCCCTCCTGGATCCCGTACTCGAACTCGGTTGCGTGCAGCTCCCGGATTGCCATCGGGAGCAGCAGCACATTCCACAGTCCGAACACGAAGAAGATGGGTGCGCCGAGCAGGAACAGCGAGCGCAGCATCGGCGTCCGGGCGATGGCCAGGACCCCGGACTTGAGGTTGGTGATCACCACGCCGATCGAGGTTTCCTCCTCGACCTCGATCTTCGAGCGGACGCTTGAGCAGCAAGATGCAGCCGGCCGAGAACAGGAAGGTGAGGGCGTCGATCCAGAACGCCCAGTTGATGTTGAACGCGGACGCCAGCAGGCCCGCTCCGGCGAACCCGATCGCGGTCGAGCCGAACGACGCGATCGAGAGGTAGGCGTTGGCCGCGGCGAGCTCCTCGTCGCTCGCGATCTCGGGAATGATGCTCTCGTAGGCGGGGTCGAAGAACTGCTTGACACCCGCGTTCAAGAGGAGCGCGACGAACAGCAGCGACACGTCCAGGCCGATCAGGAACGGGATCGATGCGACGATCACCGCCTGTCCGAGGTTGCTCGCCAGCATGATCGTGCGCCGGTCGTAGCGATCCACGAACACGCCGGCGACCAGGCCCACGATCAGGCTGGGCACGGCCGTGACCATCAGCGTCACGCCGACCAGGAATGCCGAGCCGGTCCTGTCGTAGACGTAGATCGCGGCGGCCAGGTCGGTCAGCGACGAGCCGGCGGTGGAGACCAGCTGCGCGATCCACATCAGCCTGAAGTCGCGCTTCCGGAACACCGCGGTCGGGGAGATGGGCTGGGTGGCCTGCATGGCCTCGCTCATGACCTGTCCCCGCACGGAAGCCCGGTCGTGTGCCGCATTCTTGCTCGTCCCTATGGCCAGCGCGCGTGTCTCTGCGGCAACGGGTGACGGAGCCGGGGCGCCTGGGCTGGCGGGAAGTGTACGGTCCGTGGACGCTCAGCGCTTGAGGTTCACGCCCTCGAGCGCCAGCAGCTCACGCTTGAGCGCGAGCGCCGCCTCCACGCCGCCCCAGGCCGCCACGCCGTAGCCGCCGAGGCTGCCGTCGCCGGCGATCACGCGATGGCAGGGGATCAGCAGCCCGACCGGGTTGCGGCCCACGGCGCCCCCGACGGCCCGTGCGGCGCCACGGCGACCGATCCGCCGCGCCACCTCGCCGTAGCTGGCTACCTGGCCGCGCGGGATGGCTCGGACGGCCCCCAGCACGAGGCGGTCCCATTCCGGCCGGTCCGAGATGTCGACGGCGATGGCATCGAGCGGGACCTCCTCGCCCGTCATGGCGCGACCGATCAGGTCGACCGCCATCTTCGCGTGGCTCCGGGCCGCGCCGTCGGGTGCGGCGGCGAAGGGCTCCGGGGTGCCCAGCCGGCGTCGCAGCAGCCCGGCTTCGAAGTCGTCCACGCTCGAGAGCATCGCCACGGCAACCACGCCTCCGGGTCCGGCGGCGATCCGGACCGGGCCCCACGGCCCGTCGACCACGGCGGCCACCAGCCCGGTGTCGCCCGGAGGTCGCTGGCGATTGCGCGGCGGCGTCATCCGGAAATGGTTGCACGTGGCGGCCCGATGGGGCACACTGCGCCGACCATGTTGCGCACCACCGTCAGCTTCGACGCCAAGAAGAAGCTCTGGCGGCCCCGCCGGAAGGCTCGGGCCCTGGGGCTCTGACGGCGCGCGAGCGACGATCATCGGGGCCTCCGGGAACGGAGGCGCCGAGGGGCCGCGACACCATGACGGTGCCGCGGCCTTTGTGATTCTCGGACCTCCGGAACCCGCGTCCCAACGCGGAAGGACGTTCGAGCATGCAGCTCCTGATCTTCGGCCCGGGCCGGCTGGGCGGCGCGGTCGCCGGCGCGGCCCTGGCAGCCGGCTGGCCCACGCCGGTCGTCATCGGGCGCCCCGGCGCCACCCGTCCCGCGTCGCTGCCGCCGGCGGACGTCACGATCGATGCGTCCGCCGGGGCCGCCGTCACCCGCAACCTCGCCGACGCGCTGGCGGCCGGGCACCGCTCGTTCGTGCTCGCGGCGACCGGCTGGGACGACGACGTCCCGGCGGTGCGCTCGATGCTGCTGGGGCATGGCGCCGCTGCCGTCGTCGCCCCCAACCTCTCGCTTGGCGCGGCGCTGTTCCTGCGCCTGGTCGAGGTCGCGGCCGGCTGGTACGCGGCCGCCGGTGCGTTCGAGCCATCGATCGTGGAGTGGCACCGGCGGGGCAAGGCGGACCGGCCGTCCGGGACCGCGAGGGCGCTGGCCCGCCGGGTCGCCGCCGCGGATCCGCGGTGGTCTACCGGTCCCGGCGCCGATCGCCCGGCCCTCGAGGTCGTCGGGATCCGCGCCGGCGCGGCGCCGGGCACGCACCTGGTGACCTTCGACGGCGCCGGGCGAGGTCGTCGAGCTGCGCCTCGCGGCGCGCGACCGGTCCGCCTACGCCGACGGCGCGCTCGCAGCCGCCCGCTGGCTCGTCCGCGAGACGCGGGACCCCGGCCTTCACCCGTTCGACGACGTCGTCGACGACCTGCTTGCGGTGGCACCCGCCGCAGTCCACGCCTGAAATCCGACCCGAAGGAGAACCGCAATGACTGGCCCGACACGACCCGCCGCCCGTGCCACGACCCACCTCGAGCCCCGGCTTCGCGGTGCATTCACCGCGCTCGTCACGCCGTACGCCGCCGACGGCCAGGTGGACGAGGCCGCCTATCGCCGGCTCGTCGCATGGCAGGTGATGGCGGGCATCGACGGCGTCGTCCCGGTCGGCACCACCGGCGAGGCGCCCACGCTGTCCGCCGGTGAGCGCGACCGCCTGATCGAGATCGCGATCGAGACGGTCGCCGAGCGGTCGCCTCACGACCACACCGCCGTGATCGCCGGCACCGGCACCAACGACACCCGCGCGACCATCGAGGCCACCCGCCGCGCGGCCGCCCTCGGCGCCGACGCCGCGCTGATCGTCACCCCGTACTACAACCGGCCGGACCAGCGGATGCTCGACGCCCACTTCCGCGCCGTCGCCGACGAGGGCGGGCTGCCGATCGTCGTCTACAACGTGCCGTCGAGGACGGGCTCGAACGTCACCGCCGACACGTTCCTGCGGCTCGCCGAGCACCCGCGCGTGATCGCGGTCAAGGAGGCGAGCGGCAACATCGAGCAGATCGCGGTCATCTGCCGCGACCGGCCCCGGGACGTCGCCGTCCTCGCCGGCGACGACGCCGCCATGCTGGCGGTGCTGGCCATGGGCGGCGACGGCGTGGTGTCCGTGGCGAGCAACGAGATCCCGGGCGAGATGGCCGCCCTCGTCCGGGCCGCGCTCGAGGGCGACTGGGCCGGGGCGCGCGCGATCCACGACCGCTGGCTGCCGTTGTTCCGGGCCAACTTCCAGGGCGCGCCCAACCCGGTTCCCGCAAAGGCGGCGATGGTCGCGATGGGGCTGCTCGAGCGCGACGACCTGCGGGCACCCCTGCTCCCGCTCGACGACGGGCCGCGCGAGCGGCTGGTCGCGCTGCTCCGATCGCTGGGGCTCGTGGACGGCGGTGGGCGGCAGCCGGTCGCCCGCTCGAGCGGGGCGGGCCATCCGCCGATACGGCGGCCGTCGCGTGACCGCGCCGTCCGTTCCGCGCGGAGACCGCGGTCCTCGATCCTCGACGACCTCGATGCCGGGCATCGCCGCGCCGCCGTGCCGGACCCGTCGGCACCCGGCGGCTGGCGCACCGATCCCGAGGTCAAGGCCGCGATCCTCGCGTGCTTCGGCGACCGGCGCACGGTCACCTCGACCGCGGGTGCGCGGGCTTGCCTTCCGCGATCGGGTGGGGCTGCCGTCCAAGTCGCTCATCGATGGTCCGCTCGCGATGGCGGCGCGCGAGGCGGGCCGGCCGTGGCGCATCGTGCCCGGCGGAACCAGCATCCGTGCCGGCGTCCACCTGGGGCCGGGCGTCGTGGTGATGCCGCCATCGTTCATCAACATCGGGGCCTGGATCGGGGAGGACACCATGGTCGACTCCCACGTGCTCGTCGGCTCGTGTGCCCAGGTCGGCGCCCGGGTCCATCTCGCCGCGGGCGTGTCGATCGGGGGCGTGCTCGAGCCGCCGGGGGCGCGCCCCGTGATCGTGGAGGACGATGCCTTCGTCGGTGCGGGCAGCCTGCTCCTCGACGGGGTCCTGGTCGGGGCAGGGCGCGGTCATCGGGGCCGGTGTCGTGCTGACCGGGACCAGCCGTGTCTACGACCTCGTCCGGGAGCGCGTGCTGACCGGCACGTCCGACCTGCCGCTGGCCATTCCGCCGAACGCGGTGGTCGTGCCCGGGTCCCGGCGGGTCGACGGCCCGTTCGCGGTCGAGCACGGGCTGTCCGTCTCGGTCGCCCTGCTCGTCAAGGACCGCGACCCGGGCACCGATGCACGGGTCGCGCTCGAGGGCGTGCTCCGATGAGTGCCGTCCGGCAGCCCGGGCCGCCGCCCGCCCGGCACGCCGAGCCGGTCACGCGCCGCGGCCGGCCGCCGGCACGCAACGAGATCCTGCGCGGTGGCCGGCTGGGCGGCCAGGATCCGACGGCGCTCGCCGGCCGGTTCGGGACGCCGCTGTACGTCTACGACCTCGACGTCGTCGCGCGCCAGGTGACTGCCCTTCGATCCGTGCTGCCGGCGATCGTTCGATCTCGCCTACGCGGTCAAGGCCAACCCGAACCTTTCGGTCATGCGCCACCTGGCCGCGGCTGGGGCTGGGTGCGGACGTGGCGTCGGGTGGTGAGCTGCGGCATGCGCTTCGGGCGGGGTTCGCGGCGGACCGCATCGTGTTCACGGGACCGGGCAAGCGCGACGAGGAGCTGGCGGCAGCGGTCGACGCCGGGGTTCGGGCCGTGACCGTCGAATCACCGGGCGAGCTGCGCCGGCTGGCCCGGATCGCCGAGGGGCTCGGCCGTCGCCAGCCGATCCTGCTCCGCGCTGCCGCCACGCAGTCGGCGCGACTCGAGCGCGTGCGCCTCGTCGGCGATGACGGCGCGGGCAAGTTCGGGATGGACCCGGCAGACGTCCGGGCGAGCGCCGCGGAGGCGGTCGGCGTCGCCCTGGCTCGAGCTGCTCGGGCTTCACGTGTTCGGCGCTTCGAACGTGCTCGATGGCGGGGCCGTCGCCACGCACATCGAGGCCACCGTGCGCGCCGCCCGCGAGCTGTCCGTGGCGACCGGGTTCCCGCTCCGGCTCGTCGACGTGGGGGGCGGGCTCGGCGTTCCGTACGAGCCCCACGAGGCCGGTCTCGACCTGGGCGTCGTCGCGCCTCGCCTGGCGGCGCTCGAGGCGAGCATGGCCGTGGACGCCGTCACGAGGGACGCCCGCGTCCTGCTCGAGCCTGGCCGGTACCTCGTTGCGCCGGCGGGCGCCTACGTGGCCAGGGTCGTCGACCGCAAGCTGGTCGGCGGCCACCACGTGGTGATCCTCGATGGCGGGATCCACCACGTCCTGCGGCCGGTGCTGGTGGGCCAGGAGCATCGCGTCCGGGTCCTGACGGGCCCCGCGACGGCCACGACGGCCTCCACCGCGACGAGCCAGCGCTTTCCGGTCACGATCGCGGGGCCGCTGTGCTCCGGTCTCGACGTGTTCGCGCAGGCTGCGATCACACCGCTACCCGATCCCGGTGACCTGGTCGCGGTGCTCGACGTCGGGGCATACGGCGCCACGGAGTCGATGCCGTTCTTCCTGTCGCACCCACTCCCGCCGGAGATCGCGCTGCGCGGAGGCGTGGCCTGGGTCGCGCGGCCGAGGATCGAGCCCGAGACATGGCTCGCGTGGCAGGAGGACGAGCCTGTGGCCGCTGATCGCACCGCCGGCGGCCGTGACGCCCACCGGGCCGCCGGCGGCCGCTGACCAGAGGATGTCCGGGAGGGGCACAATCGACCGATGCGGCGCCCCTACGTCATGCGACTCCGGCGGCCGACGTTCCGTGGCCGCCGCACCCCGGTCGCCACGGCCGGGCAGAGCGTCCGTCGGCTGATGCTGCTGGGACTCGGCTCCACGCTGATCGGCGCGGTGGTCTGGGTCGGGACCACCCAGACCTTCACGGGTCAGCGGCTCGCGGACCTCGTCCTGTACGGGCGGTTCGCGGCAGACCCGGCCGTCACGGGCGCGGCGACCGAAACGCTGGCTGCCGTCGATCTCGCCTTCGTGGCGACCGCCGCGCTCGGGTTGCTGACCCTGGCCCTGGCGCGCGGTGGCGTCGGGCTTGCCGTCGCGATGCTCGCGGTCCTGGCCGGCTCCAACCTGACCTCGCAGCTGCTCAAGGGCGTCCTCGAGCGGCCGGACCTGATCGGGACGGCGAGCTACGCGTACGGCAACAGCTTTCCGAGCGGCACCGTGACCCTCGCGGCGTCGCTCGGGTTCGCGACGATCCTGGTCGCGCCGCGCCGCCTGCGGGTTCTCGTCGCCATCGGCGCCACCATGCTCAGCGCCGCGGTCGGGCTGAGCACGATCACGACCGGCTGGCACCGCCTGGCCGACGTGGTCGGCGGCCTGCTGATCTCGCTCGCGTGGGCAGCTGTGGTCACCGCGATCCTCGTCCGTGCCCAGGGCTGGATGCCGCGGCGCTCCTGGGGCAGCGGGTTCGGCGGCGGGGCGACGACGGTCGCCGGCATCCTCGGCTTCGTCGCGGTCGTCGCCGGCGCCGCGGGGCTGGGCATCGCGCTCGTCGACCCGGCGCCGCTGGGCGACCTGATCCGTGACCGCGCGACGACACCGGAGTCGTACATCGGGGCGCTGGCCATCGCCGCGGGGGCGGCGGTGATCGCGTCGGCGAGCTATGTCTGGGCAATGCGCGGAATCGCCCTGGAGGTGCCCGGATGACCCCGCCCGGTCCATTCGGACGGCCATGACGGGCCGAACGGGCCGGCCCGAGGGGAGCAGCTCCGCGATATACTCCCCCTGAGTATCAGATGAGCACGAACACCGCGTCCCTCCCCACCGCGTCCCAGCCGATCGAGATCGTCCTCCCGATCGAGGGCATGACCTGCGCGTCGTGCGTCAACCGGATCGAGCGGTTCCTCAACAAGACCCCCGGCGTCGAGCAGGCCGCGGTCAACCTTGCCACCGAGCGAGCGTCCGTGTTCGTGGACCCGGCGCTCGTCGGGCGCGACGAGCTGGTCCGGGCCGTGGAAGCGGCCGGCTACGAGGTCAAGGCAGAGCCCTCGGCGGACGCGGGGACGGCGGGCACATCGCTCGAGGCGGAGGTCAGCGCCGACGATCTCGAGCGCGAGCGTGCCCAGCGCCAGACGCTGTTCCAGGCGCTGGTCGCGATCGCGTCCGCGGCCGTGATCATGGTCCTGATGTTCGCGCCCCAGACGCTGGTGGCGATGGAGGACCTCAACAAGCTGATCCTGTGGCCGGCGACGTTCATCCAGTTCTGGGCCGGTGGCCGGTTCTACCGGGCCGCCTGGCGGGCCGCACGACACGGCGGCGCGACGATGGACACGCTGGTGGCCGTCGGCACCTCGGCGGCCTGGGGGTACTCCGTGTTCGTCACGATGTGGCCGGGGATCGTCCACCAGGCCGGCCTGCGCGCCGAGTCCTACTTCGACAGCGCCACCATCATCATCGGCCTGATCCTGCTCGGCAGGTGGCTCGAGCAACGTGCCAAGGGCCGCACGACCGGCGCCATCCGGCGTCTGGTCGGGCTCCAGGCGACGACCGCGCGCCGGTTGCGAAACGGCGTCGAGGAGGATGTCGACCTCGCCGTCGTGGTCCCGGGCGACCTGCTGCGGGTGCGCCCGGGCGACAAGGTGCCGGTCGACGGCGTCGTCGTCGAAGGCGCGTCACCCGTCGACGAATCGATGCTCACCGGGGAGCCGATCCCGAGGACGAAGGCGACCGGGGACGAGGTCATCGGTGCCACCCTCAACACGACCGGCTCGTTCGTCATGCGCGCCACCCGCGTCGGCCGCGACACCGCGCTTGCCCGGATCGTGGAGCTCGTCCAGCGTGCCCAGGGATCCAAGGCACCGATCCAGCGGCTCGCCGACCGGATCAGCGAGGTGTTCGTGCCCGCGGTGATCGCGGTTGCCGCGCTGACCTTCGTGCTGTGGTTCGTGCTGGGACCCGAGCCGCGGCTGACGCTCTCACTCACCGCATTCATCGGCGTCGTGGTGATCGCGTGCCCGTGCGCAATGGGGCTGGCCACGCCCACCGCGATCATGGTCGGCACCGGCAAGGGCGCCGAGGCCGGGATCCTCGTCCGCGGCGGCGAGGCGCTCGAGATCGCCGGGCGGATCGACACCGTCGTGATGGACAAGACCGGCACGCTGACGCTCGGGCGGCCGGCGGTCTCGTCGGTGGTCCACGTGCCGGGTCTGGCGGGGTTGCCCGACCTCACGCCGGACCGCGTGCTGGATCTCGCCGGCTCCCTCGAGACCGGCAGCGAGCATCCCGCTGGGCGAGGCGATCGTGCGCAAGGCGCGCGAGACCGAGCTCGGATTCCACAAGGTCGAGGGGTTCGAGGCGGTCGTCGGACGCGGCGTCCGCGGAACCGTCGACGGATCCGCGGTGATCGTCGGCAGCCGGCGATTGATGGCGGAGGAGGGCGTCGACCTGTCGGCCCTGCTCGCACCCGCGGAGGCGGCGGCCGCCGAGGGCGGCACGGTGGTGTACGTCGGGATCGACGGGAAGGCCGCTGCGCTGATCGCGGTCTCGGACCCGGTCAAGCCCGAATCGGCGGCGGCTGTCCGCGATCTTCGCGAGGCAGGCATCGACGTGTGGCTGCTGACGGGCGACGCGAGGGTCACGGCCGAGGCCGTTGCGCGCCAGGTCGGGATCGCCGCGGACCACGTCATCGCCGAGGTGCTTCCCGAGGACAAGGACGCGACGATCGGGCGTCTCCAGGCCGACGGGCACCGGGTGGCCATGGTCGGTGATGGCATCAACGATGCGCCGGCGCTCGCCCGGGCCGACCTCGGCGTCGCGATCGGCACCGGCGCGGACGTGGCGATCGAGGCATCGGACGTGACGCTCGTGGGCGGGGATCCGCGGCTGGTCGCGTCCGCGATCGCGTTGTCGCGGGCCACCGTGCGCGTCATCCGGCAGAACCTGTTCTGGGCGTTCGCCTACAACGTCGTGCTGATCCCGATCGCGATGGGCGCGCTGTACCCGGCCTTCGGGATCGCGCTCAACCCGGCGATGGCCGCCGGCGCCATGGCCCTGTCGTCGGTCAGCGTGGTGACCAACTCGCTCCGGCTGCGGGGGATCGACGTCCGGCCCGGGCACGTGGCCCAGCTGCGGCGCGGCCCGCTCGGCCTTGCCCGCGATGCGGTGTTCCTGGGTGGGGTCGCGCTGCTCGGCCTGGGCCTCGCCGGCGGCGTGCTGGCCGCCGACCGCGCGATCGATGCCGGCCTGCCCCACCTGGACGTCACCGCGCGCGACATGCGCTTCGTGCCTGCCGACCTGCACGTCACCGCCGGCGAGTGGGTGGTGCTCGAGTTCACGAACCGGGACACCGTCGTCCACGACTGGATGATCGAGGGCGTCGCGAACCTCGACGTCCCGGCGCGGCCCGGCCAGACGTCGCGCCTCCGGTTCGCGCTCGATACGCCCGGGACCTATCGGGTCATGTGCTCGATCCCCGGCCACGCCGCGGCGGGGATGGTCGGCACCCTGACCGTCGACCCGGGCTGACGGCGCCCAGCCGGTAGACTCCGGCGGTGACCGATTCCCCGCTCGACCCCGGCCCGCCGGGGCCTGCCACCCGCATCCGCATCGACGTCCAGCCGGATCCGTCGCGACCTGCCGGGCGACTTCCCCCACCGGATGGTCATCGACACCCGGTTCGGTGACACGGACGCGATGGGCCATGTGAACAACGCCCGGTTCCTGACCTACTGCGAATCCGCCAGGATCGCGTACTGGGAGTCGGCGACCGGCGAGCCGGTCGGCCTGCCCACGCACGGGGCCGAGGAGTCGCTGATCCTGGCCGACATCCATGTCGCGTACCGGACGCCGGCCTTCTTCGGCGAGACGCTGACCGTCGAGACGCGGGTGGGGCACATCGGCCGCTCGTCGTTCACGCTGGAACACCGGATCACCGCGGGTTCATCCGCGCGCGGCCCGGCCCGCCTGGTCGCCACCGCCGAGGCCGTGCAGGTGCTCTACGACTACGCCACCGCCCGCCCGCGCGCCGTTCCCGATGCCACGATCGCGAAGCTCGAGGGCTACGAGGGGCGCCCGCTCCGAAGCTGACCAGCCCGGCCGCGAAGGCTTCGTGCGGAGTCAGACCTCGAACCGGCGGAAGATCGCGACCGCGTTCTGGCCGCCGAAGCCGAAGCCGTTGACCGCGACCGTGTCCACCTTCGCCTTGCGTGCCACGAGCGGCACGTAGTCGAGGTCGCACGCCGGATCCGGGGTGTGGAGGTTGGCGGTCGGTGAGATCACGCCGTCGCGGATCCCGCCCAGGGCGGCAAGCGCCGAGGCGATCCCGGCGGCGCCAACGAGATGACCCACCATCGACTTGGGGGAGCTGATCGCGCGCGTCGCCGCGGCCGACCCGTAGGCGGCCTTGATTGCCGTCGTCTCGGTCGAGTCGTTGAGCGAGGTGGACGTCCCGTGAGCGACGATCCAGTCGATCTCGTCGGGAGCGACGCCCGCGTTGCGCAGCGCGTTGGTCATCGCCCGAGCCTGTCCGCGGCCGGATGGGTCCGGCGCCGAGATGTGGAACGCGTCCGCGGTCAACGCCGCGCCGATGACCTCGGCGATCGGGGTGGCGCCGCGCTTGAGCGCGTGCTCGGCGGACTCGACCACCACCACGCCCGCTCCTTCGCCCAGCACGAACCCGTCACGCGTGAGGTCGAACGGGCGCGATGCCGTCTCGGGCGAGTCGTTGCGCTTCGAGAGCGCGGTCATGTTCGCCAGGGCGGCCACACCCATGGGCACGATCGGTGCCTCGGACCCACCCGTCAGCACGACATCGCACTCGCCGGTGGCGATCAGCCGCAGGGCGTCGTTGAACGCGATCACGGACGTCGCGCAGGCGGCGACCTGGGTCATCACGGGTCCGGTCAGGTGGTACTCCATCGACAGCATGCAGCCGGCCATCGAGCCCGACAGCGCCGGGACCGCGAACGCGGACACGAACCGGGGACCCTTGGTGTCGTGGACGTGGGTGCCCTCGATGATCGCCTCGATGCCGCCGCCGCCGGTGTTCACGACGACCCCGACCCGGTCGCGCTGCTCGGGCGTCATCGCCGCGAAGTCGATCCCGCTGTCGGCCACCGCCTGCTTGCCGGCGCCCATCGCGAGATGGATGAAGCGGCTCATCCGGCGCGCCATCTTGGGCTCCATGACCGAGGCCGGGTCGAAGTCGAGCACCTCGGCTGCGATGCGCACCTCGAACTCGCTGGCGTCGAACGACCGGATGAGCCGGGTGCCCGTCACCGCGTTCTGGAGGTTCGACCAGTAGGTCTCGAAGTCGTTGCCGATGGGCATGACCGCTCCGAGACCCGTGACGACGGCTCGGCGCGCGAGGTCAGGGGAGGGCACGGCGCACCTTTCTGGAGACGAGGGCGACGCTGGGGTTGCGTCGCCCGGATTGTAGCCGGGCGAGGATCAGCGCCCGTCCCAGCGCTTGAAGATGATCGCGCCGTTGTGGCCGCCGAGCCCGATGTTGTTCGACAGCGCGTACCGGATCGGCATCGCGGTGGCCTCGGTGGTGACCCACAGGTCCGCCTCGGGATCGAACTCGCGGTAGTTGATCGTGGGCGGCGCCAGCTGCTCGGCAACGGTCATGACCGTGGCAAACGCCTCGAAGGCGCCGGCGGCGCCCATCATGTGCCCGGTCATGGACTTGGTTCCGGTCACCGCCAGCGAGCGCCGGTCCCGGGCGGAGCGGTCGCCGAACACGGTCCAGATCGCCTCGGCCTCGCGCTTGTCGCCAACCGGGGTCGAGGTGCCGTGCGGGTTGATGACGTCGACCTCGTCGGCCGGCACGCCACGACGTTCCAGGGCGATCTTCATCGCCCGCGCCGAGCCCGTGCCTCGATCGATCGGCTGGATCATGTCCCAGCCGTCGGCGGCCGACCCGTAGCCCACCACCTCCGCGTAGATCCGGGCGCCGCGGGCCGTTGCGTACTCGAGATCCTCCAGGATCAGCGCGCCCGCGCCCTCGCCCAGCACGAACCCGTCGCGCGACCGGTCGAACGGCCGGCTGACGTCGGTCAGCGGCTCGCCCGGGCGCGGCGAGCCCAGGCCCCGCATGTTGCCGAACCCGGCATGGGCGACCTCGAGCAGCGGCATCTCGGTCGAGCCGGCGATCACGGTGTGGACGTCGCCGCGGCGAATGGTCTCGGCGGCCTCACCGACGCAGTTGGTGCCGGTGGAGCAGGCGGTCACGATGCAGATGTTGTGGCCGATGGCGCCGGTCTCGATCGCGATCATGCCGGAGGTCGAGTCGACCAGCCCGTTGGCGATGAACGTGGGGGCCACGCGGTCCGGGCCACGGTCGGCGAGGATCTTCCAGTTGTCGATCATCAGGTTCTGGCCGCCGGCCCCGGAGCCGAACACGACCCCGATGTCCTCGCGGTTGGCGTCCGTGATCTCGAGGCCAGCGTCGGCGATCGCCTGCTTGGCGGCGCTCACGCCGAACCACATCGACGACTCGCTGCGGCGGACGGCCTTGGGCTCCATCCAGTCGCCGGGGTTGAAGTCCGTGACCTCGCCGCCCCAGCGATGCGCATAGGGCGTGAGGTCGAACTTGGTGATCTCGCCCAGGCCCGAGACGCCGTTGACGAGGTTGGACCAGGCGGTGTTCTTGTCATTGCCCACGCAGCTGACGACGCCGAGGCCGGTGACGACGACGCGGCGGGTGAAATCGGGTTGGCGCACGGGTTCCTCTCGGTTGAATCGGTGGGACCGCGGTCAGGCGGTCGGCTCGGTGGCGGCGTCCATCTCCGCCGTGTCGGCGAAGGGGATCGTCAGCCGGTCGGCGGATGCCGGGTCGTCGAGGGCGATGACCTCGGCGTCGACGGCGATCCGCTTGATGAGGCCGGTGAGGACGCGCCCAGGCCCGATCTCGATGTAGGTCCTGATCCCGCGCGCCTGCATCGCCTCGACCGCACCGACCCAGTCGACACCCGTGGTGAGGTGGTCGACGAGCTCGGCGCGACAGGCGTCGGCGGTCGTGATCAGGTGCGCATCGGCGTTTGCGACGAGCGGGGGATCGGGGTCGCGGAAGGAGATCCCGGCGAGCACGCGGCGCATGGCGTCGGCGGCCTGCGCCATCAGGGGCGAATGTGCGGCGACCGAGACCGGGAGCTCCAGGGCGCGTCGTGCGCCGAGAGCCTTCGCGATCGCCAGCGCTGCCTCCACGGCACGTCGCTCCCCGGACACGACGACCTGGCCCGGCGAGTTCCGGTTCGCGACGCCGAACACGCCGTGCGCCGACGCCTGCTCGACGAGCTCGGACAGGCGGGCGTCGTCGAGGCCGATGATCGCGGCCATCCGCCCCTCGCGCCCCGCGCCCGATGCCTGCATCTGCCGGCCGCGCTCCCGCACCAGCCGGACGGCGTCGGCGAGATCGAGCGCACCGGCTGCGACCAGCGCCGAGTACTGGCCCATCGAGTGGCCCGCCGCGAAGGCGGGGGCCGGCGCGTCGATCTCGAGCTCCGCCCACTGCTCGCGGACCGCGGCCAGGTAGGCGATCGATGCCGCGAGCAGGGCGGGCTGGGCGTTCTCGGTCCGGTTCAGGTCGTCCTCGGGCCCATCCCACGCGATCCGGCTGATCGGCTCGCCGAGCGCCTCATCGGCTGCCCGGAACACGGCAGCGGCCGCGGGCGAGGTTTCGGCGAGGGCGCGGCCCATCCCGACGACCTGGCTGCCCTGGCCGGGAAAGACGTAGGCAATCTGGCTCATCGGATCGGAGCGTACGCCGGGTCCGCGGCGATTCCTCGTAAGTCCATGCACGCTTGCAGGATTCTCGAGCCGATCGTACGCTCAGGCGGTGAGATTCACGTCGTGAGCGAGCCGTCGGACAAGCCAGCCCCGCCGATCCGCGCTCGCCGGTACCGCGTTCGCCCGAGCGATCCCGCCGCCGGCCCGGAGCTGCCCGAGGCGCTTCTCCGGTCGCGCCGGCGCGGAGCCCCCAGCCGGGTCATCGCGCGCGTGTTCGAGGCGGACCTCTCGGCACCGGTCGTCGCGGCCGGCATGCGGATCCAGAACGTCCGCCAGATCTCCGAGCGGGTCGCAATGGGCAGGGCGCTGTGGCGCGAGCTCGTCGTCGGGTTCGCCTACCAGCTGGGCGAGCTCAACCTCGGGTTCACGCAGCTGGCGGCCCTGTACGTGCTCGCGGAGGGCGCCACCACCACGGTCGCCGATCTGGCGGAGGCGATCGGGCGGTCGCCGTCCGCGACGTCGCGGCTGGTTGACGGGCTGGTCAAGCGGCGGCTCGTGGAGCGTCGTCGCGAGGAGGATGACGCTCGACTCCGTTCGGTGTGGCTCACGCCGCGCGGCCAGGCGGTCCTGCGGATGGTCGACCGCGCCCGCGCGGAGCAGTTCCTGTCGGCCGTTCGCCCGATGCCACGCAGCGAGCGCGCGCTGGTGGCCATGGGCGTTGCCGCGCTGGCGACGCATGCGATCTCGCGCCGGGGGCGCCTGGTCCGCGGTGGTGGCTGACGCGAGCTCGTGCGCCGCGGACGGCTCGGGGCGGTTGATTACCCGGCGCGGGCGCTCGGGACGGCGGCGAACCGGCGACCGATTGACACGGCCCCGGCTCGCGCGCACGCTCGGGAGCATGAGCACCCGACGCGTGTCCTGGCGCCGCTCGGACGAGATCCGGGCGGACGAGCATTGCACGATCACGTTCCGGAACGAAGGGCTGTCCCTCGTCGGCACGGTGATGGGGGCCGAGCGCGGTGTCCCGATCCGGATCGAGTACCGGGTCCTCGTCGGCGCCACCGGAGAAACCACGGCCGTCCATGTCCGCGACCTGCGTGGGTTTGCCCAGCGGACGCTCACGCTGGACCGGGATGCGAAGGGCAACTGGTCCGTCAACGGCGCGGCCGCCCGCGCGCTCAAGGGCTGCATCGATGTCGACCTGGGCTGCAGCCCGTCGACCAACACGCTGCCCATCCGACGGCTCCGCCTCGGCGTCGGACGGTCGAAGACGATCCAGGCAGCGTGGGTCCGCTTTCCCGAGCTGTCAGTGGAGAAGGCCGCCCAGACCTACTCCCGATTGGACGAGCTCACGTATCGATATGCGAGCGGGACGTTCGAGGCGGAGCTGATCGTCGACGATGACGGCGTGGTGGCGCGGTACGCGGACTGGGAACGCACGGGCGTGGCCTCGGGACCGGACGACACCGCGCCCCTCGACGCCCGGTAGCGGCGACCGGCCGGGAGACGGCCCGCGGCGACCGGCCCGACGACGACCGGGCCCGGCGCTTGCGCCTCCGTGGACAATGGGGCACCGACCCAGGGCACGACACCCTGTCCGAGGAGACACCGATGGAACAGCAGCACATGCTCGAGGCGGACCTGAAGCTTCAGCACCGCCACGCCGACGGCACCTGGTCCGAGCTGGTCGAGGACCACGAGCACCCGAATCCCGCCGACCGCGACGAGGAGCGGAGCTGGGCGAAGCACCGGATCTTCCGTTGCAGATCGTGCCCGGAGAGCATCACCGTCCTCCCCGGCGACAACCGAACCTGAGCGCGAGCGGTCACCCGCAGAACGTCGCGACCACGTCGTAGAGCACGGGCAGGCCCCAGCGCAGCGCGTTCAGGCCGACGCGTTCGTCGACGCCGTGGAACCGCTCGAGGAACCGCTCCTCCGGGTCGAGGCGCAGCGGTGAGAACCCGTACGCCGGCACGCCGAGCCGGACGAGGTGCTTGGCATCGGTGGCGAACGGGGCAAGCGCGGGAACCGGGATCCCGTCGGGGTCGTGCGCCCGGATCGTCGCGGCGAGCAGGTCGTACAGCTCGCCGTCCGCCCGTGCCTCGACGGGGACGGCGCCGATCGTGTGCTCGACGGTGCAATACGGGGCAAGGTCGCCGAGTCGCGAGATGACCTCCTCGCGCACGTCGCCCTCGGTGGTGCCGGGCAGGGTCCGGCAGTCGATCTCGATGACCGCCTCGCCGGGGATCACGTTGTACTTGATCCCGCTGTGGATCACGTCGGGGCTGATCGTGTCGCGCAGCAGCGCGCGCAGCGCTCGCGCGTACATCGGATCGCACATCGCGCGAAGCGCGGCGTCGCTCCGACGCGGATCGTCACCGCCGATCGCCGCGACCAGCGCCGCCTCGGACGGCGGCAGCGCGGCGGCGACCTCGTCGAGCAGCCGCCGGATCGGGCCCGTGACGCGCGGCTCGCCGGGCCGCGCGAGCAGGGTCACCGCCTGGGCGGCCATGACCGCGGCATTGTCCTCGCGCGGCATGGAGCCGTGGCCCCAGGTGCCGCGGACCGTGATCCGGTAGACCTCGAAGCCCTTCTCGGCGACCTGGATCGGGTAGAAGCGACGCCCCGCCACCTCCGCCGAGACACCGCCCGCCTCGTTGAGGGCCGCGACCGCGCGCAGTGTGTCCGGCCGATGGTCGACCAGCCAGCCAGCGCCCTGGTGACCGCCGGCCTCCTCGTCCGGCGTGCACGCGAACAGGACGTCGCGCCGCAGCCCGGGGATTGGATCGGTTGCCGGGTCCAGGCCCGCGTCCGTCGCGCGCCGGGCGAGCAGCGTCAGCACCCCGACCTCGAGCGCGACCATCGACTTCATGTCCACGGCGCCCCGACCCCACAGGTAGCCGTCCGCGATGTCCGCATCGAATGGCCCGTGCGTCCAGCCGTCCGGGTTGGCCGGGACCACGTCGAGGTGTGACAGCAGGAGCAGCGGCTCGCCGCCCGGTGCCATCGCCCCGAAGCCTCGCGACGACGATGCCCCGGCCCGGGAACGGCTCGATGATCTCGGGTGCGATGCCCGGCGCGACGCAGCTCGTCCGCGATGCGCCGGGCGGCGTCGAGCTCGGGGCCGGGCGGGTCGGGCGGGTTGATCGACGGGATCCGGATCAGGTCCCGGAGGAAGGCAACCAGCTCGGCGTGCGCTGCCGACCATCCGGCCTCGCCCACGGCAACCGACGGCAGGGCCGGGGTCACCGGTCAGTACACCGGGACGCCGACCAGGGCGCCGGCGATGCCGAGCACGAACCCGAGCGCGACGATGCCAAGCACCATCGCCACCAGGATCCGCAGGTAGCGGCGCTCGCGCTGGAGCGTCTCGCCGATCTCCGGGTCCGTCCCGCCGGCGATGTACGGCTGCTGGAGGCCACGCTTGCGGGCGTGGACGTTGCGTTCCGCGTCGTACTGGACCGGGTCCGGTGGCAGCGGGGTCTGCGGCGAAGGGTCGTGATGAGCGGTGTCGGTCACGGGACCATCATGCCGTTCGGGCTCATCGGCTGTCGAACAGCGCCTGCAGGGCGTGCGGATCTCGCGTCGAGGCCATCCCCAGTCGCAGCAGGACCCGCGCCTTCCACGGCTGGAGGTCGTCGGCGGCCAGCCAGCCGCGCGCGACCAGGGCGGGAACCCGCGGGACGCGGCCGCTGCCCACGCGCGACGCCTGGCACACCGTGACGCCGCGGGCGGCCGCCCGCTCGAGCGCCTCGACCTCGCCAGGGGTCGGCGCGCCTGCGCCGGTTCCGGAGCTCACGATGCCCTGTGCACCGGCGGCGACGGCCGCATCGACCAGCGCGCCGTCCGCCCCCTGGTAGGACACGACGATGTCCACCCGGGGCAGCGAGCGCAGATCGGTCGCGGCGAACCGGCCGAGCAGCGCGCCGCCGCGTCCCGGCCGGTGGGCGAGCACCAACCGGCCGTCGCTGTCGGTCCAGCCGAGCGGGCCGGCCGCGCCGTCGCTGAACGCATTGGTCCGCAGCGTGTTCGACTTGGTCACGTCACGCGCGCCGTGGATCGTGTCGTCCAGCACCACGAGCGTCCCCAGGCCGCGGGCCTCGGCCGACGCAGCGACGCGGACGGCATTGAGCAGATTGAGCTGGCCGTCGCCGGACATCGCGGAGGCGGGTCGCATGGCGCCCGTGACGACGATCGGTGCCTCGCCGGCGACCGTGAGGTGGAGGAGCCAGGCGGTCTCCTCGAGCGTGTTCGTGCCGTGCGTTATCACGATCCCGTCGGCGTCGCCACGGTCGAGGATGCCGGTCACCAGCGCATGGAGGTCGGCCAGGTCGTCGTCCGTGATCGCATGCGCACGAACGCGTCGGAACCGGACCTCGGTCACCGTGGCGATCGACGCGAGCTCCGGGACGCCGGCGACGAGCGCGCCCGGCTCCAGGCGGCGCCCCGTCTCGAGGTAGGCGGCCAGGTCGAGGCGGTCGACGCCCAGCGAGTCGATGGTGCCGCCGGTGGTGATGACGGCGACGCGCGGCAGGGTCATGAGCCCCCGACCGGGGTGGCCTCGGGACTCGCACCGACCGCGCTGCCCAGTGCGGCGCGGCGGCCGGGGGCGTGTACGCCGCCACGCGCGAGATCAGGCGCCGCACCCGCAATCCCTCGAGCGGTCCGAGCACGTACAGCGGCATCGGCTTGAGCCACACCTCGCTGCCCAGGCTGGCCGCGTCGGCGCCCGCCCAGAAGTACTCGCGGCAGTCATCGAAGTCGCGGATCCCGCCGTTGGCGATGATCGGCAGCCGGATCCCGGCGTCGCGCAGCTCGGCGACCACGCGCAGCCCGATCGGCTTGATCGCCCGCCCGCTGACCGCCCCGAAGCGGTTCTTGAGCCACGGCTCGCCGGTCGTCGGGGTCGAGGCGCAGGCCCTTGACCGTGTTGATGGCCGTGATGCCGGCGCACCCGGACTGCTCGGCCAGCCTGGCCTGCCACAGGTAGTCCTCATCGGGCGAGACCTTGAGGATCACCGGGTGGCGGCTCCTCGGCACCGCGCGGATCGAGGCTCTCCTCGAGGATCTCGCCGAACGGGAAGTTGACGTTGTGGCACGAGGCGTTGAGCTCGACGGCGGCGATCTCGCCCGGCTTCGCATGCTCGTTGACGGTCTCGATCAGCTGCTCGATCTCGTCCGCGCTGAAGCCGCCGACCGAGATGATCCGGTTGAGGTTCGACGTTCGGGCGAAGTACTCGTCGAAGTAGCGCTCGATCCCGATGTTCGACCAGCCGAACGCGTTGAGCCAGCCGGCGTCGACCCTGCGCAGCGCGCGTCCGTACAGGCGGAGCATCTCGGGAAACGCCGTCACGCCCCAGTCCTCGCGCAGCGTGAAGTGACCCTCGCGCGGCCCCAGGGTCATCGTGCGCGTGGTCACGGCACCGAACCGCTCGAGCGGCACCCACTGGGCGATCGGGGATAGGCCGTACAGGATCAGCCTGCGCTTCGACGCGCCGTAGCCGAGCAGGCTGGCCGAGGTGACGAGGCGGTTGCGGAGCCGGATCCCGTTGAGGTCGATGACGCTCATCGCCCCGAAGTATGCCGGGTCGGGTCACCCGGCGATCCGGCCGCGTCAGGTCTCGGGCGCGAGCGGCCCCTGCATCACGAGCAGGTCCGGCATGGGGCGTAGCCGAGCGTCCGGTTGATGGCCCGCATCGGGGCATTCTCCTCGTCGTTGCCGGTCTCGAGGCCCTCCACGCCGTGCTCCATCGCCCAGGCGATCGTGGCGCGCTTGAGGGCGGTGGCGATCCCGCGGCCGCGCCATGCGGGCCGGACCGCCGTCATGTCGTGCCAGGCGAGCGTCGAGCAGCCCGGCGACAGACCAGGCGTCGCCTACCCCGCGACCTCGCCCGTCGCGTCGTCGAGCGCGATCATGAACCCATCGCGCGGCACGCTCTCCGCGTCCACGTCGCGCGCGAGGAACGCATCGAGGGTGCCGGCTCGTGGGCTCGTCGGCTGCTCGGGATGTCCGGGTAGGCCTCGACGGCCACGGTGTGCACGCCCGTGCTCCAGCTCCGGCTGCTCGGCGAGCGTGGCGAGGCTCGATCCCGGCCGGCGCCGATCGACCGGGCCGGCGGATCCAGCGCCGCAGGTCGAGCCTCACCATCTTGTCGCGTCCCGTGATCGATGAACCCGCGCTGACGAGGAACCGCAACCCCATCCTCCTGTGCCTCGGACGACCTCGGTCTGGAACCCGTCTTGCCCGCCGTCGCGGGCGACCCGCGACGCGGCCGCCCGAGAGCGCCGTGCCGATGCCCCGTCGGCGAGCATCCGGCAGGACGCCCAGCCTAGCCAGAACAGCTCGAAGTCGGCCTCGGTACATGCAGATCCGGCCGACCGAGCCGGCACCCGCCGGCGTGCCCTCGAGCAGCGAGGAACCTGGCGCCGCCCGGAGTAGTGTCGTGTCCTCCCACTGGGCCTCGTCGACCGAGGTCGGGATTCTCGGGCGTGACCGCGTTGACGATGTCGGCGAACGAACGCAGCGACGCCGTCGTCGTGCGGCGCACCACGGTCCGGAGCTCGCCGGCCATCCGCCCCGGCGACCTCCAGCGGCCGTCAGCTGACTCGGCCAATGGTTCGGCGACCTCGTTGGCGACCGCTGTCAGCCCATCGGGCGCGGACCCGGCGGGCACGCCGAGGATCACGTGGTTGGCGCCGGCGCGGACGAACGCGCGCGAGGTGTCGAGCGCCGCGCGACGGGACGCCGGCGGTCGACTCCGCACGAAAGCTGGGCCGCGAACGTGAACGCATCGGGGTCCCGGCCCTCCGCCTCCAGCGCTCGCCGGATCTCGTCCCGCTTGGTTGCGAAGTAGTCGACGTCTCCCGGTCGATTGCCGGGCATCGGCCAGCCCTCCGCGTAGCGTGCGGCGAGCGCGATCCCGCGTCGCTTCTGACCCGCCCAGCCAGATCGGGGGGCCGCCGGGGCGGATCGGGCCCGGCTCGTTGGTGGCGTTGCGGAGCGGGAAGAAGGGATCGTCGAGCGCTGACGCCCGGCGGCGTCCGCGCCTCGTCCGAGAACAGCGCGGTCAGCACCCGGAGCGCACTCTCGTACCGGTCGAACCGTTCGGGCAGTGGCGGCAGCGGGATCCCGAACGCATCGTGCTCGCCCTCGTGCCAGCCGGCGCCCAGGCCCAGGATGAACCGGCCCCGGGTCACGTTGTCGAGCACCGTCGCGGCCTTGGCCAGCACGGCGGGGTGCCGGAAGGTGTTGGACAGGACGACGATGCCCACCCACTTGCCGGCGACCCGATGCGCCAGCGCGGCAGCCATCGTCAGCGACTCGAAGGCGGGTCCGTTGCGCTCGCGGCTGGCGTCGGAGAGGTGGTCGCTCATCCAGCCGGCGGAGAGCGCGGGCATGCTCGCCCGCCCGGGCCCAGGTCTCGTCGATCCGCGACCAGTCGAGCCCGGTCGATTCGGTCGCCGAGACCCGGAAGCCGACCAGGCCCGGATGCGTCGGCGACGTCACTCCGCCGGCCCGGCGCCGGCGGTCTGGGTCGCGAGCGCCCGGCGCAGCTGCGAACCGCTGGTGATCGCGCCTTCCGACGCCGACGAGACGAGCGCCGCGTACTTGGCCATCGCGCCGGTCGTGTAGCGCGGGGCGGGCGGCGTCCAGCGCGCGCGGCGAGCGGCCAGCTCGGCCTCGGGAACCTCGAGGTTCAGCTGCTTCGCGTCGACGTCGACGACGATGGTGTCGCCCTCCTCGACCAGCGCGATCGGGCCGCCGACCGCCGCCTCGGGCGCGACGTGCCCGAGCATCAGCCCGTGCGTGCCGCCGGAGAACCGGCCGTCGGTGAGCAGCGCCACGCTCTCGCCCAGGCCCTCGCCGACGAGCGCACCGGTCACGCTCAGCATCTCCTGCATGCCCGGGCCCCCGACCGGCCCCTCGTAGCGGATGACCACGACGTCGCCCTCGTGGATCCGCCGCTCACGCACGGCGGCGAAGCACTCGGTCTCCGAGTCGAACACCCGCGCGGGACCCTTGTGGTAGCGGCGCTCGTGGCCGGCGAGCTTCACGATCGACCCCTCGGGGGCGAGGCTGCCCTTGAGGATTGCGTGCCCGCCGGTCGCCTTGATCGGGGTCTCGATCGGGTGAACGACCTGCTGGCCCGGCGTCTCGACGGCGTCGGCGGCGATCTTCGCGATCGTCCGGCCATCGACCGTCTTCTCGCCGCCGTGGAGCAGGTCACGCTTGAGCAGCTCGCGCATCACGATCGCGACCCCGCCCGCCTCGTACATGTCGGCCGCCGCGTACCGACCACCGGGCCGCATATCGGCGATCAGCGGCGTCCGATCGGCGACCTCCGAGAAGTCGTCGAGGGTCAGGGCGATCCCGAAGTCGGCGGCGATCGCCGGCAGATGGAGCGCCGCGTTCGTGCTGCCGCCAGTGGCGGACACGGAGGCGATCGCGTTCTCGAGCGCGTTGCGGGTGACGATGTGCGACGGCCGGATGTCGTGGTGGACGAGCGTCATCACCAGCTCGCCGGCCCGCCGGGCGGCCTCCTCCTTTGTCGGGTGCTCGGCCGGGATCCCGTTGAGCCCCGCGGGCGACAGGCCCAGGAACTCCATCACCGTCGACATCGTGTTGGCGGTGAACTGCCCACCGCAGGCGCCGGCCCCAGGGCAGGCACCGTTCTCTGCCTCGTACAGCTCCTCGAGCGTGATCTTGCCCGCGCGGTAGGCACCGATCGCCTCGAACACCGTGACCACATCCGCCGGCTTGCCCTTGTACGTGCCCGGCATGATCGTGCCGTTGTAGAGGACGAGGCCGGGGATATCGAGCCGGCCGAGCGCCATCGCTCCGGCCGGGATCGTCTTGTCGCACCCGACCAGGCACACCAGGCCGTCGAACAGGTGACCGCGCGCGACCAGCTCGATCGAATCCGCGATGACCTCGCGGCTGATGAGCGAGGCCTTCATCCCCTCGGTGCCCATCGACACACCGTCGCTGACGGAGATCGTGTTGAACTCCATCGGAGTGCCGCCGGCGGCCCGGATCCCGGCTTTCACGAACTCGGCCAGCCGGCGCTGGTTGAGGTTGCAGGGCATGGTCTCGATCCACGTCGTGGCCACGCCGATGATCGGCTGCGCGAGGTCGTCATCGGTGAACCCGACGGCCTTGAGCATGGCGCGGGCGCCGGCCCGGTCCGGACCATCGGTCAGGGCGTGGCTATGGCGCTTGCCGGGGTCGGTCGGGCGGCCGTAGGGGATCGGTCGGTCGGCGGTCATCAGGTCCTCGCGGGGGTGCTCGGGGTGCCGGTCGTGCACGCCAAGTATGGCGCCGAGACCAGTCGTGGTGCGGCTGCGACCCTGCGCGGCGGTGACGAGCGGCGCTCAGTGGCCCTGCGCGGCGGTGACGAGCGGCGCTCAGCGAATGCAGTCGCCGACGCTCACCTCGCTGGTCCGGCTCAACGCCGGCGCGATCCGCACGGCCACGCTGGTCGCCGTCAGCGCATACCCGACCTGCGGATCGGTGCGCGACTCGGCGAACACGATTCCACCGATCGTCCCGTCCTCGAGGATGAACGGCCCGCCCGAGTCGCCCGGCTCAACGCCCGCGCGGAGCTCCAGGATGTCTCGGGTGACCCGGCCGCGTCCGTAGATGTCGCGTCCGGTGGCGGAATAGTCGCCGGCCACCGCGGCAGGCAGCAGCACGAGCGGCCCGCCGCCCGCGTAGCCCAGGGCGGCGCCGACCCGCCCTCGGTTCGGATCCACGTTGGCGAACCGGAGCGCCGCGCCGTCGAGATGGGCGACGTGGAGGACCGCGACGTCGAACTCGGGATCGAACATGACGGGCGTCGCATCGACGACGGCCGATCCGATCCTGGCCCGGATCGTGGTGGCGCCCGCCACGACGTGGGCGTTGGTGACCAGGTAGCCGGGGGCGATGATCGCGCCGGTGCCGGTGATCAGCGACGAGCACGCGCGGCTCGAGATCATGGCCGTGCTGCGCGCGGCCGCACCGGCGATCGCGGCGGTCTGCGCGTCGGTCGGCACCGCGACCGGGGACTGCGGGATCGGCTCCAGCCCCACGAACACGTCCGGCAATCCCGAGGTATCGAGGGCGGCGGCGATCTCGCCCACGACCTCGGTCGCCGGTGGCAGGAACCCGTCGAGCGTTCGGACGGCGACCGAGTTCGACGCGACGCGACCCAGCGTCGGGATCGGGCCTGCGGCGAGCAGACCGCCGGCGAGCCAGATGATCAGCACCGCCTGGGCGGCCCCGATGATCCCGCCGACCGCGCGTTCCATCTTCGAGATCACGCCGCGTCCGAGCCGCGCGACGGCGGAGTGACCCACCGCCGATCCGACGCCCTCGCCCACGGCGACGGCGCCGATGATCACGCCCAGGACGACCAGCGCCCGGGGGATGGGCTCGAGGCCGTGCGTCGCGTCGACGAGCCACGGGGCCGCGGCCAGGGCTAGGAGCAGACCGGCCAGCGCGCCGCAGATGCCGCCAAGCTGGGGCAGGGCGCCGCTGCTGAAGCCGGCGATGATGGCGAACACGATCAGGATCAGCGCGGCCACGTCGAGCATGTTCACGCGTTGAGTATCGACGAGGTTCGCGGGCGCCGCATCGGTAGAGCGATCAGCCCCCGACGAGCACCTCGATCGGGGCTGCCTCGCCCGACGCGCGTACCGTGTACGTGCCGGGCTCGAGTGGGCCAAGCGACACGAGCGTCGCCTTGGACATCGCGATGTCGATGCACGCCACGTCGCGAGCGGCGCTGCCCTCGCGAACCGTGAGCGTGAACGTCGTCCCGTCGCGCGCGACATCGACCGTGGACAGGACACTGCACGGCGCGACGCCGCTCCACCACGAGAGCCGGACGGTGACACTCGACCGGTCGACGGTGGCACTCAATGCGACGACGCCGATGTCGTGGACGTCGAACAGGCCGTTCACGGGTGACACGAGCGTCGCCTCGGCGTCCGACGGAGGGCCAACGGGACCGGGATCGAAGCCGCTGCCGCCGTCGCTCACGCCGCTGCCCGGGTCGCCCGCAGCGCCGCCGCCGGTCTGACCGGGGCTGCCATCAACAGGGGCACCCGGGTCGCCGCGCGCGACGGCCGTGGGCATCGGGAGCTCCGCGCCGCCAGACGGCTCCGGGATTCCGGTCTCGGGCGGCGACGCGGACGGGGCGACGGATCCGCCACCGCACGCGGTGACCAGGACGCACACTCCGAGGACCGCAACGAAGAGCCGGCGATCGGGTCGAGCCATGCCCGGCAGACGCATCGGCGCCTCGATCGGTTCCGGGTCCCGGCCGGCCCAGCCGTCAGCCGGCGCCGGCCGACGTGCCCAGCCGCGTGTCGACCCGCGGCGGATGGGCGGCCTCCCAGGCCGAGATGGCGTCGTCCCTGGCCACCACGTAGCCGATCTCGTCTGTGCCGGCCAGCAGCATCATCTTGGAGAACGGGTCGATGTCGAAGTCGATCGTCGATCCGTCCGGCAGCAGGATGCCCTGCTCGGCGAGGTCGACCCGCAGCTCGGCATCGGGATCGTCGTCCAGGATCTCGAACAGGCGCCGGTGCGTGTCCGGATCGACCACGATCGGCAGTACCCCGTTCTTGAGCGCGTTGCTCCTGAAGATGTCCGCGAACGAGGTCGACAGGATGGCCTCGATGCCCCATGCCCGGAGCGCCCACGGTGCGTGCTCACGGGAGCTGCCGCAGCCGAAGTTGTCGCCCGCCAGCAGGATCCGGCGGCCGGGCATTCCGGGACGGTCGATCACGAACGCCGGGTCGCGGCGCGAGCCGTCCTCGGTGAACCGCCAGTCGCAGAACAGCGCCTCGGCGAGCCCTTCCTTGTCGGTCACCTTGAGGTAGCGGGCGGGGACGATCTGGTCCGTGTCCACGTTCTCCGCGGGCAGCGGCACGACCTTCGACGCAAAGGAGCGGAAGCCCTCGGCCACCTCAATACCCTCCGCCGGTGGTGACCAGCTCGGCGACCCCGGGGAGCGTCCGCGGGTCGGTGACGACGCCGTTCACCGCGGATGCGGCGGCGGTCAGCGGCGACGCGAGGAACGTGCGCCCGCCCTTGCCCTGCCGGCCCTCGAAGTTCCGGTTGGACGTGCTGATCGCGTACTGCCCGGGCGACAGCTGGTCGCCGTTCATCGCGATGCACATCGAGCAGCCCGACTCGCGCCATTCGGCGCCCGCTGCCCGGAAGATCTCGTGCAGTCCCTCCCGCTCGGCCTGCCGCTTCACCTGCTGTGAGCCGGGCACGATCATCAGGCGGGTGCCGGCGGAGACCGTCCGGTCCCTGAGCACGCCCGCCGCGAGCCGCAGGTCGCTGATCCGGCTGTTGGTGCACGAGCCGATGAACACCACGTCCACCGGCTGGCCGGCAAGGGCCTGGCCCGGCTGCAGGCCCATGTATTCGAGCGCGCGCTCGATCGTCCGGCGCGCAACCGGATCGCCGGCATCGTCGGGACTCGGGACGCGACCCGTCACGGGGATGCCCATGCCCGGGTTCGTCCCGTAGGTGACCATCGGCTCGAGCGTGTTCGCATCGATCACGATCGACCTGTCGAAGGCGGCACCGTCGTCGGTGGGCAGCGCGCGCCAGCGCGCGACGGCGGCATCCCAGGCCTCGCCCTGCGGGGCATGTCGGCGGCCGTGGAGGTAGTCGAAGGTGGTCTCGTCGGGGCCGACCAGCCCGGCCCGCGCGCCGCCCTCGATGCTCATGTTGCAGATCGTCATCCGCTGCTCCATCGACAGCGCGCGGATCGCGTCGCCCCGGAACTCGAACACGTGGCCCGTGCCGCCGCCGATCCCGATCCGGGCGATCAGGGCCAGGATGATGTCCTTGGCGGATACGCCGGCACCGAGCCGTCCGTCGACGCGCACCTCGTAGGTCTTCGGCCGGCGCTGGAGCAGCGTCTGGGTCGCGAGGACCATCTCGACCTCGCTGGTCCCGATGCCGAACGCCAGTGCGCCGAACGCCCCGTGGGTGGCCGTATGCGAATCGCCGCACACGATCGTCATGCCCGGCTGCGTCAGGCCCAGCTCGGGCCCGATGACGTGGACGATCCCCTGGGTATCGCTCCCGAACGCGTGGAGCGGGATGCCGAAGTCGCGGCAGTTGGTCTCGAGCTGGCTGATCTGCGCCGCCGCCTGCATGTCCACCATCGGCAGGCCGCGCGGGGTCGTCGGGGTGGAGTGATCGGCGGTCGCCACGGTCTTGTCCGGCCGTCGGACCCCGAGGCCCCGCTGGCGCAGCCCCGTGAACGCCTGGGGGCTGGTGACCTCGTGAACGAGATGGAGGTCGATGGCCAGGACGGCGGGAGCGCCCGGATCCTGGGCGACGACGTGGTCGTCCCAGATCTTCTCGACGAGGGTGCGGGGTCTGCTCATGGCGAGGGTCTGCTCTGCTGCGGCTCCGAGTGAACGGACAGGGTAGCAGCGCTCCTGTCAGTGCCCGGTGTGGAGCAGTGTCCGCGTCGGGTCTCGCGCGCGGTGGCCGCCCACGCTGAGCCCCTCGGGGCGTCAGGACTGGCGCCTCGTCCGTGTCGTGCTCCCTCCGAGACATCAAGGCGGCACCTGAGTGGCCGAAACGCGCTCCAGTGCCTCTTGGCAGCGATCATCGAGCCGGGATGACTCGATCAGCGACGTCCGCCGGTCGTCATCCAGCCGGCACCGGCCTTCTCATCGGCGAGGCAATTCGCACCGTGACTCCGACAGTTTCCTCGGTCATCGTCGGCCCAGCAGCCGCACGCCATGGGAATCCAGCTGGGCCTAGACGAGGGCAGGGCCGGGCCATGGCCGTTCCCCGGTGAGGGCCGCGAGCGCATCGGGTCGCGAGCGCATCGTCGGGATACGCGACGAGGAGCTGTCGGGCGAAGTCGTGCGCGACATCGACCGTGGCGCGGGTGCGGCGCACGATGAGCAGCCGGGACACGGCCGCGACCTCGAACCGCTGCCATCCTTCCCACGACGGCAGCGATGACGCCTTTTCCGTCGACCACCGGATCAGCTGCTCCAGCCTCCGTAGCCCGGATTGGATCTCCGCCGCCACGAGGACGCGTTCCCGAGGGTCATGGATTGCGCAATCGATCCACCCTCGTCCCGGCCGACGCACGGCAACCTCGGTGAACGGGTGCCACCGCTTGTCGAGCGTGGCGAGCAGCCCTTCGAGGATCCTCGGCCTGGTGCCGGTCGCGGATGCGTCGGGCCCGTGGTCGGGTATAGGCGGGCGCTCAGGTCCGCCCCCAGCGGGACGGCCAGCCGCGCGTACGTCTCGATGCTCGGTGCCGCTCTTCCGGCAAGGATGCGAGCGACATAGGCTTGGGAGACCCCTGACCCGCGGGCAAGCGCACGCTGCGAGACGCCGGCGTCCTCGCACAGTCGCAGGAGATCCTCCGCCAGACCATCGCGAGCGCGCGTTGCCCGACGTCGCCAGGTTCCGTCATGTCGCGTGCCGCTCATTGCCCCATCAAACCGCCTGGGACTTGGCTGGCGCTTATCCGCAGCACGGTTCCGCCGGAATCTGCGCCGACCCCATCTCGTTCCGCTTGGGCTGATGCCGCCGGGGCGTCACGACCCACGTTCTATGGTCCCGACGATCCCCATCAGGCATCGATGCGGCTGATCTCGGCGTCAGATCCGTCGGTTTGATGTCGGTCAGGTGTCGGGGCGACCGAGGCCGGCCGATCCTGACACCCCGGCGCGATCGCCGGTTGCCGCGCCGATGGCCGCGTGGCCGCGCCGATGGCCGCGGGGGCGAGGTGGCCGCGCGAGGCCGCGTGGCCGCGCCGAGGCGGCGTCAGGGCCTGGTCGCCGCGGGGCTGGCGGCAGGCAGGCCGCGGCTCGCGTGGTTGCGCGCCCATCCGATGGCGGCTAGACTGCGCGGACCCGCCACTGGCGGGCGAACAGGAGCCAGGTCGCTTGGACTTCTTCCAGGGTCGGGATCGCCACGCAGTCGCCGTCGTCGTGACGTCGGATGGCCGGCGCGTGACCGTGCCCCTGCGCGACCTCGATGGCCACAGCTCCCTGCTGCTCGACCTTCTCCGCTCGCTCCTTGCCGGCCTTGACAGCCTTGTTGGGCTCCTCATTACCGGCTCCCGGCGGGAGAACGGAGGGACGCGGAGGGACGAGCGCCACTAGGCGCAGCGCCAACCGAGAACCAACGGGACCCTCGCCGGGTGGCGAGGGTCTTTGCATGTTCGGGAGGTCGCGGGACCACCCGGGCGGAGGGCCCGACGAATGACGATGACGCGAGGGCAATCGGCAGCCAGCCCGCCGGAACGGCGCAGCCACGTCCCCGACGACGGGACCCCGACGGCTGCCGCCGTCGAGCGGGCCCGCAAGGCGATGCTCCACGAGGTCCGGCCGCGCAAGCGAACGCGGATCGGTGCCGACGCGCTGATGGAGGCGCTCGTGCGCCAGGGCACCGACGTCCTGTTCAGCTACCCCGGCGGCGTCATCCTCCCGATCTACGACATCCTGGCCGACTACCCCGAGATCCGGCACGTGCTCGTGCGGCACGAGCAGGGCGGTGGCCATGCGGCGGACGGCTACGCCCGCGCCAGCGGCAGGGTGGGCGTGTGCATGGGCACCAGTGGCCCGGGCGCGACCAACCTGGTGACCGCGATCGCCACGGCCCAGCTGGACTCGGTGCCCATGGTTGCCATCACCGGCAACGTGCCGGCGGCGCTGCTCGGGAAGGACGCCTTCCAGGAGATCGACATCACCGGCATCACGCTGCCGATGACCAAGCACAACTACCTGGTCCGCAACGCCGACGACATCCCGCGGGTCGTCGCCGAAGCGTTCCACCTGGCCCGGAGCGGCCGCCCCGGCCCCGTCCACATCGACATCACCAAGGACGCCCTCCAGCAGGAGACACGTGTCGAGCACCCCTCCCTCGAGGACGTGGTCGCCGAGCTGCCGGGCTTCCGACCCACCATCGAGGGCCATCCGAAGCAGCTCAAGCTGGCCGCGAAGGAGATTGCGGCGGCCAAGCGGCCGCTGATCCTGGCCGGCCACGGCGTCCTGATCGCCGAGGCGTGGGACGAGCTGCGGGTGTTCGCGGAGCGGACCCAGATCCCGGTTGCCTGGACGCTGCTGGGGATCGGTGCCATCGACGAGGAGCACCCGCTCGCCTACGGCTACATGGGGATGCACGGCTGGAAGCACGTCAACCGGGCCATCCAGAGCGCGGACCTGCTGATCGCAATCGGGATGCGCTTCGACGACCGGGTCACCGGCAACGTGCGCACGTACGCCCCGTACGCCCGGATCATCCACGCGGACATCGACCCGGCCGAGATCGGCAAGAACGTGGCGGTCGAGGTCCCCATCGTGGGCGACGCATGCCACGTCCTGGCGGGCCTCACCAGGCTCGTCCCGGAGGTCGACCCCGCTGACCGCGCCGACTACCACGGGGAGCTGGCCGAGTGGCGCCGCGAGTCGGAAGCCGCGACGTGGCACGGCTCGGGGGCCTGGCGCGACGGCCTCCTGTCGGCAGACTTCGTGGTCAGCAGGATCGGCGACCTGACCGACCATGTAGCGACCTACGTGGCCGACGTGGGGCAGAACCAGATGTGGCTGGCCCGGTACGCCAAGTTCCGGCGGCCGCACAGCCACCTGTCGTCGGGCGGGCTGGGCACGATGGGCTACGCGGTGCCGGCGGCGATGGGCGCCGCGCTCGGCAACCCCGACGCCGAGACCTGGGCGATCGTCGGTGATGGCGGCTTCCAGATGACGAGCCAGGAGCTGATGACCCTGGCCGTCGACCGGATCCCGGTCAAGATCGCGCTCCTGGACAACAAGAAGCTGGGCATGATCCGGCAGTGGCAGGAGATCGTGTACGCCGGCAACTACCACTCGTCGCACCTGCCGGGGCCCGATTTTGTCAAGCTCGCGGACGCGTACGGGATCCCCGCGTTCAAGGCGACGCGGACCGACCAGGTCGACGAGACGATCCGGGCGGCCCAGGCGATCGACGGACCGGTCCTGATCTGGTTCGAGATCGCGGAGGAGCAGAACGTGTTCCCGATGATGCCGGCGGGCAAGGGCCTGTCCGACCTGATCGAGACCTGGGGGGTGCCCGAGGAATGAGCACCGAACCCGTTCCGGGCACGACCGACGAGCAGCCCGCCCACGTCGCCCCGCCGCCTCGGGCCATCCCCGGCAGCGGCGTCTCGCGGCGGCACATCCTGGTCGTGCTCGTGCTCGACAAGCCGGGCGTCCTCAACCGCGTCGCGAGCCTGATGCGGGCGCGTAACTTCAACATCGACTCGCTGGCCGTGTCGCGCACCGACAAGGCGCACATCAGCCGCATGACGCTGACCCTGCACGGCGACGACGTGGCGGTCGAGCAGGCCGCCAAGCAGCTCTACCGGCTGGTCGACGTGCTCAAGGTCCAGGACGTCAGCGCTGAGCAGCTGGTCGAGCACGAGCTGGCGTTCATCAAGGCGCGCGCAACCGATACCAACCGGGCCGAGGTGATCAAGATCGTCGAGCTGTACAAGGGCCGGATCGTGGACATCGCGCCGGAGTCGGTCATCGTCGAGGCGACGGGGACCGAGGCCGAGATAGACGCCCTGGTCGCGCTGCTGCGCGGCTACGGGATCAAGGAGATGGTCCGGACGGGCGCGGTGGTGATGCTGCGCGGCGCCGGATCGATCGAGGAGGCACTCAAGCTGTGACGGCGAAGATGTACTACGACGCGGACGCGGATCCGTCGGCGCTCGAGGGCCAGACCGTCGCGGTCATCGGCTACGGGAGCCAGGGCCACGCACATGCCCTCAACCTGCGCGACAGCGGGGTCGATGTCGTCGTCGGGCTCGCCGCCGGGTCCAAGAGCCGGGCGCTCGCCGAGTCCGCCGGGTTCCGCGTGCTCGACACCGCCGATGCCGTCCGCGCCGCGGACGTGGTGATGATCGCGGTCCCCGACACGGCCCAGCGGGCGGTCTACGAACGGGACATCGCACCCAACCTCAAGCCCGGCGCGCTGCTGATGTTCGCGCACGGGTTCAACATCCGGTTCTCCCTCATCGCGCCGCCGGCCACGGTCGACGTCGGGATGGTCGCGCCCAAGGGCCCCGGCCACCTCCTGCGCAGTGTGTACGAGCAGGGCGGCGGCGTGCCGGCGCTGTTCGCGGTCGAGCAGGACGGGTCGGGTACCGCCCGCGCGCGGGTCCTCGCCTACGCCCGGGGCATCGGCGCGACGCGGGCCGGCGTACTCGAGACAACGTTCAAGGAGGAGACCGAGACCGACCTGTTCGGTGAGCAGGCGCTGTTGTGCGGCGGCGTGTCGGCGCTGGTCAAGGCCGCCTTCGAGACGCTGGTCGAGGCGGGGTACCAGCCCGAGCTCGCGTACTTCGAGACGATGCACGAGCTCAAGCTGATCGTCGACCTGATGTACCGGGGCGGCCTCAACTTCATGCGCTTCAGCGTCAGCGACACCGCGGAGTACGGCGACTATGTCTCCGGCCCGCGGGTCACGGAGGGGGCAAAGGCGGCGATGAAGGACGTGCTCGCCGACATCCAGAGCGGCTCGTTCGCGACCCGCTGGGTGGCCGAGCAGGAGTCCGGCGGGCGCGAGTTCGCCCGGCTCCGCCAGCAGGACCGTGATCACCAGATCGAGCACGTCGGCGCCGACCTCCGGGCGAGGATGCCGTTCCTCAAGCCGGTGGTCGTCGACGCCGGACAGGCCCAGGCCGTGGCCAGCGCCGGCGGCACCGGGGAGACGCAACGATGACCTTCGAGGAGACCAGGCCGCGCTACGGTGGCGGCGTCGCAGCCGGCACCGTCCGGGTGTTCGACACCACGCTCCGGGACGGCGAGCAGGCACCCGGCGCCGGGCTGACCGCCGCCGAGAAGCTGGAGGTGGCCCGCCAGCTCGCGCGGCTCAACGTCGACGTGATCGAGGCCGGCTTCCCGGCCGCTTCGCCCGGCGATTTCGAGGCGGTCCGGCGGATCGCGCAGGAGATCAAGGGTGGTATCGCCGTGGCGGCTCTCGCACGCTGCCGCGACGGTGATCCGCAGCGCGCCGTCGAGGCGATCAGCGTCGCCGAGCGCCCGCACCTCCACCTGTTCATCGCCACCAGCGACATCCACCTCAAGCACAAGCTCCGGATCTCGCGCGAGCAGGCGCTCGCCGAGGCCCAGCGCTGGGTCTCGTGGGCCCGCAAGGAGCTGGGCCCCGATGCCGAGATCGAGTTCTCCGCCGAGGACGCCTCGCGGACCGAGGAGGAATTCCTGCTCCAGGTGTACGAGGCCGTCGTCGCGGCGGGCGCCTCGACCGTCAACATCCCCGACACCGTTGGCTACGCGATCCCGTCCGAGTTCGGGCGCCTCGTTGGCACCGTGGTGGATCGCGTTGGCAACGATGCGACGGTGAGCGTTCACTGCCACAACGATCTCGGGCTCGCCACGGCCAACACGCTGGCGGCCGTGCAGGCCGGGGCACGCCAGGTCGAGGTCACCATCAACGGGCTGGGCGAGCGGGCCGGGAACGCCTCGCTCGAAGAGGTCGTGATGGCGCTGCGCACGCGGCCCACCCAGTTCCCCGAGCTCGGCGCGCAGGTCCAGACGGACCAGATCACGCCCGCCTCGCGGCTGGTCTCGTACCTTACCGGGTTCGCGATCCAGCCCAACAAGGCGATCGTCGGCGCCAACGCCTTCGCGCACGAGTCCGGGATCCACCAGGACGGGTTCCTCAAGAACCCGCTGACCTACGAGATCATGACCCCGCAGTCCGTGGGGCTGTCCGGGAGCACGCTGTCGATCGGCAAGCTGTCCGGTCGCCGGGGGCTCCAGGGCAAGCTGCGCGAGCTCGGACACGAAGTCGACGCGGAGCAGCTGGACGAGATCTACCGGGCGGCGATCGCGCTCGCGGATGCCAAAAAGGACGTCACGGACGCCGACCTGATCGCGCTCGTCGAGCAGCGCAAGTCGGACGTGCCGCGCTCGATCGAGCTGCTCGGCTGGAACATCAGCTCGTCCAGCGGCGGGCACTCGGTGGGCAGCGTCTCGCTCGTCATCGCGGGCGACGCGAAGGCGGCCGATGCGACCGGGAACGGTCCGGTCAACGCCCTGTTCGCGGCCGTCGACTCCGCGATCGGGCCGGTGCTCGGCTGGCACCCGGTGCTCACGGAGTACGAGATCAAGGCGGTATCGGCGGGCGAGGACGCGCAGGGCCAGGTCCTCGTTCGCTGCCGGCGCTCGTCGGACGAGGGTCCGGGTGCGCTCGTGGTCACCGGCCACGGGTTGTCCACGAACATCATCGAGGCCTCGCTCGAGGCATACCTCGTGGCCGCGAACAAGCTCCACGGGGCCGAGATCAACGGCATCGAGGTCGCGTTCGTCGGCACCCGCACGGCCGAGGACCTGCCGTGACGGAGGGCGGTGCGACGGGCGGCGCCGCGAAGGGCGAGCCCGCCGGGGCCACGACCTACCGCATCGCGCTGATCCCCGGCGACGGGGTGGGGCCCGAGGTGGTGGCGAGTGCCGTCGCCGTCCTCGAGGCCACCGGGCGCGCGTTCGGCTTCGGGCTCGCCTGGGACGAGCTCGTCGTCGGCGGTGCCGGGATCGACGCGTACGGCGTCGCGATCCGGCCCGAGGACATCGAGGCGTGCCGGGTCGCGGATGCCGTGCTGCTGGGTGCCGTCGGCGGTCCGAGGTGGGACGATCCCGACGCCACCGTTCGCCCGGAGCAGGCGCTGTTCGCGCTGCGCAGCGGGCTCGGGCTGTTCGCCAACCTGCGCCCGATCACCGTCAGCCCGTCGCTGATCTCGGCGTCGCCGCTGCGCCCGGAGCTGCTCGAGGGCGTCGACTGCCTCATCGTGCGTGAGCTCACATCGGGTCTCTACTTCGGCCGCCCGTCCGAGCAGCGCGTCACGCCGGAAGGCAGGGCCGCGATCGACACCCTGTGGTACACGGAGGGCGAGATCCGGCGGATCGTGACCCTCGCGTTCGAGCTGGCCCGCGACCGCCGGCGCAGGGTGACCCAGGTCGACAAGGCCAACGTGCTGGCCACGTCGCGGCTGTGGCGGAAGGTCACGGAGGAGGTCCACGCGGACTTCCCGGACGTCGCCCTCGAGCACCGGCTGGTGGACTCGGCGGCGATGGTCCTGGCCAGCCGCCCCGCGACCTTCGACGTCATCGTCACCGAGAACCTGTTCGGGGACATCCTGTCCGACGAGGCCGCGGTGATCACGGGCTCGCTGGGGATGCTCCCGTCCGCGTCGCTCGGCACCCGCCAGACCGCGCACGGCCGTCACGGGCTGTACGAGCCGATCCACGGCTCCGCGCCGGACATCGCCGGCCAGGACGTCGCGAACCCGCTGGGCACGATCCTGTCCGCCGCGATGATGCTGCGCTCGTCGCTCGGCCGGGCCGATGCCGCGGACGCGATCGAGACGGCGGTCGCCAGCGCGCTCGAGGCCGGCGTCCGGACCCGGGACCTGGCCCCGGCGGATCCCGCCGCCGCAGCGTTCAGCGTCGTGGGCACCACGGAGATGGCGCGCATCATCGGGGACCGGATCGCGATTCGCCGGCCGGTGACCGCCTGAGGGCGGGGCACCGGCCGAGCCGAGTCGACGACCCACCCGCAGCGGGCCACTGGACCCAGACCGCATGACCCAACCCGATCTCGAGACCACACCCGGCACCCCGGTCATCCTCTACGACACGACCCTTCGCGACGGCACCCAGGGCGAGAACATCACGCTGTCGCTGGCCGACAAGCTGCGCGTCGCGCGGATGCTCGACGAGTACGGCTTCCCGTTCATCGAGGGTGGCTGGCCGGGCTCCAACCCCAAGGACGTCGAGTTCTTCGCGGCCGCCCGCCGGCAGCGCTGGCAGCACGCGAAGCTTGCGGCATTCGGATCGACGCGCCATCGCTCCAACCGGCCACAGGACGACCCGAACCTGCGCGAGCTGGTCGCGGCCGAGACCCCCGTGGTCACGATCTTCGGCAAGAGCTGGCTGCTCCACGTGACCGAGGTCCTGGGCGCGACGCCGGCGCAGAACCTGGACATGATCGCGGACTCGATCGGGTTCATCGCGGACCACGGGCGCGAGGCCGTGTACGACGCCGAGCACTTCTTCGACGGCTACCGCGCGGACCGCGACTACGCCATGGCGACGCTGCGTGCCGCACGCGAGGCCGGCGCCCGGACGCTCGTCCTGTGCGACACCAATGGCGGCACCCTCACCGATGAGCTGGTCCGGATCGTGGGTGACGTCCGGTCCTCGCTTGAGGGTGACCCGGTCGCGCCGGCGGTGACCTGGGGGATCCACACCCACAACGACGCCGAGCTCGCGGTGGCCAACTCGATCGCGGCCGTCCAGGCCGGGGTGCGCCACGTCCAGGCAACGATCAACGGCTACGGCGAGCGGTGCGGCAATGCGAACATGGTCTCGATCCTCGCCAACCTCGCCCTCAAGACAGCCAACGCGCTCAGCCCGGCCAGTGGCGGAGACCTGGCCGCCCTGACCGACCTCAGCCGATCGGTCGCCGAGATCGCCAACGTCACGCCAGACGACTACCAGCCGTACGTGGGCCGTTCGGCATTCGCCCACAAGGGCGGCGTCCACGGCGCGGCGGTGGCCAAGGTCGAGCGCAGCTACCAGCATGTCGAGCCCACGGCCGTGGGCAACGCC
>CAVRGY010000004.1:0-326795 GCA_963720825.1 uncultured Chloroflexia bacterium | reverse complement strand
AAGCCCTCGATCCGTTCGAGGCGCTCGCGGCGGAGCGACCCGGCCGCCGGTGAAAGCGTCAAACGCGCGGTCGCGCACCACGAGTCGCTCCGAAACGCACGTCGTCAGGACTCCGTGCCGGGGCTCACTCCGCGCCGCCTGACGGCGCTCGGGAGGGTGCGTGATCATGGACGAGCAGCCGCCGGTGCGGGATCTGCAAGCGCTCTCCATCATCATCGGGCTCGCGTCCGTCGTCATGGTCCTCGCGGCCAACGTGGCGCTTGTCGTCTCCGGTGCCTGGATCGGACTGGGCCTCCTTGCCCCCCTCGGTCTCCTCCACGCGGTGGCGGTCGTGGCCCATATCCGAGGTGACCTCGGCCTGCGGAATGTGACCGTCGTCGCGGGATTGGAAGTCGCGCTCGGCCTTGCCTTGATCTTCGGCCTGTCCACAGTCGGCGGGCCGTGCTGTGGGCAGGCCAGCCCATGGGAGGGGACGACGCCGGCTCTGATCCTCGTCGTTGTCGGTCTGACGCAGCTTGCCGCCAGCGGCATCGAGGCGACCGCACGGCGGGGATGGCGTGGCAGTCAGCACTGATCCGGAGCGCGGACCAGCGTTGCGCTCGGTCGCTCGCTCGGTCAGACTGACGCGCCCGACCATTCGAGCGGGCGATGAGGGCCGCTGTTGATCGCCATCGTCACCTCGCCGGCTTCGAGCTCAACACGTTGTCGCGGCGCCGGTCGGATACCTGGATGAGCATCTCCATGGAGCGTAGAACCAGAAGCCGAAGGTCTGTGCGCACTCACCGGGTATGATCGTGGCCCGCGCGCCTGTAGCTCAGTGGATAGAGCGTCGGCCTCCGGAGCCTGACCGCCTGAGCGTTGTGGCCGCCCGAGTGGGACCCCGAGCGAAACGGGCCGAGTTTTACGCTCTAGGCGTGGCGTTCATTTCCGTCATGGCAGGGCGCCGACTGCGGTGTGGGTCCTGACAGCACGCGACAGGCGTTCGTCGGCCGTCAGCAGCTCGGCCCCCAAGACCTCGGCGAGCGCGACGTAGCAGGCGTCGTAGGCACTGAAGTTCGAGCGGAGGCCGAGCACACGCCCCAGCAGTGCCTGGTGACCGTGCCTCGTGAGCGGCAGGAGCAGGTAGTGGTCGAGGGCGAGCTGCGCCCGCTCGGGCGGGAGGAGCCCGCGCAGCAGGGCTCGTCGGAGCCCGGCCGCGACCTCGACGTCGCACAGCGAGGGCACCCGGAGATCCACGTCGGCCATGCGCAAGACGTCGCGGACCGGTGCGGATCGGTCGGTCTGCAGCAGGTACTCGAGCAGCGCCGACGCGTCTGCGACGACCGTCCTCAGGGTTGCTCCTCGTCGGCGCGTTCCTCGCGGACCAGCTCGGCGGCCGGTCGACCGAGCTGAACGGCGGGGCTCGCGTCGACGAGGTCGAACACCTCGTCCGCCGGCGGCCTGGCCATCTCGCGCTCGAGGATGTCCTGAATGTACCTGGTCAGGGTCACGCCGCGCCGCCTGGCCCGCTTCGCCAGCTCGCGGTGGAGGCGGTCGGGCACGTTGCGGACCTGGATCATCGACATGCGCGCAGCATGTCACATGTGCGTCGCATGGGCAAGGTGGTCAGCGCCTGGCATGGCGCGAAAGGACCGGCCGCCAACGCTTCTCTCACGGAGGTCAGGTCGCTGCGACGCTCTCGCTGACTGCCCGGAAGCCCCAGCCCCGTCCACTGACGTGATCCCCCTCGTCGTCGCCCTCCCACGTGAACTCTACCCTGCCATCAGGTCCTTGCGCGCTCGTGTGCCAGTCGAGCTGGCCCTGGACCGCCACGAACTGGATGCCCCCGCGGCCATCTACCTCGAACGCAACGAACGCCGGCACCACAAGGTCCTCATCGGGAACCCACCGGTCATCTTCCTCGACGAACCGACGACCGGGCTCGACCCCGAAGGGCGCATTGAGGTGTGGCAGGCCGTCAAGGAGCTCACCGGGCAGGGCACCACGGTGCTGCTCACCACGCAGCAGCTGGAAGAGGCCGAACACCTCGCCGACCGGATCGCGATCCTGCACGAAGGTCGCATCGTCGTGAACGGCACCCTCGCCGAGCTCAGGCAGGTGCTCCCGCCCGCCAAGGTCGAGTACGTCGAGAAGCAGCCGACGCTCGAGGACATCTTCTTCGCCCTCGTCGGCGACGGCGGCAATCGCGGTGGCGACGCTGCGGGCAGCAACGACACCAAGTAAGGATCCAACGATGACCACGCACGTCTTTCGCGACACCGCCGTCCTGACCGGACGGTCCCTGCGCCACATCACCCGCAGCCCGGACACGATCATCACGACCGTGATCACGCCCATCGCCATGATGCTGCTGTTCGTCTACGTGTTCGGCGGCGCGATCACCACCGGGTCGGATTCGTATGTGAGCTACATGCTGCCCGGCATCCTGCTGATCACGATCGCGTCGGGCATCGCCTACACCGCGCTTCGGCTGTTCACGGACATGCAGAGCGGCATCTTCGAGCGGTTCCAGTCCATGCCGATCGCGCGGTCGTCCGTGCTGTGGGCGCACGTGCTGACCTCGCTGGTCGCCAATCTCATCTCGCTCGGGGTCGTCGTGCTCGTCGCACTCCTCCTGGGCTTCCGCTCACCGGCGGGATTGCAGGCCTGGCTCGCGGTCGCCGGCATCCTGATCCTGTTCACCCTCGCCTTGACGTGGCTCGCCGTGATCGCCGGTCTCTCGGCATCTTCGGGGGAGGGCGCGGGCGTGTTCGCCTACCCGCTCATCTTCCTGCCGTTCATCAGCTCGGCATTCGTGCCCACGGCTACCATGCCCGGTCCCGTGCGCGTGTTCGCCGAGAACCAGCCGTGACGTCGATCGTCAACACGATCCGCAACCTGTTCACGCTTCAGCCGGTCGGCACCGAGATCTGGATCGCCCTCGCCTGGTGTGTCGGCATGCTGATCGTCGCGTACGCCTTCGCCATGCGCACCTACCGCCGCAAGATCGCCTCGTAGAGGGGTGGGCGTCGGGCCTGGCCCGGGAGGGTTTTGCGCTCTACTAGCGGACCTGGCTGCTCGACACGGGTGTGGAAAGGGCTCTGGTAGAGCGCAGAAGCAGAAGCCGAAGCTCTATCCACGCTCGGCGGTATCATCGTGGCTCGCGCGCCTGTAGCTCAGCGGATAGAGCGTCGGCCTCCGGAGCCGAAGGTCGCAGGTTCGAATCCTGTCGGGCGCGCCATGTCTTGAGTCGCGACATAGGCGACACACGAGTCGCGACTTCGGCGACACCTGTGATCAGCCGGTCGCTTGGGACCCCGGCCATCGGCCGGGGTCTCTTCGTTGGTTGCGCCAGTACCCCCGGTTAGGCTCGATCAGGTGGCTCGAGAGGATCTCGCCGGTGTCGAGGGCGACGACCGTGACCTCCCGCTCGTCGACGATCGCCAGCACTGGCCGGCGGGCGTGAGCGGTGCCCACCTTGAGATGGGACAGGCGGCCAGCCCTCCGCAGGGTGACCGCGCCCTTGCTGTCGGTGACGTCATAGCGGAGGCGGAAATGGCCCCGGGCACCCGAGCCCGAGGGCAGTGCCTTGGGCGTGGCCCGGTACGCCTCGCCGGGCGTGGCCCGGCCGATCGCCCGGTGCGGCCGCTGCTCGTTGTACGTGAGCCGGAAGGCGTCGAGCTGGGCCTGCAGCCCGGCGAGGTCGGTGGCCACCGGCCCCTGCCCGAACCAGCGTTTCAGGGTCTGGTGGAAGCGCTCGATCTTGCCCTGGGTCTGGGGGTGGCCGGGCGTGCCGTTTCTTCTGGCGGATGCCGAGGTAGGCGGGCAGGTACTCGAAGCTGTTGCGGCCTCCGGTGAAGCGGGACGTGTAGACCGACCCGTTGTCGGTGAGCGTGCCGGCGGGCCAGCCGTGGGCGTCGCCGGCTGCGGTGAACGTGGCCCACCACGTCGTCGCCGGGGACGCGCCGGAAGACGATGCACCCGAGCAGGTAGCGGGAGTGGTCGCCGAGCCAGGAGCAGACCTCGACCTCGGTCCCGTCGGCCAGGCGCCAGTGGGTGAAGTCGGACTTCCACAGCTCGTTGGGCACCGAGGCCTCGAAGCGCCGCCAGGAGCTGCGTGGGCGCTTGCGCGGCTCGGGCACCACCAGCCCGCGGCATGGAGGATCCGCCGGACGGTCGAGGTCGACGGGGCCGGCAGGCCCTCGCGCCCGAGGTGCCAGGCAATCGTGACCGGCCCTGCATCCCGCGACCTTCTGCGCTCCGTGCCGCCTGCTGGGTGGCCGTCTGGTGCAAGCACGATGCTCCGCGAAGCCCCATGCGCAAGAGAGTTGTGTTCGGTGTTGCGGGACGACCGGACCAGGCGCGTGCGCCAGCGCGGGTGGCCCGGCCGCACGAGCAGAATCGCCAGGGCCCGCGGGCCGCGACCCGCGGGCCCTGGCGCTACCTACGGCGCGAGCGATCCCATCGGTACGACGCAGACGCCGTCTGGCCGGCGGTAGGCGTACCCCCAACCGGTGACCACCGCGAGCGCCGCGGGCCGGCCATGCCGACTGGTGTCCACGCGCTCGGCCAGCCGCAGCAGCGATCGGGCGCCGTCGTCCACGGCGCCGGGGCCAAGCTTAACCTCGAACGCGGCCCACACGCCGTCCCGCCGCTCGACGACCGCGTCGGCTTCGAGGCCGGTCCCGTCGCGATAGTGGGAGACCATCGCGCCGAGCGCCTGCGCGAGCACGCGCAGGTCCCGGACCACGAGTGACTCGAACAGGTGGCCCAGGGTCTCGACATCACGGAGCAGGCGGTCGGGGTCGGCACCGAGCGCGGCCACCGCGAGCGACGGGTCGGCGAAGTGCCGGGTGGGAGCCGCCCGGAGCGGCGTCCTCGACCGCAGCGCGGGCGACCACGCCGGCAGGTCCTCGACCACGAACACTCGGGACAGCGCGGCCAGGTACGCCAGGACCGTGTGGTGGTCTACCGGGCCCTCCGCGCCGCCCACGTGGGCCGCGATGGACCGCGCCGACGCCTGCGTCCCGACGTGCCGCGCGAGCGATCTGAGCACGCGGCCGACGTTCTCGGGGTCCCGCGTGATGCCGTCAGCCCTGGCGATGTCCGCGCGCCGGGTCTCGTCGAGGTACCCACGGACGGCAGCCAGCGCTTCGTCCACTGGCCGCCCGAGTGCAGCCTGTTCGGACTTGGGGTCGATCTCCATCGCGTAGCAGCGCCGGCCCAAGGTCTCGGCAGCCATGAGCGTCGTGTCCGAACCCGAGAACGGCTCGTACACCGCCTCGCCCGCCCGGAGGTGGTTGCGGATGGGGATCTCCGACAGGAGCACCGGCTTCTGGGTCGGGTGGTCCTCCTTCGTCTCCTTCGACCCGCCGCCGATCCGCTTGGGGCTGGGCGCTCACCAGATCGTCGACTGGTCGCGCTCGCCGATGGACAGGTCCGGCACGCCCGGCCGCCGGACGACGACGCACGGCTCGTGCGCCCAGGCATCCCCTTTCGGTGGCGAGTCAGCGGCCTGGGACGAGCGAGAGCTGGACCTCGGCCAACGGGTCGACCTGCTCCGGCCTTCGCGGCCCGACTGCGGGAGGTGCTGCCGGGGACTAGTCGTCCGGGTTGGATACTGTGCTGACCACCAACCTACGGGAGCGACTCCATGATCCTTCGCCGTATCGTGCCGAACCTCAACGTCGAGGACGCGAGCACCGGACACGATTTCTACGAGGAGTTCCTCGGGCTCCGTAAGCAATTCGACCTGGGCTGGGTCGCCAGTTTCGGCTCGACGACTGACCCGAGCGTGCAGGTGCACCTCGTCTCCCAGGACGCCTCGGCACCAGAACCGTCCTCGATGAGCGTCCTGGTCGCCGATGTCGATGCCGTATACGCGGAGGCCCAACGCCGGGGCTACGACATCGTCCACCCGCTCACGGACGAGCCGTGGGGACCGCGACGGTTCTTCGTCCGCGATCCGCACGGAATCGTGGTCAACGTCGTCGGCCACCCGGACTAGGTCGTTCGCGCGATCAGGCCCACGGTAGAGCGGGCGAGCCGGGCGCAGCGACGCCCATCGAGCCATGGCGATCTGAAGCGCCATTTAGGACGCTGGTGCCTGCCGCGCAGCACTCGTTGCCAATGCCGGCGAAGTCGGTCCATCCACGCACAAGAGCAAGCGCGATCAAGCGCTCAGGGGTCATGGCGGCGCAACCTAGCGGCATGAACGTGCCACGAGACACCTTCGTCGCCTTTGTCGACGCGCTGGCCGAGCGCCTGGACGACGAACAGGCGACGGCCGCCGATCTGGCCTCGCTCGTCCACCTGTCAAGGTTCCACTTCGACCGGCTGGTGAGCAGCGAGGCGGGCGAGAGCCCGTCGCGCTTCCGTCGCCGGATCCTGCTGGAGCGTTCGGCCTACCGGCTGATCACGACTGGCACGGGCGTGCTCGACATCGCGCTCGAGGCGGGTTTCTCGTCGCACGAAGCGTTCACCCGGGCGTTCCGCCGCGCGTACCACGTCACGCCGTCGGGCTTTCGGGCCGCGCCCGGCCAGGTGCTGATCGGCAGCGCCAACGGCGTGCACTTTCATCCGCCAGGCAGCCTGCGGCTGCCCGCACGAACGGAGGCAACATCGATGGAACTGTTGCAGAAGATGGTCGACCACCATGTCTGGCTGGTCGGCGAAATGGTCGACAAGGCAGCGACCCTGTCCGACGAACAGCTCGACAAGCTCGTCCGCGTCTCGGTCGACAATGAGGACGGCACGATGACCACGCGGTCGATCCTGTCGCGCCTCATCGGCCAGATGGACATGTGGATGAGCGCGATCGCCATGCGCAAGTACGACTTTGCCGTCGAGAGCGGGGAGTCCGTCGACCAGATGCGGCAGCGCCACGCGAGAGTCGGCCCCGCGTTCGTCGATCAGGTACACACCGTCATCGCCGAGGGTCGTCTCGACGACACGTTCATCGACGGGTTGTGCGAGCCGGCCGAAGTCTTCACGTACGGCGGGATGATCGCCCACGTGCTGACGTTCGCGGCTTACAACCGAACCCTCGTCGTGCAGGCACTTGGCGAGGCCGGCGTCGAGGGCCTGGGCTGGGGAGATCCGATGACGTGGGTGACGAGCGCTGCCTCGTAGGCGCGTCGTCAACACGGCTCGGCACTCGCCAGGTGGTGCTTGACGGTCGAGTGCGACAGCCCGAGGTGGTGGGCGGCTGCCTTCTCCGACCCGGCGACCAGGACCGCCGCGACCCCGCCGACCTCCCGGTCCGTCGCGCGTCCGGCGGGGCGGCGGGATAGCGACGCGCCATGCGCAGCGGACCAGCTCGTCCCAGCCCCGGAGGCCGCATCCCACCCGTGGGCCTGCGTCCCGGCGACTCGAGGAGGCCGCCCAGGAGGTCGACGCGGTCGTGGCGCTTGGCTCCACCGCCCCGGGTCTTGCTTCGCCGGATCCGACCTCCAGGATTGGGACGAGCTGATCTCGGAGGCGGCTGGCGCGGAGAAGTACAGCCGGCGACACTCGCCCCTGCACTCGCAGCTGCGGCCGGGGCGAGTGTCGGCCAAACGTCCAGCCGGGAGCCCGTCCGTGACCCATAGGTTCAGCGACGCCGAGCGGGGTGCGGTTGGGCTCATCGAGGTTGCGTGAGCCTCCGTGAACGGGGTGCCAGGAACGTGGGGACGGATCCGATGTCCTGGATACTCCGATCGGATCCCGCAGCCGTGCTACGCCAGCGGTTGCCCCCAGGCGACTCCGCAACCCGCCTCAACCGAAGAACCTGAACGCACCAGTCCGACGACGGCGGCCGCCGTCTGGCCAGCCACGGCCGGAATAGGCGCCTCTGCGGGGAGATCGCCGAACACCGCAAAGGGATCGCGGCTCCTCGCTGTCGGGGTTCGATCGTTTCCGAACCGGCGACGAGGCCCGGCCGGCGCGGCCTCAGCACGTAGTCGCAAGCGGAATGGCGTGCGACGTTACGCGCGGGTCGCATACCGGAGGTCATGATGACCACACGACTCGGCGCGCGAAGCGCCACGCCAACGCGGAGAGGATAAGGCGGATGGACGCACTCACGATGCTCACGGCCGACCACGAAAAGGTCCGGAAGTTGCTGACCGAGCTCGACGCTACGACAGAGCGCGCCGTGAAGACGCGCGGCGAGCTGTTCGCAACGATCAAGGGCGAGCTCACCGCCCACGAGATCATCGAAGAGGAGATCTTCTACCCGGAGTTGAAGGCGCATCCGAAGGCGAAGGACATCGTGCTCGAGAGTTACGAGGAGCACCATGTCGTCGACGAGATCATGGGCGAGCTTGAGGCGCTGGACGTCAAGGATGAGACCTGGGGCGCCAAGGCGACCGTGATGAAGGAGAACCTCGAACACCACATGGAAGAGGAGGAGGGCGACATGTTCAAGATCGCCCGCCAGGTGTTCGACAAGGCGGAGCTCGAGGACCTTGGGGCCCGTATGGAGACCCGCAAGACCCAGGCGAAGCGCGAGCTCAACATCCCCTGACTCACGCGGGCGGACGGCGTGGCGCGGTCAGCCGGGAAGTCCGTCGTCCTATGCTCTACCCCGCCCCGGTCGGTCGATGCGCCCTTCGTCGAGTTGCACGAGCAGCACAGCACCGGGGTGTTGCCGATGTCGAACGGCGCACCGCCAGCCGCGAGGGGGGCGACGTGGTCGATCGTGAGGTCCGGGCTCGGTGAGCGGGGCGCTGGTAGCCCGGGCACCATCGCGCTCCGCGTATCGTTTGCGGTATGAGCGGCCCGATCTGCTTCATGGCTGGGGAGAGCGCGCAGCGCAGCTGGCGATACGTCGTCCCCTATCTGCCCCCCGGGACGCGGACGATCTTCCACGAGCTCATCGGCCTCACGACGACGACGACGGACGACTACTCCTGGCGGGACGAGGTCGAGGCGCTCAGCCGTGCGCTGCCCGAGGGGAAGCCGACCCACCTCGTTGGCTTCTCCGGTGGGGCGAGCCTGGCGCTGGCCTTCGTGGCCTTGCATCCCGAGCGGGTCGCCAGCCTGTCGCTCGTCGAGCCGGCCTGGTCCTTCCTGCCCCTGAGCGAGATCGAGGCGGACTACTACGCACGGCTCGACGCGGCGCTCCGAGGACCGGCCTCGGCCGAGCAGGGAGCGTTCCGTCGCCTCCTCGTCCAGCCGTCGGTCGAGCTGGAACCGCCCCGTACCGACCTTGTTGACGCGGCGCTTCGCCGCAAGGCGGCGGGTCAGCCGACATCGCTTCGGGTGCTGACCGATGCGATGCAGCGCCACGTCGTCGAGCCGGGCGCCTTCAGCCGGTTCCCCGGCCGCGTGTATATCGCGATCCTTGGGCTGAGCCACGGGATGTGGCGAGCGCAAGCCGCTGCACTCGCCGCGGCGTTCCACAGCTCTCGTGTCGAGGTCTTCGAGGAGCGCCATCACCTCGATCCGCCGCAGAAGTCCGAGACCGCGCGCCTGGTTGCAGGTCTCAGTTGGGCTTGGGACCAGGGATCACCCTCGTAAAGTTCGGCACCGACGCCGCTCGCGCGGGCCAGCGTCGTTGACTTCGGCCGGACCTCGCATCCTCGAGGATCCGATGCAATGGTCGAGGACAGCGGGAACGCGGCTGGATCTAGCCAGCGCAAGGTTCTGACCACAGTTCCGGCGGGTCTGGCTCGGAGCGGAGTGGTGGATCGCAGGCCTGAGGCTGCCTGGCGTCAGGGCGGTGGTGCCCATGTTCGTCCTGGTCCCGCCAGGCCTCATCGCCTGGCTGGGGGGAGTCGATCCGAGTTGGGCGGTAGGTATCGGCGCGATCGCCGGTGCGCTCCGGGGCGCTCGTTCGTCCTGATGATCGCGCTGCTCGCGGTGGTCGCCGGTGCCTGCCTCGTTGGGGGCTTCCTCGGCGTCGACACCGACACTCGTGTCGAGCCGGGCAGACTCGCCCTTGAACCGCTTGCGCGCTCGCTGGCGGCCGGCGACGCGTTAGACTTCATGGTCCCGGCCGACGAGGCGCACCCCGCGCCTGCGGCGCCTCGCAAGGTCGATGCACGCTCGTCTGCAGCTCGACACGTGCGCGCCGGATGGAGTACCCGCCACTGTCAACGCAATGACGGAGGTACGGACATGACCCTGCTCGATGACCTGATGCTCCTCGAGGATGGCTTCTGGCACGCATCGGAGAACCCCGGCTACTACCGTGAGCACATGCGAGATGACGGGCTCGCCGTCTTTTCCGGCAGCGTGATGTCGAAGAAGGAGGCCGAGGACTCGACCTCGAGTGACGCCTCCGGGCGCTGGACGGATGTGCGGATCGAGCGCGCACGCGTCGTGGAGATTGCCGACGACGTGGCCGCTCTCGTGTACGAGGGCTCAGCTGCCCGAGCCGGCCAGCCGTACCGAGCCATGTGCGCATCGGTGTACGCACGGCGTAACGGCACATGGCAGATGGTCCTCCACCAGCAGAGCCAGGTGCAGGACACCTGAGCCGTCATGTCCGCCCACGCGCGAGCGGCATGACGACTCGACGAGACGAGACAGCAGGCCTGGCCTGCCACGCGGAGCGGGCCCGTCCTTGTTGCCCCTCAGCCGCTGGTCTCGTGCCCGCCGGCAGATGTTGGGAGCGGGTCGAGCGTCGATCCTGAGACTGGACGAATCCCTCCGCGGTGTTCGACATGGTGCGCCGCCAGGCAAGTCACCTCGCTCCTGGTCCCTGGTGCTGGTCGCAGCGTGTGGCACGCCTTCCACAAGCCCGACCACGGCTGGTTCGCAAACGCCCACGGCCAGCCTGCCATCGGCCACGGCGTCCCCTCCCGTGACCCCCACCGCAGGGCCGACGGCATCTCCGGCACCAGGCCCGGTCAGCCCGCCACCAAGCCCGGCCGTCAAGCCTCTCGCCGACGTCTCTGCGTCGACGCGGACCGAGGTTGCATGGACACGCTTGGAGGCGGCCGAGGAAGCACCGTATGTCCACCATCCTGAGTTCGAGTCCGTCGTTCCCCGGTGGAACCTGATCTACCAGAACCTGTCCGACTGCGGGGAGCGAGGCGCCGAGGCCGGGATCCAGCCGAGCAACTGCGGATACGTCGTGTGGCAGGACTACTCCTGTACAGTGCGTCCGGCGTCGACGAGGCGTTCTTCGGGCGTGACCTCGGGCTCGGGCAGCCGCGGGGCGAGGATCCACACAAGCTGGGCCGTTGTCGTCGCTCCAGCCTTGGACCGCGCGCTCGCCAGGTGGTGCTTGACGGTCGAGTGCGACAGGCCGAGCCGGTGGGCGGCCGCCTTCTCCGAGCCGGCCGCAATGACGGCGGCGACCACGCTGACCTCGCGGTCAGTGGCGCGCTCAGGGTCGCCGCGACCAACCCGAGCCCGTTCTCTCACGCCAGCCGCCTCGCCGCCGCGACCCACTCATCCCGGCCCTCGATCTGGATCTCATAGGTTGCGAACACGCGCCCGACACCTGTCAGGCGCGCCAGAACACCTGTTCCATTTTATGGAGGGCTCGGCACCGGCAGATCGCTTGGCGACGCCTTCCGGCCGTGACCATCAGCGATGGAGCCACCACGTGACACCATCCCCGATCCGCGAGAAGCCGAGTGTCGAGTACAGCCGCTCGCCCTCTGGCGTCGCATTCAGGACCGTCTGCTCGGCACCCGCGGCCGCGGCCGCCGAGCAGACGGCTCGAAGGATCCCGGTGCCAAGTCCTCGACGGCGGAACGTCGGCCAGACGGCCATGTCGAAAACGCCGGCCACATCGCCGTCCAGATGCGACCAGCCATGCCCTGCCAGCCGACGGCCGACCCGAGCGACCGCGTGCCACGTTTCCTGGGGCCGCACGCGGCAGAGGGCGAGCTCTGCCTGCGCCTCCGGGTCGGTGTACTCGGGCGTGTCCTCCTCGAGGTGGATCCGTCCATCGACAGCGCGCCCGATCGCGGTCATGGGAGCAGCCATCCACCACGGCGACCAGCCGCGCTCGAAGCCGGCATCGGCCAGGGGTGCCGGATCGACCTCCGGGCGCAGCCAGGCACCGACGGTATGCGCGCCGAGATCGTCGATTCGTCTGAGGCCGCGCTCCAGTGCCTCGCCGCGAATCTCACGTGGGAAGAGAAGCATCGCGTGGTGGCTGTACGGGTGCCAGGTCCAGTCGAGCGCGCCTTCCTGCCATGCCTCGCCGCCGTTATGTCGCGCGCCGGCTACGAACCAGTGGGTCTGGAGTCGCTCGCAGTCGGCCACGCTGACGGGATTGCCGCGGCGCTGACTCTGGCCGCGCTCGTCCTTCACCAGGGGAATCGTATCTCCCGGATCGTGAGCAGCGAGCAGTTGCCGGCCTCCGGCCTTGATCGGTGGCGGCGACAGGACGCTCGTCGGACTTGACGGTCGCCCGGTTCCCGCGCGTCGGCAGCTCGACAGCCGCCGCCGGGCGACGTCGCGGATCCCGGCCAGCCCCATTCGGCCCGGCCAGAAGGCCACCACCGAGCCTGTGGATGGCCCGGGTGGCGCACCATATGACAAGTGCGCTTGACGTTGCTGGTGTCTCGTGTCATCGTTCCTCTTGTCAAAGACACTTGACTTAATGACAAGAGGAGTTTACTGATGGATCGGAAGACGCGTTTGCTCGCAGGTTGGGTAGTCACTGTAGTGGCCGCACTGGGGATGGTCTTGGGGGCGGTCCCCATCGAGGTCGGGCTGGTGGCGGGGACGGCCGGCTTCTTGATGCTGGGGACGGCGTCCAGCGCCGGCCGGGCCGGCCGGGCCGGCCGGGAAGAGAATTCGTGAACGAGCGCGACCAGAGGAGCTCCTGGTCGTCGACCAAACTCGACCGGCGAAATCGCACATTGATCGTCATCTGGTCGCTTCTGTGGGTCGGGGCCTTCCTTGTCGCCGACGCTGCCATCGATCGTGGATGGATCGAGGGTGACGCGGGAGTCGTCGTGGCGTCGATCGGCACCGCGATTGTCGGTCTGGCCTGGATCGTGTCGTACATGCGCTTCCTGAGAGACGCCGACGAGTTGATGCGCAAGATCCAACTCGACGCCATAGCCCTGGCACTTGGCGGGTGTTTCGTCGCCGGGTTCACTCTCATACTTCTGGGCGGTGCCGGAGTGGTCCGGGCAGGGATTGTCTGGGTCCTGGTGGTGACTTCAGCCATCTATGTGCTGTCGGTGCTCATCGGGATCCGACGGTTTGGGGGATGAAGAACCGGATTCGTGTGCTCCGGGCCGAGCGGGATTGGACCCAGGCACAACTGGCAGATGCAGCGCAAGTCTCGAGGCAGACCATCAATGCGATCGAGACGGGCCGGTTCGACCCGAGCCTCCCGCTTGCCTTCGCAATTGCTCAAATCTTCGGCCTGACCATCGAAATGGTATTCGACCCGGATCCGTGATTCGCCACGACTGATCGTCGAGAGCGACCTGCCCACGAGCGTCGCAACCTCCCGCATCGGACGCTGCTCCTTGGGGCAGGTCCGCGAGTCGCATGCGCTCGTCCTCGGACAGGTAGCGCGGTGAGTGGCGCTTTCGGATGGCCAGGGCGGTGGCGCTGGCTGGATCTGGACCGGGTCACTTGCGGGCAGCGAGTACGGCCGTCTCGATCGCGATCGGGAGTGGCTCGGCGATCGCTTGCCACGTGGAATCATTGGCCTCGAGCACGAGGTAGTAGCCGAACCCCTCGTCAAGATCGAGCGTCGGCACGGCCCCATACGCGCCCAACGAGTAAACGAATCCGTCCTGGCGATGGATCCACCAACCCATCCCGTACCCCAGGCCCGGACCGGCACTGCCGTCGTAGACCGCGCCGACCCGATCGGCGACCATCCGATCGATGGCCTTCTCGGATAGCACCTGCTGACCGTCGCCGCACTTGCCCCCGCGCAGGTACATCAACAGAAGCTCAGCGAAGACTCGCGGCGTCGCGTATGCGCCCGCCTCCACGTTGGGGTTGCTGGTGGCGACGAGCGTCGACGGATCTCCGTTGAACTCGGTCGGGTAGTCGATGCCGTTCCCCATCTGTGAGATGTAGTTGCTGTAGCCCAAGCTGCCCGGATCGAGGCCGCATGGTTGTACGTAGGTCTCGTCGATCAACTCCGCCCATGACCGTCCCGACGCGACCTCGGCGACGGCACCGGCTACCTGCCATTGGCCGCCGCCATACCGGAACGACGTATCGGGTGCAATCACGTCGGCGTCGTCGTCGATCGTCGTATAGATCGACGCTGCGCAGTCCTGAAGGCTCCCCTCCGGAAGGTACTGGCAGATGTACGGGAGGTACACAGGGTCCGGGAAGATGCCGACGAGCCCAGAGCTGTTGGAGAGCAACTGGGCTGGTGTGATGGCAGGGTTGCCAGATCCCCATTCGACGACATCGGCAACCGGGGCGTCGATGTCAAGGAATCCGCCGTCGTCGAGCCTCAACAGGACCCCAGCACTAATCATCTTGCTCGCCGACGCGATCAGCGAGGTTCGCTCCGCGTCGAACTCCCCCCAGTACTCCTCATAGACGATCCCGTCATCGTGCTCGACGACAATCAAGCCCGCGCCGGCGAGACCGCGCTCCGCCACGAACCCATCCATCAGCCCGGAAACGTCACGGAAGTCGTACGCCCGCGATGCCGTGGTCGAGCCGGACGTCGACGGCGATGCCGACACCGTGGCCGTTGCCGTGGTGTCGGTCGCCGAGGGATCGATGGGCAGTCCCGCCTCGCTGCCATTCGAGCAGCCGGCGATGGTGATCGCAATCGCCACCGACACGGCGATGTCACGCGACCAACCGAGTGACCTACGGCGCCGCAACATCAACGCAGGCCGCAAGCGTCCGCGCATTGAATGGGGTTCACTCCTTCTTCCTGGGGAGCTTGCTCACGTCCCAGAGGAACACTCCCAGCCCGCTTCCAACCAGGAACGTGACGGTGCCCAATCCCACGGGCGTGCCCCACACTTGCGCCGACCAGAGACCTTCCATCGTTTGTTCGTCCTTCTGAACTGAGTCATCGACCAACCAGGCGACGACGATGCCGAGCCATGGGTCACGCCTTACGGACCATCCGTTGCGCGACGGCCGCTCGATCTAGGCGTGCGCAACACCTCACACGGTGATGACGACCTTCCCCCGAGCGTGTCCTGCCTGAAGGTACCGGAGCGCTTCAGGAACGTCCGCCAGCGGGTATCTCCGGTCGATGACGGGGCTTACCTTCGCGGCCTCGATGAGCCGGTTCAGCGACGCCGCCCGAACGCGGACGAGCACCGCATCGTCGTTTGCGACCGGCTTGTCGATGTCCCCGAGCTCCAGGACGTCGGGCGGGCCGTATCTGTCCCGGCGGATCGCCTTCATCGAGCTCCCGATCCCGGCAACGTGGTACCGATGGCAGCACCGATGGCGACACCCACGGCGATGCCAACCCCGACGGTGCCGATGGCAACCCCAATGGCGGCGCCGATCCCGGCGCCGAGGGCGATGCACGCCCCCTGGTTCAATCGCTTCTTCTGCACGTCTTCATCCTCCCTGTCTGTTCTGGGTCCGCCTCACACGGTGATGGCGACCTTGCCTCGCGCGTGTCCCGCTCCAACGTGATCGATCGCCTGCGCTGCCTCGCTCAGGGGGTAGGCACGGTCGATGACCGGCGTGATCTTCCCGGCTTCGATCAACTCCTTGAGGACGACGAGATCCTTGAGCTTCGGGGACACGAGGAACGGCCGGAGCGACTGGCTCACGAAGCACGACACCACGAGCGAGCTGATCACGCGACCCCCACCCGCGAACCAGTGGTTGTCGAACGATCCGCCATTCGGCACGAGCGTTCCCGTCTGGGTAAGCGCGTGTCGCAGGCGGGTCAGCGACTCGTTTCCCACGTTGTCGAGGATGAAGTCATACCGCTGGCCGGTCTGCGTGAAGTCCTCTCGCGTGTAGTCGATCACATGATCGGCACCGATCGACCGGACCATGGGCAGGTTCCGGGTGCTGCAGACGCCGGTTACATCAGCCCCGAGTGACTTCGCAATCTGCACCGCGAAGGTGCCGATCCCCCCAGAAGCTCCATTGATCAGGACCTTCTGGCCTGCTCGCACCCGGCCGAGCCGGAGCGCCTGCAGGGCAACGAGGCCGGCCATGGGAACGGCAGCGGCCTCCTCGAAGCTGAGATTGGCCGGCTTCAGCGCCAGCGCCTCCTCGGACGCGGCCGCATAGTCGGCAAACGAGCCGGTGCACCAGCCGAAGACCTCGTCGCCTGCCCGGAACCGCGTCACGCCGGTGCCGACTGCCTCGACATACCCCGCCACGTCCGAACCTCGAACTGCGTTCTTGGGCTCACGGAGCCCATATGCCGGGCGGGCAACGTACGGCAGGCCGCGCATGACCGCCCAGTCGGCCGGGTTGACGCCGGCGGCGCGGACGCGAACCAGGACGTCGTGGTCACCGAGCTCCGGCTTGTCGATCTCCCTGAGTTCCATGACCTCGGCCGAGCCGTACTCGTCCTGAACCAATGCCTTCATCGGGACGCTTCTCCTGTTACTATACGGTGTAAGTATCGTCTCGAACCTTACGGTGTAATAATCGCCATGTCAACCCCCCAACCCCCGAAGACAACCCTTGGCGACGAGGAAGCCCCAATGGCGACGCAGACCACCACGCGAGCTCGGCACCGCGCACACCTGAGTCGAGAACGGGTGCTGGACGCGGCCCTCAAGCTCGCCGATGCGGGCGGGCTCGAGTCGCTGAGCATGCGCCGACTGGGTCATGAGCTCGGGGTCGAGGCGATGGCCATCTACTACCACTTCGCCAACAAGGAACGGATCCTCGACGGCATCGTGGATCTCGTGTTCGGCGAGATCGAGCTGCCCGCCGCGGGCGAGGCCGACTGGAAGACGGCGATGCGCCAGCGGGCCATCTCGCTGCGCGACGTTCTGCTGCGTCACCGCTGGGCCATCGGCCTCATGGAGTCGCGGCTGAACGCGGGACCGGCGAACCTGCGCCACCACGACGCGGTGATCGGCCGTCTGCGGGCAGGAGGCTTCTCGATGGACGAGACCGCGCACGCGTACTCGCTGCTGGACGCGTACATCTATGGCTTCGCGCTTACGAAGATGAACCTGCCCTTCGAGGGCCCGGAGGATGTGGCCGATATCGCGCAAACGATGCTCGCGCCGTTCCCACCGGGCGAGTATCCAAACCTCGTCGCGTTCATCACGGACCACGCAATGCAGCCCGGCTATGACTTCGGAGACGAATTCGAGCATGGGCTCGACCTGATCCTCGATGGACTCGAGGGGCAGCAGGGTCCGGTCTGACTCCTGGGCGCCGATGCGGGCAGTCACTCCCAGCGGAACGTGCGGCTCGCGATCGTCCCGAAGGTGACGGCCAGAGCAGCCAGCACGACCAACGGCAGGAGCTGCGGATTCGCACCCGTCCATGCGTCCTGCAGCCCCTGGACGCCCGGTGGCGTGAACTCGCCGATCCGGATGAGCAGGTCGGGCAGGATCGCCCGCGGGACGTAGACGCCGCCCAGCAGCAGCACGACCATGAACGCCGGAACCCCGACGGCCGTGGCGACACCGGTCGACGGCGCAACCGCGGCCAGCAGCAGCCCGGTCGCCAGGAGTCCCGCCATCCCGATGCCGAACGCGGCCACGAAGCCAATCGGATTTGCCGGGATCCGGATGTCGAACGCGAGGTTGCCGACGATGATCAGGAGGACGACGCCGAGGGTCGCCGTCACCGAGTAGACGACGAGCTGGGCGATCAACAGCCGCCTGGGGTGGACCGGCGTCGTCGAGAAGCGGCGCAGGATGCCTCGCTCGCGGTAGGTCGTGAGGCGGACCGGCATGATCTGGAGGGCGAGAATCGCCATGGCGATCACGACCAGCGACGGGGCGAACACGTCGATGAACCGCAGGCCCCCGAATACCGGATCCGGGCGGTGAGGCGCGAGGATCACGCCGAAGACCAACAGGATCGCCGTGGGCAGGAAGATCGACAGGATCCAGCTGATCGGTTCGCGCAGGAGGAGCCTCGTCTCGGCGACAATCAGGGCGCGCATTCCGTTCATGCCAGCTCCTTTGCCTGGCGGGCCGTCAGAGCGAGGTACGCATCGTCCAGGTTGGCCTGCTCGACCCGGAGGTCATTGGCCACGACCTGGCGCTGCGCCAGCAGCGATGTCACGGCGTGGATGAGGTTGCCGGTGCCGGTGACAACGACAACGGGGCCCGCCCGCTTGACGTCGCTCACCTCTGGCAGTTCGGTCAGCAGCCCATCCTCGATCGGCGCCGACGGGCGGAAGCGGAGCGTCTGCTCGGCGTCGATGCGCGAGATGATCCCGGCGGGCGTGTCGATCACGACCATCCGGCCACTGTCGATGATCGCGACGCGATCCGCGAGGCGCTCCGCCTCCTCCATGAAGTGCGTGACGAGGAGCACGGTGACGCCCCGTTCGCGGATCGACTCGATGACCTGCCACGTCTCGCGGCGAGCCTGCGGATCGAGGCCGGTCGTCAGCTCATCGAGAATTGCGACCTTCGGCCTGCCGACGAGGGCAAGGGCGATCGAGAGGCGCTGCTTCTGACCGCCGGACAGATTGCGGTACTGCGTGTCGCGTTTCTCTGTCAGCCCGAGGTCGTCGATCAGCCGCGTCGGATCCTCGGGATCGGCGTAGAACGAGGCGAACAGCCCGACCGCCTCGGCGGCCGTCATCCGCTCGGGCAGCTCGCTCTCCTGGAGCTGGACCCCGACGAGCGGTCGTAGCCGGTCACGATCCTGCTGCGGGTCGAGCCCCAGGACTCGAATCGTCCCGCCGTCGGGCTTACGCAAACCGGCGATCGATTCGACGGTCGTCGTCTTGCCCGCGCCGTTCGGCCCGAGGATGCCGAAGATCTCGCCCTCCTCGACAGCGAACGACACGCCATCGACGGCCACGTGGCTGCCGTAATGCTTGGTGAGCTCGGCCACTTCGACGACATTCATGCTCGGGCCTCCGTTCGGGTAGCAGGATGTTGGGATCCAATGGGACCGGCGATCATCGGCAACTGCCAAGCTGCGGGAGGAGAGGGTTCCACCCCCCGAGGGCAACGCCGGGGACGAGGCCGGCGCCCATGTTCCCGAGCCCGGCGCCCAGGATCGAGCGAATGGCGACGCCGACTGCGAGCGCCGCGAAGTCGGCCGTCAAGCTTGTCCATCTGGTCAGCTCCTCTCGATCAATCCCGTCGCACGACGATCACGACGTTGCCCTTCTTGTGGCCTTGCTCGACGTACTCGTGCGCCTCGCGAATCGCCTCGAGCGGGTAGGTCCGATCGACCACCGCCCGCAGCGAGCCCGCCTCGAGCAGGTCGCGGATGTACCAGAGGTCGGCGAGGCGCTCACCGGTACGCGAGCGAACCGACACGAGCCGACCCCCCGGAGCGAGCAGCCGTTTGGCGCGACCTGCCGCCCCCGTGCCAACCGCGTCAACGATCACGTCGAACCGGTCCGGGATGGTCAGGACGTCCTCGCGCGTGTAGTCGATCACGCGCTCCGCGTCCAGTGACCGCACGAGGTCCAGGTTGGCCGTGCTGGTCACCCCGGTCACGTGGGCACCGAACGCCACGCCGAGTTGGACTGCATAGCTGCCCACGCTGCCGGACGCGCCGTAGACAAGGATCCGCCGTCCCCCGCCATCTTCGGCGCCCGCGCGTCGGATCAGGGTCAGCGCTGTCAGCGACCCGATCGGGATCGGGGCGACCTCGTCGTACCGGAACCCGTTCGGGATCTCGGCGAGGATCCCGTCTCCAGGGACGCAGGTGGCCTCCGCGTACGCACCCACCGTGAGCCCCGTCGTCGTACCGAACACGCGGTCCCCGGGGCGGTAGCTGGACACGCGTTCGCCGACTGCCGCGACCACGCCGGCATACTCATGACCCAGCATCCGCTTGCGACGGATCCCGAACAGGCGCGCCAGCACCTGCGGCATCTTGCGCAGGACGACATCGCCCTGGGTCACCGTGGTCGCGTGGATCCGCACGAGGACCTCGCCGGCCGCCGGGGTCGGGTCGGGAACCTCCCGGAGAACGAGTCCGCTCGTAGAGCCCGAACGCTCGAACAGGACGGCTCGCATGGTCAGCTCTCCGCCGGGCCAAAGGCTGTGACGAGCGAACGGACCGGCATCAACAGGCGGCGCGACCGCGCGCGCGGCTCCGCGACAACCGGGTGCTCAGCGCCGATCAGGCGCATGCCTGCCCGTCTGTCGGTGTTCGGCAGCGATCAGCGCGAGTGGCGCCGGCGAGCGCCATCGGGGTCGCGCCCGCCCCAGGGATGGACGACCGCGTTCGTTGATCGCGGGGGACGACTGCGCCATGTCCGTGCGCCTCCAGTCGCTGTGGCGCGCCGGGACGCGCTCGCTCGGACGACCACGGTGCCTCCGGCAGTCGCTCGGGTCGCCCCCCGTACGGGTGATTCCGGGTCGCGGCAGTCGGGTCCGTGCTGGCCAGGGCGCACGAGCCCTGTCACACTGGACCGGTGCTGACATCGAATGTCCGCACGCTGGGCCTCACCACCCATCGCCTGATGGCACGTCTGGCGGCAACGTCAGGTCTGGGGAGGCGAGTGCGATACGGGCTCCCCGTCGGGGGCGCCTTCGTGACCGTCGGTTTCGTTGATGCGACGACGGACGTCCTGCCCGGCGGCGGCGCCTTTCTGCTGCTCCTCGTGCCGGTCATGGCAGCGTCCACCGCGCTGGGCTTCCGGGCCGGGATGCTCGCGCTCGGCGTGGGTGCGGTCGGGGCATGCCTGCTGGTGCTGCTCCGCGGTCACCCCTGGTACACCGAGCCGGCCCACGTCGCGCGACTGGCGCTGTTTGTCGTGGAGGGGATGTTCATCGCGACGCTCGGGTTCGTCGTGCGTTCTGCAGCGTTGCCGGCGGCGCGCAGCCACCGAGACGCGGGTGCCATGGCTGTCGATCCGCTGACGCCTCGCGAGCTCGAGGTGCTGGCCATTGCCGCGACCGGCCTGCAGATACACGAGATCGCGCGGCAGCTGTTCGTATCGCGCGAGACGGTCAAGTCGCACCTGGCGCACGCCTATGCCAAGCTCGGGGCCCGGAACCGCGCCGACGCCGTTGCTCGGGCACTGCAGGCCGGCCTCATCGAGCTCGTTCCCGGCGATGGCCACCCGTCCGGCCCGCCCTCCGGGGGAGCCGCGCCGAAGGACAGCGATGCGGCGCGCAAAATCCGGTCCCAAGCCCAACGCGCACAGTTGCCCTAGACGCCCGCAGCCGGACTGCTGGCCCAGACGAAGGGGCTGCGGCGCCGTGGATCCCCGGGATGCCGGGGCAATTCACCCGTGCGGGGAAGGTGGCGGGTTCCGCAGCCTGCCAGCCTAGGTCGCCTCTTGTCCGCAGGCGTGACCGGTTTGCCCCATCCAGCCCTTGTCCCGCCGCGTCCCTGGTCGCCGCGCCACGAGTCCACGTTTCCGACGGGCACGGCCACCGGTCATCGAGAAAGGAGCAGGCCTTTGAACGGGATGTCACCCATGACCTTGGCGCTGACGCCGGCCGCATGCCCGTACGCCTCATCGAGGAGCCTCGGGGGACCGATTCGATGCGGTCACGGCATCAAGGGCAGACGAGCCGCGCGGTCGCCATGCATGCGGCTAGTGCCCTTCGTGGCAGTCATCTCGGGGGCGCGCCTTCCGTCAGGTCACGATCCTGCATCTCCCACGCATGATCCAGCGCGTGGTAGGCGGTGTGGCGCAGCAGGTATGGGATCGTCCAGTTGCCGAGCGGCTTGCCCTCCGCATACCAGTCGCGCATCGCCTCGAGGAATCGGTCGCGATGAGCGTTGAGCCCTTGCGGCGTCTGCAGGTCCTCGAGCTCGGACCTCGCCTTGACACGCTTCGAGAAGTCGCCACCTTCGGTCGCCAGGACATGCCGGACGATCTGGTCGCGGGAGCGGCCGCCACCCCGTACACCCGGCCGGAGCTCCGCCGAGACACGGGCGACCGTATCGTCGAACTCGGCCCATGCCGCGCGCAGCAGCCGCACCTTGCGGTCGAAGATCGGCGCGTCGAACGGGTCGCGGTCGAGCGGCGAGGGCGCGAACGAGATGCCCCAGAAGTCAGTCGAGCCCGTTCCCGGATAGCGGCCGATGATGTCGAGGTCGGTCTGGGCAGCGAGCTCCGACCCGAGCCGGGCCCGCTTCGCCACCGGAATGTATCGCGGCACGTAGCGGGCCAGCTTCGCGATCGCCTCGTTCTCCGTCTTGCCGCCCCGCTCGAGACCCGGCCAGTCCGCCGCGACGGCGACCCAGCGCTTTCCCCTCGTGGGCTGCTCGACGAGTACGCGTAGTCGGGACGTCATCTCACTGCTCCTTCCGGGCCATCCACGTCAACTGCTCCGGCTCGCCGCCGACGTGCATGACGAAAGCCTCGGGGTCCTCGTCTGAGCCGGTCATCTCGCGGTGGATGGCCTGGGCCGGGACGAAGAAGAAGATCTCCGGCGCGTGCATCGATTGTGTCGCCTCCGTCCGGGCCGAATTCGACGCTCACCAATTCGCGGATGACGCAGGCGTACGCGTCGTTGGCGGGATCGTGATGCCAGCCACCGATGTCGCCCGCCATGTTCCGGATCCGGCCGCTCCGGCCCACCCGGCGGCCGTCAGGATCGAGGTGGTGGCGCAGCTCCAGCCGGGCGTGGCCGACCGAGCGATCGCGTCAGCGGGATGGACGACAACAGGTCGGGACTCATTCACAGGGCACCTCCGATCCACGCGACGCGGCGACTAAGCTGGGCGTGGATCTGCCATGAGGCGCCAGCCGCCGTCGTGAGAATCGTACCATCGGCCGCCCTCGCGCCACCTGAGGGCCACCGCGGGGTGAAGAGACCCGGCTGGCGCTCGCGCCTCCCGGGCAGCGACCGCCGCGCTCTCTTGACAGTCGAGCGTCGGAGGTTCCGTCATCGCGCTCGGGCTGGTCGTCTCGATCATCGGCCTGGTCGAGATCCCGACGAGCTCGCTGTATCTCGTGGTCGAGCTGGCTGCCAGCCCGGCGCATCGATGACAGGCCTGAAGTTCAATCGTGGCGACCCGCCGACCAGCGCCCCGTCGCAGGCGGTCCCTCGACGGCGTCGAGGAAGTGCTCGAACTGGCTCGAGGGCCCGAACACCAGCTCGCGAGTCGCCGCATGCAGGCCATCCGCCCCGACGATCACGCAGGCGACCGGTTGCACGAATGGATGTTCGTCACCCGCTGGTGGCACGAGATGGTCGGTGAGCCGGGCGGCAGCGGCGGCATCGACGACGCGCTCCTGCACCTGCACGACGCCGGCATCGGCGCCGAGATCATGGGGGCTCGGAAGTACGGATATCCGGGTTGGCACGAGGACCCCGACTGGAAGGGCTGGTGGGGTCCGAACCCGCCGTTCCACACGCCCGTGTTCGTGCTCACCCACCACCCGCGCCCGTCGATCGAGATGGAGGGCGGGACGACGTTCCACTTCATCGACGCGCCGCCGGCCGCGGCTCTCGAAACGGCTCGGGCAGCCGCGAGCGGCCGGGATGTCCGCCTCGGGGGCGGGCCTACCACGATCCGCGAGTTCCTGGCCGCCGGCCTGGTCGACCACATGCACGTGTGGTGGTCCCGATCCTGCTCGGCCGGGGCGTGCGGCTGTGGGACGGCCTCGAGGGCCTCGACAGCGACTACGTGATCGAGGCGACCGCTTCACCCAGCGGGGTGACGCACGTGACGTTCAACCGCAAGGAGCTGTGAACGCGTCCCCGCCTCGGCCTGTCCGCGGCGGCGTTCCCGCCGCGTCGCCTACCTGCGGTTCGCCGGTGCGTCGCGGCGAGCGGGCGTCGACGGTGCCGTGTCCGGCGTGTCGGCCGTCCAGGACGTCAGGGGCGAGATCCCGCTCAGTATTGAGACAGCGAAGACGAGGAAGGAGCTCGCTCGATCCAGGGGTGCCGAGGTGACATGCGAAGGGGGCAGGCCGGCGCTCACTTACGCCAGCAGCTCGATGTATCCATCGGATCCATGGACGCGGATCCGCTGCCCGTCGCGGATCAGCCGCGTCGCGTTCACCACCCCCACGACGGCCGGCAACCCGTACTCCCGCGCGATCACCGCACCATGGGTCATCTGGCCTCCGACCTCCGTCACCAGCCCCGTGACCGATACGAACAGGGGCGTCCAGCTCGGATCGGTGGACGTCGTGACCAGGATGTCGCCGGCTTCGACATCGGCGTCCGCCATGTCCAGGATGACGCGGGCCCGCCCCTCGATGGTTCCGGCTGAAACCGGCAGGCCGACCAGGGCACCGGCCGGGACATCGTCGCGTTCGTAGGCCCCGGCGACGGCCTCGCCGTCCGACGTGAGCACCCGCGGCGGGATGAGCGCCCGGTACGCCTTGAACTGGTCCCTGCGATCGCGGATCAGCTCGTCATCCACGTGGCCCGTACGTACGACGTCCTGGAGCTCGTCGAACCTGAGGTAGAAGATGTCCTCCCGGTCATCGAGCGCGCGGGCCGCCACCAGTCGCTCGGCTTCCTCCAGCAGCGCCTGCTTGTACACGAAGTAGCGGCTGACCATGCCGTACTTCGGATACTCCCGGTACCCGATGAACGTCCGGACGCGGTCGATCATGCGCTTGGTATCGGCGGCCTTTGCCGCCCCGTCCGGCAGGGCGCGCAGGCGCTCGCGCAGCTCCCATTCCTTCTCCCGAGCCTCGCGCCGCCCTTGCTCGAAGCGCCGCCCGGCCGCGCCCGCCTCGAAGCTCCTGACGTTGCCCAGGATCAGCGGCAGGAGCATGGATGGACGTTCACTCCAGCGTGGCCGCGTGATGTCGATCTCGCCAACGCAGCGCATGCCGTACGCGCCGAGCCAGGCCCGGATGGCCTCGCCCGCCTCCGCTCCGCCCGCGATCCCGGGAAGCTCGTCCAGGAAGCCCCCGTCACCGGGACCGACGTCCTGCAGAAACGCCACCACGTCGGGGTACGGGCGGATCACGTCGGCGACATCGAGGAGTGCCAGCCCCATCTCCGAGGTGACGTTGTGGGGCACGGACTGCGTGAGCGTGTCGGCCGCGTTCTTCTCGCCCAGCCACGCCTGCAGGTGATCGTTGAGCCACCATGTGGCCTCCATCGCCGACATGAACACCTGGTGGCTGAGCGGATCGAACAGGATCCGGCGCAGCTCCTGGAGGTCCGCCAGGATGAAGTCGAGCAACGCGGGGCCGGATCTCGTGCGGATGTCGCGCTTGAGGGCGGCGATGGAGGCCTCGGTGCGCCCGATCAGCCCGGTGACGATGGCCGGATCCGCGTCGATCGGCGTGTCGCCGCTTCCCGGCGGCACCCAGGCGGGGCCCTCGTCCGGGAGCGGCCGGATGAAGTCGGCACGAGCCAGGACGGTCTCGATCGCGGACCGCATCAGCGGATCCGACCTCGCCATCTGGTCGAGGAACGCGCTGCGGCTCGCCGGCGTCGCGAGGATGCGGGTGACGTCGACGAACAGCCTGCCGCCGGCCTCGGCCATGGGCCGCGGGGTCGTCATCTGCCAGAAGGAGAGCCCCAGCGGCTTCATGGCGTCGGTCATCATCTGCTGGTGACCGACGGACACGTAGACGCGGTTCTCCCGGTCGCCGGCGGCGGGGATGGGGAACTGCGTGGTGATCGGCCGGCTCTGGACGATCTGGAAGTCGTCGTCCGCCAGGCACCACTCGATGTCCTGGGGGCGGCCGAAGTGCGCCTCGATCCGCCGGCCCAGCTGCACCAGCCGCACGACCTGTGCGTCGGTCAGGGCCGGCTTCCCCTGCCGCTCCGGCTCGATCACCTGTCGCCGCGTGCCGCCGCTCGGCGAGGCGACCACGGCATGCCGCTTGCTGCCGATGGCGCTGTGGATGACCTCGTCGCCGCGCACCGTGTAGCTGTCCGCATTCACGTGGCCAGAGACCAGGGCCTCGCCGAGGCCGAAGCTGGCCTCCACGGAGGCGACCGTGCGGCTGCCGGTGACGGGGTCGGCCGTGAACAGGATGCCGGCCGCCTGCGGGAAGACCATCCGCTGCACGACCACGGCCATGCTGGTCTTGCGGTGGTCGATCTCGTTCCGCACGCGATAGGTCACGGCCCGCTCCGTGAACAGCGACGCCCAGCACCGCCTGACATGCGCGAGGACGCCGGCCGGCCCCACGACGTTCAGGTACGTGTCCTGTTGCCCGGCGAAGGATGCCGTCGGCAGGTCCTCGGCCGTCGCACTGGACCTGACCGCGTACGCGGCACCTTCGCCGTAGCGCCGGATCTCGCTCGTGATCTCGGCCACCAGATCGATGGGCACGGTGACGTGCTCGAGGATCCCGCGGATCTGCGCACTGAGCGCCCGGATCGGCTCCAGGTCACGCAGGTCCAGCCAGGCCAATCGATCGAGGGGCTCCTCGATCGACGTCGCTTCCGCCATGACCTGGCCGAAGGCTGCCGTCGTGACACAGAAGCCGGCCGGCACGCGGACGCCGTCGATCCGGGAAAGCTCGCCCAGCTGCGCGCCCTTGCCACCGACGACCGCAATCTGCGACGCGTCCGCCTCGTCGATCCCCAGTACGTACTGCCGCATCGGCTACTCCCCTTCGACCACGATATGGCGACCTCCGGGAGGTCGTTGGCCGGGCGGCCGCGAGCGGCTACGGGCTCGTCGGTGGCATTCGCTCAGTACGAGGACATGTGGCGCATGGCGTATGTGCGCGGACCGGAGGGGATCATCGTCGCCCTGGCCCAGCGGATCGACTGACCTAGCTCGACGAAGCCGAAGGCAAGCGTATCCTGCGCCGGATGAGTCGGATCCGGACGCTCCTCGGCACCGCGCTCGCGTGGCTGGCCGGCATCGGCGCCGGCAGCCGCGACGACGACGACACGCGCGACCGCAAGTCGCTCCTCGTGCTCGTGTCGGTGCTGATCCTGCCGGTCTCGCTCGTGTGGTGTGGCCTCTACGTCTCGCTGGGAGCACCGTCCGGCTTCCTCGCCCTGGCGTATTTCGCGATCTCGATCGGAGCGATCGCGGTGTTCGCCAGGACGCGAGACTTCGCGCTGTTCCTGCGAGTCGAGCTCCTCGACATCCTGCTCGCGCCGAACCTGTCGATGATCTTCCTCGGCGGTTTCGTCACCTCCACGGGTGTCGGGGTGTGGGGCATCCTGGCCCCGATGGGCGCCCTCGTGTTTGCCGGCGTGCGAGCGGGGATCCGCTGGTACATCGCATTCCTGGCCGTGTTCCTCGCGTGCGGCGGCGCAGGCGAGATCCTGGGCACCGTGTCGCCGCTGCCGGGGTGGTTCACGACCCTGATGCTGGCACTCAACATCTCGGTGTGCGGGACGATCGTGTTCACGCTCCTCGCCTTGTTCGCGATACAGCGGCAGCACGCGCTGACGGCCCTCCAGGTCGCCCAGGACCAGGCCGAGAACCTGCTCCTCAACGTGCTGCCGCGGCCGATCGCCGAGAGGCTGCGGGCCGAGCCCCAGACGATCGCCGACCAGTTCACCTCGGCGTCGATCCTGTTCGCCGACGTGGTCGACTTCACCCACCGATCCGAGCAGCTGTCACCGGCCGAGGTGGTCGGCGTCCTCGATCAGCTGTTCAGCCACTTCGACGCGCTGGCCGAGCGCTACCGTGTCGAGAAGATCAAGACCATCGGCGACGCCTACATGGTCGCCGCGGGAGTCCCATCGCCCCGGCCGGATCACGCTCGCGCGCTGGCGAACATGGCGCTCGACATGGTCGACGCAATGCGCTCGAAGGATGCGGTGGCACACCTCGGCATGGAGCTGCGAGTGGGGATCAATTCCGGCCCCGTGGTGGCGGGCGTCATCGGCCGCAAGCGATTCCTGTACGACCTGTGGGGCGATGCGGTCAACACCGCCAGCCGCATGGAGTCGTCGGGAACGCCCGGACGGATCCAGATCACCCGCGCGACCCACGACCTGATCAAGGACGAGTTCGTGTGCGAGGCGCGAGGCACGATTCCGATCAAGGGCAAGGGCGAGATGGAGACCTGGTACGTGCTCGATCGACGACCGACCGCTGATCCAGGCATTTCACGCGGCGAGGAGGCGCTCCCCGATACGCCCGGGTGACGGGCGAGTCCCCGGCACCTGTGTCAGGGCAGGCGTCCGACGACGGTCAGTCCCTCTGCCTGCAAGGCTTCGCCGGTGGGAGCCTCGGCGCCGAGCGTCGCGATGTCGCTGATGCCCACGAACGTGGTTCCCTTGAGGATGTAGATCGCACTGGCCGAAAACGTCTTGCCGCCGATCGACTGGCTTCCCTCGAGCGTCGCTGCGTCGGCCGCGCCATCGGCAAAGCCCGTGAGCTCGGTCAGCATCAGACCATTTGCAGCGGCTTTCTGAAGGTCCGCTTCGGCAGACTGCTCTTCGCTCCTGGCCGTCGCGACGTCCGGCGCCACGCTGACGACGACCTCGAACACGACCCCCTCCTGACCATACGAGCAGATCCTGCCGTTGCCGGCCGTCGTCGATTCCTGGCCGTCCCCCAGCGGCACTCCGGCGAGGCTCGTCGCCTCGCCGCTCGTGACGAGCGTGCACGGATCGAGGGCCGTCACCAGGCCGGTCGGCTGGGCGGTGTCCTCCGGCGCCGCTGATTCGTTCGCGCTGGGGCCAACGCTCGGCATGGTGTCGACCGAGGGCTGGGCCGAGGCCACCGCGCTCGCCGCGGTCGACTGCAGCGGCGGCGCATTCGTGACAGACGCGGCCGAACAGGCAGACAGCAGGACCGCGGCGAAGCCGCTGAGGGCGGCCCGGAGGATCCGGTTGTCTCCACCTGGGACGGTCAGGATTCTCATCTGCAACGGCCTCCGACGCACCGGCCGGCCCATCTGATACGGCCGATTGCGGCGCCGATGGTAGCCCGCAACGATCGTGGACGAAAGAGGCGACCTCCCCTATCAGTCGGCCGGCCCTTCCCCACGGTTCAGGACCCGGTCAGGATGTCCCGGGCAAGCGTCGTCTCGATGGTGCGCTGCGTCTCCGTCGGGATCGTGGCGTTCCCCGTAAGGAGCCCCGTTGTAAACAGCTCCTGACCGACCTGGAACACGAGATAGGACCCCGGGAGCCCGAGCCCCTCACCACTCACGAAGTAGGCCTCGTCCCCGACGCCGCTGACGGCCACCGTCGTGACGTCGAGCACCGTCCCGGGAGTGAACCCGCTGATGTCGCCACCGGTGCTGACGGACGCGGTGTAGCCACCGAACGAGTCGTTGGGGTCCGTGTAGGTCCAGGTGCACTGCTGGGGATCGAGGCTGTCGTCGCCCGCGCCGACCGTCGTGGGCGGCACGCCGAGCGCGCTCGCGACCTGGGCCGAGGTGAGCAGGTTGCACGGGCTCCCATCCGACCCCTGAAACGCACTCTGATCGGCGGACGAGGCTGCGCCGACGGTCGCCGCCGGGCTTTCCCCCTGCGCGGCCGTTTGCTGACTGTCCGTGGCGGGCGTCGTCGCGTTGCAGGCGGCCGCCAGGATCACGACCAGGAGCCATCCCGCGGCCGATGCGCGTGGAGCGCGCGCGAGCTGCGCAGGCGACGGAACCGCCCAGGCGGACACCGTACGAGCGTGTCCCCGGGCGTTGCTGGTGGCCTGCCTCGGATCGAGTGCCATCTGATCGCTCCTCTCTCCCATGTTGGACGGCCAGGTCGCCTAACGTCGCTGTCCCTGGATCCCGGAGTGGACACCTTCGACGACCCGTTCGAAGGGGATCTGGGCGAGCTCGATCGCCTGGCGGACCGCGTCGACCGAGCCCTCGAAGAGGCACAGCACGATCTCGTCGGCGGGCATGAAGATGGAGCCCAGGTAGCGGACGTCAGCGCCCCGTCGCGACAGCTCTGCGACGCTCGCATCGGCACGCTCGTCGAGGTCGCGCACGCTGCTCTTGCTGACCCCGGCCCAGAAGCACTCGGCGACGTAGCCGCCCGTAGCCGGCAGGGTCACTGAAGTGCCCGCTTCGGTTCGGCTCGGCCCGGAACGACCTGCTCTATCATCGGTTCTCAGGCTAGGCCCGGCCGCCGCTGGGGAAAGAGGTGAACACCCCTATCAGCTGCCCGTTTATCCGACCGGTGCGGTCCGTGGCGTTGAGCTCGTGGGCGCGCCGGACTCCGCGCCACGCCACGCCGGCGTCTGGACGGGGGATGCCATGCAGCCGTTGATCGTCGGACGCGTTGCCGAGATCGGCGCCATCGAGCGTCTCACCGAGCGCTCCATGGACCGGCGCGCGGCGCTGGTGATCGAGGGCGAGGCGGGCATCGGCAAGACGACGATGTGGGACATCGCCCGCCGGATCGGCCTCGACCGCGGTCAGATGGTGCTTTCGGCACGAGCTTCCCCGTCCGAATCCGGCCTCCCGCTGGGCGGCTTTGGTGACCTGTTCCTGGATGCGGCCGCGCACGCGTCACGCCACCTCCCGAGCCCCCAGCGCACAGCCCTCGAGGTCGCGCTCCTGCTTCGCGAGCCGTCGGGTGTCCCGGCCGACCAGCGCACTCTCGCCGTGGCGACGACAACGCTTCTGCGCGAGCTCGCCGGCGAGCGCCCGCTGCTGATCGCCGTCGACGACATCCGGGGGCTCGATCGGACCTCGGCTGGGCTGCTGTCGTATGCGTTACGGCGCCTTGGGGATGCGCGGATCGGCGTCATCGTCACGACCCGCGGCGTGGGTGAGTTCGCGGATGCGACGCAGACGATCCTCGGCATCGACACATGGGCGGAGCCGGAGCGCGTCGAGCACGTGAGCCTCGGGCCGCTGTCGGTCGCTGCGCTGCACGGACTGCTGGCGGCCAGGACGGGAAGGTCGTTCTCGCGCCTGGCGATCGTCCGGATCCACACGGCGTCCGGCGGCAACCCGTTCTTCGCCCTTGAGGTCGCCAGGAACCTGATGCGCCTCCCTCGTCCCGCCACCCCGGGAATGCCCCTGCCCGTGCCGGAGACCCTGGCTGAGCTGACGACCAACCGCGTGGCGGCGCTGCCGCCGTCGGCGCGCGATGCCCTGTTGGTCGCCTCGGTCTCTCTGGAACCACCGACGGTGGTGCTGCTGGGCGACTCCGGCATCGAAGATCCGCGGCGGGCCCTGGCACCGGCCATCAGCGAAGGCATCGTCGCCATCGAGGGCGACAACATCCGATTCACCCACCCGCTGCTGGCGACAGCCGCGCTCGCCAACGCAAGCGCTGAGCAGGTCCGTCGGGCGCATCGCGCGCTGGCCGGGGTCGTGAGCCACGACGAAGCCCGGGCCCGGCACCGGGCCATGGCATCGACCGAACCGGATTCGACGACAGCCTACGATCTCGAGTCGGTCGCGGGCAGGATCTGGCTCCGGGGCGCACCCATCGATGCAGGCGAGCTGCTGGAGCTGGCGTCCGTCCTCACGCCGCCGGACCAGGCCGATCGCGCGACGCGACTGCGCCGGGCGGCCGAATGCTATTTCCAGGCCGGAGAGGCGGCCCGGGCCGGAGCGCTGCTTGAGCAGCTCGTCGCGCAGACGCCCACCGGGATCGAGCGAGCTCGGACGCTGCAGATGCTGGGCCAGGTGCGCGCTCGGTCGACCAGCTTCGCTGAGGCCCTCGCGATCGCCGTCGAGGCGCGCGGACAAGCCGGCGAGGACGCGCTCGCGTCGGCCGGAATCGAGCTCGACATCGCGTTCTACTGCTTCTGCCTCAACGACCTCGGAAGTGCCGTCATGCACGCCCGCGAGGCCCTGTCGCTGGCAGAGACCGTCGGGCAGGGCGCGATCCGTGCCGAGGCCCTGGCCTGCGTCTCCATGGCCGAGTTCTGGATGGGCCATGGCCGCGCCGAAGAGCACATGGCTGAGGCGCTGGCCATGGAGGATCCGGAGCGGGAAGGCCCGCTCGAGATGCAGCCCCGGTTCGTGGAGGCGCTGCTGCTCCTGTGGACCGGGGATCTCGACGCGTCGATCACCATGCTCTCGACACTTCGGGACGAGCTCGTCGAGCGCGGACAGGACACCGCACTGCCGTTCCTGTCGCTGTTCCTGGTGGTCGCCCTGCTGTGGCGCGGCGACTTCCCGCGTGCACGACGAGTCGCCGGGGAATCGACCGAGACCGCGGCACTCAACGGCGAGCCGGTGCCACGCGCCCTGGCGCTTTCCGCGGAGGCACTCGTCGATGCCCACGGTGGTTCGGCGGAGCGGGCCCGCGAGGCGGCCTCGGACGCCGTGGCGATGTTCCACGCCAGCCACTGGACGATCTACGCGACCTGGCCGCTGTGGGCCCTCGGTCTGGTGGAGCTCTCGCTCGGCAACGCAGCCCGCGTCGACGAGCTACTGCGGCCGCTCGCCGACGGCGTCGTTGCGGTACCCGTCGCGGACCCGATCCTGGGCATCGTCCTGCCCGACGCGATCGAGGCCGCAGCCGCGCTTGGCGACCACGCGCGCGCCATCCGCTACACGGCATGGCTCGCGGAGGGCGGCCGAGCTCTTGACCGACCGTGGGCCCTGGCGGCCGCCGCCCGCGGCCGCGCGATGATCGCGGCGATGGAGGGCGACCTCACGGCGGCAGTCGTTGCGGCCCAGGAAGCCATCGCCCAGCATGACCGCCTCGCGATGCCGTTCGAGCGGGCACGGACGCTGCTGGTGAAGGGCCAGATCCATCGCCGCCGCAAGGAGAAGCGCCTTGCCCACGGCGCGCTGGGCGAGGCGCTTCGCACGTTCGAGGAGCTCGGGGCACCCGCCTGGGCTGCCCGGACAAGGTCAGAGCTCGCCCGGATCGGGTTGCGCCCCACCGCGCCCGATGAGCTCACCGACACCGAGCGTCGAGTCGCCCAGCTCGTGGCCAGCGGCCTCACGAACCGCGAGGCGGCGGCCGCCGCGTTCCTCTCGCCCAAGACCGTCGGCAACGTCCTCGGGCGTGTCTATCGGAAGCTGGGGATCACCACGAGAGCGCAGCTCGGCGCGATCATGGCCGTCCTCGGCCGGACGTCGCCATCTGGGGACCCGACGCCCGAGGTCGCGCGTGATCGTCTGTCATCGTTCGAGAAGGACAGGTAGCCAGTGCCGCAACGACCGACCTTCCGGCGACCCGCGGCGGCAGCCGCGCAGGCAACGTCGCCGACCATTCGCCGTTGTCATCGCGATCGCGTAGCGTTTGGCCCATGAGCAGGGACGTCGAGGATCTCAACCGGCGACTCCTGCGCGCTCGAGACGCCATGGACCGCGCCTACGCCGAGCCCCTGGACGTGCCGGCCGTGGCCGCCGTGGCATGCGTGTCGCCGGCGCATTTCATCCGCAGCTTCCATGCCGTGTTCGGCGAGACGCCGCATCGCTATCTTCAGCGGCGGCGGGTGGAGCGCTCGATGTTCCTGCTGCGAGAGACCGATCGCAGCGTGACCGACATCTGCCTCGACGTCGGGTTCACCAGCCTGGGGACCTTCAGCCGCACCTTCCGTGAGATCGTGGGCGAGACGCCGTCGGGCTATCGGGCCGGGCATGGGCCCATGGTCGCGCCCAACTGCTTCCAGCTGGCGGCAACACGGCCCTGGTGATTCCCGGGTCGGGAATTCGAGCAGTTCTGGAGAAGCCGTCTGTGCGTGAGCGTCCCTAGGATTGGGTCCGTCCCACCACCCCCACGGAGATGACAACCAATGATCACGATGCTGAACGTCACCGCCATGAAGGTCCTCGACCAGGACGAGGCGCTCGATTTCTACGTCAACAAGCTCGGCCTGGAGGTGGCTCAGGACTTCCAGCAGGGACCGGTCCGCTGGCTGACCGTGCGCGTCCCCGGTGACCCCAACACCGAGATCTACCTCGAGAAGCCCGCCCCTCCGGCCTACGACGAAGCGACCGCTGCGGAGGTCCGTGAGCTGATCAGCAAGGGCGCCATCGGCTGGGTCGCGTTCCGGACCGACGATTGCCGCGCGCTGTACGAGACCCTCAAGGAGCGCGGCGTCACCGACTTCACGCAGGAGCCCACCGACCACTTCTACGGGACCGACATGGGCGTGCGCGACCCATTCGGCAACGGGATCCGGATCCTGCAGCCGGCGAAGGTCGCACACGAGGCGACAGCCTGACCCCATTCGCCGCGCTGCCGAGCTGGCTGCCCTGGATCTAGACGGCCCGGCGCCGCCGGTCGTGCAGCTGGTCGTGGATCTCCGCATGCGTCAGTCCGTCGCGATGATGACGGCTGTGGGGCGGACCACTCTGCCCGTATGCAAGCGCAACCTCGGGATCGTCGTCGTGGAGGTGGGGCTCCTCGGGCTCCCAGGGAACGCCGGTTTCGAACAGCGCCGCGAACACCTCCACGATCTCGGGATCGAACTGGATGCCCGCCTGACGCCGCAGCTCCGCGATGGCCTCGTCATGGGTGATGGCCGTTCGGTACGGGCGACCGGCGATCATCGCTTCGTAGGCGTCGGCCACGGACACGATCCTGGCGCCCACAGGGATATCGGCGCCGGTGAGGCCAAGCGGATAGCCGCGCCCGTCGAACCACTCGTGGTGATGGAGCACGATCGTCGCGGCGTCCCGCAGCGCACCCGCCTGCTCGAGCACGACCTGGCCGATCTTCGGGTGCTCGGCAACGACCCGCCACTCCGCGGCTCCGAGGTCCGATGGCTTTGACAGGATCTCGTCCGGGATCGCGAGCTTGCCCAGGTCGTGGAGCAGGCTCGCGGTTCGGATCCTGTCCAGCTCGCCTTCGGGCAGCCCGATGGCGCGGGCAACCGACACCGAGGCCTCGGCGATCAGCCTGGACGGCTTGCCAGCCCAGCTCGCGCGCTCCGTGAGGGACGTGATCAGCGCGTCCCGCGCCGCCCCCATCGCCGCGCGGCCGACATCGACCGCCTGGCTCCGCGCTGCGGCGGTGATCGGCGCCCGACGGATCGTCCCTTCGTCACCGGTCTCGCGAAATACGAACACCTGGTCCCGGCCCAGCGCCTTCGCCGAGTACAGGGCAGCGTCCGCGTCGCGGACCAGGGCATCGAGACGGAGCACCTGTCCCATACCCCCGGCCACGCCGGCGGACATCGTGATCCGCGCATGCTCGCTGTCGCCGATCCGGACTTCTGCGCCACCCACCGCGCGTCGCAGCTTCTCGGCCAGGGCGGCAGCCGCGTCCACGTCGGTCTCGGGCAGCAGGATCAGGAACTCCTCGCCGCCGTAGCGTCCGGCGACGTCCACCGAACGCACGTTTGCCGCGAGCAGCTGGGCGATGTGGCGAAGCACCGCATCGCCGGCCGCGTGGCCGTGTGAATCGTTGAGGCGCTTGAAGTGGTCGAGATCGACCAGGATGACCGAGAGCGGGCGCTGGTATCGGACCGCGCGGGCGAGCTCTTCCTCGACACGCGACAGCACCGCCTGGCGATTCGCGATCCCCGTCAGCGGGTCGATTGTCGCCAGCCGCCACGTATCGGCGACCCGATCGCCGAGCTGGCGGAACGCGGCGCGCAGGCGGGGGTCGCGGATCCGGTTGGCATCGAGGGCGACGAGCGCACCTTCGTCGGCGGCGCTGCCCAGCCGCTCCGCGAGTGAGGCGAGCCGGTGATTCTGGCGCCGGACGATGAGCAGGGAGAACCCCGCGGTACCGGCGAGGGCGCCGATGAAGGCGATCACCACCAGGATGGCCACGATGGACGTCAGGAAGTCCAAGGAACCTCACGCGGCTACATGGTGTGCAGGTCACGGCCGCACCCCCCATGAGGCTACGGCGGGCATCCGGAAGGTCCATGACACGATGGTCCCGGCGCCGGCGTCGCCGCGCCGAGTGGTTCCGGCGCGCACCGATCGGGTCATGGCCCGAACGTCCTATGTGCCGGCTAGCACCCTGCCCCGGGCCAGTTCCCGGTCACCGCCCCCCGTGAGTCGCCACGCCCAGCCCGGCCGACCCGTGGATGCGTCCGGCCACACGGCACCGGCCAGCGCCTCTGCGGCAGCTGCGGCCGTCACGTACTCGAGCCGAATGGAGCGCGGCAGCATCGACACCGCGTCGGCCGCCGGCGCGCCGGCGGTGATCAGCGCCTCCTCGAGGTAGTCGAGATAGGCGGCATTGTTGACGTGACCCATCGGGTCCAGGTCCTGCGGTCGCACGACGGTCCGGGCGATGGCGGCATCCGGTGGTGCCGGCGGCAGCGGGACCCGGCCGGGCTCGAACGTGCCGGGCGGCACCGCGAACGCGCCGGGGAACTCCGACGGGATCCGCGTCGGCAGACCCCCGGTCATCGATCATCACCCAGTCCGTATGGCCCCACATGGCGAGGGTGCCGCCGGGCATGCGGGCCTCCGTCCGTCGTCGGGCCCAGACCTTTCGAAACCCGGTGACGGCCGTGGAGATGTCGAGCGTCTGGCCGAGCAGGACGGGTTCGAGGATGGCCAGCTCCGCGGCCCTCACGACCCAGGTCAGCCCTCGCTCGAGGTACCAGGCTCGGTCGAACCCCATCCGCTCCGAGTGCACCCAGGCGACGTCCTGTGCGTAGCGCAGCAGGGTCGACGACCGGGCGACGCCGTCCGGGCCGCATTCATCGAACCGGACGCGATACGGGATGGTGACCCCGGCGACCGGCAGCACCGCATGGCCGGTCATGCGGGCGGGCGCCCGGCAAGGCGATCCAGGCCCTCGAGCCCGATCAGCTTCAAGCCGGCCAGCGCCACCGGGCCACGCTCCCGGACCAGGCGCACCTCGCACGATCGGCGAGCATCGAAGACCACGAGGCCGACCAGCAGCCGGGCATCCTCGTCGGACGCGTGGCGGCGGGCGTCGTCCAGCTGGTGGAGCACGTCGGCCTTGATCCCGCGCGCGCCCCACTTGCAGTCCCACGCCTCGGCCGCGGTGTCCTGCTCGACCGTCACGTCGTAGGGATGGATCTCGGCCGGAACTCCATCGAACAGGATCCGGCGCTCGCGGCGGACGGGGCCGGTCCGCGCGGCGAGAAGGCGCTCCGTGAGCGCCTCGACGACGGCGCCCCGGTACTGGCTTCGCGTCTGCTCACCTCGGTCGGCGACCTGGAGGGAGACCTCGAGGATCGCCTCGGAGCGGTCCCGGACCGGGTCGCCCGGCGCCGGCGCGGTGGCGCCGAACAGGGTCGGGAACATGCGGTGCCACGGCGCCGGGTCGGTGGACTCGCCGTTCATCGCGGCACGCGCGAGGAGTCGCTGCGTCGTCGTCGCATCCGCGAGGAGCTCGGCAGCGCGCGCGACGAGCGGATCCGCCTGGATGCGCGCATAGACGATGGCGCGTCCGTCGGGTCGAGCATCCTGGAACCGCATCACGATGCCTCGCCAAGCGCGGCCAGGGCGATCTGCGGCAGGGTCGACAACCAGTCGATCGCGCGATGCGGGTCGGCGATCAGGCTCGCCTCGACGGCCAGCGCCTCGATCGCGGCCGCGGCGCCGTCCGGAGCAGGTTCCGAGCCGCGCGCCTCACCGACGGCGGTCAGCCGTGCCCGCCACACCGTCCCCAGGTCGGTGACGTACTGCCACTCGTCCTCGATCGGCTCGGCGGTGGCTGCCAGCGTCGCGAATGCGTCCAGCACGCGCCGGACAAGGTCGGTGACGGTGAGCTGTTCGGGCATGACCGCAGCGTACGACGCAGAGCCCGATTTCGCGCCGGAAGGCGTCGCGTCAGGCGGGTTCGATGCTCGCTGCGAGGCTCGGGCCGGCGTTCGCACGCGCCGAGCGGGCGAGCCGTTGCTGCGCCTCGCGGTTGAGCCGCTCGAGCGCGCGGCGACCCTTCTCGTCCCAGCGCGTCGAGTAGGTGTGCAGGGCGTCGCGGCGAACCTGCCAGGCGATGTCCCGCTCGCCGATGTGCTCCAGGCGCGCGACGGTATCAAGCACGGCTCGATACAGGTGCGGGAGATCCTCGGCTGGGGTGTGCTCGTCCACGAAGCGCAGCGTGCTCTCCGTCGCACCCGGTTGGAATGGGCGGGTCGTCCCGGGTCGCTGCAGCCATGAGTCCGGGAGGTGCTTCGCTGCACCGGCGTCATGGTGTCCGGCGACGCTGGGATTGACCCCTCAGTCGCCACGGTGGGCGCCGCTCTCGATCCGGAACCCGCCGGCGATCCCTCGGGCCGGCTCCCAGCGGGCGATCACCCGGTCGACGATGGCGGCGGGCGGGCCGTCCTCGAGCCGGCCGAGCAGGGCGTCGAGCATGGATCGATCGCCCTCGGCGACGACGCGGACGCTGCCGTCGTGCTCGTTCGCGACGAAGCCGGCGAGACTGAGCCGGCCCGCCTCGCGCAGCGCGAACACCCGGAACCCGACTCCCTGGACGCGGCCGACGACGCGGGCGTCCAACCGGGCACGACCGCTCGCCGTCACCCCGTCGGTCACACGCGTCGTCCGTTCACGCGGCCAGCGCCGGCCCGGGCCAGTGGACGAGGAGTACGTCCAGGAGCAGCTCCGGGCTCACGTTCGCGTCCAGCAGCTCGCCCGCGCGCAGGAGCCCGGCAAGCGCCTCCGCGCCGGCACCCGGTGACCACGCGCGGGCGACGCCCTCGAGCTCCTCGAGCAGGGCGACATCCCGGATCTCCGCGGCGCCTCCTGCCTGCGCCAGTGCGAGGTCGCGCGCGAGCTCGCGCCAGGCGTCCAGCAACGTCGCGAGCGCGCGGCGGCGTTCGGCCGCCGGCGCCCGGCCGCCCGCGGCGCCCGCGGCCTGGGCCGAGGCCTCCCCGGGACCGGCAATCTCCGGACCGGTGGCGTCCCCGACGGGTTCATCGGCCGCAGCCGGGCTCCGCCGCGCGGCGCCACCACCCCGAACCCGCCGCGGCACGTCCGCCGGCGGCACCACCGCCGGAGCGGCGAGCAGCGCGGCGAGCTCGGCGGATCGGCGCATCAGGTCCCGTGCGGCGTGCAATCGCGCCGCGCGACCGCGGCTCGACAGATCCAGCAGGGTCCGTGTGATCTCCCCGCGAATACCCTCGGCGTCCGGAGCCATCGCGTACGCGACAGCCAGACCCGGGCGGCCCCCCGCCAGGCGCGACAACCGGGCAGCCTTCGGCGCGTCCGCGAGGCCGCGCGATGCCAGCAGCTGCTCGACGTCACGCGCCCCGACGGGGCCCAGCCTGATGCGCGCACACCGCGACCTGACCGTCGGCAGCAATCGCTCCTCGTCGTCGGCGCACAGGATGATGGTCGCGCCGATGGGTGGCTCCTCGAGCGTCTTGAGGAGCGCGGACTGGGCGTCCTCGTTCATCCGGTGGGCGTCGCGGATGATCGCCAGGCGACCGCCGGCCTCCACGGCCAGCAGCGCCAGCTGCGAGGCCAGCCATCGCACGGTCCCGGGCTCCGGGTGGTGGCTGTTGCCGATCCGGACCTGCCCGCCCGGGCCTTCCGGGTCGATCCGATGGATGTCGGGGTGGTTCCCGTGCTCGACCATCCGGCAGCTGCGGCACGCGCGACACGGCCGGTCCGCTCCTGTCGCGCCGGTGCACAGCAGGCCGGCGGCGAGATCGAGCGCGAGCGCCTGCTTGCCCACGGACGCCGGACCCGACAGCAGGATCGCGTGGGGCACGTGTGAGCCCAGCATCCCGCGGACGGCCGTGACCGCTGCCGGCTGGCCGACGGTCAGGAAGCCGTCCACGTGAGACCTGGGTCGGGCCGGGCCGGGATCAGCCCTCGGCGGGGTCGGCGGCCTTGCGACGGGTCGTCCGTCGCTTGGGCGCCTCGGTGACGGTCGCCGCCTCGGGCGATGCCGTCGCCTCCGCCGTGGGGGCTGCTGCGCGGCGGGTCGTCCGTCGCTTGGGCGCCTCGGCGGATGCCTCGGGTGCCGGCTCGGCGGTCGCCGCGGTCTTGCGGGTCGTCCGCCGCTTGGGCGCCTCGGTGCCGGTCGCCGCGTCGGGCGATGCCGACGCCTCCGCCGTGGGGGCTGCTGCGCGGCGGGTCGTCCGTCGCTTGGGCGCCTCGGCGGATGCCTCGGGTGCCGGCTCGGCGGTCGCCGCGGTCTTGCGGGTCGTCCGCCGCTTGGGCGCCTCGGTGGCGGTCGCCGCCTCGGGCGATGCCGTCGCCTCCGCCGTTGGGGCTGCCTGCGGGCGGCTCTGCGCGAGCTGCGCGCGGAGGAGCTCCTCGACCTCCGGGGGAACCTCGCTCCACGGTTCGGAACCGCCACCGCTCCTCGGTGCGCGGTCGAACCGGTCCGAGCGGTCCTGCCGCTCCGGCCGCGGCCCACGCGAGGGCTGCGGGGACCGGCCTCCGCCGCCACTGCCGCCGCTTCGGCGCGCCGGCTGCTCCGTGAAGCGGTTGACGCCGGCGCCCCGGCCGCCACCGTAGCGCTCGCGCTCGATGGCCGCCGCATAGGCGCTCCGTGCGCCGCCTCGTCCCTGGCCACCGCGTCCCTGGCCACCGCGTCCCTGGCTGCCGCGACGCTGCTCGGCGATCAGGTATTCCGGGATCTCCGGCTCCTCGAAGTCCTCGTCCTCATCGGCGAGCGGCGTGAGGTCGCTCGCTGCGGGTCGTACCGTCGGGGTCCCGAGCTGGCGATCCCAGACCGAGCCGAACGGCGTGGACCTGGGCGCCGGGCGCGAGGGCGCCAGCGATTCGATGTCATCGAATGGCGTCGGCAGCTCGCCCTCGGCGGACCTGCGCACCGGGCGTGGCGCTCGCGTCGAGCGAGCGGCCGGTGCCGGCGCCGCGTCGGGAACATCATCCTCCGACGCGTCGGCGACCTCCGGGCCTTCGGCGTCGACGCCACCATCGGCGGCCCCGACCTCGAGGCCGTCGCGTCGCCCACGACCGCGGCCGCGGCCGCCACGGCGGCGGCGGCGGCGGCGCCCGTCACCGCCCTCGCTCGGCTCGTCGCCGTCGACCGTTTCGAGCGTGTCCTGCTCCTCGACGTCCTCGTCTGCAATCTCGGCCGGCGTGGCAACGGCGACCGCTCGCGACAGCCGCTCGCCCGGAAGGGCGACCAGGCCCGGCGCGCCGGCAGCGGCCGGGACCGAGGCGGCGGCGGCCGCAGCTGGAGCGGCCGAACGGGAGACACCGCGGGCCGAGCGCGAGGCGGCGACCGGCGCTTCGTCGCGCTCCGGGCGTCCGCGGCCACGACCGCGTCCGCGGCCACGACCGGTGCCCTCGGTGATCTTGTCGGGGACCTCGGTCATCGACAGGTCCTCGTCGTCATCCGCCACCCGGCGGCCGGAGCGCGTGGAGCTCTTGTCGACCTTCGCGATCTGGGTGATGTCCATGAACAGGTCCGCGGCCTCGATGAGGTCCGAGGACGTGTTGCCGCGGAAGCTGATCACCTCGACTCGGACGCCCATCTCCTGCACCGCGCGGATCGCGGACGCGAAGTCGCCATCGCCCGACACGATCACCGCGACATCGAGGTTGCGGGCCGTCTTCATCATGTCGACGACGAGCTCGATATCGAGGTTCGCCTTGACCTTGCCGTCGCCGTACTTGCGGATGTCCTTGCTCACCACCTTGTAGCTGTGGCGCGCCAGGAACTGGTGGAAGTTGCGCTGGTTCTCGTTGTCCGGGTCCAGCCCGGTGTAGGCGTACGCCCGGACGAAATCCCGTCCGGCCGTTGCCGACTTCAACAGCGTGACGTAGTCGATGTCCACGCCGGCCGCCTTGGCCGCGTAGAAGATGTTCGCCACGTCCACGAAGACGGCGACGTTCTTGCCCACGTTGACTCCTACTTTGATCTTGGCGGCCCGGAGCTTGTCCGGCCGGTCATGGGGGCGCTAGCTGCGGCGTGCCGTCGAACCGGCCGCCGCGACGGGTCGCCGGAGCGTCGGCCCGGCGGCGATGAACCCGGCGCGCTCAAGGCGGGCGAGGTCCGAGGGATCGGAGGGTTGGGCCGCCTCGACCGTCGAGCAGCCCTTGTTGCTCGCGGACCGGAGGATCTCCTCGAGGAGCGCCTCCGTCACGCGATCTGCGTCGTGGTCCGGAGCGATGACGAGCAGGTCGATGGTCCCGATGTAGCCGCCGGCGACGACCGACGGGCGCAGCACGAGCAGCGCACCTCCCGCGATCTCGCGACGCGCCTCGGCGACGAGCACGCTCGCATGCGGGAGGTACACGAGCTGGCGAAGGAGGTCGGCGGCGTCGAGCGCGCCTCGGCCCGATCCCCGGATCGACGTGCCGCCAAGCGCGGCCAGGCGGTCGATGTCGGTGATGCGAGCCTGCCGGATCAGGTACTCCACGCCGAAGGACGGACCTCATTGAGTGTGCGGTCAGTGCGGTTACGCTCCCACCACGACCGTTGTCGCAGGGGGCGGCCACGCCTGCCGCCGGTTAAGGGCCCGGGAGGGCGAGCGACACGACGCTCGAGACAGCCAATCCCGGTGCGAACGGCGCCACCTTGCATCCACGGCGCCGAGGCCTATGATACGGCATCGATCCGCGGTGGTTCACATCGGGTCGAATGGGTCCCTCGCCCGCGCCTCCGTCACCTCCGCCGAGATGTCATTCGGCCAACCGGGACGCGACGCGGGCCGCGCAGCCTTGGCGGCTGGTGGCAATGCGAGGGGAGATGGAGGAGGCGTTCATGAAGGTACGCGCGTTCGGCGCATTCGCACTGGCCGCAGGCGTCGTTGTCGCTGCATGCGGCAGCGGCACGGCATCTGGCGACAAGACGGTGAAGATAGGTGTCGACCTTCCGCTTTCGGGTGGTGAGGCTCCCAACGGCGAGCCCACCCTCAATGGCGTCAAGCTTGCCGTCAAGGAAGCCAACGACGCCGGTGGCGTCAATGGGTACAAGATCGAGCTCAGCGTCCAGGACGACGCCGTCAACGGCGTCCATGACCCGCAGCAGGGCGCCAAGAACGTCTCGACGCTGGCGTCCGATCCCGCGGTCATCGGCATGGTCGGCCCGTACAACTCGAACGTCGGCCTGGCCGAGATCCCGGTGACCAACGAGGCGGGTCTGCTCCAGTGCAGCCCGGCCAACACCAACCCCAGCCTGACCAAGCCGGACTACGGCGCACTTGACGTGCGCTCGAAGAACCCGACCAAGATCAACTACGTCCGCGTCGCGACGACGGATGACATCCAGGGACCGGCCGGCGCGCAGTATGCGTACAACGACCTGGGCAAGCGGAACGTCCTGATCATCGACGACACCGAGACCTTCGGCAAGGGTGTCGCGGATGCCTTCGAGGGTGAGTTCACCAAGCTCGGCGGCACCGTCGCGCAGCACGTCGGGCTGCCCAAGTCGACCACCGACTACACGTCCGCGCTCACCGCGGCCAAGTCGCTCAACCCCGACGTCGTCTACTTCGGCGGCGTGACCACGACCGGCGGCGGCGTCCTGCGCAAGCAGATGGCCCAGGCCGGCCTCGGCGACCTCCCGTATGTCGGACCCGACGGCATCGTCGACGGCTCCGGCACGACGGACGGCTCGTTCATCAACATCGCCGGCGCGGCGGCGGCCAACTCGTTCGGGACGATCGCGGCGATCCACGACATCCCCAACCCGACCGGGTTCAGCGACTCGTACAAGACTGAGTACAGCAAGGATCCGGGCGCCTACAGCGCGCCGGCCTACGCCTGTGCGCAGATCATCCTTGACGCGCTCGCGAATGTGACGGCCACGGACGACATGGCAGCGCTTCGCGAGGCCATCCGGGCCTACGTGACGGGCGGAAACACGTTCGACACCGTGCTCGGCACCGTCGGCTTCGACGAGAACGGCGACACCACCCAGCACATCATCTCGTTCTACGCGACCGACATGACGCTCGCTGACGGGAAGGGCGACTGGTCATTCAAGAAGCAGCAGGACTTCGGCAACTAGCCGAGGCTCGCGCGAAGGGCCGGGGAGGAACCTCCCCGGCCCTTCGGCAATCTCCGGAGGTTCCGTTCGGGATCGAGTCGTGGAGGAGTCTGGCTGGCGATGGACATTCCGACGGTCACCCAGCAGTTCGTCAACGCCCTCACGCTGGGGTCGATCTATGCGCTGATCGCCTTGGGCTACACGATGGTCTACGGGATCATCGAGCTCATCAACTTCGCCCATGGCGACGTGTTCATGGTCGGCGCCTTCGTGGCGATGTGGCTGCTCACGATCCCGCTCGGACTCACAGGCGCCCTCAACGACCCGGTGCAGCTCGCGCTGGTGCTCGTGCCGGTCCTGCTGGTGACCATGCTCGTGATGGGCCTGGTGGGCGTCGCGATCGAGCGGTTTGCTTACCGGCCGCTCCGCTCGGCACCGCGGCTCGCGCCGCTGATCACGGCGATCGGCGTGTCGTTCATCCTCCAGAACATCATCCAGGTGCTGTTCGGGCCCTCACCCCGGAACGTGCCGCAGGTGATCAGCTTCGACAACCGGTTCCAGGTGCTGGGCGCCAACATCTCCTACCTGAGCATCCTGATCCTGATCCTGACGATCAGCCTCATCGTCGGGCTCCAGCTGTTCATCAACAGGACCAGCCTCGGCCGGGCGATGCGCTCCACGGCGCAGGATCGAGAAGCGGCCGCGCTGATGGGGGTTGACATCAACCGCACCATCGCCGCCACGTTCTTCATCGGCTCCGCCCTCGCGGGTGCCGCCGGCCTCGTCCACGGCCTGTACTTCGGCAGCATCATCTTCAATCTCGGGTTCTTCGCCGGGCTCAAGGCGTTCACTGCCGCGGTCCTGGGCGGGATCGGCAATACGACCGGAGCGGCGCTGGGCGGCTTCCTGATCGGGTTCGTCGAGGTCGGGGCAGCAGCCGCGGGCTACGCCCGCTGGTCCGAGGCCATGATCTTCGGGGTCCTGGTCATCGTCCTCGTGTTCCGCCCGACCGGCCTCCTGGGCCAGCAGCTCGGAGAGCGGGCATGAGCCGGGCGCCGTCCCTCACCTCCCGGGCGATGGGCATCGTCCCGGCACCGGTCGTCGAGTTCGCCGGCAGGCACCGCTCGACCTCGATCGTGGTCGGCATGGTCATCGTCACGATCATCCTTCCCCTGATCGTGCTCCTGCCGCCATTCAGCACATTCAGCCGCCAGGCGGTCTGGATCGACGGGTTCGCGATCTCGGGCGTGTTCGTGCTGCTCGCGCTCGGGCTCAACGTGGTGGTCGGTCTCGCCGGCCTGCTCGACCTCGGGTACGCCGCGTTCTACGCGATCGGCGCCTACGCCTATGCCTACGGCGCGTCACCGTTCAGCGGGCTGCATATCCCGTTCTGGCCGATGCTCCTGATCGGCGCCTTCGCGGCCGCCGTGTTCGGCGTCCTGCTGGGCGCCCCGACCCTGCGGCTCAGGGGTGACTACCTGGCGATCGTCACGCTGGGGTTCGGCGAGATCGTGCCGATCGTGTTCCTCAACGCGGACACGTACACCAACGGCACCAACGGGATCGGCGGCGTCTACAAGCCGGAGCTCCTTGGCTACACGTTCCCGCTGATCGAGCCGATGCCCTTCTACGTCACGATGGCGGTGATCGTGACGATCACGATGATCTTCCTGTACCGGCTCCAGGATTCGCGCCTGGGGAGAGCCTGGCAGGCCATCCGGGAGGACGAGCTCGCGGCCGACAGCAACGGCATCAACACGGTCACCACGAAGCTGCTGGCGTTCGCGCTCGGCGCGTCAACCGCCGGTCTTGCTGGCGTGTTCACGGCCGCCAAGCTGACGCTGGTCAGCCCGGACCAGTTCCTGTTCACCGTCTCGTTCACGATCCTGGCCATGGTCGTGCTCGGCGGCATGGGCAACATCTGGGGTGTCGCGGTCGGCGCGTTCGTGCTGTACACCATCCAGAGCGTCCTGCTCAAGCAGCTCAACCAGTTCTTCCACGCGATCCAGGCGCCGATCCTCAAGGACATCGACTTCGTCCAGTACCAGTTCCTGCTGTACGGTCTCGCGCTGGTCCTGATGATGCTGATCAGACCCGAGGGCCTGTTTCCAAGTGGCCGAAGACGCCAGGAGCTCCACGAGGCGGAGTTCGAGATTGCCGGCGATGGCGGCGATGGCGACGCCGGAATGCCGGCCGGGGAGGGTGCATCGTGAGCGGCACCACGACCGACATCGTCCTCCACGCGCGCACCGTGACCCGCCGGTTCGGGGGCCTGGTGGCCGTCAACGAGGTCGACCTGGAGATCCCGCGCGGCGCGATCATCAGCCTGATCGGGCCCAACGGGGCCGGCAAGACCACCCTGTTCAACGTCATCGCCGGCATCCTCGAGCCGACATCCGGTGAGGTCGACCTGGTGGGCAAGCGGATGGTCGCCCCGGCGGAGCGGGCATTCCTGGAGCCCGTGCTCTGGGTCCTGCCCGCGGTGCTCGTCGCGCTCATCGCGCTCGGGCTGTACCAGGTGACCCAGAGCGAGGCCCTGATCGGGATCGCGATCCTGGGTACCCTCGGCATGCTCATCACGACCCTGCTGTCGGCCATCATCCGGCCGGCGCGCTACCAGCGCATCCTGATCCGGCTCGGGATCTTCCGATCCGCCAGGCCCAGCGACATGGTCCACGCCGGCATCGGCCGGACGTTCCAGAACATCCGGCTGTTCCAGAACATGACCGCGCAGGAGAACGTGCTCGTGGGGATGCACACCAAGCTCCGGAGCACGCCCGTCGACGCGTTCCTCAGCACCCCGCGCCAACGCTCGGAGGAGGCCAGGGCACGCCTGCGGGCGAGCGAGCTGCTCGCCCTCGTCGGCCTGGCCGGACGGGAGAACGAGACCGCCCGCAACCTGCCATATGGCGACCAGCGTCGACTCGAGGTCGCTCGTGCGCTGGGCAGCGAGCCGGCCCTGCTGCTGCTCGACGAACCCACGGCCGGCATGAACCCGCGGGAGACGACGCAGATGACCGAGCTCATCGATCGCCTCCGGCGCGACCTCGGGCTTGCGGTCCTGCTGATCGAGCACGACATGCGGGTCGTGATGGGGATCAGCGACCGGATCACCGTCCTCGACCACGGCGAGCGGATCGCCGAGGGCACCCCGGCGGAGGTCCGGGCGAACCCCCGGGTCATCGAGGCCTACCTCGGATCCCCCGCGGCATGAGCGGCAACGGAACGCCGGCCCGGACCGACGACATCGTCCTCAAGCTGGAGGACGTCAATACCTACTACGGGCACATCCACGCTCTGTCGGGGATCTCGATGGAGGTTCACCGGGGCGAGATCGTCACCCTCATCGGCGCCAACGGCGCCGGCAAGACGACAACCCTCAAGACCATCAGCGGCCTCCTGCACCCCAAGGTCGGCCAGGTGTTCTTCGAGGGAGCCGACATCTCCCAGACCCCCGCCCACGAGCTGGTTCGATCAGGGATCGGGCACGCGCCGGAGGGCCGGCGGATCTTCTCGCGCCTGACCGTCCTCGAGAACCTCCAGATGGGCGGCTACACGCGCACCGCCGCCGAGATCAAGGAGGAGCTCGAGCGGGTCATGACGCTGTTCCCGCGGCTGCGCGAACGGGTCGACCAGAAGGGCGGGACGCTGTCCGGTGGCGAGCAGCAGATGCTCGCGATCGGGCGGGCGATGATGTCCAGGCCGCGCGTGCTGTTGCTGGACGAGCCGTCGCTCGGGCTGGCGCCGATCCTGGTCCAGCAGATCTTTGCGATCATCCGCCAGATCAACCAGCTGGGGAGCACGATCCTGCTCGTCGAGCAGAACGCGCTCCAGGCGCTGGCCATCGCTCACCGCGGCTACGTCCTCCAGACCGGACGGGTGGTCCTGTCCGGCACCTCGGACGAGCTGAGCCGGAACGAGATGGTTCGCAAGGCCTACCTCGGCGAGGACTAGCGAGGACACGGCGCCAACCGTGGACGAGCACGGGAGACCCGCGTACCGGGAGCCGCCGCGCCCCATCAGCCCGGGCACCGATCGGGGCCGGATCCAGCTCCTGATCGCGTTCGTCCTCGGGGCGCTCGTGATCCTGGTGGTCCACCCCTGGGGCGCCGGCGGATCCGCCGCCACGTCGCCGGCCGCCGGGTCGTTCGCCCGTTCGACAGCCGCCCCGGCCACCCCGCGGGCGACGCCCGGCGCAGGATCGGCCGCGACCGGACCGGTGGACGTGTCGCATGTCAGCCTGCCATGCGGATCGACGGACAGCTGGCGCGCCACCACCATGCAGGCGTGGCCGGATCGGGCGGTTCCGATCCGATCCTGGATCGCCATCGAGCCGGTGGAGGCCGCCGGCCCGCTCGACCCCGCGATCCCGTTCGCCCCGGTCGCCGCCGACCAGGTCACCGCGATCGGCTTCTGCGCACCGCTCGATGAAGCGCTCCGCCCGCCGGTGACCATCCGCCCCTCCCTGTGGAGCCTGGCCGGCGGTCGGGCCACGTCGCTCATCCTCGTCCCGGCCGACCCGTCCGACCACGACACCCTGCGGGGGCTGTGGCTGCCGCCGTCGGGCGTCGTCGATCCGGCGATGGGCGGCCCGGTGGACGCGTGGCCACCCGGCAGGTACGTGATCGAGCTCGCGTCGCCCAGTGAGACCTACGTCCGGTGGCTCGGGATCGAGGTCCTCGACCTGGGGCGCCAGCGCTCGTCCACGTCAACGGCGTCACCCGCCCCGGAGGCGACCGAAGCGCCGTCGTAGGCACCAGCGCCGTCCGCAGCGCCTCAGGCAGCGGCGCCGTCCGCGGCGCCTGGTCCGCGCCTAGCGGTGCGGTGGCTCGAGCGAGATGTTGTACGCCGCGCGGCCGAGCATGATCGTCCCGACCAGCGTGATCCAGTAGCCGTACGCCCGGTCCGGCAGCATGCCCGCGGGTGCCACCAGGGCGTCCGAGGCAGGGATGAACAGGATCAGCCCGACGATGCCCACGATCGCCAGGATCCCGAACGCCAGCCCGCGGTCGACGGCGAGTGGACGCTCGCCGGCGGCATAGGGAAGCGCGACCAGGGCCATGGTTGCCAGCGCCGCCAGGAAGGTCAGGATCCCCGCGCCATCGAACGCCGTCATCCGGATGGCGGTCAGCTGTCCCGCCTCACCGCCCAGCGTGTACCACGGGAGCACCGATCCGATCACGACGACGATGGCGCCGATCAGTGCGAGGCGGCGGCCTGCGCCGAGAGGTCGTCGATGCATCAGTCGGCCGGCGTGTAGACCTCGGGGCGCAGCACGCCCACGAAGCGCAGGTTCCGGTAACGCTCGGCGTAGTCGAGGCCGTAGCCGACCACGAACTGGTCCGGGATCTCGAAGCCGACATAGTCGACCGGGATGTCGACGAGGCGTCGGGCCGGCTTGTCGAGCAGGGTGCAGATCCGCAGCGACGCCGGGTTCTTGCCGCGCAGGTAGCGCACGAGGTAGTTCAGCGTCAGACCGGTGTCGATGATGTCCTCGACCAGCAGCACGTCCTCGTCGGCGATGCTGGCCGACAGGTCCTTGATGATCCGCACGAGGCCGGACGACTCGGTGGCGACGCCCCCGTAGGAGCTGACCTCCATCAGGTCGATCCGGAGGGGCAGCGGGATCTGGCGCATCAGGTCGGCCATGAACGGCAGCGAGCCCTTGAGCACGCTCACCAGGGTGAGGTTCCGTCCCGCGTAGTCGGCGGCGATGGCGCGGCCCAGGTCGGCCACCTTGGCGGCGATCTGCTCCTCGGTCAGGAGCACGTCCCCGATGTCGTTCTGGAGATCAGCGAGACGGGTCATCGATTGCTCGGCTCGGCCTCGGTATGGGAGTCGATGGATGGGGGTCGATCATGGCGCGTCCGGCGGTTCGGCGCACGCCCGGGCGGCGGGTCAGGTGGCGTCGATCGCCGGTTCGGCGGCCGCGACCACCCGCGCAGGGGCGGGGTCGGATATGCGTCTGCGTCGCCGGCCGCGACGCCGGCCGCGCTGTTCGGCGAGCGGCACCGGGTGCGACATGACGGGTGCGAGGGTGGCACCTCCGCCGGGGTCCACCGTAGTCGCTCCCGGAAGTCTGTGCCTCCACGACGGCCGGCGCCTGGACCGGCACGGGCGGGCCGTGGTGCCGACTGTCTGCCGCGCGCCGATCCGCGACGGATCGCGGAGGCGTCGCCTGGCCCGTGGTGCCGGTCAGCTCGTCGACGAGGGCCATCCGGCCGAACTTGAGCAGCAGCATCCGGAAGTCCCGCGCGTAGAACAGCTTGATCCGGACGTCCGGGTAGAGCTCCCGGAGGCGGCGGAGCTTTCGATTCTTCTTGCGCACGAGCTTCTGCTTGAGCGTGGTGAGCTCCAGGTACAGGTCCAGGTCCGGCAGATAGAAGTCGGGTGCAAAGCTCTCGACGACATCGCCGTCGAGGTTCCAGCCGATCGGGAACGTGTCGGGCTCATACCGCCAGACAACGTCGTAGAAGTCGAGGATGCGCGCCAGCTCCGCCTCGCTTGCGTGGGCGAACCCGTGCGAGGACGGACCGGCGGACGTCGCCGGCGTCTCGTTCGCCGGTGTCTCGTTCGCCGGTGTCTCATTCGCCGGCGCGGCGCCGGCGCGGCGGCTGCCCGTCCGGCTCGGCACCGGTCCTGACCCCGTCATCGCGGTGTCCCGGGGCTCGCGGTTCCGTCGGGGCCGTGCAGCAACGTGCGCATGTCGCCGTCCCACGTCGCCAGGAAGCGGCGCATCGATGCCACGTCGGCCGCGCCGATCGAGGATCTTCCGGTCAGCCGCGCTTCGGCGCGCGGATCGAGCTCCGGATGCGCGGCGGCGTCGAGGTAGGGCGCGGAGGATCCATGATCCAGGCCCAGCAGCACGCTCAGCCTCTGGCTGCCGCACGCGGGACAGGTGAGCTCGACGAACGCGAGATCCCCGCGATCGGCGAGGACGGCGATCCGGTCGGCAGGGATGGCCGCACCGCACGAGGTGCAGCCGGCCCCGGTGAGGCGCGTCCGGAGTCCGCGATGGTCCATCGATCGTGAAGTCTACCGAAGGCGGCGATCGCGGGCACTGGCGCGGTCCGCTCCGGATCGGATACTCCCATGGGGTATCATGCGGCCATGCCGCAGCCGACCCCGAGGCCCGCGCCCAGCCAGGGCGACGGTCACGACACGTTCCGCCACAGCTACAGCAAGGACAAGGCCCAGCTGGTCCGGCGTCTCAGCCGGCTCGAGGGTCAGGTTCGCGGGATCGCGAGGATGATCGAGCGCGAGGAGTACTGCGTCGACATCCTCCAGCAGACCGCCGCGCTCCGAGCGGCGGTCGATGCCGTCTCGATCCTCATCCTCGAAGACCACGTCCAGGGTTGCGTCCGAACGGCCGCGGAGCACGGCGACGCGGACCGGTACGTCGATGAGGTCATCGACGTCGTCCGGCGCACGCTGGGGCGGCCGGTGCGGGCGGGCGGTCGCACCGTCCAGCCCTGACCAACGGGTCGTTCGGGCTGAAACCGCGCGCCAGCAGGCCTGCCGCCGCACGACCGGCGGTGGACGAGCGCCCGGGTTATCCACAACTCGCGCGCGGCCCGGACGTTTCGTTGATAAGGGGGTTGACGGTGCCCGGGTGCCGTCCTAACGTCCGGACTCCGCACGCAGCGTGCGCGCACCGGGGAGCGCGATCCATGAGGGGCCACGGGGAGACTCGGGCCTGAGCCGAGGGGGTTGCGCCAGACCGGGCACAGCGCGCGTGCCGCGGCGATCGAACGACGCCGGGAGCGGCTTCCGGATGGCCTGGTGCACGAGCACAGGAGAGTGCCCTGGTCCATCCGAGAGAACCGCTCCCGACGCGCGTTCAGGACCTTCCCCCGCTGCCGTCCGGGTACCACGACGTCCTCGACGACGGGCTCCGCGCACTTGGCGTCGTGCTCGACGACCCGGCACGCGACGCGATCGACAGCCACGTCCGGCTGCTGCTCGCGTGGACCAACGCAATGAACCTGACGGCGATCCGGGAACCGGCCGAGGTCGCCAGGCTCCACGTGCTCGACAGCCTGGCGGTGGTGCCCCACCTGCGTCCGTTCGGCACCCGGCGGGTCCTCGACCTGGGCAGCGGCGGCGGATACCCGGGGCTGCCGGTCGCGGTCGCGCTCGACGCGGACCGTGCGCTGCTCGTCGATGCGGTGGGCAAGAAGGTCCGGTTCCTGCGGACCGTGATCGAGGCCACCCGGCTGGGCACGCGGTTCGCCGCGGAAGCGGTGCGCGCCGAGGCGCTGGCCCACGACCCGCGTGACCGCGAGGCGTGGCCGCTGGTCACGGCGCGCGCGGTCTCCTCGCTCGCGGAGCTGGTCGAGCTGGCCCTGCCCCTGGTCGCGCCGGGCGGCAGGCTGGTGGCATGGAAGCGGCTGCCGCTGGACGACGAGCTGAGGGCCGCCGCGCCCGCCCTCGCCGCGCTGCGCGCTGGTCCGGTCGAGGTGGTCGACACCGGCGTCCCGGGCCTCGCGACGCACCGGCTCGTGATCGTGCCCCGGTCCGGACCGATCGACGCCCGCTTCCCGCGGGATCCCGCCCTGCGGCGGCGTGCGTCGCTGTGACCGGCGCATTGCGCGCATTCGGGGCGCGCGCCCTGCGCTACCCTGCCGTGGATGCGTGTCGCCGTGCTCTCGGACATCCACGCGAACGTCACGGCTCTCGATGCCGTCCTCGCCGCCGTCCCATCCGTGGATGAGCTGTGGCACCTCGGCGACGTGGTCGGCTACGGGCCCAATCCCGATGCGGTCGTGGCCCGGATGCGCGAAGCCGGTGCCGTCGGGGTGCGCGGCAACCACGACGCAGCCGCGGTGGGCGGGCTCGAGATCGAGGCGTTCAACGTTGACGCGCGGACCGCGATGGAGTGGACGCGCTCGGTGATCGGGGAGGACACCCGGACGTGGTTGCGGGCGCTGCCGGAGCGCCTCGAGCGGGCAGGCTTCACCATGGTCCACGGCAGCCCGCGCGATCCCACCTGGGAGTACGTGACATCGACCCCCGTGGCGCGGGCCGGCATGACCTCGATGTCGACGCAATTCGGGCTGCACGGCCACACGCATATCCCGATCGCCTATGTCGAGCAGGACGGCCAGCTCGTGACCATGAGCCCCGGCAGCGGCTCGACGCTCACCTTCGATGGTCGTCGCGTGCTGCTCAACCCGGGCAGCGTCGGCCAGCCGCGCGACGGGATCCCGGCATCCTCGTGGCTGCTGCTGGATACGGACGCCGGGACCGCGACGTGGCGCCGGACCGCGTACGACGTTGCCACGGTGCAGGCCGCGATGGTGGCCGTCGACCTCCCGGACCGCCTGGTCACCCGGCTGGCACATGGCCTGTAGCGAGGCGTCCCGATGATCGGCGGACGGCGCCCGCTCAAGGGGCGGAAGCCGGGAGACAAGCGGATCCGCGTCGAGCGCCACCACGCTCCGTACTTCCGGTACACGGGTCCCGGCCAGCTGACGGCCAAGGCAGCCGCGAGCGCGCCCACGACGGCCATGGGCCGTTTGCTGGCACGGATCAAGGGCGCGTTCATCGGGCGGCCGCTCGCAAACGAGGAGGAGATCGGGGAGCGGCTGTCCAAGAAGAAGGCGCTCGCGATCTTCAGCTCGGACGCCATCTCGTCGTCCGCCTATGCGACCGAGGAGATCGTGCTCGCATTCGTGCTCGCTGGCGTCGGCGGCGCTGCGTTCAACCTGTCGATCGAGATCAGCATCGCGATCGCGGTGCTGCTGGGGATCGTGGCCTTCAGCTATCGCCAGGTGTGCATTGCCTACCCGAACGGCGGCGGCTCGTACTCCGTGTCCAAGGCCAACATCGGGCGGATCGCGTCGCTGGTCGCCGCGTCGGCGCTGCTGATCGACTACACGCTGACCGTCGCGGTGTCCACCTCGTCCGCCGTCGAGCAGATCGCGTCGGCCGTGCCGGACCTCGATCCCGTGCGCGTCGAGATCGGGATCCTCGCCATCGGGCTGATCACCCTGGGCAACCTGCGCGGCATCCGCGAGGCGGGCAACATCTTCGCGATCCCGACCTACCTGTTCCTTGGCAGCGCGTTCCTGATGATCGCCATGGGCGTGTTCCGGATCGTGGTCCAGGGGGACTCCGGTCCGCCGCCCACGGCGGAGGTGATCGCAGCCACGAAGCAGACCGCCGAGAGCGTGGGGATCCTCATCCTGCTGCGCGCGTTCGCATCCGGCGCCGTTGCGCTGACCGGAACCGAGGCCATCGCGACGGGAGTGCCCGCGTTCCAGCCACCCGAATCGCGCAACGCGGCCCGGACCCTGATGACGATGGCGGTCATCCTCGGCATCCTGTTCATCGGGATCACGTTCCTGGCGACGAACTTCCACATCCTGCCGATCGAGGAGCCCAGGGAGACGGTCGTCGCCCAGATCGCAAAGCACGTCTACGGCGACACGATCGGCTTCTACCTGTTCCAGGCGTTCACCGCGCTGCTCCTGTTCCTGGCCGCCAACACCTCGTTCGCGGCGTTCCCCCGGCTGGCGGCGGTGCTCGCCGAGGACGGGTTCATCCCGCGCCAGTTCGCGTTCCGCGGCGACCGGCTCGCGTTCTCGACCGGCATCCTGCTGCTGGGCGTGGTCGCCGCGCTGGTGGTCACCGCCGGCGGCGGCTCGACCCATGCCCTGATCCCGCTGTACGCGGTGGGTGTGTTCATCGACTTCACGATCTCGCAGACCGGCATGGTCCGGCACTGGATCACGAACAAGCCCCAGGGATGGCGCTACCGCCTCGTGATCAACGCGGCGGGAGGGGTCCTGACCGGGATCATCGCGATCGTCGTGACGTCGATCAAGTTCACGGCCGGCGCGTACCTGGTCGTGCTCCTGATCCCGACCCTTGTCATGCTGATGCTGTTCGTCCGCCGGCAGTACGACGGCCAGTCCAAGGAGCTCAACGTCCGCGACGACCTCGTGTTCGACCGGCCGCGCCGCGATCAGCGGGTGGTGATCCCGGTCAACGGGATCAATCGCTCGGTGGTCCAGGCCGTGATCTTCGGCCGGTCGCTGGCGACCGATCCATCGATGCTCCAGGCCGTGTACGTCACGACCGACGCCCAGGAAGCGGAGCTCCTTCGCGAGCGCTGGGAGCGCCAGCTGCCCGGCGTGCCGCTGGTGATCGTCGAATCGCCGTACCGGGCGCTGGTGGGGCCGGTCGTCACTTATCTCGAGGTGCTCGATCGGGCCTGGCCGCCCGACCGGGAGACGCCAACCACGATCGTGGTCCTCCCCGAGTACGTGGCACGCCACCTGTGGGACCGCATCCTGTACAACCAGACCGCCAAGCGCCTCAAGGCCGCTCTTGTCGGGCGGGAGCACACGGTGATCGCGGACGTGCCGTATCGTCGCTCCGCACACCACGACGATCAGCCTCCTCGCGCCGACGGCTGACTCGCCCGCTCGCGCACGAGGTCGTCCCGGACAAGCCCATGATCGGTGGACGCCGGCCCATGAAGGGCCGCAAACCAGCAGACCGACGCGTTCGCGTGGAGCGGCCGCACTCGGCCTACTTCCGCTATACGGGACCCGGCCAGCTCGTCGCCAAGCCGACGGCCTCCGTCCCCCGCTCCGCGCTGGGGCGGACGCTCGTGCGCTGGAAGGCCTGGCTGATCGGCCGGCCGCTGGCCAGCGAGGAGGAGATCGGCGAGCGCCTCTCAAAGCGCCTCGCGCTGCCGATCTTCAGCTCCGACGCGATCAGCTCGTCCGCGTACGCGACCGAGGAGATCCTGCGGGTGCTCGTGCTGGCGGGGGCCGGCGCGCTGCTTGTGTCGATCGAGGTCGCGATCGCGATCTCCGTGCTGCTCGCGGTCGTGGCGCTCTCGTATCGCCAGGTCTGCAACGCCTTTCCGGGCGGCGGCGGCGCGTACGCCGTCGCGCGCCAGGAGCTGCGCCCGATCCTCGGCCTGATCGCGGCCGCCGCCCTCCTGATCGACTATGTGATGACGGTCGCGGTCTCGACCTCGTCCGCGATGGACCAGCTCATCTCCATCCTGCCCGGGCTGGAGCTGCTCCGGATCGAGACCGCGGTGGGTGCGATCGCCCTGATCACGATCGCGAACCTGCGGGGACTGCGCGAATCGGGCAACGTGTTTGCCGTCCCCACCTACCTGTTCGTCTCGCTCGCGCTCCTGATCATCGCCACCGGGCTGTTCCATATCGCGACCGGGAGCGTCACGCCCATGCCCCGCCAGGCGGAAGCCGTAAAGCTGGGCACGGAGAGCCTGGGGATCCTGCTGATCCTCAAGGCGTTCGCCAGCGGCTCAGTCGCGCTCACCGGGGTCGAGGCGATCGCCAACGGCGTCCCGGCGTTCAAGCCGCCGGAGGCACGCAACGCCGGCAACACGATGCTCGCGATGGCGATCCTGCTGGGCACGATCTTCATCGGCGTGACCATCATCGCCAGGGTCTACAACATCGTCCCGTCGGCCGCACTGTCCGGCGGACCGACCGTGATCGCGCTGGTCGCGCAGACGGCGTTCGGGGCCGACGGCCCGCTGCTGTACCTGTTCCAGGTCGCGACGGCGCTGATCCTGTTCCTCGCCGCGAACACGAGCTTCAACGCCTTCCCGCGGCTGGCCGCGATCCTCGCCCAGGATGGCTACTTTCCCCGCCAGTTCTCATTCCGCGGTGACCGCCTGGCCTACAGCTGGGGCATCTTCCTGCTGGCCGTCATCGCTGCCGGCCTGTACATCGCGTTCCGGGGCAATACCACGGGCCTGATCCCGCTGTACTCGGTCGGCGTGTTCGTGTGCTTCACGCTGTCGCAGGCCGGCATGGTCCTCCACTGGTACCGGGGTCGCCAGGGCGGTTGGTGGTGGCGACTGTCGGTCAACGCCTTCGGCGCCGCCCTCACCGGCGTCGTGCTGGCGATCGTCCTGTTCGAGAAGTTCGAGCACGGCGCGTACGTGGTCGCCATCCTGATCCCGACCCTGGTCGCGATGATGCTGTTCATCAACCGGCAGTACGCGGCATCGCGCCGGCAGCTTGCGGTCCGCGACGACTTCGTCGTCCCCGCACCCATCCGCGAGGAACGCGCGATCGTGCCGGTCCCGTGGCTCAACCGTTCCGTGGTGCGCGCGGTCAACGTCGCCCGATCGATCGCCCGGGACGTCCTGGCCGTGTATATCAGCGACGACCCCGAGGCCTCGGCGGCCATGCGCGAACGCTGGGAACGCCAGATCCCCGGCGTGCCGCTGGTGATCGTCGAATCGCCGTATCGCGCGCTCGCCGGCCCGCTCATGGCGTACCTCGACGTGCTGGATCGGGCATGGCCGCCGGACAAGCCGCAGCCGATCACGTTCGTCGTGATCCCGGAGTACGTGGCGCGGCACTGGTGGGAGCGGATCCTGTACAACCAGTCCGCCCGCCGCCTGCGCGCGCTCCTGCTCGGCCGCCCGCACACGGTGGTGGTCGACGTGCCGTACCGCCGCGACGAGCCCGGCAAGTTCGGGATCGGCGAGGCCGAGACCGGACCGCCGACCGACGAGCAGGCGACCGTGAAGCGCCGAGGGTCGTCGCTGCGGTAGGCGGCCGGGTGCGGTGGTATCGTGGCCCAGCGCGGCGACCGTCGCGGGCACTGCCCAGCGCCCTGTCCATCGTCGTCGACTACGCGGAGGCTCCAAGCCTGTGGCCGACTCGTCGGCTCCCCAATTCCGGCGCGCCGTCATCGCGCTGTCCGGCGCCAGAACGGATCGGCCGATCGTCGCGCTGGCCGCAGAGCTCGCCCGGACCGGACACGCGGACCTGGTCGGCGTCCACGCGGTGGAGATCGACTGGACGCTCCCCCTTGATGCGGACGTGGCCGGCCGCTCCGAGGAGGCCCAGCGCGTCCTCGACATCGCCGAGGCGACGGCCGAGGCACATCACTACAAGCTCGAGACCGTCCTCCTCCAGGCTCGTGACGTCGGCGCCGCGATCGTGGACGAGGCGACCGAACGCGAAGCAGACCTCGTCATCTGCGGCCTCCCGTTCCGCCGGCGCTTCGGTGGCGACTTCGCGATCGGCCGCACCATTCCCTACATCCTGCGGAACGCACCGTGCGCCGTGTGGGTGATCCGAGAAGCCATCCCCGAGGAGCAGAAAGCATGAAAGCCGTGATCGTCGGGTGCGGCCGGGTCGGCGCCGGCATCGCCGACGAGCTGGACCGCGCCGGCTGGCAGGTCCTGATCATGGACCTCACGTCCGCCGCCTTTGACCGCCTCCCGTCGGGGTTCGGCGGCACGGCCCTTCGGGGCGACGGCACCGACGAGGACGTGCTGCGCCGCGCCGGCGCCCAGGATGCCGACCTGTTCCTCGCCCTGACCGAGGGCGACAACCGCAACGTGATGGCCGCCCAGCTGGGCGTCGAGGTCCTCGGGGCGCAGCAGACCCTCGCCAAGATCAACGACCCGGTCCGGGCCGAGGCCTACGCGCACCTGGGGATCGCGACCTTGTGCCGGACCAACCTGATGACCGCGGCCGTGCTCGGGCACATCGGGCAGGCCGTGCCGGAGCAACCCGGGATCTACGCGCCGGCACTGCCGCATCCGCACCTGCCCGGATCCGAGGGGACGGCTGCACCCGGGATGCCGGTCGCGGCGCCCTCGACCGGTGGCACCCCGGCGCCCGCCCAGGGCGGCACGCCACCCGGTGGGGCAACGGATGACACGGGGCCGGCGGCCCCTGGTGGCGGCGCAACCCGGGTCGACCGGCCCGCGACGGAGGCCTGATCAATGTTCGTGCTGGTCGTCGGCGGCGGCAAGGTCGGCTACTACCTGACCAGGGAGCTCATCGAGTCGGGACACGAGGTCGTCCTGATGGAGCGGGATCTGCGCCGCGCGGCGCAGATCGCCGACGAGATCGGGTCGGTCGTCATCGCGCAGGACGGCTGCGAGGGCAAGTACCTCCACCAGGCGGGAGCCAATCGGGCGGACATCGTGGCGGCCGTCACCGGCGACGACGAGGACAACCTCGTGATCTGCCAGATGGCCAAGCATCACTTCGACGTGCCGCGGACGATCGCCCGGGTCAACAACCCCAAGAACGAGCAGCTGTTCCGGCACCTCGGCGTGGACGAGATCATCAGCCCCACCCGGATGATCCTGGGCTCGATCGAGCAGGACATCCCGGTCCACGAGCTGCTCCATCTCGCTGCCCTGGGGGTGGGCGAGCTGGAGATCATCGAGGCGCGGCTCGAGACGGGCTCGCCGGCGATCGGCCGGATCGCCCTTGACCTGTCGGTGCCCAAGGGCTGCTCGCTGTTCGGCGTGATCCGTGACGGCGTGCCGACCCCGCTCCGGAGCGACACGATCCTGGCTGAGGGCGACAAGGTGATCGCGATCGGCCGGCCGGACTGCGAGCCGTTGCTCCGCGAGCAGCTGATCGGGGACGCTGTCGAGGCGTAGCCCAGGGCGCACCCAAGTCCGCAGGAATTCTGCCGAATCACGGCTAGAACTCTTGACAACGCCATTGTCAAGGTTCTAGCCTGTTCGCTGTCCGGTGACGACCATCACCGGCAACCACTCACCACAGCACCGGCGGCGGATCGCCGCCGGTGGATTGGCAGGAGGCTCGACCCATGACGCTCGTACGCCGGTCGTCACCCTTCAGCGAGCTGTTGACGCTTCGCCAGGCGATGGACCGCCTTTTCGATGACACCGTATTCCGGCCGTTCACGGCCTACTCGGCGAACGGGGACATCGCGCGGCTTCCGCTCGATGTCCGAACGACGCCGGACGCGCTGCTGGTGGAGGCCGAGCTGCCCGGGATGAAGCCCGAGGACGTCTCGATCACGGTCGAGAACGGCACGCTCACCATCCACGCCGAGGATCGCACCGAGCGGGCCGAGGAGCAGGGGGACTGGCTGGTCCGGGAGATCTCCCGCGGCAGCCTGATGCGGACGGTGACGCTGCCCACCGGCCTCGAGGCCGACAAGGCGGAGGCAACCTTCGAGCACGGCGTGCTCAAGCTGCGGATCCCGCGGGCCGAGCAGGTGAAGCCGCGCCAGATCCAGATCCGCCCGGTCACCGCGGGCGAGGCCCGCGCGGTCGAGGACGGTCACGCCGACGGCACCGGCAAGTCCGAGGCCTGACGGATGGCGGCGGCGCGCCGGCCGGACCGGGACCCCACCAGACCCGTCTACGTCATCAGCGTGGCCGCGACCCTCGTGTCCGCGCACCCGAGGACGCTGCGGATCTACGAGGGCGAGGGCCTGATCTGCCCGGCGCGCACGCCGACGAACATCCGCCTGTACTCCGAAGAGGACATCCGCCGGATCCTGTGGATCCGGCACCTCACCCAGGATCGCGGCGTCAACCTCGCCGGGGTCCGGACGCTGTTCGAGCTCGAGGAGCGCCTCGGCCAGCGGATCCTCGAGAGGCTCTACGACGAAGGGACCCGCGACAAGCCCGGGGACGGAACCGCCGATGCAACGGCGGGACGTACCGGTACCTCCGCGGGAACCGGACCGGGCAACGGTTCGGGAGCTCAGACCCGATGACCCATTCCAGCCAGCATCAACACCGTGACCGAACCGTCGCGCCGGGCCAGCCGGGCGACAACGCAAGGAGAACCTGATGGCCAAGCGACCGTCGAACCCGGAGGAGCAGCTGACAGCCCCCGCGCCGCGCGAGCTGCCCCTCGTCGCCCTCCGGGAGACGGTCATCTTCCCGGAGATGATCGTTCCGCTCCAGGTGGGGCGCGAGAAGAGCGTCGCGGCGCTCAATGCCGCCGTCGAGAGCGGCGGCCCCATCGCGCTGGTGACCCAGCGTCACCCGGAGCAGGAGGAGATCGGCGACCCCTCCGAGCTCTACCCGATCGGCACCCTGGCCAAGATCGCCCAGGTGGTCCAGCTCCAGGACGGCACCGTGCGGGCGATCGTGCAGGGCCAGGGCCGGATCCGCGTCGACGGGTTCGTCCACACGTCGCCGTATCTCGCGGCGCGGGTGGAGGAGCTGGCCGACGCGAGCCCGGGTGGCCTCGAGATCCAGGCCCTGATGCGCAGCGTCCAGGCCCAGATCGAGCAGTACGTCGCCAACGGGGCACCGGTGCCGCCCGAGGCGGCCGTCGCCGCACGCAACATCACCGAGCCGGGCCTGCTCGCCGACATGGTGGCGTACAGCCCCGACATGTCGACCGAGCAGCGCCAGGAGCTGCTCGAGACGATCGACGTCGAGGAGCGGCTCAAGCTCGTCTCGACCTTCCTCGCCCGCCAGATCGAGATCCTCGAGCTCAAGGGGAAGATCCAGAGCGAGGTCAAGTCCGAGATGGACAAGACCCAGCGCGAGTACATCCTCCGCGAGCAGCTCAAGGCCATCCAGCGCGAGCTGGGCGAGGACGATCCGCAGCAGGCTGAGATCAACGAGCTCCGCGAGAAGGTCGAGGCCGCGGGCATGCCCGACGAGGTCCGGACCCGTGCGATCAAGGAGATCGACCGGATGAGCCGGATTCCGTCCGCCTCACCCGAGGTCGGCGTGATCCGCACCTACGTCGACTGGCTGGTCGCGCTGCCGTGGAACGTCTCGACCGACGACCGGCTCGACATCAAGGAAGCCGCCCAGATCCTCGAGGAGGATCACTACGGGCTGGAGAAGGTCAAGGAGCGCATCCTCGAGTACCTCGCGGTGCGGACCCTCGCGGACACGATCCGCAGCCCGATCCTGCTGTTCGTCGGACCGCCCGGCGTGGGCAAGACGAGCCTGGGCAAGAGCATCGCCAAGGCGATGGGCCGCAAGTTCACCCGGATGAGCCTGGGCGGCATCCACGACGAGGCGGAGATCCGCGGCCATCGGCGCACCTACATCGGGGCGCTTCCCGGCCGGATTGTCCAGAGCATCAAGACAGCAGGCACCAACAATCCCGTGTTCATGCTCGACGAGGTCGACAAGATCGGCATGGACTTCCGCGGCGATCCGTCGTCGGCGCTGCTCGAGGTCCTCGACCCGGAGCAGAACTTCAGCTTCCAGGACAACTACCTCGAGGTGCCGTTCGACCTGCGCAAGGTGCTGTTCATCGCCACCGCCAACCTGCTGGATCCCATCCCGGCCGCCCTGCGCGACCGGATGGAGGTCATCCAGCTGCCCGGCTACACCCAGCGCGAGAAGGTGGAGATCGCCAAGCGGTTCCTGGTTCCCAAGCAGATGGAGAACCACGGCCTGACCGCCAAGCGCATCGAGCTGACCGACGCCTCGCTGGTCGAGCTGGTGCAGGCGTATACGCACGAGGCCGGCGTCCGGAACCTCGAGCGCGAGATCGCCAACATCATGCGCAAGGTTGCCCGCGCCGTGGCCGAGGGCCGCAAGCGCAAGGTGGTCGTGGACCTCAGGAAGCTCAACGAGTACCTCGGGCCGCCGCGGTTCGAGTACGGCGAGCTCGAGGCCGAGGACCAGACGGGCAGCGCGACGGGCCTGGTCGTGACCGAGGTCGGCGGCGACGTCGTGGCCGTCGAGGTCACCAAGATGGAAGGCAAGGAGGACTTCATCCTCACCGGCCAGCTGGGCGACGTGATGCGGGAGTCGGCGCGTGCCGCGCTCTCGTGGATCCGGTCCAACGCGGCAGACCTGGGCATCGCCCGGGAGGTGTTCGAGAAGAACACCCTGCACATCCACGTCCCCGCCGGCGCGATCCCCAAGGACGGGCCGTCCGCGGGGGTCACGATGGCCACCGCGATGGTCTCGGCGCTGGCCGGCATCCCCGTCCGCAAGGACGTCGCGATGACGGGCGAGATCACGCTCCGCGGGCGCGTCCTGCCCATCGGCGGCCTCAAGAGCAAGATCCTCGCCGCCCACCTGTCGGGTGCCGGCATGGTGATCCTGCCCCGCAAGAACGAGAAGGATCTTCGCGACATCCCCGAGGACGTCCGGAAGCAGCTCAAGCTGGTGATGGCCGACAACATGGACCAGGTGCTCGAAGCGGCGCTCCGGCGCCGCCCGAAGCCGCTCAAGTCCACGACACCGGTCGTGGCCGGCGACGGCAACTCGACGCCCGAGTCCGAGTCGGGGACCCGCGTCCGCCGGGCCCCCTTCCCGCCCGCCGACCAGCCGCAGGTCGTCGTCGGCGGCCGGTAGGAGATCGCTGGGACGCCCGATGCGCCTGTCGTCCGCACCCGTTCCCGCCGACCCTAGCGCCGTGCAGCCGAATCGCGGCCGCACGGCGCAGCCGTGCTCCGGCGCGGCCGACGGGGGTTGAGCCATGGAGTATCGGGACTACTACCAGATCCTCGGCATCCCGCGGACCGCGTCCCAGGCCGAGGTCAAGAAGGCGTTTCGCAAGCTCGCGCGCCAGCACCACCCGGATCGCAATCCCGGTGATGCGTCGGCCGAGAAGCGTTTCAAGGACGTCAACGAGGCCAATGCCGTCCTGTCCGATCCGGACAAGCGCAAGCAGTACGACACGCTGGGCGCCGACTGGGAGCAGTTCCAGCATGCCGGCGGGAGCCGGGGCGCCGATCCGTTCGGTCCGGGCGGCCCGTTCGCGGGCTTCAGCGGCTTCAACAGCCGCGGCGGGGCAGGCCAGCCGGGCAACGTCCGCTACGAGTTCCGGACGTCGAGCGACACGGATGCGGGCTTCTCCGACTTCTTCCGCATGTTCTTCTCGGGCGCCGGGTCTGCCTCGCCTGGTGGTGGCCGCCGCGATGCTGCCGCCGACCGGGCCGCGAGGCGCGGCAGCGGAGGAGGGCCGGGGTTCGAGGACATCCTTGCCGGGATGGGCCTCGACGGAACGTCACCCGGACGCGCCACCCGCCCCGGCGGCGGGGCGCGGACGAAGGTGCGCGCGCCCGAGGTGGAGGCTCCGGCGGAGCTGAGCCTCGAGGAGACCTATCACGGCACCACGCGCCTGGTGGAGGTGGAGGGCAAGCGGTACGAGGTCCGGATCCCGCGCGGCGCCGACACGGGCAGCCGGATCCGTCTCAGCGGCAAGGGACCCGACGGCCGTGACCTGATCGTGACGGTACGGGTGCGTCCGCACGAGATCTACACCCGCCGGGGCGCCGACCTCGAGCGCGAGCTGCCGGTCACGCTCCGCGAGGCGCTGCTCGGCGGCGAGGTGCCGGTGTCCACCCTCAAGGGCCGGATCCTGCTCACTGTTCCCGCCGGGACGCAGAATGGCCGGACCTTCCGCCTCACCGGGCAGGGCATGCCCAGGCTCAAGGGGGACGGCATGGGCGACCTGTACATCAAGATCCGCGTGGTGCTTCCGGCCAGCCTCGGCGACGAGGCCCGGACCGCCGCGGCCCGCTTCCTCGACCTCGTCGACCAGCCGGACCCCCGGGCAGCCGGCTGACCATCATTCGGCCCGTACCTGACGCAGAGACGACACGACATGCAGCTTGACCGTTTCACCGAGAAGGCCCAGGAGGCCATCGTCGCCGCCCAGCAGCTCGCCGAGCGGCTCCAGAGCCCCGTGCTCGACGCGGAGCACATCCTGTCCGCGCTCGTCGAGCCCGATGACGGCATCCCGGCGGAGACGCTGCGCCGGCTGGGCGTCGACCTCGCCGCGTTCCGCGGCGAGCTGGCGGCACAGCTCGCCCGCAGGGCGCACATCGAGGGCGGCCAGCTCACGCTCGACGCGCGCGCAAAGCGCCTCGTGGAGCGAGCACAGGCCGAGGCGCGGCGGCTGGGCGACGAGTACACCTCGACCGAGCACCTGCTGCTCGGCGTGGCCGAGGCCGGCGGCGAGGGCCAGCAGCTGCTGGAACGCCACGGCGCCGGTCGCGAGGCGATCCTGGGCGCGCTCCAGACCGTCCGCGGTGGCCAGCGGGTGACCAACCCCAACCCCGAGGGCACCTACCAGGCGCTCGAGAAGTACGGCCGCGACCTCACCGCGGAGGCGCGCGCCGGCAAGCTCGACCCGGTCATCGGCCGCGACGAGGAGATCCGGCGCGTGATCCAGGTCCTCAGCCGGCGAACCAAGAACAACCCGGTGCTGATCGGCGAGCCGGGCGTGGGCAAGACGGCGATCGCCGAGGGGCTCGCCCAGCGGATCGTGCGCGGCGACGTCCCGGAGACGCTCAAGGACAAGCGCGTGATCGCGCTCGACCTCGGCGCGATCATCGCCGGGTCCAAGTTCCGCGGCGAGTTCGAGGAGCGGCTCAAGGCCGTGCTCAAGGAGATCAAGGACAGCGAAGGCCGGGTGATCCTGTTCATCGACGAGCTGCACACGGTCGTGGGCGCCGGGGCGGCCGAAGGTGCGATGGACGCCTCCAACCTGCTCAAGCCGATGCTCGCGCGGGGGGAGCTGCATACGATCGGCGCCACCACGCTGGACGAGTACCGCAAGCACATCGAGAAGGACGCCGCGCTGGAGCGGCGGTTCCAGCCGGTCGTGGTCGACCAGCCGACGGTCGAGGAGACGATCTCGATCCTGCGCGGCCTGCGCGAGCGATATGAGGTCCACCACGGCGTCCGGATCACGGACTCTGCCCTGGTGGCCGCCGCGACGCTGTCCGACCGCTACATCACGGAGCGCTTCCTGCCCGACAAGGCGATCGACCTCGTCGACGAGTCTGCGTCCCGGCTGCGGATGGAGATCGACTCCATGCCGATCGAGCTCGACGAGCTCGAGCGGCGGCGGATCCAGCTGGAGATCGAGCGCGAGGCGCTGCGCAAGGAGACCGACGACGCGTCGAAGACCCGGCTCGAGGCGCTCGAGAAGGAGCTGGCCGAGATCGCGGAGGAGGCCGGCGCCATGAAGCAGCGCTGGGAGGCCGAGAAGTCGGCGATCGCGGCGATGCGGGCCACCAAGTCCGAGCTCGAGCAGCTCCAGGTCCGGATCGAGCAGGCCGAGCGTGAGGCCGACTACGGTCGCGCCGCCGAGCTCAAGTACGGCAAGACCCGCGAGCTCACGGAGCGGATGACCGAGCAGGAGGCCGCGCTGGCGGCGCTCCAGGGCCCCGGCTCGCTGCTCAAGGAGGAGGTCACGGCCGACGACATCGCGGAGATCGTGTCCGCGTGGACCGGCATTCCGGTCACCCGCCTGATGGAGGGCGAGCTGCAGAAGCTGGTCCACATGGAGGAGCGCCTCCACGACCGCGTGGTCGGCCAGGACGAGGCCATCGCCGCCGTGTCCGACGCCGTACGCCGGGCCCGCGCCGGGCTCAAGGACCCACGCCGGCCGATCGGGTCGTTCCTGTTCCTCGGACCGACCGGCGTCGGCAAGACGGAGCTCGCGCGCGCGCTGGCCCAGTTCCTGTTCGATGACGAGCAGGCGATGGTCCGCATCGACATGAGCGAGTACATGGAGAAGTTCGCCGTGTCGCGGCTGGTCGGGGCGCCTCCGGGCTACGTCGGCTACGAGGAAGGCGGCCAGCTGACCGAGGCGGTCCGCCGGCGCCCCTACCAGGTGGTGCTGCTGGACGAGATCGAGAAGGCGCACCCGGACGTGTTCAACGTGCTGCTCCAGGTGCTCGACGACGGCCGGCTGACCGATTCGCAGGGCCGCACGGTCGACTTCAAGAACTCGGTCGTGATCATGACCAGCAACGTCGGCAGCCAGCAGATCCAGGCGTTCGCCGGCCGCCCCGAGGGCGAGACGTACGAGGCGATGAAGGCGCAGGTCACCAACCAGCTGGGCCAGCACTTCCGGCCCGAGTTCCTCAACCGGATCGACGAGGTCATCGTGTTCCACGCGCTGACCGAGGCGGACCTGGCCGCGATCGTGAGCCTGCTGGTCACCGAGCTCCAGGTCCGGATCGCAGCGACGGACCTCACGCTTGGACCTCACGCCGGCGGCCCGGCAGCTGATCGTGCGCGAGGGGACCGATCCCGCGTTCGGCGCCCGACCGCTCAAGCGGACGATCCAGCGCCTGGTCGAGAACCCATTCGCCCGCGCCCTCCTGTCGGGGACGTTCAAGCCCGGCGACCGCGTGATTGCCGACGCGGATCCGGTGTCCGGGACCCTGGTGTTCTCGACCGACACGCAGACCGTGGTCACCGACGCGGCGGATCGCCGCGATGCGCGGGGCGGCGCCGCTGCTTCGCCCGTGAGTGCCGGGCGCAAGCGGTCCGCGTTCGACCTGCCGCCGCTCGAGGAGTCCGACGACTCTGACGACGGCGGGCTGGTCAACTAGCGCGGCAGCGGACGACGGGCGGCCGATGCGGTTCGAGGAGGCCGTCCGGCGCCTGGAGTCGCTGCCGCGGCGTGCTGCCGGACGGCCCAGCAGCGTTGATGCCCGTGGTGGTGGAGACCGGCGAGGCCCGCGTCCGGCCCCCGTGGGACGAGGTCGCCGCATCGTCGTCCCGACCCGCCGCGGTGCTGGTGCTGCTGTACCCGGATGACGAGGGCGTCGCCCGCGTCCTGCTGACCGAGCGTGCGGACCGGGGCGGGCATCATTCCGGGCGAGGTCTCGTTCCCGGGTGGCCGCGAGGAGCCCGGCGATGCCGATGCCGCGGCCACCGCGCTCCGCGAGGCAGCCGAGGAGGTCGGGCTCGACGCCGCCGCAGCGGGCGTGCGCGTCCTCGGAAGCCTTCCCGTGCACTGGATCCCGGTCAGCAACTTCGCGGTCACGCCGGTGATCGCCGTCGCGGACCGGCGGCCGGCGCTGATCGCCCAGCCAAGCGAGGTCGCCGCGATCCTCGAGCCACCCGTGTCCTCGTTCCTCCCCGGCGCGTCGCTGCAGATCGTGGAGCGCGACATCCGCGGGGTCCGGATCCGCTATGCCGCCTATCCGATCGACGGGCTCGCGGTATGGGGGATGACGGCGCGCGTGCTGGGCGGGCTCGGGGCCTGGCTGACGCGAGGCTGACGACCGGTTACGGGGTTGCCGTGACCGATCCGCCGTGTGCGCGGGTGGTCGTCCCGTACCGATAGTCGACGTCCGCGGTATACGTTTCGAAGCCATCGGCGGTTGCGAACGTGACTGCCCAGATCCAGGTCGTGTCGTCGGCACCGCCTGATTCGTCGACCACCGCGGCCGGACCCGCCTCGGCGGACAGCAGGACGAGGTCGGCGCCTGACACCATCGAACTGTCCGAGAGGTATTGCCGGGCAGCGATGACCGCTTCATCGAGCGAGATGCCACTTGAATGGTTGGGTCGCCAGGTATGCCGGGGCGATGCGGGCCGGTCCGTACACCACCACGCGGTCGAGCACCGCCTTGGCGGCGCAATCCGAGGCGGCACAGCCCCCGTCATGGACATGCACCTGGAGCAGGACCGGCCGCTGCTCCGAGCGGCCCGGCAGTGCCAGATTGTCCATGGTCGGGCTCGAGAAGATGGGCAGCGAGGCACCGCCGTCGCCCGTGGCCCGCAGCAGAATTGCCATACAGTCTTTGAAGTAGACGCCGTTGGGAGCGGGGGTGCCCGGATCGAAGGAAGCGGCACAGCCGGGCTGATCGGTGCCGGACAACCAGCCGCTGACGAAGATCGGTGAATCGTCCGTGGCCGCCGCGATGCGGGCGTCGGCCTCGGGTCCAACGTGGACCACGGGCTCACCGTCCACGGAGGACGGGAACGTCTGGCCCGGGTCGAGGGCGGGGGAAGCACCCCCCGCAACCGATCCGTCCAACGACCCGAGCAGCGTCCCATCCACGTAGTCCAGGTACTCGACGTGCTGGGTGTAGCCGTCAGCCGACATCACGTGCACGTCCCATTCCCAGAGATCGGCCCGGTCGCTGCCCGTTTGGCCAAGCCACTCGCCCGAGCCGACCGCCACCCGGAGCAGCGGCAGCTGACCCGGCTGCGCTGGCGGGTAGTGCACGACATGCTGGCGTGCAATCTCGATTGCCTGCTCGGCCGTGATCCCACCGGGCGGCATCGCCGCGGCCAGCACTCCCGGCGCAACGCGCATGGCCCCGTACATCAGCACGCGGTCGAGCACCGGCATCCGGGCGCAGTCCCCTCCCTCGCACTGCGGCTCGCGGACATGAACCTGGACCAGCACCGGCTGTACCCGCACCGGACGGGGCCGAACCAGGACCAGGTACGGACGCGTGGCGACCGTCGAGAAGATGCGGAGCGCGGGACCGCCGTCGGCCGCAGCCCTCAGGAGCGTCCCGATGCAATCCGGTCCGAGCGTGCCATCTGGAGCCGGCACGCCGCCATTCTTCTCGGCGCAGTCGATCCAGTTCCAGTCACCTGACACCAGCCAGCCGCTGAGGTAGATCGGCGAGTCGTCCGTTGCCGCGGCGATCCGGGCATCCGCGTCGGGCCCGACCTGGACCACGGGTTCGCCGTCGACCGACGCCGGGAAGGCCTGGTCGCGATCGAGGACGGGGATTCCGACCTGGTCCGGGTTGACGCTCGTTGACGGCGCGGGTGACCCGACCGATGTCGGCGGCGTCGAGACCGGGAGCGGCGACGCCGCGGTGGTGTTCGGCAGCCGCAGCCCGTTCAACCCGGCGACGAGCGCAACGACCGCCACCGCCAGGACCGCGAGGCCCAGGACGAGGCGTGTGGCGCGGTGTCGGGTTGCCCCACCCTCGGCGATCAGCGCCGCGGACACGAGGTCGCGGTCGGCGAGGTCGTGCTCGGCCCGGGACACGGCCCGGGACCACGACGCCTGCAGTCGCTGCTCGATCTCCCGGTCGTCGTCCGGGCGCATCGGGGACGTCATGTCAGCACCTCCCGCAGCTTCGCCAGGCCCAGGCGCAGCAACGTCTTGACCGTGTTCTCGCTCACGCCCATCGCGCCGGCGGTCTCCGCGACCGACAGCGACACGAGGTGGTGGAGCACGACCGCGGCCCGCATCCGGGCGGGCAGCTTCGCGACCGCCATGCGGACCACCAGGTCATCGTCCGATGGGCCGCCCGCCGGCGCCTCCAGTACGCGGCCATCGAGCGATACGAGCGATCGCAGGCGGCGGCGGAGCCGGAACGCCTCTCGCATCTCGATGGTCAGCAGCCACGAACGGAGCCGTTCGGGATCCCGAAGCTGGCTGCGCCGGCGGACCGCGATCTCGAGCGTCGCCTGGACGAGGTCCTCCGCGTCGGCCTCGGAGCGCATCAGATAGCGCGCCGTCGCGAGCAGCGTCGGAGCGAGCGCCACGATCTCGCGGTCCGCGATGACCTCCGTGTCCGCCGCCATGCGCAGCCCGGCCCCCTCGATGCTCCATCCCGGCGCCTCGTCCCTCGCGAGCGACGCCTCATGCAGGGTCATACAGATACAGAGGGCGAGGAAGGGCCGAATGGGTGAACGCCTGCCCAGCGGTTCAAGCGAAGCTAGAGCGGCTCGCCCTCGCCCTCGCCACTGTCCGGGACGGGCCCGCCGGCACCCGAGTGGATCGGGCGTGGCGCGAGACGGCCCTCGCCACGCGCGGGCCTGCCGGCCCGGGACGATTGCGCGTCCTGCGCGACGGCATCGCCGTCGATGACCGACGGGAGCGCCAGCTGGGGTGGCGGGAGCTCGACCACGATCGCACGCATCGGCGCGCCATCGGTCCAGGCAGCGTGGATGACGTCCGGCGGCCATACGACCGCTTCCCCGGCCTGGACCCGGGTCCGCTCGTCGCCGACCCCCACCCAGCCGCCTCCCTCGATGACCAGGAAGTAGCTGGTGTTGGGGTTCGAGTGCGGCGTGATGCGCGCGCGGCGGCCGAAGGCGAGCTCCGCCACGGTCCCCGAGCTCCCGCTCTCGATGACCTGGCCCTCGATCCCGGTCGTCCCCGGTGGTCCATCCGGGCGCCGGTGCCCGACGCCGAACCGACGGACGTCAATGGGCATCGCGGCGCGGCCTCAGCGGCGGCGGCGGCGGCGCGACGAGCGGGTCCGGATCGTCGCCTCGGGCTTGGCAAAGCGCTCGCGGGAGAAGTACCGCTGCTTCGCGAGCTGTCGCTCGTACGCACGGAACTCGGGCGGGAACCGGAGGAACCGGATCCACAGCAGCGTGCCCATGCCGACCACGATCGTCGAGAACACGATGATCCAGTCGAAGCGGAACAGCGCGTACACGAGGAGCAGGCTGAACACGATGATCCCGGTCCACAGGATCCACTCGTACATGTCCAGGTACACCTTGTGCCGGTGCAGCTGCCGGGTCCTGACGTTGTACAGCACGACCGTCGCGATGAGCAGAAGCAGCGACCCGATCCAGATCGGGTTGTAAAGATCCGGGAAGTTCTCCAGGCTGAACGACCGGAACAGGTATTCCCAGGGATAGAGCCTCACGCGGGTCCTCTCGACGTCGGCCGGTGGACCGGCCCCATGATTGGCGGTCCCGAGTATGCCACGGGCCCCACGGTATACTCGGCGCCTGAACGCGCCCGCCCGAAACGACCCGGAAACCGTGCCACGGGCCGGTCGTCGAAACGGCGTGCCGCACCCACCGCCCGGACGGAGGACCCACGCAGGTGCGTGCGCTGCTCTCGGTCGCAAGCCGCGAGGGAATCTCCGGATTCGCGCGGGATCTCCAGCAGTTGGGCGTCGAGCTGTTCGCCACGGACGGCACCCTCGAGCACCTGGCGGCTGACGGTATCGAGGCGGCGCCGATCGCCGACCTCACCGCCGTGCCACCCCTCGTCGGCGGCCAGGTCCGGACATTCCACCCGGCGATCTACGCGGGCATCCTCGCCCGGCGCGATGTGCCGGACCAGCTCGAGGAGCTGGCCACCAACGGGATCGGGCTGCTGGACATCGTGGTCGTCAACGTCAAGCCGTTCGCACCCGAGGTGGGTCGCCAGCACATCGGCATCGACGAGGCGATCGAGATGATCGACGTCGCGGGGCCCGCGCTGCTCGGTGCCGCGGCACGCAACGCGGCCGGGGTCACCGCGGTCTGCCGGCCGGAGCACTACGCGATCGTGCTCGAGGAGATGCGCGCCATGGGCCAGGTGTCGGCCGAGACCCGGTACCGCCTGGCCGCGGACGCCTATGGCACCGTGGCCGCCTACCACGCCGAGATCGCCGCGTACCTCAACCAGATCTCGGGCAATGCCTTCCCGCAGCGCCTCGCGCTCGTGCTCGAGAAGGTGACCGACCTTGCGTATGGCGAGAACCCCCACCAGCGCGCGGCGTTCTACCGCGAGACGACGCACCGGTCGGGCTCGCTGGCCGACGCGACGCAGGTGCACGGCGCCCCGCCGACGTTCAACAACCTGATGGACATCGATGCCGCCTACCGCATCGCAGCCGATTACACGTCGCCCACGGTGGTCATCGCCAAGCACACGGACCCGGTGGGGATCGCGACCTCGGACGAGCTCGTGGAGGCCTATCGGAAGGCGCTCGAGACCGATCCGGTCGCCTCGTTCGGCGGCATCGTCGGCGTCAACCGGGAGCTGGACGGCGCCACGGCGCGCGAGATCGCCGCGAACTCCTACGAGGCCGTGGTCGCGCCCGGGTTCTCGCAGGCCGCCGTCGGCATCCTGCGCCAGAAAGCCGGGCTCGAGCTGCTGGCCGTCCCGCCGTCGCCGACGGAGGGCATGCGGGATTACGGGATCGCCAACCTCGACTTCAAGCGCGTCGGTGGCGGCCTCCTGGTAGAGGCGCTCGACGCGGTCGATCTCGATCGAGGCCAGCTCCAGGTCGTGACGAGACGCCACCCGACGCTGGGCGAGCTGACCGACATGCTGTTCGCGTGGCGCGCCGTGCGGCACGTGAGGTCCAATGCCATCGTGCTGGTGCGCAACGCGGCGACCGTCGGCATCGGCGCCGCCCAGGCCAGCCGCAACACGTCCGTGGACATCGCGCTCCGCCGCGCGGGAAGCCGCGCCAAGCTGTCGGTCATGGCGGCCGACGCGTACTTCCCGTTTCCGGATGGGATCCAGATCGCCGCCAACGCGGGGATCACGGCGATCATCCAGCCCGGCGGCTCGATCCGCGACGAGATGGCGATCGAGATCGCCGACCGGCACCATCTCGCGATGGTGTTCACCGGCAAGCGCCACTTCCGGCACTGAACGAGAGGCCAACATGGAGCTGCTGCTCGCGCTGGAGATGGTCCGGGTCACCGAGGCCGCGGCGATCGCGTCGGCCCGGTTCATGGGCAAGGGTCAGACCGACGAGGCGGATCTCGCCGCCACCGAGGCGATGCGCCGCACGATGGACGAGGCGCAGATCGCCGGCACCATCGTGATCGGCGAAGGCGAGCGCGATGAGGCGCCGATGCTGTACATCGGGGAGCAGGTCGGCCGCTCCGAGGCGTCGGACGCGGCGAGCGCCGTGGACATCGCGGTGGACCCGCTCGAAGGGACCAACCTCGTCGCGACCGGCCAGGGCGACGCGATCACGGTGCTCGCCGCCTCCGAACGCGGCGGCCTGACGCACGCGCCGGACACGTATCTCGAGAAGCTGTGCGTCGGGCCGGTCGCCGCGGGTGCGGTGGACATCACCCGGCCGGCCGCCGAGAACTGCCACCGGATCGCGGAGGCGCTCCGGCGCAAGGTGCAGGACATCACCGTGATCATCCTCGACCGGCCGCGGCACGAGGACCTGATCGCCGAGGTCCGGTCCACGGGCGCCCGGATCAAGCTGATCACCGACGGCGACCTCTCGGGCGCGATCAGCTGCGCGGTCCAGGGTACCGGCGTCCATGCCGTGATGGGCATCGGCGGGGCGCCCGAGGGCGTCATCACCGCTGCCGCGCTGCGCTGCCTCGGTGGCGAGATCCAGGCCCGGTTCCGGTTCCGCAACGACGAGGAGCGCGAGCGCGCGACCCGGATGATGGGGACCGCGGACGAGGGCCGGGTCTACCGGACCGAGGATCTCGCGTCGGGGGACCAGCTCGTGTTCGCGGCGACGGGCGTGACCAACGGCGAGCTGCTCCAGGGCGTGCGCTTCTTCGGCGGCGGCGCGCGGACGCACTCGCTGGTGATGGGCTACCAGACCAAGCAGGTCCGGTTCGTGGACACGGTCCACATGTTCGACCGGGACCGTCCGCCCGCCGTCCGGCTGTAGGACGGCAGTCCGCTTCGCGATCGTCGAGGTTCGACGGTCAGTCGAGGCCGCGCCACGCGATGCCGGACCACGCGGCAATCGGGCGGGCCGCGTCCGAGCCCTCGATCGAACGCTGGCGCGCGGCGGCTGTCGCGACCGTCTCGCCCCAACCGGGCGGCACGAGCCCGGGGGCAAGGTCGGCGAGGGGGGCGAGAACGAACAGCCGATGACGGGCCTCGCGGTGCGGGACCACCAGCGGCAGCGCGGCCTTCGCGGGGTCGGCGCTCCGACCCTTGGCTGGGCGATCCACCTCGATCGCGTGCCGACCGAACATCAGCAGGTCGAGATCGACCTCGCGCGGGCCCCAGCGCTCGCGCGGCTGCCGGCCGAACGCCCGCTCCAGACCCTTGAGCGCGACCAGGAGCGCGAGCGCACCGGTCGCAGGATCCGGCCCTGCCGGCACCTCGAGCGCCACGACGGCGTTGCGGAACTCGGGCTGGTCGACGACCCCCACGGGCTCCGTCGCATACAGGCGCGAGACGCCGACGAGGCGTGCGCCTGGGAGGGTTGCCAGCGCCCGGACGGCGGCGGCCAGCGTTGCCTCGGCGTCACCGACGTTGGCGCCGAGCCCGATGTATGCCCGCACACGGCCCACGGCCGGAACCCTCCGCGTCGCTAGACTCGACCGGTCATGCCGCCGGTCACCGTCCTCGTCCTCGCCCCCGCTCCGGCGGCCGACGCCGGACCCCTGGAGCGCGGCCTCGACGCGGCCCGCGCGGACCTCGCCGAGTGGCACCGCGCCGGGTTCCTCGCGGCCGGCGCCTCGGAGGTGATCGTCCGCCGGGAGCCGCCCGACGATACTCCATTCGGGGCACGGCTCCGCCGCCTCGCCGGCGAGCTTCGACCCGCGGGTCTGGTGGTGCTCGGCGCCGGCGCGATGCCCCTGGCGACGCCGGCGGACCGGCGTGCGTTCGTCGCCGTTGCCGCGGGGACGACGCCAGCTGCCCTGGCAAACCAGCGGTACTCGGCCGACGCGATCGCGCATCGCGTGCGCCGGATCGATCCTCGCCGGCATCCCGGACCTTGCGTCGGACAACGCCCTGCCGCGCTGGCTGGCGGAGGTCGCGGGGGTCGAGGTGACGGACCTGGCCCGCAGGCGCCGGCTGGCGATGGACGTCGACTCGCCGCTGGACCTGCTGCTGCTCGACGGAGCGCGCGGCGCGGCGCACGTGTCGCTGCCGTCCGATGCGGACTCGGCGCCGGTCCGGGCCCGGCTGGCGGCGCTGCGCACCGTCGCCGGCGACCCGGCCGGCGAGATCCTGGTCGCCGGACGCACGTCCGCATCGGACCTTCGCTGGCTCGAGCGAGCGACGCGGTCGAGGACGCGGGCGCTGGTCGAGGAACGCGGCCTCCGAACGGCAGACGGCCGCGTCCGCAGCTCGGTCGCCCCAACCGCAGGCCGCCGCGCAGCATCCTGGGGCCGCTCCTCGATGCCGACGGGCCCGAGAGCCTCGGCCGGCATGCCGGCTCCCTTGCCGACGGCGCCCTGATCGACACCCGGGTCCTTCTGGCGCACCGGCTCGGACCCGACGAGCGCGCCTGGCCGAGTGCGGAGGACCGGTACGCAAGCGACCTCCTGCTCCCCGATCGCGTCCGCGATCCGTGGCTGCGCGCGCTGACGGCATCCGCCGCCGATGCCGGCATCCCCATCCAGCTCGGCGGGCACGCGCTGGTAGGTCCGGGCGTCCGGCTCGCGCTTCGTCGTCCGGGATCCGGACATGGATGACGACGTCGCTCAGGCCGGGCTGCGCCTGATCCGTGACCCGCTCCCGGACCCGGAGTCGGTAGGCGAGGACGAGGAGCTGGTGGCCCGGATCCGCGAGGAGATCGAGACGGGCGGACCGATCACCTTCGCCCGGTTCATGGAGCGCGCCCTGTACGAGCCCGGTCACGGCTACTACCGTCGCGCCGCGGCCGGGCCGGGCCGGGCCGGGGACTTCCTGACCGCGCCGGAGGCCCACCCGCTGTTCGGGGCGGCGGTCGGACGCCTGCTCGAGCAGGCGTGGCTGGCAATGGGTCGCCCGACGCCGTTCACGGTCACCGAGCCGGGCGCGGGCACGGGGATGCTGGCGGCCGGGCTGCTGGGCGGGTTGCGGGACCTCGGGTCGCCGTTGTTCGAGGCGATCCGCTATCGCCCGGTCGAGGTGGAGGCCGCGCGGCTGGCCGCGGTGCGCGCCCGGCTGATCGAGGATGGGCTGGCCGAGCGCCTGCACCCGGAGCCGCCCGGCTCGAGCGGCGAGACCGGCGCCGTGGTCGCCAACGAGCTGCTGGACGCGCTGCCCGTCCACCGCGTGATCCGGCGTCAGGGGTCCCTGCGCGAGCTTCTCGTGGGCGTTCGGGACCGGGCGTTCGTTCACGTGGAAGCCGAGCTGACGGATCCGCGGCTGGCCGCGCGGCTGGAGGCCGAGCAGGTCGAGATCGACGAGGGCCAGGTCACCGAGGTGTGCCTGGCGATCGAGCCGTGGCTCGCCGAGGCGACGGCCCATCTCACGCGGGGCATCGTCGTGCTCGTGGACTACGCGGCGGAGCCTGCCGAGCTCCACGGACCGGGGCGGCGCACCGGGACCCTGCGTGCGTTCGCGCGCCACGCCGTCGGCGGGGACCCGTTCCGCCACGTCGGTCGCCAGGACCTGACGGCGACCGTGGACCTCGCTGCGGTCCGCCTGGCCGCGGCAGCCGTGGGCCTCGAGCCGGTGGGCGAGACCACGCAGGCCGAGCTGCTCGCGGCAGTCGGCTCCGGCGAGCTCGTCCAGGCGTTCCTTGCACGTCCCGGGGCGAATATCGGCGATGCCCTCGAGCTGCGCTCCGCGCTGGTGCGCCTCATGGACACCCGCGGCATGGGTGCCTTCCGGGTGCTCGCCTACGGCCGCGGACTGCCTAAGGGCATCACGCTCCCGGGCCTTGCCCGGATCGCCCGACGCCCCGGGTAGGCACCGACGGCGCGACGGCTCGCTCCGGCCGTGGCTCGCTCCGGCCGTGGCTCGCTCCGGCCGTGGCCGGTACGCCGCTGCTAGAATGCTGGTGCCGTGCTTCGTATGCACCAGCGCGGCACGCCCAGCGCCACCACCTCGACCGGGTGCCGACCAACCCCCTCGTCGGACCCGCTCGACACCGAGGACCACGTGACCGGGATCTGGTACGTCGTCGGGTTCGCCTTCGCCGGCGTCTCGTTCGTCTTCCTGACGATCGGGCTGGCGTGGCTGATCTCGCATCGGTCGCGAGGCGACCGCCACAAGGGCTATCCGTACGAGTCGGGCATCGACACGTACGGGGACACCCATGCCCGGTTCGGCATCTCGTTCTACATCTACGCGCTGCTGTTCGTCGCGTTCGACATCGAGGTCGTGTTCATCTACCTGTGGGCGCTGGTCTTCCGGGACCTGCTGCTGGGCGGCTTCGTGAGCATGCTGATCTTCGTGGGGATCCTGCTCGTCGGGCTCGCGTACGCCTGGCGCAAGGGGGTGCTCACATGGCGATGACCCCGCCCGGTCCGGACGACCGGGAGCTCGGCGCCGGGCCGGACGGCGGAACCGAGACATCCGAGACCACCGGCCAGCGTCCGTCATCGCTCGTCAGCGCCGCGCCGCGTGACCTCACCCAGCCGATCGTGGTGCCCAACACGCTGTGGACCTCGACCCGCCCCGAGGCGTACGGCGGCGGACTGCCGACCGAGGACACGCACCTGCGGGAGCTCGTGGGATCGCCGCTGGTGACCAGGGACGATGCGCGCTGGGGCGCGCTCGAGGTCATCCCCACGAAGGCCGACCTGATCCTTGACCTGATCCGGATGAACAGCCTGTGGCCGCTCCTGTCAGGGCTCGCGTGCTGCGCGTTCGAGATGATGTCCGCGGCGACATCCAAGAACGACATGGACCGCTGGGGCATGTTCCCGTTCCGCGCCTCGCCGCGGCAGGCGGACGTGCTGATCGTGGCCGGGACCCTGACGACCAAGATGGCCGGCCCCCTGATCCGCCTGTGGGAGCAGATGCCCGAGCCGAAATGGTGCGTGGCGATGGGCGACTGCACCTGCTCCGGTGGCCGCTACAAGCGCAGCTACTCGACCATCGAAGGGATCGACCGGGTGATGCCGGTCGACGTGTACGTGCCCGGTTGCCCGCCCCGGCCGGAAGGCCTGATCTACGGGATGCTCAAGCTCGGGCAGCTGGTCAAGGATCGCCGCGGCGAGTGGCCGGATCGCCCGATCGGCCCATCGGTTCCCGAGGACGTCTGACGTGGACCGGAGCCTCCGCACACGCCTCGAAGCGCACTTTGCCGAGCGATTGACGGGTCCCATCCGGCAGCGCCACGACGAGACCGAGATCAGGATCCGCCCGGCGGACGTGACCGAGGTCATGCGGGACCTCCATGACGACCCTGCGTTCGGCTTCGAGATCCTCGCCGACCTCGCCGGCGTCGACACCGGAACGGACATGCAGGTCGTGTACCACCTGTGGTCGCCGCTGACACCGGATTGGCTGCGGATCATCGCGGTCGGCATGCCTCGCGACGACCCGCGCGTCCCGTCGCTCACCGGCCTATGGCCGGGCGCGGAGTGGATGGAGCGCGAGACGTACGACATGTTCGGGATCATCTTCGAGGGCAACCGGGACCTGCGGCGCATCTACATGCCACCCGACTACACGAGCTTTCCGCTGCGCAAGGACTTCTACCTCGCCGATGACGCGGCGCGTTCGCCCGGGGCGGGCGTCCGGCACATGGAGCAGACGCAGGTCCCCAACCAGGCGACGCCATCCGTCGTCCGCCGGACCGTGAAGGCCTGACGTGACCGCCCCCGCCACGCCCCACCAGCACCCGTCCGCGGACGATCCGCGGATCATGCTCGACGACCAGATCGGCGCGTTCGAGACCATCCCGCCGTACCCGCCCCGCACCGAGCGCGAATCCGAGTTCTTCGCCCTGGGCGACGGCGAGATGTTCCTCAACATGGGACCCCACCACCCGTCGACGCACGGCGTGCTCCGGGTCGTGCTCAAGATCAACGGCGAGCAGGTCGTGGACCTGGACCCGGTCCTGGGGTACCTCCACCGCGGCGTCGAGAAGCTGTGCGAGAACTCGGACTACCACCACATCATCAGCCAGGTCGACCCGCTCGAGTACGTGAGCTCGCTGTTCTGCGAGTGGGCCCCGGTCATGTCGTTCGAGAAGCTCCTCGACGTCCAGGTTCCGCGCCGGGCCGAGTACATCCGGGTCCTCACCGGCGAGCTGTTGCGCATCTCCAGCCACGTCCTGTTCCAGGGGTTCATGGCCCTGGACCTGGGCGGCCTCACGCCGATCCTGTACGGCTTCATCGAGCGCGACGAGATCGTGGAGATGCTGGCCGCCGTCACCGGCCAGCGGATGCTGTTCAACTACTTCCGCATCGGCGGGGTCAACGGCGACCTCAACCACGAGTTCATGTCCCGCCTGGGTGACTGGATGAGCCGGGCGCTGACCCAGGCCGAGGCGAACGCCGGACTGCTCAACGAGAACGAGATCTTCGTCCGCCGGATGCGGGACATCGGCAGGCTGGACCGCGAGACGGCGCTGCGGATGGGCGTCACCGGCCCCAACCTGCGCGCCGCGGGCGTCGCCTACGACCTCCGGCGCGCCCACCCGTACTCCGTCTACCCGGAGCTCGAGTTCGATATCCCGACGCGGGGGGGCGAGCTCGGCGGCGACAGCCTGGACCGCTACCTGCTGCGCCTGGACGAGATCAAGCAGAGCCTGCGGATCATCGACCAGTGCCTCCACAACATGCCCGATGGACCGGTCATGGCCAAGCTGCCGCGGCTGCTCCGGCCGCGCCCGGGCCGGGCCTGGGCGGCGGTCGAAGCCCCCCGCGGCCTGTTCGGGACGTACGCGGTCTCGGATGGCACCGACCAGCCGTTCCGGCTCAAGATCCACGACCCCTCGTTCGTCAACCTCCAGCTGGTCCCGCTGCTCGTGAAGGGCAACCTGATCGCGGACACGATGGCCGTGATGTCCTCGCTCGATCCGATCATGGGCGGCGTCGACAAGTGACCACGCTCAACCGCGCCTGGGGCAACCTGACCCTGACCGGCAAGGTCCTGCTGCCGCTGCTGTTCCTGGTGCTGGTCGGTGGCCCGATCCTGGTCGTGCTGATCGCCCAGTTCGTGGCGCCGTTCCTGGTGGACCTGCTGGGCGCGAACCTGGACATCGTCCGCTTCGTGGTCGCGGTCACCGGCGTCCTCGTGTTCAGCATCCCGACCGCGTTCATCATCATCTACATGGAGCTCAAGGTCATCGCCCGGATGAACCTCCGGATCGGGCCCAACCGCATCGGGCCGGCCGGCGCCGCGATGTCCGTGGTGCACGGGCTCAAGGTCCTCATGAAGGAGGACTTCACGCCGACCGGCGCCGACCACCTGGTGTTCACGATCGCACCGGTGATCGTGTTCCTGACCGCCGTCATGACCTTCCTGGTGATCCCGTTCGGACCCGGGCTCGTCGGACAGGACCTCAACATCGGCCTGCTGTACCTGTTCGCGGTCGGTGGCATGAGCGTCGTCGGCCTGCTGATCGCGGGCTGGGCGAGCACCAACAAGTACTCGCTGCTGGGCGGTCTCCGAGCGGCAGCGCAGGTCGTGAGCTACGAGATCCCGCTGACGCTGTCGGTCGTCGGCCTCATCCTGCTGGCCGGGACGATGAGCCTCAACCAGATCGCGGGGCAGCAGGCGGGCTGGTTCACGGACTGGTACGTGTTCCGCCAGCCGCTCGGGGCGCTGATCTTCTTCATCGCCGCCACCGCCGAGGCGAACCGCACCCCGTTCGACCTGTCCGAAGCGGATTCGGAGATCGTGGCCGGCTTCGCGACCGAGTACTCGGGGATGCGGTTCGGGTTCCTGTTCTTCGCCGAGTACGTCAACGTGTTCATCATCTCGGCGTTGCTGGTGACCCTGTTCTTCGGCGCCTGGAACGCACCGTTCCCGTTCCCGCAGGTCGACGTCGCCCTCGACCCGGGCACGCTGGGGATCGGCCTGCTGATCCTGATCGCCGCTGCCCCGGTGGTGCTGACCCTCGTGTTCGCCGCCCCGATCTACCTGATGCGCAGCTCCACCCCCGCCTGGCAGGCACTGGTGCTCGGCTTCGTGCTGTTCAACGTGGTCGCCATCGGCGCCGTGTTCGGCATCGCGTATGCCGGGCTGGACTGGATGGCGGGTCTCGTGTGGTTCATGGGCAAGTCGTACGTGTTCGTGTTCGTGTTCGTGTGGATGCGCGCGACGTTCCCGCGCGTGCGCATCGACCAGCTGATGGGGTTTGCCTGGAAGTGGCTGCTGCCCGCCGCGCTGCTCAACCTGTTCGTGACGGCCGCGGCGATCGTCGTCGTCGACACGCTGAAGGCCGGCTGAGCCGATGAGCATGATCCCCGGCATGGGCCTCGTCCGCGGCATGAGCCTGACGCTCCGCCGGTTCTTCCAGCCCAAGGCAACCATCCAGTGGCCGGAGGTCCGCGCGGACGTCGCGCCCAAGTTCCGTGGCCGGCTGCAGCTCCTGTACGACGAGTACGGCACGCTCAAGTGCGAGACCTGCTTCCAGTGCGCCCAGGCCTGCCCGATCGAGTGCATCGACATGGGCGGCATCGATACCAAGGGCCGCTTCCACGTTCACTGGGGCGCCTCCGAGACGTACGACGAGCGGCGCGAGGAATCGGCGATGCGACGCGCCGGGCGCCCCGTCGCCGACGCTGCGTTCACCCGCTTCGAGGGGATCGACCTCGGCCCGCTCGATGCGATCCTCGAGGCGCATGACTACGACCCCGGGGACATGCTCGCGATCCTCGAGGAGACACAGGCCCAGTACGGCTACCTGCCGGTCGCGTCGCTCAAGCACATCTCCCGGGTCACCGGCGCCTGGTACGCGATGATCTACGGGACCGCGACGTACTACCGGCACCTGCGGTTCGAGCCGCCCGCGGTCGACGATGTGCCCGTGGCAGGCGAGGCGCACCTGGCGGCGGAGCAGGCCTACCGGTCGTCGCTCGGGGCCTCGCTGGGCTATGGCGACGGGGGCGCGCGCTGATGGCCGGGTTCCTCACCACGCCGCCGGACTGGCTCCGGATCCTGACCGGTCGCGCGGACGCGATCTCGGCGGATCCGTCGGATCTCGACGCCGCGGTCGCCGCCGGCGCCTTCGACGGCCTCAGGGTCGCGGTCCGCGATCTCGGCGCCACGGGAACGATCGCCACGATCGCCGCGTCCGGCCTGCGCGGTCGCGGCGGCGGCGGCTACCCCACCGCCCGCAAGTGGCGCGCGGCAGCCGCCCGTCCGGCGGACCAGCGGTACGTGGTGGCCAATGGCTACGGCGCGGACCCCGCGGTCCGGACCGACGCAACGCTGATGGCCGCCGATCCGTGGGCGGTCATCGAGGGGCTCGTCATCGCGGCCTTCGCCACCGGCGCGACCGAGGCCATCATCGCCGTCCGCGCCGAGGATGCCGCCCTGATCACGCTGCTCGAGGGCGCCGCGGCCGCCGCCGAGGAGGCCGGCTTCGCCGGAGATGACGTGCTCGGCTCCCGCCATCGCGTGGGCATCACGATCCGTCCCGTCCAGGGCGCGTACATGCTGGGCGAGGAGACGGTGCTGCTCAAGGCGCTCGAGGGCCGGCGCGGACAGCCCGAGCAGCGCCCGCCGTACCCCACCGAGCGGGGTCTGTTCGGCAAGCCGACGGTGGTCAACAACGTCCAGACGCTCGCCGCCGTCCCGTGGATCATGAAGCAGGGAGGTCCCGCGTACGCCGCGATCGGCAGCGCATCGAGCCCGGGCACGATCCTGGTCCAGCTCCGCGGGCCCCAGGGTGCGGGCATCGCGGAGGTCCCGCTGGGGACGCCGCTGCGCGACCTGGTCGAGCTCGCCGGCGGGACCGGCACGCACACCCTGAAGGCCGTCCTGGTCGGGGGCCCGACGGGCGGGCTGCTACCGCCCGAGATGCTCGACACCCCGTTCGAGTTCGACGCGCTGCGTGCCGTTGGCGCCCACATCGGCTCCGGCTCGGTGGTCGTCGCCGACGAGCGCGCCTGCATCGTGGACCTCGCGCGACTCCTGACCAGGTTCTCCGCCGACGAGGCGTGCGGCAAGTCGATCCCGTGCCGGATCGGCCTCCGCCGCCTGTACGAGATCGGCGAACGCGTCGCGTCCGGCCGGCCGCTGCCGACCGACGCCACCCTCATCGAGGACCTGGCCCACGACGTGGCCGCCTCCGGCCTGTGCGACCACGAGCGCCTGGCGACCCTGCCGTTCACCAGCGGGATGCGATACTTCCGCTCCGAGATCGACGACCACATTCTCCGCAGCTCCTGCCCCGCCGGCGTGTGTCAGCCGATCGCGGTGGCGGCGGGCGCCGCGCACTAGGACCCGAGCGAATGGCCGACCTGATCACGCGCCCCGAGAGCCCCATCGAGCGGCGTGACGCCCGTCCCGACCAGCCGACGCTGCTGGACACCGTCACGGCCCGCGAGGACACGCTTGCCGAGCGCCTGATCACGACCCAGTCGCCGCAGCGGCCGCAGAGCACGCCGCGGATCCGGATCGAGGTCGATGGCCGGGTCGTCGAGGGGTTCGAGGGCCAGACGATCCTCGAGGTCTGCCGCGACAACGGGATCGAGATCCCGACCCTGTGCTACGAGCCCAAGCTGCCCGGCTTCGGCGCCTGCCGGATGTGCGTGGTCGAGGTCGAGGGCGAGGACACGCCGCCCATCTCCTGCTCGCGGGTCGCCGACGCGGGGATGGTGGTCCAGACGCAGACGGACGAGCTGCGGCGCCTGCGCAGGACGAACCTCGAGCTCATCTTCAGCGACCACAACGCCTACTGCCTGCCACCGTGCCAGAACAAGTGCCCCAGCCACATCGACATCCCGGGCTTCCTCAGGGCCAATGCCGAGGCCGACTGGCGCGAGTCCGCGCGGATCTTCAAGCGCACGATCCCGTTCCCCAGCGTCCTCGGGCGGGTGTGCCCCGCCCCGTGCGAGGAGCACTGCCGGCGCGACGAGGTGGACGAGGCGATCGCCATCCGCGACAGCCACCGGTACGCCGGCGACCAGGTGCTGCGGGCGATGCTCGACGAGGGCACGGACCCGCCGATCCCGTTCGAGCGCCAGGCGCCGTCGGGTCGCCGCGCCGCGGTCATCGGGTCCGGGCCGGCGGGCATGAGCGCCGCCTACTATCTCCTGCTCAACGGCCACGACGTCACCGTGTTCGAGCGCGATCCCGCGCCCGGCGGGATGCTCCGCTACGGGATCCCGCAGTACCGGCTGCCCAAGGTCGAGGTCCTCGAGGCCGAGTACGAGTCCGTGTGGCGGCTGGGCGGCAAGCTCGAGTGCAACCAGGGGCTGGGCCGCGACTTCACGCTCGACGACCTCCAGAACCAGGGCTACGACGCGGTCGTGGTCGCGATCGGCTGCTACAACACCAACAAGCTGGGCATCCCCAACGAGGACGCCGACGGCGTCATCGACGGCCTGGAGTACCTCCGCACCGCGACCCTCGGGCTGCCCTACCCGGGGCATGCCGGGACTCGCGTCGTGGTCATCGGTGGCGGCTTCACGTCGATGGACTGCAGCCGGACCTCGATCCGCCAAGGCGCCAAGGACGTGACCCTGGTGTACCGCCGCGACATGAAGGACATGCCGGCGTCGGGCGAGGTCCACGAGGCGATCGAGGAAGGCGTCACGGCGATCTTCCAGGCCGGACCGACGCGCGTGATCACGGACGACAAGACGGGCAAGGTCACCGGGGTCGAGTTCATCCGGATGGCGCTGGGCGAGCCCGATGCGTCCGGGCGGCGGCGCCCGGAGCCCGCACCGGGCACCGAGTTCACGGTCCCCTGCGATCGCGTCCTGCTCGCGATCGGGCAGGGTCCGGAGCTGGACTGGATTGGACCCGGGTCCGAGGGGCCGGTCGCGACCCGGCAGCACCGGCTCGCCTCGGATGCGGTGACCTTCGAGACCGCGCGCCCGGGCGTGTTCGGCACCGGCGATGTGCGGATCGGCGCGGCCACGGTCGTCCAGGCGATCGCGGAGGGCCGCCGCGCGGCGTACGCCGTGGACGCCTACCTCAAGGGCCAGGACCTGGCCGCGATCCGCACCCGCCAGACCCTCGCCGAGCCGCAGCCCGAGTTCCTCTCGATCGTGCCGTTCACGGGTGAGGTCAAGGAGCCGCGCTATCGCCTCAAGGCGCTCGAGGCCGAGGCACGCAACGACAGCTACGTCGAGTACGAGATCCCGTACACCCGGGACGAGGCGGTCGCCGAGTCGACCCGCTGCCTCCAGTGCACCTGCGAGGCGATCGGGTTCTGCGACCTGCGCCGCCTGGGCATCGAGTACGGGACGACGCTGAAGACGCTGGAGCCGACGTTCCACCAGGGAGCCGGCTACCGGAGCGTGACCGAGAACCGGTTCACCGGGCGCAACCACGACTACGTCCGGGACGACAGCCACGCGTTCATCCTGCGCGAGCCGGCCCGGTGCATCGACTGCGGGCGGTGCGCCAACGTGTGTGCCGAGGTCGTCGGTGCCGCCTGCTACGACTTCATGCGGATCGGCTTCGACACGCTGGTCACGACGCCGCTCGACATGAGCCTCAACGACACGCCCTGCGTGTCCTGCGGCCGGTGCGCGGAGACATGCCCGACCGGAGCCCTGATGCCCAAGCCGCGGGTGCTCCAGAAGTACGAGGTCGACGAGAGCCGCTGCATCCTGTGCGGCATCTGCGTCGACGCGTGTCCCTACGATGCCGTCCGCGACAGCGACCAGTTCGAGCTCAGTCACACGTCGCGGGTGGAGCCGATGATCGACCTCCTCGCGCTGGCCGCGGTCGAGCGCGAGACCGAGATGAGCTATATCCGCAAGGAACGAGACTGGGCGGAGCGAGCCAGGGCCGAGGGACGTCTCCTCGACTCGACCCGGCTGCTCCCCGTCCTGCCCGCCTCGCTCGCGAGCGGCAATGGACACGGGAACGGCCACGAAAACGGCCACGGAAACGGACCTGGGTCCGCGACCGCGCCGGGCCATACCCACGATCACTGAGAGGGACGCGTGACGCTGCCGGATACGATCCCGCTGATCGGGATCGGATGGGATGACCTGCTGTTCCTGGCCCTGGCCGGGGTGATGGTGGGTGCCGCGCTGCTGGTCGTGACGATGCGCGACATCATCCGCTGCGGCCTGGCCATGATCGTGTGCTTCGGCGCCCTGGCAGGCCTCTACGTCCTCGCCGGTGCCCCGTTCGTCGCCGCTGCCCAGGTACTGGTCTACATCGGCGCGATCAGCGTCCTCGTCCTGTTCGCGATCATGCTCACGCAGACGAAGGCGGGACCCAGGGCGCTGGTGTTCCAGACGCAGGCCGTGCCGGCGGCGATCGCGTCGGTGATCCTCGCGATCCTGATCGCGGTCACGGTCACGGCGACCGACTGGCCCCAGTCGGCGGGACGGGTCTGGACCCGGACCGCCGACGTCGCGGCGACCCTGTTCTCCTCGTTCGTGCTCCCGTTCGAGGTGGTGAGCGTGCTGCTGCTCGCGGCCGTGGTCGGCGGCGTGTTCATCGCCAAGCGCGAGCGGGGAGGGCCCGACTGATGCTCGCCGCCCTTCACGACCTGTCCCAGACGCTCGATGCGTACCTCGTGCTCGCGGGGCTGCTGTTCGCAATCGGCTCGTTCGGCTTCCTCGCCCGCCGCAACGCGATCAGCATGCTGATGTCGATCGAGCTGATGCTCAACGGCGTCAACCTCGCGATCATCGCGTTCGGTGCGTTCAGCCCCTCGCTCAAGACCAGCGCCTCGGTGATCGCGCTGATCGTGATGGCTGCTGCTGCCGCCGAGGCGACCGTCGGCCTCGCGATCGTGATCGCGATCTACCGTAACCGGAAGACGCCGCTCGTCGACGAGTACGACGACATGCGGCAGTAGGCGCCGATCGATGTACGAGACCCTGATCCCGCTGATCGTGCTGCTGCCGATCGCCGGCTTCGCGTTCACGGCGCTGTTCGGCCGCCGGCTCCAGCTGACGTTCGGACGCTGGGCGTCGGAGATCGTGCCGGTGGGCGGCGTGATCGCGGTCTGGGTGATCGCGATGATCGTGGTCGCCGGGGCGCTCGGCCACAACGAGGCGTTCGGCGAGCACGGTCTCGACGTCAAGCTGTGGACGTGGATCCCGGCCGGCGCGTTCAGCGTGGACCTCGGCTTCCACGTGGACACGCTGACGGCCGCGCTGCTGATCGTGGTCACGACGATCGGGATGCTCGTCCACGTGTACTCGATCGGGTACATGGCCCACGACGCGGGCACCTGGCGCTTCTTCGCCTACCTCAACCTGTTCATGTTCTCGATGCTGCTGCTGGTGCTCGCCAACAGCTGGCTGCTGGTGTTCGCGGGCTGGGAGCTGGTCGGGCTGTGCAGCTACCTGCTGATCGGCTTCTGGTACCAGAAGCGGTCGGCGTCGCTGGCCGCCAAGAAGGCGTTCATCGTCAACCGCGTGGGCGACGTCGGGTTCGCGCTGGGGATCATGGCGATCTTCGTCAACACGGGAACGCTCAACATCCAGGACTCGCTGGCGAAGCTGATCGAGGCGCCGGCCGGGACGCTGACGATCCCGCTCTCGATCATCGCCCTGCTCGTGTTCGCGGGCGCCATGGGCAAGAGCGCGCAGTTCCCGCTCCACGTGTGGCTGCCGGACGCGATGGAGGGTCCGACCCCCGTCTCGGCGCTGATCCATGCGGCGACGATGGTCAACGCCGGCGTGTACCTCATCGCCCGCGCCAACCCGCTGTTCGCCCACGCGCAGGACGCGATGGTGGTGGTGGCCGCGATCGGCATCTTCACCGCGATCCTGGCCGCCTCGATCGCGTTCACGCAGACGGACATCAAGCGCGTGCTCGCGTACTCCACGCTGAGCCAGCTGGGCTACATGTTCGCGGCACTCGGCGTGGGCGCGTTCGTGCCCGCGATCTTCCACCTGATGACCCACGGGTTCTTCAAGGGCCTGCTGTTCCTGGGCTCGGGCTCGGTGATCCATGCCGTCCACGAGGAGCAGGACATGAACCGCATGGGTGCCCTGTGGCGGAAGATCCCGATCACGCACTGGACGATGTTCGTGGCCACGATCGCCATCGCGGGTCTTCCGCCGCTGGCAGGGTTCTTCTCCAAGGACGAGATCCTGGGCGAGTCGTTCAAGTTCGGCTTCACCTGGGTGTGGCTGATCGGCGTCATCGTCGCGGTCATGACCGCGTTCTACATGTGGCGCCTGATGGGCAAGACGTTCTACGGCGAGAGCCGCGTCGACCCGCACGTGGAGCCCAGGATCCACGAGTCCGCGTGGCAGATGACGCTGCCGCTGGTCCTGCTGGCGATCCCGGCCGCGCTGCTGGGGATCGTGCTGACCTGGGGCGGGCCGCCGCTGACACCGGACGGGACCGGGCTGCTGGCGGGCTGGCTTGAGCCCGTGTTCGCTGACTCGGAGCACCTGCTCCACGGCACCCCGGAGGCGTTCGCGCTGGCCGGCGTCGACGGGATCCTGATCCTGATCAGCGTGGCCGCGGCCACGCTCGGCCTTGTCGCCGGCCTGTGGCTGTTCGGTGCATTCCGCGCCCGTGGCAACCGCGAGCTGGTGGACCGGATCGCCGGCGCCAACGGCGCCACGCGGTTCCTGTACCGGGCCACCCTGAACAAGTGGTGGTTCGACGAGCTCAACGACCTGCTGTTCATCCGCCTCGGCGGGCGGGTCGCTGCAGCCATGTGGTGGTTCGACCGGACGATCGTCGATGGAACGGTCAACGGCGTCGGCGCGATCACGCGTGACGCGGGCGGCGGGCTGCGCCGGATCCAGACCGGACACGTCCAGAACTACGCGCTGGGGATCGCGATCGGCCTGCTCGTGATGGCGGGCTCGTTCCTCGTGATCGTGAGCCGCTGATGAACGTCTCGGACTTCCCGATCGTCTCGCTGATCACGTTCCTGCCCCTCGCCGGCGCGATCGTCGTCGCGTTCCTGCCGGGCAGCCGCCCGAACCTCGCCCGGTACACCGCGCTGGGGTTCGCGCTCGCCGCGTGGGTGGCCTCGCTGATCCTCCTGGTCGGCTTCACGCCCGGTCGTCCCGGGTTCGAGTACATCGACCAGCAGGCGTGGGTGCCCCTGTTCGGGATCCAGTACAAGGTGGGCGTCGACGGGCTGTCGATGGCGATGGTCGTGCTCACGACGACGCTGACCTGGATCAGCATCCTCGCCTCGTTCCGGCCGATCCAGAACCGGGTCAAGGAGTACATGGTCTCCTTCCTCGTCCTCGAGGTCGGCATGACCGGCGTGTTCGTGTCGCTCGACCTGTTCCTGTTCTACGTGTTCTGGGAGCTGGTGCTCGTCCCGATGTACCTGATCATCGGGATCTGGGGCGGCGCGAACCGGATCTACGCAACGATCAAGTTCGTCCTGTACACCCTCACCGGCTCGCTGCTGATGCTGGTCGCGATCCTGGCGACCGCGTTCACCTACCAGGCCGCGACGGGCAGCTGGGCCGGGGCGTTCGATCTCACCGTGCTGCGCGGCTTCCCGTTCGATTCGACGTTCCAGATGCTCGCGTTCGGCGCGTTCTTCCTCGCCTTTGCGATCAAGGTCCCGATGTTCCCGTTCCACACCTGGCTGCCCGACGCGCACGTAGAGGCGCCGACGGCCGGGTCGGTGATCCTGGCCGGGGTCCTGCTCAAGCTGGGCGGCTACGGGTTCATCCGGTTCGCGCTGCCGCTGTATCCGGATGCGGCCCAGACCTGGGCGCCCGCGATCATCGTGCTCAGCCTGATCGCGATCATCTACGGGGCCATCGTCGCGCTGGTCCAGCCCGACCTCAAGAAGCTGGTCGCCTACTCCTCCGTCAGCCACATGGGCTTCGTCACCCTCGGCATCTTCGTGTTCCAGCAGCAGGCGCTCCAGGGCGCGATCCTCCAAATGGTCAACCACGGGCTGATCACCGGGGCCCTGTTCCTGCTGGTGGGCGTGATCTACGAACGGACCCACGACCGCACGATCGCCAAGATGGGCGGCCTGGGTGCGCCGGTTCCCGTCTATGCGGCCGCGTTCGGGTTCTTCGTGTTCGCGTCGGTCGGGCTGCCGGGCCTATCGGGCTTCGTCGGGGAGTTCCTGACGCTGGTCGGCACGTTCGCGGTCTATCCGTGGGCGGCGGCTGTGGCCACGCTCGTGATGATCTTCGCCGCCGGGTACCTGCTGTGGATGTTCCAGCGAGTGGCGTTCGGCGAGCTGTCGGACTTCCTCAAGGGACTTGGTGGCCACCTGACCGACCTGCGTCCGGTGGAAGCGCTCACCCTGGTCCCGCTGGGCGCGCTGGTCGTGGTGTTCGGCCTGTTCCCCGGCCTGATCCTGGACCTCGTCTCCGGGTCCGTCACCTCGACGCTCAACGCGGTGCTCCAGGGCGCGCCGATCGCCCTCGGGCTGTGGCGGTAGGAGGACGATCGTGAGCTTCTCCGACGTCGCGACCGTCGCGCCGTTCATCGCGGCCATCCTGGTGGCCGGCGCGATCCTGGTGGTCGACTTCATCGCCCCGGGCCGCAAGGGCCCGGCCCTGGCGGCCACGTTCATCGGGCTTGCGCTCGTCGCCGCGCTGGCCGCGGTGGTGGGGCAGGATGGGCGCACGGCGTTCAACGGCGCCTATGTCGTCGATCCCCTGACGACCTTCCTGGACCTTCTGTTCGTCGCGATCGTCGCGCTGACCGCGGCGTTCGGGCCGGACTACCTCGAGGAACGCGGCTTGCCGGTGCCCGAGTTCGCGGCGGTGCTCGTGTTCGCGATGGCCGGCGCGATGCTGATCTCGGCCTCCGCGGACCTGCTGGTCCTGTTCCTCGGGCTTGAGCTGATGGTCCTGCCGGGGTACCTCCTGGCCGGCTACCACAAGTCGGACAGCTACTCCACCGAGGGCGCGATCAAGTACTTCCTGCTGGGCTCATTCTCGAGCGCGATCTTCCTGTTCGGCCTTGTCTTCGTGTGGGGGACCACCGGCACCACCAGCATCGCGGGCGTGGCGGCCGCGCTGACCCTGATCTCGGGCGGTGGCGCGGCCCTGTCCCCGGGGCTCGGCATGGGTCTCGCGTTCCTGACCACGGGGGTCGCGTTCAAGATCGCCGCGGTCCCGTTCCACTACTGGACACCGGACGCGTACCAGGGCTCACCCACCCCGGTGACCGGCTGGCTGTCGGTCGGACCGAAGGTGGGCGCCTTTGCCCTGATCATCCGGCTGTTCGCCTCGGCGCTGGGACCGCTCGCCGCCGACTGGAACATCGTGATCATGGTCCTCGCGGCGACCACGATGACACTGGGCAACCTCGTCGCGCTGACCCAGGACAGCGTCAAGCGGATGCTCGCCTACTCCTCGATCGCGCACACCGGCTACATGCTGGTGGGCTTCGCGGCGTTCGGCGCGGGACAGATCCAGGGCCTCGAGGGGCTCCTGTACTACGGCGCCGCCTACGCGTTCATGAACCTGGGCGCGTTCGCCGTGATCGCCGCGGTCCAGAAGCGGCTCGGGGTGAGCAGCAACCTGTCGACCTTTGCCGGCCTCGTGCGCCGCGAGCCGGCGCTGGCGATCCTGATGACCCTGTTCCTGCTGTCGCTCACGGGCATTCCCCCGACCGCCGGGTTCTTCGGCAAGTTCTACGTCATCCTGGCGGCCGTCCAGGCCGGCGGCTGGCTGAACGTCCTGGCCGTGCTGGCCGTCCTCAACGCCACCGCTGCCGCGTTCTACTACCTGCGTGTGGTCGTGTACATGTGGATGCGCGACCCCGCCGGCGAGGTCCCGGTCATGCCGCACGGCCGCCTCGTGTGGGCCGGGCTCGCGGTGACCTCGGTGCTCACGATCGTGCTGGGCCTGTTCCCGGGTGTCGTGCTAGAGATCGTCGGCAACGCCGCGCGCGCGGTCGGGTAGGCGGGCGCCGGCACCGGGTCGGTCGGGCGGGGCGGCGCGTCCCCGGGCATGTTGCTGCATCACGGTCACGCTCCTCCGGCTCGAGGTCCGATTCGACCCGTCGGGCATACTTGAGACGTGACTGTCGACCGACCGCGCGTGCTGGATGACCTCCTCGGAGCCGCCGGTCGCCTGATCGTCGTCTCGAATCGGGGCCCGATCACCTTCCATCTCGAGCCCAATGCGCCCGGTGGCCTGACGGCGGCGCGTGGCGCGGGTGGCCTCGTGACCGCCCTGGGCGAGCTGGGCCGGCATGCCCCGCTGAGCTGGGTTGCGGTTGCGATCACGCCGGGCGATCGGGCCGTGGCCCCGACGCTCGAGGAGCTCGCGCGGCCCGGCCGCGGCGGACGGCGTCACGGGAGCGGCGGCGCCCGGAGTGCGACGGGCTTTGACAGGGCCGTCGTCGGCGAGCTGGTCGAGTCCGTGCTGCCGAATCAGGACGTCCGGCTCCACCTGGTGACGCTCGATCCCTCGGTCTTCCAGCCGTTCTACAACATCGTCGCGAACCCGTTCCTGTGGTTCCTCCAGCACCGGATGTTCTCGCCGGCCTATGGCCCCAACGTGGACGCCGCGCTGCTCGCTGCCTGGCGCGGGGGGTACCTGCCGGCGAACGATGCCATTGCCGACGCCGCCGTGGCGGCCGCCGGGGATGATCCGCGGCCGATCATCCTGCTCCAGGACTACCACCTGTACCTTGCGGCGGCACGCATCCGGAAGCAGCTGCCGTCGGCGACGATCCTCCACTTCAACCACATCCCGTGGCCGGCCGCGAGCGAGTGGCAGATCCTCCCGGCGAGCATGCGACGCACGATCTGCGAGGGCCTGCTCGAGTGCGACATCGTGGGCCTCCAGACCGATCGCTACGCGTCCAGCTTCCTGGACACGGTGGCGACCGCGGTCCACGACGCCCGGGTGGATCCGGACAGCCGGACGGTCCGCTGGCGTGGACGACGCGTGCCGGTGCGGACCTACCCGATCTCCGTCGACCCCGACGGCCTGACCCGGTTCGCCCGCAGTGACGCCGTCGAGCAGCGGGTCGTCCGCCTTCGAGAGCGACTCGGGCGGGCGGGAAACCCGTGGCTGATCGTCCGCGCCGACCGGATCGAGCCGTCGAAGAACGCGCTGCGCGGCTTCCTCGCGTTCGAGGAACTGCTGTCCCGAGAGCCGGAGCTCCGCGACCGCGTCCGGTTCCTGGCCGTGATGGCTCCGACGCGGACCTCGATCGTGGAGTACGCGGAGTACGCCGCGGCGGTCCGGGAAGTTGTCGCCCGGATCAACGGGCTGAGTGATCCGGACGATGCCCCGGTGTGGATCTCGGATGGCTCGGACTACGCGATGGCGATCGCGGCCCTGCGCCTGGCCGACGTGGTGCTGGTCAACCCGCTGGTCGATGGCATGAACCTGGTGGCGAAGGAGGCGGTGCTGGTCGGCGAGCGCAACCCGGTGCTCGTGCTGTCCGAGACGGCCGGCGCGGCCGAGCAGCTGGCCGCGGACTCGCTGGTGGTTGCGCCCGCGGACATCGCCGGGACGGCCGCCCAGCTGCGCCGCGCGCTCGAGATGCCCGCCGAGGAACGCAAGACCCGCCTCCGGCACCTGCGCCAGTCCGTCCGCCACGAGGACGTCCGCTGGTGGCTGGATCGCCAGCTGCGCGACATCGCGGCCATTCGCCGCGGCGCGCCGCCGCCGTCACGACGCCTCCGGGACACGCTGCGCCGGGTCGAGAGCCCGGGCCTCTCCTCCGACTAGGGAGACCCTCGCGCAGGCCGCGAGCTCGCTCCCGCGCCCGGCTGTGCCTCCAGCGCGCCGGCCAGGGCATCGAGCACGGCAGCCACCGCGTCCGGCGACCCGAGCATCACGTCCACGGTCTCGAGCAGCTCCGGCGGCGTCTCAGCGGCGCCGCTGACCCCCACGATCAGGGCCTCCACGGGCGTCGCGTCGCGCAGGCGCCGGACGACCCGGAAGCCGTCGACGTCGGTGCGGTCGTCGCCCGTGATCAGGACCGAGGCGGGCCGAACCTCGTCGATCAAGCGCTGCGCCGCGTCGCCCTTGCCCGGCGCGCCGCCCGGCCGCAGCTCGACGACCCGGCGGCTCTCGAGGCGGTCGACGTGCTGCAGCCCCAGGTCCCGTGCGGCCGCATCGAGCGCGGCGTGGATCGACCTCCGCGCGACCTCGGGGTCGCCGGCCCGGCGGTAGTGGAGCCCGATCGAGGCGCCCTTGGGCTCGATCGACAACCAGTCCGGCCGGCCGATGCCGTCGGCCGCACCTTCAGCGAGCCGCAACAGGTCCTTCCCGGCCGCGTCGATGCCGGGGTCGGTCCGCACGACGGGGCGCGCATCCGGTTCCGGCCCCAGGCGACCCTGCTCGATCCCGTGCTGGCCCAGGTACCGGATCCCCGCCACCCCGACGCGGCGCGCAACATCGGCGGCGTCACGCCCGGACAGGACGGCGACGACCAGCGTGCCCGCGGGCAGCGCGTCCGCGGCCGCGCCAAGGCGCCCCAGCGCGCGCCGCGCCGCGGGCACGATGCGGGCATCCCCGGGGACCTCGACGATCGGTGACAGGGTCCCGTCGAAGTCGGTGATGACGAGGATCGGCCGGGTGCGTGCCAGCGTTGCCGCGCGAAGCGTTGCCGCGCGAAGCGTGGCAGATGCAGGGGCTGGACGGACGCCGGGCCCGTACGGATCGTCGGAGCGCGACGCGGGCGGGGTCACGGTGCGCTGACGGAGACGCCCGGCAGGATCGCCTCCAGCCCGGCGGTCATCAGGTCGGGCCCGATGCCGCCCAGGGCGCCGTCACGCACGATACCGTCGCTGTCGATCCAGTAATGGACGGGCAACGCGAACGCGCCCCACGCGCCCTGCGCGATGCCGTCAACGTCGGTGCCGACCGGCAGCGTGACGCCGAGGCTGCGCATGTAGCTGTCGACCGTCGCCTGGTCCTCACGGACGTCGATCACCAGGACCACCAGGCCGGCGTCCGAGTACTTGGCGGCGTAGCCGGCCATCAACGGCAGCTCGTCCCGGCACGACGGGCACCAGGTCGCCATGAAATTGACCCACACCGGCTGGCCCTTGAGCGACGCGAGGCTGATCCTTCCGCCACCCAGCTGCGCCACGTCGAGCGGCGGGGCAGCCTCGCCGACCCCGAACGCCGCTGATGCGCCGCTGGGCGATGCGGACGGCGTCGCGGCGGGCGAGGGCGTGACCGTGGCGGGCGAGGGCGTGGCCGGCACCCGGCTCGGAGCAGTGGACGCCGCGGACTCCTGGACCACGGGCGGTGGCACCAGGAGCAGCAGGCCACCAAGCGCGAGGCCACCGACCAACACGCCCGCGATCAGGCCAGCCACGACGTTCGCTCTCCCACCCATCAGGCTGAGCCTACCAGTACGACTCGGTCGGGGCGGGGATCATGGGTCGTCCACTAGGATCTCCGCGATGCTCCCTCCGATCGAGACTGTCCGCTCCCGGATCCTGCCCGCTCTGCTCACTGCGCTGGGCGTGGTGCTGCTGACCGCCGGCCTGCTGTCGTACGCGGATCCCACCACGGCGGGAACGACGCTCGAGGAATCACCAACGACGTACGTCCTGACGCCGTCGACGGCGCCCACGGTCGTCCCGTCGGCAACGCCGACCACCGAGGCCTCCACCGCTACCCCGTCCGAGGCTCCGACCGCCAGCCCCAGCGTGCGGGCGCTCGCCACGCGGGTCGTGATCCCGGCGCTCAAGATCGACCTGCCCGTCATCGAGGGGCCCGATGGCTACCCGCTGTGCAACGTCGCGATGTACTTCAAGGAGCTCGGTCAGCCGGGCGAAGGCCGCGCGACGTACCTGTTCGCGCACGCACGCGACGGCATGTTCGGGCCGATCTACGAGCTCGCCCACGCCGGCCAGCAGCGAAAGATGCTGGGCATGATCGTCCAGGTGTTCACCAGCGACGACAAGCTGTACCTGTACGAGATCCACGAGGTCCGGCTGCACCAGCTCACCCTCAACGCCGCCCAGACCGCGACCACCGAGGAGCTGTGGCTCCAGACGTCCGAAGGGCCGAAGGGGACACCGGGCAAGACCCAGCTGGTCGCGGTCCCGATCTCGGTCGGTGACGCAGATCCGGCCGACGCCCACCCCAAGCCGAAGCCCGTCGCCTGCGGCTGACCACAGGCGGCCTCAGGTGGCGCCGGCCCCGGGCTCCGGACCGCGGCGACGGCGGTCGAGGACCAGCGACGGCGGCACGGCAATCGCGGTCACGGCGCCCGCGACCAGGAAGATGCCGACCATGATCCTGGCAGCCTCGCTGGCCGCCCAGCTCTCGAGCGCCTCGACGACGAGCCCGTCGTGGAGCGGCCGGTCGCGCAGCGAGGCCGGGATGTACTGGCGGTACGAGTCGGGCGTGGCGTACACCTGGTCGTAGAGACGATCGATCGTGGTCGACCCGTACGCCGTCAGGATCGCGAGACCCACGGCCATCCCGATCATCCGCGCCACGGTCACCGTCGACGACGCCATCCCGTACGCCTCACGCGAGACGGACTGGACCGCGGCGGTCGACCGGGGCGTCACGGTCAGCCCGAACCCCGCCCCGAACAGCCCGAGTGCCGCGGCGGTCTGCTCGATCGTGGTTGCCGGGGTCCACGCCGACATCAGGACCAACGCCACGATCGAGGCGCCGAGTCCGAGCAGGGTGACCAGGCGCAGCGACAGCACGCGCACGGCGAACCCGGACACGAGCGCGCCCGCGGCCGTTGCCGCGCCCAGAGCCCCCAGCGCCAGTCGTTGATCGTCGGCGCCGCCGTACAGCACCCGGTCCACGAACACCGCGCCGCCCACGATCGCGGTCGCGAATCCATAGCCCGTCAGCGCCGAGACCAGGGCGGCGGCCGTGAACGGAGCATGGCGGAACAGCCGCGGGTCGAGGAACGGGTCGCCCGTGCGGAGCCCGCGCACGATGCTCACGGGTCCGGCAACCGCGGCCACGACGACCAGGACCATGGTCACGATGAACGGGTCGATGGACCCGGGGCCCGGGTCCGTACGGCTGCCGAGCAGCGTGAGGGCGCCCAGCGCGCCGACCAGGAAGGCCGAGAACAGGACCGCGCCGACGACGTCGACCCGTCCGGCGCGGCGCGGCGTCTCCCAGCCGCTGCTCGCGGCCCACGCGAGGACGAGCGCGATGATCCCGATCGGCACATTGACGTAGAACACCCAGCGCCACGCCGGCGCGAGCGCATCCGGGAGGGGTGAGCCGGGCGTCATGCCCAGTCGCGACAGCGCGGCGTCCGGATGGAAGGCGTCGAGGATGGCCGCGCCGAGGAACGGGCCGGCGGCCATGCCCAGGAACGTGAGCGCGCCGATGATCCCCAGTGCCCTCGGACGTGCCGGGCCCTCGAACAGGTGCGAGACGGCCGATGTCGCCACCGGGATCAGGGCACCGCCGCCCGCCGCCTGCACGAGGCGCGCCGCGACCAGCTCCTCGAGCGACTGGGCCCGGCCCGCGAGGGCCGAGCCGATCGTGAACACCACCAGCGCCGTCAGGAACAGCCGGCGATTGCCCCACAGGTCGGCCAGGCGACCTGCCAGGGGCATGGTCACCACGTACACCAGGAGATAGCCGTTGATGATCCACGACGCCTCGCGCAGGCGGGTCCAGTCCGCGAGGTCGACGACGATCGCCGGCAGCGCGACCGCCGTGATCATGAGCTCCAGGCCGGCGAGGAACACGCCCGAGCCCAGGACGACAAGGAGAACGAGCGCATCACGCCGCGGCAACCGGTCCACGGGCCGAGTGTAGGCGGTCGCAGGGGGCGGGTGACCCGACGGCGTCCTGGCCGTCCGATCGCTCACGCGGTCGTGCGCGGACCGGTGCACCGCCGCCGGGTCGCGCTCGACAACCGGGCTTGACACCACGAACCCGCACCAATAGGATCAACGTCCATTGATATAAATGGTGGTTGATCCGTAGATCCACGCCGCCGTTCCGGAAGACCACCGCAGCAGGTGCCTGAAGACTTGTCGCCCTCTCGCGCACGCATCCGGAGCACGCTCGCATCGGTCGTCGACCAGCCCGATGACCTGCGCGAGCTGCGGCTGTTCCACAAGGTGCTCGCGGACGTCAACCGGCTGCGGATCGTGCGCAGGCTTGCCGTCGGCCCGGCCACGGTGACCCAGCTGATCGACCACGTCGGGCTGTCCCAGCCGCTGGTCTCGTGGCACCTGGGCAAGCTCCGCGAGGTCGGGTTGGTCACCGCCCGCCGGCATGGTCGCGAGACGGTCCACACGATCGAGCCCGAGGCCTTCGCGCGGTTCGCCGACCGGCAGGCGCAGGTCCTGGGGTTCGGTGCGACCGGCGGGGCCGCGCCGCGAGCGGTCTTATGACGGGCTCGCTGGTCACGCCCGGCCTGCGCTCCCGGGTTCGCGGCCTGATGGAGCCCGTGGCGCTCGGCCTCGGACGGCTGGGCCTCACGCCAAACGCGCTCACGATCATCGGCTTCCTGATCGCGTGCGTCGCAGCGGGCGCGGCGGCGGCCCAATGGTGGCTGGCGGCCGGGCTGCTGGTCGTGTTCGGCGGCGTGTTCGACCTGTTCGACGGGGCCCTGGCCCGGGCGACGGGCAGGGTGAGCAGGCTCGGCGCGTTCATGGATTCGACCTTCGACCGGTGGGGAGAGGGGGTCGTCTACGTGGGTGTCGTAACCGGCTCGCTTGCCGACGACTTCCGCCTCGGCGCCGTGCTCGCCGCTGCGGCGATGGCTTCGGCGTTCATGGTCAGCTACACCCGGGCCAAGGCCGAGAGCCTCGGCTTCACGCCCGGGACGGGCATGGCCAACGTGGGCCTCGCGCCGCGCGAGGTCCGGATCGTCATCCTCACGATCGGCCTCGTCCTTGCCGGTATCCAGGGGACCGCCAACCCACTGCTACGCCTCGAGACCTATTCGCTCCCCGGCAGCATCGAGATCGCCGTGCCGTGGGCCGGCCAGGTCTGGCTCGCATGGAGCCTCGGCCTGATCGCGGTCCTCGCCACCATCACGACCATCCAGCGAATTGTCCACACCATCAACCAGGCATCCAAGCAGGAGCAGGAGTAACAGCAGCATGGAGCAACAGCGGGTGAGCACGAACGGCACCAACGGCAGCGCCCCCAAGGCCCGCGGCAAGAAGATCCGGGTCGCCATCGTGGGCGTCGGGAACTGCGCGAGCAGCCTCGTCCAGGGTCGCTACTACTACGAGAACGCGAAGGCCGGCGAATTCGTGCCGGGCCTGATGCACGTCCAGCTGGGCGACTACCACATCAGCGATGTCGAGTTCGTCGCTGCGTTCGACGTCGACAAGGAGAAGGTCGGCAAGGACATCTCCGAGGCGATCTTCTCGGGCCAGAACAACACCTACAAGTTCATGGACGTCCCGTCGATGGGCGTCAAGGTCGACCGGGGCATGACCCACGACGGCCTGGGCAAGTACCTGTCGCAGATCATCGAGAAGGCCCCCGGTCCCACGGCGGACGTGGTCGGAATCCTCAAGGAGCGTGAGGTCGACGTCATGGTGTCCTACCTGCCGGTCGGCAGCGAGGAAGCCACCAAGTGGTACGTCGAGCAGGCGCTCAAGGCGGGAGTGGCGTTCGTCAACGCGATCCCCGTGTTCATCGGCCGCGAGCCGTACTGGCAGCGCCGGTTTGCCGAGGAAGGGCTGCCCGTCATCGGCGATGACATCAAGAGCCAGGTCGGGGCCACGATCACCCACCGGGTCATGACCCGCCTGTTCATGGATCGCGGCGTCCGCCTCGATCGCACCTACCAGCTCAACTTCGGCGGCAACACCGACTTCCTCAACATGCTCGAGCGCGAGCGCCTCGAGTCCAAGAAGATCAGCAAGACCAACGCGGTCACCTCGATGCTCGACTACGACATGGAGCCGGGTGACGTGCACGTCGGCCCGTCGGACTACGTGCCCTGGCTCAAGGACCGCAAGTACTGCCATATCGTCATGGAGGGCACCACCTTCGGCGACGTCCCGCTCAAGGCCGAGCTCAAGCTCGAGGTGTGGGACAGCCCCAACAGCGCGGGCGTCATCATCGACGCCATCCGCTGCGTGCGGATCGGGCTCGACCGGGGCCTCAAGGGCACCCTCGTGGCTCCCTCGAGCTACTTCATGAAGAGCCCCCCGCTCCAGATCCACGACGACATCGCGTTCAACCGTGTCGAGGCGTTCATCCGGGGCGAGGACAACGAGACGCTGGTCGGCAACGAGGAGTCGAAGAAAGACTCCAAGGCGCTGGCCGGCCAGGCGAAGGCGAAGGCTGCCGCCAACAGGTGACCCAGCGACCTCCCGGGCTCGAGGCGCCCCACCGCCGCCTCGAGCCACCCTCACGCCTGCTCGAGCGATCGGCGGTCCTCGGCTACCGGGCCGCGGCCGTCGTCCTTGCGCACGTGCCGCCGCGGCTGTCGCGAGCGGTGATCGGGACAGCCGTCCAGGCGAGCTATCTCGCCTGGCCCGCCAAGCGGCGGTTCTCCAACACGAACTTCGGGCACGTCCTCGGGCTTCCGCCCGGCGATCCGCGCGTGAGGCGGCTTGCGTTACGGGCATACCGCGAGTACGCGCGCTACATCGTGGAGCTGATGCGGCTCCCATCACGCCCCGAGGCAGAGGTGTCGGCGGCGGTGGAGGTGGGCGATATCGAGCGTGTCGCCCAGCTGTGGCGTGAGTCCGGACTGCCCCTGATCGTGGTCGCCGGGCACATCGGCAACAACGAGGCAGCGGCGGCGGCGCTCGCTGAGCACGGCTACCCGACCAACGTGATCGCCGACGACTCGTCGTTCCCGGAATTGTTCGACCTCCTGCGGCGACAGCGCGAGTCGTGGGGCGTCAAGCTCATCCCGTGGCGGAACCTGCGCGACCTGTTCGGGGTGCTGCGCCGCAACGAGATCCTGGCGCTGCTGATCGACTGGGGCTACCGGCCGGACGGGATCCCGGTCCGGATGTTCGACGCGTGGACGACGCTGCCGGCAGGACCGGCAACGCTGGCCGCGAAGTCTGGCGCGATGATCCTGCCGATCGCCATCCGTCGTGACCCGGGGGGGCGGTTCCACATCGAGCTCGACACGCATTTCACGGTGCCGTCATCGGCGCCGGCCGACCTGCTCGACGCCACGCAGCGCATCGCCGACTTCCTCGAGCGCGCGGTCGCCGAAGCCCCCGAGCAGTGGTACAGCTTCAAGCCCGTGTGGCCGGCCGATGCCGGCGAGAGCCTGGCCCTCGAGGCCCGGGCCGCCGCGATGCGTGCCGACCACGGTCGCGCCGGCCGCCGGCCCGCCATGGCCGGCGAAACGGACGATGCCGTCGGGACCGACGCCCGCGCGCTCGAGGCGGCGGGGTCGTGATCCTCGCCACGCCGTCGGGCCCGGCCGGTGCCCCCGGCGGGCCGGCGGCCGATGCGGCTGATGCGCCGGACGCGCCGCGTGGGGTCCGTGGGACCGTGCTGGTCGGCGCAGCGAAGGTGATCTCGCGGCTCCCCGAACGGCCGCTCGTCGCGGCCGCAGATGCCGCGGGCGAGCTGTGGTACCGCCTGGCGCCGGCGCGCGCCGCACAGGCGCGCGCGAACCTCGGACGCGTGTGCGAGGGCCTGGCCGCATCGAACCGCGGGACCGGGCTGGCCCGGCGCGCGGCCACGGATCCGGACGCGCTCGAGCGGCTGGTGCGCGCCGCCTTCCGGCACGCGGCCCGGTACTACCTCGAGGTTGCGCGGAGCGGCGCCTTCGACCTGGCGCTGGCGCAGGAGCGGATCGACATCGAGACACCGGCCGAGGTCAGGGAGGCGCTCGCCGGCGGCCACCCGATCGTGCTCGTGGGCATGCACTTCGGCTCGATCGAGCTCCCGGTCGTGATCGTGTCCCACCTCGTCGGACACCCGGTCACCGCGCCCATGGAGGCGGTGTCGGACCCGGGGCTCCAGCGCTGGTTCGTCGAGTCCCGGAGCCGCGTGGGCGTGCGCATCGTCCCGATCACCGACGCACGTCGAACCCTGCTCCGGGCGCTCCGGCGGGGCGAGTCGGTCGGGCTGGTCGCCGACCGGGACCTGACCCACAACGGGTTGATGGTCCCGCTGTTCGGCCACCCGGCGCCGATCCCTGCCGGGCCGGCGTTGCTCGCCGTCGAGGCCGGCGTGCCGCTCTACGCCGGGTCCGCGCGCCGAACGGCGGGCGGACGGGTGGTCGGCCGGCTGCTCGAGGTGCCGGTCCCCCGGACCGGGACCCGGCGCGAGCGCGTGACCGCGCTGACCGCCGGGATCGCAACCGCGTTCGAGTCGTTGCTGGCGGACAGCCCCGAGCAGTGGTGGGGCGCCTTCCACCCGATCTGGCCCGATCTCGTTCCCGCCGGCCGATCGGCCGCGGAGCCGACGGCGGAGCCGGCCGCAGATCCCGTCGCACCGCCGGTCGCAGATCCGCCCCGCGGCGACGCCGCGCCGGAGGCTGGGGCATGATCGGCGAGCCGCAGGAGCGCACGGGCCGCGCAGACATGCACATTCACACGCTGGCCTCCGACGGCACGTCCTCCGTGCAGGAGATCCTCGAACACGTGCAGCGGGTCGGAATGCTCGACGTCATCGCGATCGCCGACCATGAGCGGATCGACGCAGCCCTCGCGGCGCGCCGCATGGCCGAGGACCAAGGCCTGGGCTTCTCGGTCGTCATCGGCGAGGAGATCACGACCCGCGGGGGCCACCTGCTGGCGCTGTACCTCGAACGCCGGGTGCCGTCGCTCAGATCGCTGGGCTGGTCGATCGAGGCCGTCCACGATCAGGGGGGCCTGGCGATCCCCGCCCACCCCCTGGTTCCGTACCCGCTGTGCGCCCAGGGCTTCGTGCTCCGCCGGCTGCTGGCGAGCGACAACCCGGCGGTCCGCCCCGACACCATCGAGACCTTCAACCCCACGGCCCTCGGCCGCTACCGTCACAAGCGCGTGCTCGAGTTCGCGGCCGAGCTCGGGCTCGCCGAGATAGGCAACAGCGATTCTCATGCGGCCGCCGCGATCGGCTCGGGCTGGACGTCGTTCCCCGGCCGGACTCCCGACGATGTGCGCGCCGCGATCCTCGCCGGGACCAGCCGGCACCACGGCGACTTCCACGGCACCGCCGGCCAGCTGGGAACGTTCGGCAGGCAGCTCCGGAAGTACGGCCGTGACGCCCGCGCGGATCTGGGTGGGCGTCTTCGCCGCGACGGGACGGGCCGGGACCACGGCTATCCGGGTGGCCATCTCAGACCGCCCCGGTACGAGCCCGGCGAGGCGCCGGGCACACCCGAGCCCGGCGAGGCGTCCGGCAGGTGAAGATCGGGCTCGTCTCCCCGTACGTCTACCCGCTGCCCGGCGGCGTCACGCAGCACGTCCGCTATCTCTACGAGAACCTGCGGCTGCGCGGTCACGACGTCCGGATCCTGACCTCGTCACACGGCCTCCAGCGCGCATCCGAGGGCGACGTGATCCGGCTGGGCAAGGGGTTCTCGGTTCCCACCAATGGGTCGGTGGGCACGATCACGCTGTCGCCCCGGTACATCTCCCAGGTACAGGACGTGCTGGAGCGCGAGCGGTTCGACGTGCTCCACTTCCACGAGCCCTTCGTGCCGTTCCTGTCGCTCGTCCTGCTGCGGGAATCCCGCAGCGTGAACGTGGCCACCTTCCACGCCTACGGGGGCTGGTCGCCGGCGTACGAGTTCGGCAGCCGTGCCCTGCGCGGCTATGCGGATCGGCTCCACGGCCGGATCGCCGTGTCGGCCGCCGCGCGACACTTCATCGACCGCTACTTCCCCGGCGACTACAAGGTCATCCCCAACGGCGTGGACATGGACCGGTTCCGGCGGGCGGTCCCGCTGGCGCGCTGGCAGGACGGGACCCGGAACATCCTGTTCGTCGGACGGTTCGAGCCGCGCAAGGGCGTGCTGGACCTGCTCAAGGCCTACCGGATCCTGCGCAAGACGGGCTGCGAATGCCGGCTGCTGCTCGTCGGCGGCGGGCCCCAGGAGCGCGAGGCACGCCGCTACGTGGCCACGCGCCGCCTGCGCGGGGTGGAGTTCGTCGGTCGCGTCTCGGACGACGAACGGGACCAGCTGTTCCGGACGGCGGACGTCTACGTCTCCCCCGCAACCGGTCGGGAATTGTTCGGGATCGTCCTGCTCGAGGCGATGGCGGCCGGGGCGCCGATCGTCGCGTCCGACATCCACGGCTACAAGGGCGTGGTCCGGCGCGGCCGAGAGGCGCTGCTGGTCCCGCCTCGAGCGCCCAAGCAGATCGCGCTGTCGATCGGTCGCCTGCTGGGCGATCCGGAGCTCGCCGCCGCCATGTCCCTGGCCGGGATCCAGCGCGCCGAGGAGTTCAGCTGGCCACGGGTGACTGCCAAGGTGGACGACTACTACGGGTTCGTGATCCGGCGGCTCGACGCCGCCGGCGCGCTGCCGGCGCACTTCACGGCCGACGTTCCGCCATCGCCGCGCGCGGCTGGGTCGGACCAGGCGGACGATGCGAACGCCACCGCGGACGAGGTTTCGCGCCCCGTCTGACCGCACGCGCGCAGGTCGAGGCGGCGCTCGCTCAGGTCGATCCCGGCTCGCCCGCCGGCCCACCGGCGACGGGGTCCGGGGCCTGGTCCGCCGGCTCGTCGGCCAGGGACTGGCGCCAGATCCACGCCGAGTAGGCGACCACGACGGACGCGATCGCGATGAATGCCAGGAGCAGCACGAAGCGCGGGTCAGCGAACGAGATCGAGCCGCTGCGGTCAATCGTGTTGACCGAGAACTGGAACGCGTACAGGTACGTCGGCAGCAACCCCTGGTAGGCATTGACCACGGTCGCCGGCAGCGGCAGCGCCGAGATGTTCGGGTACAGGATCACGAACCAGATCGCGACCGCCGAGACCAGCCCGATCACGAATCGCCGGGCGTCCCGGGCCGTGACGACCTGGATCGCCACGAGCGCCAGGGGCACGGCGATCACGAGCGCGATGAGCTCCGGCACGATCCCCGGGAAGTTGAGCAGCGCATCGGTCGACGGGAGCACCCGCGACAGCGCCAGCAGCGCACCGCCGATGACGGCGGTTGCCAGCAGCGGCACGAGATCGCGTCCGTCAAGCGGACGCCCGTCCGCGCGCGGCCGCCCCAGGTCGACGAGCTGCCGGACGAGGATGACCAGCGTCACCAGCACGATGATCGCCATTGCGGCCGCGGCCGGCGTGATGACCAGGTTGCCGGGGTTCCCGTGGCACGCGGCCGAGCCCTCGTTGACGGAGTCGACGCCCGCGAACGTGCACAGCGGCAGGCGAAGGACCCACAGGATCACCGGCCCCAGCAGCGCCGCCGCGGCCGCCACCCGCGCCAGCAGCCACGTCCGCCGCGACGCGCCGTGCCACAGCTCGGCGACGAAGTACGCGAGCGCCATGATCACGAACGGCAGGCTCGTGTAGTAGTGGTACTCGAACGCCGCCCGGTCGATCCGCGCCCAGGACACCCACTGGCACAGGAACCCGATCACGATCAGGCCGAGGGCAAGGCTCCGGCGGCGGAACGCCTGGTAGGTGACGAACACGAGCGCCGGGACCCCCAGCCACCAGACGACGAGGTTGCCGGCGTCGTAGATCGACGCCGCGGTCGATTCGGCGAACCCGCCCTGATAGAACCACACGGGCTTGAGGTTGAGCGGCCACGCCCACCACGGGGAGCTCGCCGGGTGGGCCGCGGTCAGGTTGTTGTGATAGCGGTACATCTCCCCGGTGAGGTCCAGCAGTGTCTGGCCGGTGTGCCCCGGCGGCCAGCCCGGCATGATCTGGTGCCCCTCGATCGCTGCCCACGGCAGGTACGAGATCACGTAGACCACGATCGGGATGACCAGCAGCGAGCCCAGCATCCACACGATCGGCAGCCCGAGACCCGATCCCAGGCGAAGCCAGCCCTCCGCGGGCGGTGAGGCCGGCGGGATCCCGGCGATCGCCCCGGCCGGCGGGACGGGTGCCATGGGGCCGAACCCCAGCCGGCCACTCACCTGGAATGCGGCGTACGCGACCAGGCCCGTGACGACCAGCACGAACGCGGTGGAGATCGGGGTCACCAGCACCGGGCCGATGGCGATGGCCGTATCGGCCCGCCCCAGCGCGATGGACGAGAGCGCCAGCAGGATGCCCAGCGCCGGAGGACCGCCCACCGCGAGCCGGATCTCGTCGTCCGACCATGCGATCGGGTGGTACGCGCTGATCGCGACCGCGGCCAGCGTGAGGCCGATCATCAACAGGGCGAAGGTGACGTTCCCGCTGGCGTCGCTCCCGGTCGGCACCGCCAGCGCCATCCAGCCGAGCACGCCGGTGAGCCCGATCAGCCCCAGGATCAGCAGCACGCGGCCCAGCGCGGACCGGGCGAGGATGAGGATGCCCAGGGCGCCGATGGCATACGCCGCCACCCACTTCGAGGCCAGCGCGAGTCCCAGCAGGACCCCGATCGCGGGCATCGCCGCCCAGAACGACCAGCGGCGACGGGCGGGCTGGAGCCACAGCCAGGCGAACAGCACGTACGCGGCGAGGATGAACACGCCGACGTACACGTCGTTCATCGCGATCCGGCTCTGGACGAAGAACATCCCGTCGAGAATGGCGAACAGGCCAACGAGCACGCCCACCTCGCGGCGACGGAACAGCACCCTGGTGAGCAGGTACAGCAGGCCGGCGGTGAGGGCGCCGAGGATGACGCCCGGCAGGCGCCACGCAAAGGCGTAGTCGTCGACGTTGAGCGAGCCGGTGGCGCCGTCCGCGGCGAACACGAGGATTGCGCCATGGCTGTCGGTCGGGTAGTCCGGGTTGCTGTCGAGGACCCAGGCCGCCGCGTCGAAGGGCAGCCGATGGTCGGCGAACACCGTCTTGCCGTGCGGCTCGATCACGTACACGGTGGGGCTTCCGTCGGGCGTGACCCCCAGCGCGTCCACGAGCCCCGCCGCCTCGTCGTACACGATCCGGGACGTCGCCCCGGGCATCTGCATCGTCGCGGTCATGCGCGGGCCGTCCTTGGCCGAGTCGCCGGACATCGCGACGATCGCGACCTGCGGCTGACCGATGGCCGCGTCGGTGCTCGTAGCGTAGAGCTGCGTGCCGTCCTCCACCCCGGTGACGTAGGCGACCGAGGTCGCCGGGCCCTTGAGGGCGATGGTCGCGGCCAGGGTGCCGCGCGTGGTCACGAGGTCCACGCCAGCGGTGTCGGCCACCGCCAGCACGGGGACCTTGTCGATCCGGATCCCAGCCAGCTGTCCGCCATCGATCGCCGCCTGGAGGCTCGATCGCACCTCGGGCGTCAGCGTGCCGGGCAGGGTCACGGTGTCGGCGTCGAGCTGTGTCAGGCCGGGTGCATAGTCCGCGGCGTCGCCGCCCAGGATGCTCGCCAGCTCCGCTGCCTCGGCCGGGGCATCGGTGACATCGACCGGGGTCGCGACGACGGCGTCGCTCTGACCTGCGGCCAGCATGTCGGCGGCACCCGGCAGCACCAGGCGGCCGCTCTCGGTGCCGGTGCCGCCATCGACGACCGCGACCGTGTCGCCGGAGAGCAGCGCGGCGATCGCCTGGCCGCCATCGAACGTGGCCAGGCGCCGGATCGATCCGTCGAGGGTGGCGATCGGCGTCGGCGACACCGGCGGCGCAGTGGCGTCGAACCCGCCCAGGTCGTCGAGCGATGACACGTCGAGCGCCAGGACCTGTCCCGCATCCGTGCCCACCAGCAGCTGGAGGCCGTCCGGGTCGAAGGCAACGGCGGACGCGCCGGGCACGGACCAGCGCGCGGCGACCGCGCGCGTCCGGAGGTCGTAGCCGACGAGCTCGTCGCCGGTGGCCACCCATACCCGGTCGCCTGCTCGATCGCCGGTTGCCAGGAGATCGGGCCGCATCGGCTCGATGGCCACATCGCGGACCTTGACGTCGAGCTGGCTCGTGGCCTCCACGTCATGCCCGGCGAACAGGACGATCCCCGCCGCGATCGCGTATTTCGCGAGGTGGGGGTGGGTCCATTCGTAGATCGGGTGCTCGATCCCGTACCGCCAGTCCTGGAGGAACTCGGCGGCTGTGCGGGCGTGGTAGACCTCGTCGAAGTGCATCCGCACCGGCTCCGCGAGCCGGAACATCCGCAGCCCCATGGCCGCCGCGACGATCACGACCAGGATCCAGATGTCGAGGCGATCGAGGCGGCCTCGTCCCTCGCGGGCGAGCTGGTGCGACCGGTCGGGCCGGATCGGCGTCTCGTTGACGCGGGCCCGGAACCAGCCCACGAGGCCCAGGTCGGACAGCGACGGGCGGTCGTACCAGGCGGGCAGCCGGCGCCGCGGCTGCGCGGGGACCGGGTCTGCGGCCGGTTCGGGGACCGATCCGGCGGCGGCTGGTGCGTGCGGCACGGCCGGTGGTCCGGGCGCTGCCATCGCGATCGAAACCGGGCCCGGGGGGATCGTGGTCCTGGCGGGGGCGACTGCCGTCGGGTCCGGGGAGGCCGTCGGGTCCGGCGCCGCGTACGCCGGCGTCAGGTCGTCGATCGAGCCGCGGACCCGCTCCGCGGCGAGCCGGCGCCTCGCGGCCGGCCGCAGCTGCGCGATGCCCCACACCAGCACGGCGGTGTGCATCGCCGCGAGAATCGCCACGCCCCAGAACGAGCGCACGGCATCGCCGATGCCCAGCCAGTCAGCGATCCCGGGGTTTCCCGGGTACACCGTGGTGAGCACGACGTACATGTTGAGGAACGTCGCGACCCCGGCCACCGCGTAGGCGATCCGCCATCGCCAGGAGAACGCGATCAGGATCCCCGCCAGGCCGAACAGCGGGAACAGGTACCGCTCGTGCACCCGGGTCGGCACCGCGAAGAAGGCCAGCGCCAGCACCGACACGCCGACGAGGATCGTCAGACGATCCGGGCGCCGCGCGACGAGGAACGAGGTGACGAGGATCACCGCCACCAGCAGCAGTGCCCCGACCAGGGCGGCCGGCAGACCGCCGATCTGCGCCCACGTGGCGGCGTCGGGGACGGGCGCGTCCGGGATCCACTGCGTCGACCCCGACGACGCAAGGCTCACGCCGTCGACCGGGAACAGTGCCCACGCGTTGTACGCGTTCACGGTCACGAACGAGTAGGTGGCCGCGGTGCTCAGGACGAGGCGGACCAGCGCCGAGTCGACGAACGGGGCGGTGGTGCTGAACGAGACCACCGACAGCCCGAACGGGGCCGACACCAGCACGGCCGTGAGGAAGCCCGCCACGGCCGTGGTCAGGATTCGGATCGGGCCGGTCGTCCGTCGCTCCCAGGCGGTGCCGGACGGCTCGGGTGCCGGATCGTCGCCCCAGCCACCGGACGGCCAGACCGCGCGGCGGATGACGACCAGGGCCAGGATCGGGACGAGGATGCCCAGCTGCGGCTTGATCAGGGCCGCGACCACGGCGAGGATCGCCGACCGCTCGCTGCGGCCCCTCCACAGCTCGCGGATCGCGAGCAGCAGGAACACGGTTCCGAACGAGTCCACCTGGCCCCAGATCGTGGAATCGAACCAGCTGATCGGGTTGAAGATCACGACCGCCGCCGCGATCGTGGCGCGCCGTTCCGTGGTGCCGAGGTCGAGCGCCATGCGGTACACGACCAGCCCCAGCGCGATGTCGGTCACGATCGCGGGCAGCTTGATCAGGTCTCCGACCCCGCCCGCGACCTGCCCGACCAGGCCGACCAGCCACAGCGCATACAGGTATCCGGGGGTGTAATCGGCGAAGAAGCCCCGATCGTAGAACCCGAACGGTCCCTGCTGGCCGAGGTTCGAGGCCCAGTAGCGGAACAGCTTCAGGTCGGAGTCGAAGCCCGATCCGCGGAGTCCATCGATGCCATATGCCATGATCAACCGGAAGACGAGCCCGATCGCCATCACGATCAGGATCTGCCGGCCGATACCTCGCCAGGAGGTGTGGGCCGCGAGCATGTTCCGGTCGGGCGCGCCCGAACCCGAACCGGTCACGGGGAGCCTCCTACACAAGCGTTGAAGGTGAAGCGGAGTATAGCCGAGGGTCGCGTCACGACCCCCCTGCCGGACGCCCATGGTCTCGACCCCCTGACGATCATCGTCGGGGTGGTCATCGCGTGCGCCGCGCTGGTGCTGTACGCGATCTCGAATCCCGTCCACCTGAACCAGTACAACCACTTCGTGTGGCAGGCGGACGCGTTCCTCCACGGGCGTGACTGGTTCCCGTACCCGGTCCCCGACGGGACCGGCCAGCCGGGCAACTGGTACTTCCAGGACGTCTATCCGCTGACGGACGCCGGCGGCGTGCCCGACGGGCGCGCGCTGCTGCCGTTCCCGCCGCTCCCCGCGCTCGTGCTGGTGCCGTTCGTGTGGCTGTTCGGCCTGTTCGCGGACCAGGAGGGTGTCGGGATCCTGCTGGCCGCTGCCGGGGTCGGGATCGCGTACTGGATGCTTGGCCGGCTGCCGATCCGGCCGGCGGTCCGGATCCTGACCACGATCCTGTTCGCCACGGGAACGGTCTGGTGGTGGTCTGCCGCGGTTGGCAGCACCTGGTACTTCGCCCATCTCGTCGCGGTCGACATCGCCCTGGTCGCGGTGGGCGTATCGCTGGGTGCCGACCGGCTGGCGAGCGTCGAGGATCCGTGGGACGAGGCCGAGCGCGAGGCCGATCGGCTTGACCTGGAGGGCTCGCCGGATCGCCGCGCGGTCGGCGGGCTGACCGCGGGGATCTGGCCGCTGGACCGGTCCCAGGTGCTGGCCGGATTCCTGCTAGGCCTGGCCGCCACGGCACGCCTGCCGCTGGTGTTCGCGGCGCCGTGGCTGATGATGGTCGGGGGGGCGGCTCGTGGCCCCGTCGCACCGTCTCGGCCGCCGCCGGCGCCGCGGGACCGGTCGGGGCGCTGCTGCTGTACACGCTGCTGACCACCGGCTCGCTGATCCACCCCGGCTACGACTACCAGTACCAGCTCGAGGCGAACGGCTATCCGACGCTCGGCTACCACCCCGAATGGGCCGTCGAGGACGTCCGGTACATTCCCCAGAACCTGGGGATCATGTTCGGAGCCCTGCCCGTGATCGCCCCCGACCTCAAGCCCGACACCCTGGGGTTCGCAGCGCCACATCCCCTGTGCACCGCCCCGGGGGCGCAGCGCTCGCTGTTCGACCTGGAGTGCCCGCTCGTGCTGCCGATCGACATCGGGACCAGCATCGTGCTCAGCGCGCCCGGCCTGTTGCTCGCCCTGTTCGCCCTCCGACGCCGACCGCTGGCCCGGTTGACGCTCGGCGCCGGGGTCGCGGTGGTCACGATCGCGCTGTTCAACCTCGCCCACTTCAGCCAGGGCTGGGTCCAATGGGGATACCGCTTCTCGCTCGACTTCATCCCGTTCCTGCTGCCGCTGGTCGCGTTGGGCGCCGCGCGCCTCGACGGCCGGCCGCGGATGACCGCGGTCGTGCTCGTCATCGCCGGCGCAGCGATCAACGTGTGGGGCGTCGTCTGGGGCCAGCTCCTTGGCTGGTAGCCCGCTCGTTGGCCGGGTGGCCGGCAGCCGCGTGGCGAGCCGGCTCCGCACCGTGGACGGAACCACCCTGGCCGCGGCCCTGGCCGGGATCGCCGCCGCGGCCATCATCCGGACGACGATGCTGCCCACGCTCGGCGCCTGGGACACCGGGGAGGCCCAGGTCGTGCTGCCGACGCTGGGCACGATGCACCCGACCGGGTTCCCTGCGTTTGTCGTGCTCGGCTGGCTGTTCTCGATCGTGTTCCAGCCACTGGGAAGCCCCGCGTTCCTGATGAACCTGATGTCGGTCGTGCTGGTCGGGGCAGCCACGGGCGGCGTGGTCCTGGTGGGTCGTCGCCTCGGCGCGCCGCTGGCGGTCGCGGTCGCGGTCGGGGTCGGGTTTGCCCTGACGCCCCTGGTATGGGCGATCGGGACCGCGGTGGACGTCCACGCGCTGCACCTGGCGCTGCTTGTCGCCGTGGTGATCGGCCTGCTCCGCTGGGCGGCCCTGGTCGATCGGTGGAGGGCCAGCGGGGACGACGCCCGGCTTCGCCGGCTGGCGGATCGCGCGATCGTGATCACGGCGGCGGTGTTCGGCGTCGCGCTGGCAAACCATGGCCTCGCGGTGCTGCTCATCCCGCCAGTCGGCCTGTACGTCCTCGCCGTCGAGCCACAGGTGCTCAGACGCCCCCGGCTCATCGTCGCGGCCCTGGGGGCATGCCTGGGCGTCGCTGCGCTGCTCTACCTCGAGCTCCCGCTCCGGGCCGGCATCCTCCGGGCGCCGCTCGTCTACGGCCACCCCGAAACCTGGAACGGCTTCTGGGAGATCATCCTGGCCCGGCAGTTCCAGGCCGATGTCGTCGGTCCGCTCGCCGATCCGCTGGGCAAGGGGAAGGCGCTGCTGGACCTGGCGTCCACCCAGTTCGGGCCGCTGGTTGCCCTGATCCCGCTGGGCCTCCTGACAACCGTGATCCGGCGTCCGCGGTACGCGTTGCTCTCGCTGACAGCCACGGCGATCACCTGCTTCTTCGCCGCCTCCTACGTCAATGCCCGGATCGACCGCTACTACCTGGGGCCGGTGTTCTTCTCCTGGACGTGGCTGGGGATCCTGGCCGATACGGCCGTACGGCGCGTGCTCCGGGACCCCGCCCCGAGAGCAGCGGGCGAGGCGGACCTGGCGGCAGGGCACGAGCCGGGCGGCGAGGATCTGGTGGCGCTGCCACTCCCGGGCCGGCCACGGGCGAACACGCTGGTCGCCATCGCGGTGGGCGTGGCGCTGCTGGTGCCGACGGTAGCCGGCCTGTCGACGCGCTGGCACACCCTGGACCGCTCGCAAGAGACCTGGGTCGATACGTGGCTCGACCAGGCGTTCGCCACCCTGGAGCCGAATGCGGTGGTGGTCTCGTGGTGGTCGTACTCGACACCGCTGTGGTACGGCCAGCTGGTCGAGGGCCGCCGGCCGGACGTGTGGGTGGTCGATGACCGGACGCGTCTCGACCTGTACCTGGGTGAGGTCGATGACGTGATCGACGCCAACCTCGGCCGGCGGCCGGTGTACGTCATGCGCGTGACAGAATCGGACGTGCAGGATCTCGCCAGACGCTACGCGATCGAGCCCGTCGGTCGCCCGGGCAACCTGTATCGAGTGACGGGCCGGCAGGAGAGGAGCCCGTGACGACGACCAGCGAGGGGACCCCGGCGGCGACCGCACAACGAGTGCCCCGCCTGTCCTACTTCTTCCCGGCCCACAACGAGGAGGCCAATCTCGTGGGCCTCGTCGAGGAGGCGCTCGAGGCGCTGCCGTCGCTGGCCGAGACGTTCGAGATCATCGCCGTCGATGACGGGTCGCGCGACCGGACCGGCGAGATCGCGGACCGCCTTGCGGCCGCCCGCCCGGACGTCGTGCGGGTCGTCCACCACCCGGTGAACCGGGGGTACGGCGGCGCGCTCCGGTCGGGGTTCGAGGCCGCGCGCTACGAGCTGCTCGCGTTCACCGACGGCGATCGCCAGTTCCGGGTCGCCGACCTGGGGCTGCTCACGTCGCGCCTGACCGAGCCGGACGCGCCCGATGTCGTGGTCGGCTACCGCATCCGGCGGGCGGACCCGCTGATCCGGATCGTCTACGCCCGCAGCTACAAGCTGGCAAACCGGATCTTGTTCGGTCTCCGGGTCCGCGACGTGGACTGCGCCGCCAAGCTGTTCCGGCGCGCGGCGCTCGAGGGGGTCCGGGTCGAATCGGGCGGCGCCTTCTTCTCGGCCGAGCTGCTGATCAAGGTCATCCTCGAGCGGCGATCGATCGTCGAGGTCGGCGTCCCGCACCACCCGCGAACCGCCGGCTCCCCGACGGGAGCCCGGCCGTCCGTGATCTGGCGCGCGGTCAAGGACTTCTGGGGCCTGCGACTGCGGCTGTGGGCGAACCGCGAGCGGGCGCTCCGCCGGGGCCGCCCGATCCTCGGCGACTGACCCGCCGGACCGCCCGGGGCCGGCGGCGCCTCGCGACGAGCGGACGAGCCGCCGCGTGTCGTGTCAGCTGGACGGGCCGGCGCCCCCGCGCTGGTCGCCCTCGGCGTCGAGCGAGTTCACGAACTCGCGGAAGATGTCCAGCCTGGTGGGATCGATCTTCTCGCCCGTTGCCTCGAGCGCGGCTCCCGCACGTCCAGCCCCACCCGCGGCGCCGCTTTCGTCGTCCGCGTCCTGCGCCGAGTCCGCCCCGAGCGCGGCCTGGTCCAGCACGGCCGCGGCGGCGTAGATCGGAACGCCCATCCGGACGGCGAGCGCGATCGCATCCGAGGGGCGCGCATCGATCTCGTGACGGGCGTCGGGCTGGACGAGCACCAGCCGGGCGTGGAACGTTTCGTCCGCGAGCGAGGTGATCAGGACCCGGTCCAGGCGAACGCCGAGCTCGCCCAGGACGCCGGCGAACAGGTCGTGCGTGAGCGGTCGCTCGGGCGTCAGGCCCTGCAGGCGCATCGCGATCGCGCTCGCCTCCCACGGCCCGATCCAGATCGGCAGGTAGCGTTCGTGGGCGGCATCCTTGAGGATCACGACGTGGCGGCTGGAGAGCATGTGCACGCGCACGCTCTCGACGACCATCTCGATGTTGTCGGCGGGCTCGTCGGCCATGCGCCGATTATCCCACGACGGCGGGCCGGCCCGGCCGAGGCGCCCCCGGGATCACCACGCTCGTCGCGGACCGCGCAGCCGCAGCGGCAGGGCCAATACGGCGCCGACGACGAATCCCCCGATGTGGGCGAACACGGCGACGCCACCGCCGGTCCCGGTGGTGGCGCCGAGGGATCCAATGCCGTCGACGACCTGGAGCACGAACCAGAACCCGAGGACGATCACCGCCGGCACCGCGATCAACTGGTAGAAGAAGCCCAGGAACACCAGGGACTGGACCCGGGCGCGCGGGTACAGGACGAGGTAGGCGCCCAGCGCGGCCGAGATCGCGCCCGACGCGCCGATCATGGGTACCTCGGACGACGGGTCGATCAGGGTCTGGGCAGCCACGGCCGCGACGCCGCCGAACAGGTAGAACACGAGGAACGCCGGGCGGCCCATCCGGTCCTCCACGTTGTTGCCGAAGATCCACAGGTACAGCAGGTTGCCCAGCAGGTGGAGCCAGCCGGCGTGGAGGAACATGCTGGTGAACACGTCGAGCACCGGCCCGGAGACGAGGTCCCCGCGACCCAGCGCGGCCGCCAGCTCGGCGGGCACCACGCCGTGATCGTCGACGAACCTCGCGAGGGCATCGTCGCCGCCCTGGGCAAGCACGCCCAGCTCCCACGCGAACGCGATTGCGCATGCGGTGACGATCGCGATCGTCACCACCGGCAACCGGCGCGTCGGGTTCGCGTCGCGGAGCGGGATCACCGGACGGCGGCCTCGCTCACGGTTTGGCGGTAGGCTTGGTCGTCCCGTCCGGCGAAGGCGCCGAGGAGTCCGCCGCGGACGCCGCGGGCGACGGCGTCGCGGTCGCGGTCGCGTCCTCGAGGGTGGTGGTGTGCAGGCCGGTGGACGAGATCCACCACATCGTCGGGGGCGTGGTCGGGTCAGCGCCCGGCAGCACGACCATCCCGAGCAGGTCCGTCCAGGGCTCTTCGCCGTCCGCGGGCCGGTATTGGGCGATGTACGAGCCATTCGCCTTGCTGAACGCGACGAGCCGGTCGTTGAGCGAATCGAACGCGTAGAGCGCCCCGTCGCGACGGCTCGAGGAGCCGTCGGGCTTGCTCGGCGAGGACAGCCAGACGTAGCGCGAGGTCGGGCGGAGGAGGGTGTCGTCCGGGGGTTTTGCCGTCCAGCCCGTCGCCGGGATGACCCGCGCGACGCCGCCGTCCTCGGCCACGAAGATGTCCCCGTCGAGGAGGATGTCGGTGATCCCGTCGACGGGGCGATCGGTGGGCAGCCGGCCCGTGGGCCCAACCGGGTAGCCGGATCCATCGTTGGCGGGCGACAGGACCATGATGTTCTGCTCGGACGGATCGACGATGTACAGCTTGTAGAAGCCGGCGTCGAAGTTGGCAACGAACGTCCCGATGGCGCGGATGTCGTTGCCCCAGGACGCGGAGTCGATGACCGGGATCTTGCGCAACGTCCCCTTCCCCGAGCTGTTGGTCGGGCGCCACCGCCAGAGCACGTTCTTGGAGTCGAGGATCAGGACGTCGAGCCCGCCCACGGCCAGGAAGGTCGGGTCCGCCACCGTCACGCCCGACACCTTCTGCCCGGCGCGGGCGACCGCGGTCGCGGTCTTCTTCGCGAGGTCGATCCGCCACACCGTCTTGGCGGCGGTGTCGAGCACGTACGGCGCCCCGTCGGATCCGCGCACGATGGCGCTCAGTGAGACCGGCCCCTTGTCCGCTGGAAACGTGAACAGGGTGGTCGACCGCACGGGGACGACGCCGTACAGCTTGTCCAGCCCCGCAATCGTCCGGGTGCGCAGCGGGCCGATCTCCGAGGACGGGTATCCAGCGTTGGCCGCCTTGGACAGCTCCGAGTAGCTGGTCGTGAGCAGGTCGAGCGCCCGGTGCGGGTCGTCGGCGATCAGGTCGATCCCCGGTCCGCTGACCTGGTCGAGCGCTGTCCGGGCCGCCTCGAACGCCTGCTGGGCGACGGTGATCGACTTGACGGCGTCCGCGGGCTGCTTCTGGCCCCCGAAGGCGTACACGCCGAGTCCGAGCGTTGCGGCGAGCCCGACGAACGCGAGCAGCGCGACCGCCGCGCGTCGCTGGGTCTCCAGCCGGCTCGCGGCAGCCGTGACCCGGGTCACCGGCGGGCGGCGGCGGGGCAGGAGGTCCTGCAACCGCCAGACGGCGCGCTGGAAGCTCGTTCCGGCCGCGCTCCGGGCCTTGGTCGCGCCGGCGCCGATCGCGGCAGCACCGGCGGTGACCGAATCCGCGAGCGGGATCGGCGACCGGTCCGGTGTGCCCGCCAGCGGCTCGGCCGGACGAACGGGAACCAGTGTCCGCGACTTGTGGGTCGCACCAACCTCGGTGGCCTCGAAGGCGAGGGCGCCGTCGCTGCCCCGGCCATCGGCAGCCACGAACCTGGCGTGGAGGTGCTCGACGGCCGACTGCGGATGAAGCGTGACCAGCGCGTCCTTGAGGGGGTCGGTCCCGATCCGGCCGACCAGGTTCGCCGACACCAGGCACAGCGAATCGCCGACCGACAGCTCGCCCCGCCAGACGTCGGGCTCGACGTCCTCGGCCGGGAGCCCCCGGTCCCGATACGGGTCGGGTAGCGTGGACAGCCGGGCCTGGCGGATCAGGTACGCCTCCGCAGGACCCACCGTCGCGACGTACAGCTCCCGGCCGCGCACCACCGCGACCGCCACGCCGACCGGGCCGGCCCCGTCTGCCTGGTGCCCGAGGCCGAGGCGGTCCCGCTGGTGCCCGAGCCGCTTGTTGGCCACGCCGAGCGCCTTCGTGAGGCACTGGCGGATCCCGGCCGACTCGTCGTAGTAGTACTCGTTGCGGATCGTGTCCGCGATGATCCGGGTCGCCTCGCGGGCCCGGCTGGTGGACAGGCGGCACGTCACCAGCAGGTACAGGTTGCCCTTGGTTCGCGAGATCGAGCCGATCGACGGCTCCACGACGACGACCGTATCCGGGGAATCGGGCAGCCGGTCCTGCTCCGTGACGGCGCCGAGCTTCAGCTGGAGACGGACGGCCAAGAGCGACCCCTCGTTGGGTGTGATGGTGCGCATCGCGGCGCTCGCGCGGCACGACCGGAGCGCCGGCGGGGGAGTCGGATTATACGCGGCCGCCCCGGCCCGCCTCCGGGCCGCCTTCTCGGGCTCCGATGAGGCGCAGCCGTCGCGCCCGGTGCCCGCCCGGTGCCTCGGCGAACGCGGCCAGCAGCTCGAGTGCCCGCATCCGGAGCTCGGCCGCGACGATGGGCTCGTCGACCGCGACGACCACCGCATCCACCTCCAGCCGGACGAGCCGGCAGGCTCCGACCGCCGGTGGGACCCGCTCGGCGATCAGGGCATCCCAGGTCGTGACCGCGCGAGCAAGCCGGAGCTCGTCGCCCAGCCCGAGCCGGCGGGCGGCCTCGGGCAGCAGGTCGCCCAGGCGCTCGGGGCGTCGTCGCCGGGCACGGTCACGGTCCTCCGGATCGCGGTTGCTCATCCGCCTCGCTCCAGCCGGGCCGGGCCGCCACCGGGGGCCGCGACCTCCCAGGCGACGCCGACGGAGCGGAGCGCCGGATCGAGGTCGTCGAGGGTCGTCGTCGTGACGAACGCCTGGGGCAGCGACGAGATGCGGCGCACGAGATGGGCGCGCCGGGCCGGGTCAAGCTCCGAGAACACGTCGTCGAGCAACAGTAGCGGCGGGTGCCCGTCGAGCGCGGTCAGCAGGTCCACCTCGGCCAGCTTGAAGGCGAGGATCGCCGTCCGCTGCTGGCCGCGCGAAGCGAACGAGATCAGCGGGCGGCCGTCGAGCTCGAACACGGCGTCGTCGCGGTGCGGCCCAACGAGCGTGGACCCGTTCCAGATCTCCTTGTCGGCGGTCTCGGCCAGCCGGCGGGCGAGCGCGTCGCGCGGGGACTCACCGGGCTGTTGCGGGGCATTGCCGGCATACCGCAGCGTAAGGCGCCCGGCCACCGCCTCCTCGGGCGCGATCTCGGCGTGCGCCGCCGCGAGCGGACCCTCCAGCGCGTCGAACAGCCGATGGCGCTCGTCGAGCACCGCGCCCCCGGCATCGATCAGGGACGCATCCCAGAACCGCAGCTCGCCCCGGCTCGCCTGGTCCTCGCGGATCAGGCGCAGCAGGCCGTTCCGCTGCTGGAGCGCGCGGCCGTAGGTCGACAGGTCGCGCGCATAGGCCGGGGACCGCTGGCCGGCGAGACGGTCGATCGCGTCTCGGCGCAGCGACGGGGAGCCCGCGATGAGCTGCATCTCCTCCGGTGCAAACATGACGGCTCGCAGCACGCCCACGAGCGCGGCGGCGCGTCGAGGGATGCCGTTGACACGGATGCGCTTGCGGGCTCCACCACTCGCGGTGCGCACCAGCGCGACCTCCAGGCGCTCTCCGTCGTCGGGCCCGCCTCCGGCCGGCACCACCTGCGCCTCGATCCGGGTGACCTCCTGGTTCCACCGCACGAGCTCGCCATCGGCCGTCGTGCGGTGCGACCGGCCCCAGGCCACCAGGACGATCGCCTCGAGCAGGCTCGTCTTGCCCGCCGCGTTCGGTCCCCAGACCAGCTGCGGCCCCTGGCCGAAGGCGACGTCGAGCGACGCGTATCCGCGCAGGTCCCGGATCGAGAGCCCCCGGAGGATCGGGGCACGGGTATCCGTCAGGAGGTGGTCCGGACCGGCATCACGACGTGCACGTACGCGTCGTCACCCACCGGGCGGAACACGCCGGGCGACAGCGGCCCATTGAGCTCCAGCGCGAACCGGTCCACCGGGACGTTGCTCAGGACGTCGTTCAGGTAGCGGGCATTGAAGGCGATCGTGGTCGGATCACCCTCGACGGCCGCCTCGACGTCACCCGTGTAGTCGCCCACCTCGGCGGTCGCGGTGACCACGATCCCCGCGCCGTCCTCGCCACCGACGGACAGCTTCACGATGTTCGCGGACGAGCTTGCGATCAGGGCGGCGGGGCGCACGGCACGCAGCAGCTCCTCGCGGTCGAACTCGGCCCGCGCGGCGTGTGTCGCGGGGAGCACCTGCTGGTAGTTCGGGAACTGGCCGTCGATGAGCCGGGACACCAGGTCGATGCCGTCGAGATGGAACAGGACCTGGTTTCGGGCCTGCGCGAGCACCAGTTCGACGGGATCGTCGGTGTCGGCGAGGACGCGGCCGAGCTCGCCCAGGGCCCGGCCGGGGATGACGACGGACGCTGCCTCGACGGGGTCGAGGATGTCGATGGTGCGAACGGCGATCCGGTAGTTGTCGGCAGCCGCAAGCGTCAGTCGGCTGCCCTCGAACCTGGCGAGGACGCCGGTCAGGATCGGTCTGGCCTCGTCGCTGGCGGCCGCGAACACGGTCTCGTCGAGGGCGCGCTTGAGCACCTTCTGGGCGACCCGGGTGGTCGGCCGCTCGCCGGCCGTCTGGATCGTCGGGAACTCGTCCGCGTCGATCCCCTTGACGTGCGTCGCGAACCGGCCGCAGCGCAGGTGGAGGGTGTCCGCGCCCTGGAGCTCGAGGTCAACTCGCTCGGATCCCGGCAACGAGCTGACCAGGTCGGTGAGCAGCCGGGCAGGGACGGTCGTCGCGCCGTCCGTCTCGATCTTGCCGGGAACCCAGTAGGTGATCCCGATCTCGAGATTCGTCGCGGTCAGCTTGAGCCCCGCATCCTCGGTTCGGAGGAGCACGTTGGCGAGCACGGGCAGGGTGCTTCGGCTGGAGACGGCCCGCGAGACCACCGACAGGCCGCGAGCGAGGTTCTCCTGCATGACCGAGAGTTTCACGTCGTGTCGTCTCCAAGCAGCTCAGGGCGGGAATCAGCCAGGCCGCGGTCGTCGGTGTCCCGGTGCGACGACCATGCGTCTCCGGCTCCGCGAGGTCGATCCATTGGTGGAGTGATCGTCCCTATCTTCTCATTCCGTCATCACCGTCATCATGCCGTGGATCCGGTGGATAGGCGAGCACGTTCGTGCGGGACGGAGCGGTTGACGGCCGCTGGGTCACGGTGGACCACCGGCGAGAAAACCGGGATCGGCCCGGGTACCGGGCGTGGGCAATGCGGCCATCGCCGTCAGGTTGTCCACCCGGGCCCGGTGGAGGGGCGAGCGGTCCACCGCCGGATCCCCCATCGAGGCCCCGGTGCTCCACGTGTCGCCGGCCTTGTCCACGGGTTGTCCGCAGCCCGAAACCGTGGCCGGTCGCGCGCGGATGCGCAGGTTCCGCGGCGGCGGAGGGCTCGGATCGGAAGGACAGCGCAGACGAAGGGAGGCCGCGATGCCGGTCGCCGGAGCGGCTCGGCGCATCACTCGGAGTAGATCAGCTCCCGGACGGCCGCGACCTCGCGCCGCATCTCGTCGTTGACCTGTATCTCGCGGTTGATCTTGCCGCACGCGTGAAGCACCGTGGAGTGGTCGCGCCCGCCGAGCTCGGCGCCGATGCGGAGCAGCGAGACGTCCGTCTCCTCACGCATCAGGTACATCGCGATCTGGCGGGGCACCACGATGCTCTTCTCGCGCTTCTGGCCCTGGAGCGCGTCCATGCCGATGCCGTAGTAGTCGGACACCGCCCGGGCGATCCGCTCCGGGGTCACCTGCCGCTTCTTGGGGTTGTACAGGACGTTCGACAGCACCGCCTGTGCCAGCTCGATCGAGACGGGCATGGCCCCCATCGAGGCATACGCGACGATCCGGTTGAGGGCGCCCTCGAGCTCTCGGATGTTGGACACGACCTTGCGCGCGATGAACTCGATCACATCGGACGTGATGGGCGTCCCCTGCTCCTCGGCTTTCGCCCGCAGGATCGCGATCCGCGTCTCCAGGTCCGGAGCCGTGAGGTCCGCGATCAGGCCCCATTCGAAACGGCTGCGGAGGCGCTCCTCGAGCGTCAGGATCCCCTTGGGTGGGCGGTCCGAGGACAGGACGATCTGCTTGCCGTCCTCGTGGATCGCGTTGAACGTGTGGAAGAACTCTTCCTGGGTCCGCTCCTTGTCCGCGATGAACTGGATGTCGTCGATCAGGAGCAGGTCGATCCGGCGATAGCGCGCGCGAAACTCATCGATCTTGCCTTGCTGGATCGAGGTGATGAACTCATTGGTGAACTTCTCGGAGGTCGCGTAGACGACGCGCTTGCGCGGGAACTTGCCCACGACGGCGTTGCCGATGGCGTGCATCAGGTGCGTCTTGCCGAGTCCGACGCCGCCATACAGGAACAACGGGTTGTAGGCATGTCCGGGACGCTCTGCGACCGACAGCGACGCGGCATGGGCAAGCCGGTTGGCCGACCCGACGATGAAGTTCGAGAACGTGTACCGCGCGTTGAGGTACGTCGCGCCACCCGCCGCGCCCTCGGGCGCGCCGACGCGCGTGGGCTCCACGCGGACGGGCTGCGCCCCGACGTCGGGGGTCCGAACCTTTGCGTCGCCGTTGGCGGTGACCACGAACTCGACCTGGACGCTATAGCCGACGACCCGGGCCAGCGTCTGGGAGATCAGCGACCGATAGCGGGTCTCGAGCCAGTCCTTGGCAAAGCCGTTCGGGACCGCGATCCTGAACCGCTGGTCGTCCACGTCCACGAGGTGCGTGTCGCGAAGCCACGTCTCGTAGTTGGCGGGCGACAGGGAAACCTGCAGCTCTCCGAGTGCGGCACGCCAGACCTGCTTCGCGTCCATTCCTGCGATCGTGATCCTGGCTGCAAGAGGGCTTCGATGGGTAACGCCGACCGCGGGGACCTGTGCAAGGAAGGGCCGCCGCACACAACCGCGCAACAATCCTGCCGGAGCCCGCTGGACTGCAGTGCAGGCTTCCCCTCGGGAGGTGACCCGCGGCGTCCCGGCGCCTGAGGCTCGGGAACAATACACCGGTCTGCGGGGCGGTCGCAAGGCGAATCCGGGATACTCCCTGGGGGTATCGTGCAGGATGCCCCCAGGGCGGTCCGTGCGAGGCCCGAAGCCGGGTCGCCCGGGCCCGGGTCGGGCGTTTGACACCCCTTCCCGAACCGCCATATCATCCCCCGGACGAACACGCGCCGTCGCGCTTCAGGGCGCTCGGCGCGTTTGCGTGCCTCTAGGGGTCGGAGCTTCCGGGTCCCAGGGCCGGACGGAGAGGATCACGGACAGTCCCGATGGGCAAGCCGACATTTCAGCCCAAGAAGCGGCATCGCGCCAAGGAGCACGGGTTCCGCGCCCGAATGCGGACGACCGGCGGGCGGCGCGTGATCGCAACGCGGCGCGCGAGAGGCCGGAAGAAGCTCACGGCCTGACCGGCGAGCGCAGTCACAATTCGCTGCGACTCGTCATGCTCTCCCACCCGGGCGACTTTGCCCGGCTGGCGGAGGGAGGCGTCGGAAGGACGCACCCGCTGCTCGTCGGACGGTTCGTCCACACCGGCCTTGACCAGACCAGGATCGGACTGGCCACCGGCAAGCGGCTCGGGGGGGCCGTGGACCGGAACCGAGTCCGGCGCCGGATCCGCGAGGTGCTCAGGGTGATGGCGCCCTCGTTCCAGCCCGGCTGGGATGTCCTCATCATCGCCCGGCCCGCACTCGTCGCGGCCGACCATGACGCACTGGTCGGCGCACTGGGCCGGGTCCTCCGATCGGGAGGCGTGCTCGGAGGTCAACCGGAGTCATGAGTCGCGTCGCGGTAACGATCGGTGTGGGGCTGATCCGCCTGTATCGGGTCCTGTTCGCATGGCTCCCGTCCGGCTGCCGCTTCGAGCCCACGTGCTCGCGCTATACAGAACAGGCAATCCGCAAGTACGGCCTGCTCCGTGGGAGCTGGATGGGTGCCCGGCGCATCGCCCGCTGCCACCCGTGGAACCCCGGCGGCTACGACCCCGTTCGCTGAGGAGCGAGAACACCGAGTGACCCGCCTCCAGAGCCTGCTCGTCCGGCTGGCGCCGCTGCTGCTGATCATCGGCGTCGCCCTGTTCGTCTCTGCGTGTGTCGCCGCGCCCGGCGGCAGCGGCGGCTCGCTCGCGCCGTCGCCCACCCTCAGCCAGGGTCCGCTGCATCCCGCCAGCCCCGGTGCCAACCCGGTCGACCTGCTGGCCTGGGTGTTCACGCCGATCTTCCAGGCGCTGTTCGTGTTGCTCGTGGTCTTCGACCAGCTGACGGGCAGCATCATCATCGCGATCATCATGCTGACGATCGTCATCCGGATCGCGGTCATCCCGCTGTACCGCAAGCAGCTCGTCGGCACCCGGCAGATGCAGCTGCTCCAGCCCGAGGTCAAGGAGCTCCAGCGGAAGTACAAGGGCGATCGGGTCAAGTCTCAGGCGGCCGTCCAGGAGTTCTACAAGCAGCGGGGCGTCAATCCCGCCCAGGGCTGTCTGCCGATCGTCCTGCAGTTCGGGCTCCTGATCCCGATGTACTCGGTGTTCAACCAGGGCCTGACCAACCACGACGTCAACCCGATGCTCAACGTGTTCGGGGTCCAGCTGTTCAAGCTCGACTGCGCGCCAGAGGCGATCTTCAGCGCGGCCGGGCACGTCACCAACGCCTGCCTCAAGCCCAACGCGCTGGGGATCAACTGGAGCCTCGCGGAGCCGGTGACCACGGGCCTGGCCATCGCCGGCTTCGGGATCAGCATTCTCGCGATCGTGTCCTCCCTGGTCCAGCTGGTCGCGTCACGGATGACGCTCCCGGTCACGGACCCCAAGAACGACGACCAGAACACGAAGGTCCAGCGGCAGATGGCCTACTTCCTGCCCCTGATCTCGATCGTCTATGGCGGCTTCCTGCCGGCCGGCCTGTTCCTGTACTGGATCACGGCGACGATCATCCAGATCGTCCAGCAATATCTGATCATCGGCTGGGGCGGGATGTTCCCCATCTTTGGCTGGTACCCGGCATTCGCGCGTGGTCACACGCCGCGGTTCCCGGTCCAGATCCCGAAGGCCAGGCCACCCGCACCGGGTCAACCCACAAGCGCGGCGGAGCGCGCAAAATCTGTCGACCGCGACCTCTCGGCCAAGTCGACGATCCGGCCAAACCGAACGCGGGGCGGCCGACGAGGGAGACGACGCTGACATGAGCGAATACCAGGAGTTCACCGGCAAGTCCGTCGAGGAAGCCATCAAGGGGGCCTGCGAGGCGTTCGGGGTGGGGCTCGCGGATCTCGATTTCGAGATCCTGACGCCGGGCAGCCGGGGCGTGCTGGGCATGGGCGCAGAGCCGGCCCGGATCGTCGCGGCACCGCGCAGCGCCCTCGGCGGTGCTGCCCCCAAGCGCGCCAAGGCCGAGGCGACGCCGCTCCCCGCACCCGCGCCACAGGAAGACCGGGGCTTCGATCGCGAGCGCCCGCCGCGGCGTGACGATCGAGGCGACCGGGGTCCGCGGCGCGACGCCGACCGACCTCCGCGCCGTGATGCGAGCCCCGCCGGCGACCGCCCCGTTCGAGGGGAGCGCCCGCCGCGGCGTGACGATCGAGGCGACCGGGGTCCGCGGCGCGACGCCGATCGTCCTCCGCGGCGCGACGACCGCCCTTCGCGCGGGAGCACCGAGCTGACCCCCGCCGAGATGGCCCAGCTGTCCACGGCCCGCGGCTCGCTCGCGATGGAGCGGGCCGAGCTGGAGGCCGCGGAGGCAACCCCCGAGGCGCTGGCTGCCGGACGCGAGATCCTCGAGACCCTCATGGCCCACTTGGGCTTCGAGGGCGTGAGCGTCGAGATCCGCGAGGGAGAGACAAGCCGGCTCAACGTCGTCGGGGACAGCGCGGACCGGGAGGCGCTCGGCTCGCTGATCGGGCGCAAGGGCGAGCGGCTGTCGGCGCTCCAGCATCTCGTGAACCTGATGCTCTCCCGGCGCACGGGTCAATGGACCCGGGTCCTGGTCGACGTCGAGGACTACCGCGGACGACGCGAGCGACAGCTGGCCGAGCTGGCCCAGCGTGCTGCGGAGCGGGTCCTCGAAACCGGCAAGATGCTCCAGCTTGAGCCGATGCCCGCGCTCGAGCGTCGCTGGGTTCACCTGGCGCTGCGCGATCACGAAGGCGTCGGGACGCAGTCGATCGGCGAGGAGCCGAACCGCCGGGTGGTGGTCCTTCCCCGCAACGCCTGACCAGCGGCGCGTCCGGCCCAACGGTCGCCGGCCCGGCGTGGCCGAATGGGGGGTGGACGCTGCGCCGTGACTGCCGCACGATCGCGATTCCTCGCGATCTTCGCGTCCGCTTGCTAGGATCCGCCGCACCGATGACGATCGAGCCCGAGATCACACCCGCCGACCCGTCCCCCACGTCGCCCGCACCGCGGCGCAGGTCGCGCTGGGCTCGATTCGGCCTGGCGTTCGTGCTCGGCATCGCCCTCGTCGCCGGCGTCGGTGGCGGCGCGCTGTTCGCCTACGGGCAGCAGTACGCCGGGCGCATCCTGCCGGGCGTCCGCGTCGGGGACGTGGACCTTTCGGGCCTGTCGGTCGCGGCCGCACGCGCGGCGCTTGCCGACCGATACGCCAGCCTGAGCACCGGGCGCGTGGATGTTCTCGGGCCCGACGGTGACCTGACCATCGGGTACGCGGAGATCGGGCGGCGCGCCGACGTGGACGGCATGCTCGCGGCCGCCATCGCGGCGGGCCGGCGCGGGGAGGCGTTCGCGGACCTCCTCGGCGTACCGCAGGCGGCGCTGCACGGGATCCAGCTCGCGCCGGCCGTCAGCTATGACCGGCAGAAGCTTGCCGATGCCATCGCGACCCTGGCCAGGACGATCGACGTCGACCCGGTAGACGCCTCGGTGACGACGAACCCCGACGGGACATTCACGCTGTCCCCGGCCCGCGACGGCCGGATCGTCGACCAGGCGACGCTGCTCGCGGACATCGAGGCACAGATCGCCCGTGCGGACGCTCCGGCTGAGATCCACGCCAAGGTGTCGATCGTTACGCGCACGCCCGACATCAGCACGGCCGCCGCCACCCAGGCGCAGGCCGCGGGGGAGCGTATGGCGGCGGACCTGGTGCTGACCCGCGGCGAGGAGCACTGGACGATCCCGGCCGCCGAGCTGCAGAAGCTCGTGACCTACTCGGCTGGCACGGACGGGCAGCTCACCCCGACCCTCGAGGTGGCGGGGATCGATCCGCTGCTCGACGCCGTGGCGAAGGACGTCGATCAGGCACCGACGAGCGCGACCTTCAAGCTCAGCGGCAGCAAGGTCATCCTCGGGTCGGACAGCGCCGAGGGCCGCCAGATGGACGTCGCGGCGACCCGCGCCCTGGTCGTCGACGCGCTGATGGCGCGCGAATCAGGCCAGCCCGACCCGGTCGTCCAGCCGGTGGTCTCGGTCACCGAGCCCGCCCTGACCACCGACCAGGCCGAGGCCCTGGCGCCCAAGATGAAGGAGATCGGGCGCCACAAGACGTACTTCCCGGTCTACGTGAACAACGGCTTCGGGGCCAACATCTGGATCCCGGCCAAGCTCATCAACGGGTACGTCCTGGAACCCGGTGCGAGGTTCGACTTCTGGGATGCCATCGGTGACGTCACCCGGGAGAAGGGCTACAAGGACGGCGGCGCCATCATCAACGGCAAGACCGAGCCCCAGGGCGCCCTCGCCGGCGGCATCTGCTCCTGCTCGACGACGCTGTTCAACGCGGCGCTCAAGGCGGGCATGAAGATGGAAGCCCGGCGCAACCACTACTACTACATCTCGCGCTACCCGCTGGGACTCGACGCCACCGTTTTCATCTCGGCCTCGGGCTCCAAGCAGACGATGAGCTTCACCAACGACACGCCGTACCCGGTGCTCATCCGCGGGATCAACACCCGGATCGGCAACAGCGGCTACGTGACGTTCGTGCTGTACAGCGTGCCGACCGGCCGATCGGTTCACATCGACCCCGCCATCGTGAAGAACGTCCGCCCCGCGAAGGACACGATCGAGTACACGAGCACGCTTCGCAAGGGAACCTCGAAGCGCGTGGAGTACCCGACGGACGGCAAGGACGTGTGGCGGACCGTCACCGTCAAGGACGCGGCCGGCAAGGTCATCCGCCAGACGACGTACTACTCGCACTACTCGACCGTCAACGGCGTCGTCATGGTCGGCACCGGCGGCAGCGCGCCCAAGCCCAGTCCCACCGCGACGCCCAAGCCTGCCAGCCCCACGCCGACGCCCAAGCCTGCCAGCCCCACGCCGACCCCGTCGCCCTCGCCAACGACGTAGCCGCTCGCCCCCGTGGCCAACGTCGGCCGGCCGTGGTGGGTGACGGCCGCGATCTACCAGGTCTACCCGAGGTCGTTCCAGGACACGAACGGCGACGGCGTCGGTGACCTGCCGGGCATCACCTCCCGCCTCGGCTATCTCGCCTGGCTGGGCGTCGATGTCGTCTGGATCTCGCCCGTGTTCCGCTCGCCGATGCGTGATTTCGGCTACGACGTGTCCGACTACCGCGACGTGGATCCGCTGTTCGGAACGATCGCCGACCTCGACGACCTGGTGTCGGAGGCGCACCGCCTCGGGCTGCGGGTCGTGCTCGACTTCGTGCCCAACCATACCTCGTCGGATCACCCGTGGTTCCGCGCCGCGCGGGCGGACCGCCTGGCACCCACGCGCGACTGGTACGTGTGGCGCGCGCCCGGGGCGGACGGCGGTCCGCCCAACGACATGCTCGCCCAGTTCGGTGGGCCTGCGTGGACGCGGGACGAGACCACCGGCGAGTATTGGTACCACTCGTTCCTGCCCGAGCAGCCGGATCTCGACTGGCGCAACCCGGACGTACGGGCGGCGATGCTGGACGTGCTCCGGTTCTGGTTCTCGCGCGGCATCGACGGATTCCGTATCGATGTCCTGTGGATGATCGCCAAGGACGACTGGCCGTGGCTCGACGGATCCGTCGGTCCGGGACCCGCGACGGGGAGCGGCGACCCGCGCAACGCGCTCGGGCACGGCGACGGCCCCGCCATCCCCGCCTACCTGCGCGAGCTCCGCGAGGTGGCCGACGCCTGGGGCGAGCGGCTGCTCATCGGAGAGCTCTACCTGCCCCCGAGGCAGCTCGCTCGCTACTACGGCGCCGATGGCCCGGGGATCCATCTGCCGTTCAACTTCGCGCTCGTCTCGGTGGCCTGGAACGCGACCGCGATCATGGCGGCCATCGCCGAGTACGAGGCGGCGCTGCCCGACGGCGGATGGCCCAGCTGGGTGCTCGGCAATCACGACCAGCCGCGGACCGCCAGCCGGGTCGGGATCCGGCAGGCGCGGGTCGCGGCGATGCTGCTGCTCACGCTGCGCGGAACGCCGACGATCTACTACGGCGATGAGCTGGGGCTCGTGGATGTGCCGGTTCCCCCGGAACGCGTGATGGACGTGGACGGGCGTGACCCCCAGCGGTCCCCGATGCCGTGGGGATCCGGCTCGAACGCCGGCTTCACGACCGGGATCCCGTGGCTGCCGATGGCCGACGCCAGCGACCTGAGCGTGGAGGCGCAGCGATCGGACGACACCTCGATGCTCACCCTCCACCGGCGGCTGCTCGCCCTGCGCCGTGGCGAGCCACGGCTCCGCGAAGGGGCATGGACGCCGGTACCGGCCCCGGACGGGATCCTGGCCTATGACCGCACGCTCGACGGGGCGCGGATCCGGATCGTGCTCAACCTCACGGGGCAGCCGGTGCGGGTGCCGATGCCCGGCATCGGGGTCGTGCGGCTGTCGACGGCCCTCGACCGCGAGGGCGAGGTGGTGACCGACGAGCTGTCCGTCCGTGGCGACGAGGGCATCATCCTGTCGCCCGGCTCGAGCCCGGAGGCGCGGTGATGGATGCCGGGCTGCTCGCCCGCGGGCTCGTGATCGGCCTTGCGATCGCGGCATCGCTCGGTCCCGTGGGCCTGCTCGTCATCCGGCGCACCATCGACCGCGGTTGGGCCCACGGGCTGATCTCGGGGCTGGGCGTCGCGACCGCCGATGCGACCTACGGAGCCGTCGCGGCGTTCGGGCTGACAGCCGTGACCGAGCTCCTGGTCGGGATCGACCGGCCGCTCGGGATCATCGCCGGCGTGGTGCTGCTGGTCCTCGCCGTCCGTGCGCTTCGCGCCGCGAGGGCGGGGCCCGTCCGCCGCGAAGTCGACGAGCGCGGCCGGCTTGGACATCCGGCGGCCGCGTGGGCGTCGATGGTCGGCCTCACGCTGACCAACCCCGCCACGATCCTGTCGTTCGCGGCGCTGTTCGCGAGCTCGGCGCTGGCAGCAGCGGCATCGCCGGCGCCGGCAGCGTCGTGGTCGGCGTGTTCCTTGGCTCGGCCGGTTGGTGGATACTCCTGACCGGGCTCGTGGCCGGCCTGCGTGCCCGGCTCACGCCCCGTGTGATCCGCGGGCTCAACGTGGCGTCTGGGATCATCATCGGTGGCTTCGGCGTCGTCGCGGTCGTGTTCGGCATCGCAGGCTGATCGAGCACCGGACCGAGGGCCGGTCGCAACGGCGCGACCCGCGGGCCGAACGTCCCCTACGATCGTTGCGTGCGATCCCGCATCCCGCTGCCCGCGGCCGCCCTGTTCGACTGGGACGGCACGATCGTCGATACGCTGCCGCAGATCTATCGCGCCAACGTCGCCGTGCTGCGCGAGATCGGCATCAGCATGGACCGGACCTGGTTCCGGGAGCGGTACACGCCGGACTGGCGCAGCTCCTACCGCGAGCTGGGCATCCCCGAGCACCTCTGGGACGAGGTCGCGGCGCGCTGGGCCGTCGAGATGCAGCGCGGCCGTCCTCGGGCGCTGCCGTGGGCTCGCGGAGCCCTCCGCAAGCTCGGGCGCCGCGGCGTGCGGCTCGGGCTGGTCACCGCCTCGACGCGCGGGGTCGTCGAGCCGAACATCGCGAGGCTCGGTCTCGAGGGCATGTTCTCGGCCATTCGCTACTCGGATGACGTGACGCACTCCAAGCCACACCCGGAAGCGCTGCTCAGCGCGCTCGACGAGCTGGACGTGCATGCCGCGGAGGCGGTCTACGTCGGCGATTCGACCGTCGACCTCGAGATGGCGGCTGCTGCGGGAACCCCGTTCGTCGCCGTCGGCGCCACGACCAGCCCGGAGGCGTTCCGGGCCGCCGGGGCGTCGCGGGTGTGGCGTGGGGTTGGCGCGTGGGCAGACGCACTGCTCGGATCGAATGGATCACGGAGTGCGACTCGGGCGCATCCGTGATTCGTGCCGTCCGGCACGGCCGCACGGCAGAGAGGCTCCGTAGGATGAGGTGGTGACCCGTCTCGTCGCGAGCCTCGGCGCGCTCGCCCAGCGTCTGCTGCTCGCCATGACCCTGGGCGGCCTGGTGCTGGGCATCGGGCTCGCCGTGTCGGATCACGAGCAGCTGGCCCACGCAGCGTGGACGATCCCGGCGGTCGTGGTCGGTCTGTGGCTGGCCGGATCCATCGTGCGTGACGTGCTGCGACGCGAGGCCGGCGTCGACGTCATCGCCGCGCTCGCCATCGGCGGCGCGATCCTGTTCGGCGAATCGCTCGCGGCCGCGGTGATCGCAGTGATGCTGGCCACGGGCGACTGGCTGGAGCGGTTTGCCGCCGGTCGCGCCCATCGCGAGCTGTCAGCGCTCGTGTCGCGCGCGCCGAGAACGGTCCACCGCCACGAGGGGGGCGAGATCACGGACCGGCCCATCGGCGACGTCGCGGTCGGAGACCGGATCCTGGTCAAGCCGGGCGAGGTCGTCCCCGTCGACGGGTCGGTATCGGGCGAGACCGCGGTGCTCGACGAATCCGCGCTCACCGGTGAGGCGCGGCTTGCCACGCGGGAATCGGGATCCGCCGTCAGCTCGGGCACGGTGAACGCGGGCGCGCCGTTCGACCTGGTCGCGATCGCGACCGCGGAACGCAGCACGTACGCGGGGATCGTGCGACTGGTCGAGGCGGCCCAGTCGTCGAAGGCGCCGTTCGTCCGCCTCGCCGACCGCTACGCGCTGTTGTTCGTGCCGCTCACGCTGGGGATCGCCGTGTTCGCGTGGCTGGTGTCCGGAGACCCGGTACGCGCCCTCGCCGTGCTCGTCGTTGCCACGCCGTGTCCGCTGCTGCTGGCCGTGCCGATCGCGGTGGTCGCCGGGATCAGCCGGGCGGCGAAGCGCGGGATCATCGTGAAGGGTGGCGGCGCGCTCGAGACGATCGCGCGGGCCCGGGTGCTCCTGTTCGACAAGACCGGCACCCTCACCGCCGGGCGGCCACACCTCGCCGACGTCGTCGCGGCGCCCGGGCGGACGACGGATGAGATCCTGGGGCTGGCCGCGTCGCTGGAGCAGGTGTCGCCGCACGTCCTGGCCGCGTCCATCGTCAGCGGCGCCCGCGAGCGCGGCGTTGCGCTGCGGCTCCCCGAGCGAGTGACCGAGATCCCGGGCCGCGGGATCAGCGGCATGATCGGCCGGGCGGCGGTGGTCGTGGGCACGCTCGAGCTCACGGCCCCCGACGCGGCGCTCGCCCCGTGGGCGCGAGACGTCCGGCGCCGGGTGAGCCTGGAGGGGGCGACCAGCGTGTACGTTGCGGTGGACGGTGAGCTCCTCGGTGCGCTCGTGCTCGACGACCCGATCCGGCCCGAGACGCCCCGCGTGATCCGCTCGCTGCGGCGTGCCGGCGTGCGCCGGACCGTGATGGTGACCGGGGATCACTATGGCGTCGCGGACATGGTGGCCGCGGCGATCGGTGTTGACGCCGTGCTCGCCGAGCGGTCTCCGGCCGAGAAGGTTGACGCCGTCGCCGAGGAGCGGGCCGAGGCGAACGGCGTGCTGGTCATGGTCGGCGACGGAATCAACGACGCACCGGCGCTCGCCGCCGCCGATGTCGGGGTTGCGATGGGGGCCCGGGGCGCGACGGCGAGCTCCGAGGCCGCCGACATCGTGATCACGGTGGACCGGCTGGACCGGCTTCCCGAGGCCATCCGCATCGCCCGCCGCTCACGGATGATCGCGGTCCAGAGCGTGGTCGTGGGCATGGGCATGTCGATCGTCGCGATGCTGGTCGCGACGACCGGTGCCCTGCCGCCGGTCGCCGGCGCGCTGCTCCAGGAGGCGATCGACGTGATCGTCATCGTCAACGCGCTGCGCGCGCTGACCGGCGGGCTCGAGCGCGTGCCGAAGATCCCGGGCTGGACGGAGCTCGGCTCGCGGCTGCACGCGGAGCACCGGGACCTCGCCCCATCGATTGCGCGGATCCGGGTGCTCGCCGACCGGCTGGGTTCGATGCCTGCGCCGGCGGCGCGCGAGGAGCTCGAGCAGCTCCGGGTGTTCCTGCTCGAGACGCTCGTGCCCCACGAGGAGCGCGAGGATCGGGACGTCTTCCCCCTGCTCGCGCTCGCGATCGGCAGCGACGACGTCACGGCCGCGCTGCACCGGACCCACACCGAGATCTTCCACCTGGTCAGGTTCACCGACCGGCTGGTCCGCGAGATATCGGACGAGGGTCCGGGCCCCGAGGACCTGACGGACCTCCGGCGGGTGCTCTATGGCCTCGATGCCATCCTGCGCCTGCACATGGCCCAGGAAGAGGAGCTGTATACGGCACTCGGTGACGAGCACCCGGCGGCCGCCAGGCCGCTCCCGCAGGGCGCGCCGGGGTCGTAGCCGCGGGTCAGGCCCGGGCGCCTGTCGCGGTGTCGCGGATCGCGCACGTCAGGCGGTGGGTGCGCAGCGCGTCCTCGTAGGTGCTGAACAGGCGCGCCTGGTCTCCGGTCCGGATCGCCTCGATGAACGCGCGGTCCTCGTCTCGGAACGGGTCGTTGCCGGTCGGGACGTACCGGGTCGCGGTCACGCCCCGGAGACGGCTGCCGGTGAACCCGTCACTCGCCATCACTGCCTTCGACAGGCCGTCCTCGTATGTCACGCCCTGCTGGCGGATCGTGATCGCAAGGCCGTCGCAGAACAGGCGCAGCTCCTGGGCGCTGGTGCCGCCCAGGATGCACGTCGCGGTGAACACCCCGGTCTGGCCCGCGTCGTAGCGCAGCAGCGCCGCGCTCACATCCGCGACATCCACCCCGGGGCGCTCGTCGTGCTCGTGCCGGTCGCCGGTCGACGCGATCACCGACGCCTCGCCGAGCAGGCGCCTCGACAGGTCGACGAGGTGTGTGGCCTGCTCGACCATCTGGCCGCCAGCGGCCGCCTCGGTGCCCCACCAGGCGACATCCGGCATGGTGTCGTGCCATTGCCCCGTGACCATCCGCGCCGGGTTGGTCGCAAGGATCTGGTCGACCTCGCGCAGCGTGTCCATCGCCCGCCACTGATACGCGACCCCGGCGATGATCCCCGCGTCGTCGATCGCCGCGGCGATCCGGACCGGCGTCTCGAGGTCGGCTGCGAGCGGCTTCTCCGTGAACAGGTGGATCCCGCGCTCCAGCAGTGCGAGCTCGAGGGCGCCGTGCCCGTTCGGAGGGACGCACACCCACACCGCCTCGGGCCGCTCGTGGTCCAGCATCGCATCGAGGCGCTCGTATGGCCGGCCGCCGAACCGTCGTGTGGCGGTCCCGGCCTGTTCCATCCGGCGACCCACGACCCCGACCAGCTCCACGTCCGGCTCGGTGCTCAACACCTCGAGGTGTCGCTGGGCGATGAACCCGGGCCCCACGACGGCGACCCGCAGGCGATCAGTCACGTTCGACGTCCTCCGCTGCTGGGTCAGAGCCTACGGTGTCGGGGCGATGCGGTGTGGACGCGCTGGGCATGGTCAGGCCGGGGACGCACGGCCGACGACGCGCAGCAGCCGACGACGCGCGGGCGCCGTGCGCGCGTCTGTGCGAGTGCGCGCCGCGCACCCGCGACCGAGGGCGCACCATCGGGTGATGCGTGATCCGGCCGGCTCCCGAATTCAGCGCGGCGAGCTGTTCGCGGCGATCGCGGCCACCGGCTTTGGCTCCGCATACGTCGCCACGGCGCTCGCGCTCCGATCGTTCGCCCCGATCACCGTGGCGTTCTACCGGAGCGCGGTGGCGCTCCTGGCCCTGGTCGTGCTGCTGGCGGTCCTCCGGTGGTCCCCACGCATGCGCACCCGCTCCGGCGGAGCCGGCCCGACGATGCCGGGCATGTGCAACCGCGTCGCGCGGTTGCTCCTGATCGCGGTCTTCGGCGGTCCGATCTTCCTCGCGTCGATGAACCTGGCGGTGTCCCATGTCGGCGCGACGATCGCGTCCTTCGTCGCCGGGCTGTACGCCATCCTCGCGGCGACGCTGGCGCCGTTGCTGCTGCCCGAGCGGCTCACGCGTCGGGTGCTCGCGGGACTTCTCGTGGCGCTCGCGGGCACGGCCCTGCTCGCGGAGCTCGACCCCGCCAACGCCGATCGTGCCGGTCTCGCATGGGGCCTGTTGGCCGCCGTCTCGTTCGCGATGTACCTCCTGCTCGGCCGCCGCTGGTCGCGATCGAACGGGCTCGAGGGACCCACGATCGCGTTCGCGACGCTTGCCGTGAGCACGCTCGCGCTCGGGATGCTCGTCATCGTCGGCGATCCGGCGTCGCTGGTCCCGGTGCGGCTCGAGGCCGTGTCGGCGGTCGCGATCGGGTGGCTCGCCGTGGTCGCCGTCGGCGGCCAGCTGCTCACGGTCGCGAGCGTCCGCCTCGTCCCCGCCGCACGGACCGGTTCGTTCCTCCTGCTCAACCCGATCACGGCCACGATCCTTGCGGCGGTCCTCGTCGGTGAGCGACCGTCGTTGCCGCAGCTTCTCGGCGGCGGTCTCGTTTTGGCCGGCATCGCCGCGGCGACGGTACCCCTGCCAGGCCGGACCGGCCCGGGGGAGGTCATTCCGACCGATCGAAACGCGGATGGAGCCGCCTGAGGACCGAGCCCCGGCCGATCGACCGGCCACACCGGGTGACCCGGCCCGCCCAGACCGGGCCATCGGGCGCTTGGCCCAGCCAGGCGCCGCGCGAGATCCTGCGCCAGCGGCCGGCCCGCGTGTCTTCGCCCTCATCTCCGTCCGAGGATCACATGGACGCCACCCACCTCATCGCGCTCTGGCTCCACGCGCTGGCAATGGTCGTGGTGCTGGGGTACTACGGGATCCTGTCCCGGATCGTGCTTCCCACGCTCGCGCGCTCGCTCGAGCCTGCCGTCCTCGCCCGGGTCGTGCCGGCCATCGAGCGTCGCGCGCTGCCGATCCTGCTGGCCGGGGTCGTCCTGTTCATCGTCACGGGCGTCTACCTCCTGGTCAGGGACGGGCGGTATGCGGGCGTCGGCTCGTTCGCGTCCACGTGGTCCACGCTGATGCTGATCAAGCACCTGGTCGTCGTGGCCATGGTCGCGCTGGGCATCGGGGTCGACCGGATTGCCGCGGGGCTTGCCGAGATGAGCGACGCCGGTCGCGGGCGCACATTCGAGCTCCTGGCCATGGCGATGGACGGGATGGCGGCCCTCGGGATCCTGGTGCTCCTGTTGACGGCGGCAGCGCAGCTCAGCTGACGCCGGCCGGCGGAACACGGGGGTCGACGCGTCGCAGCGCCGCAGTAAGGTTGGCCGACAGCCCGCGGCCGGAGGTTCAATGTCCTGCCGGCGCCGGCGAGGCGACCTCGCTCGAGTGCCAGGGGTAGATCGACAATGCGGTCGAAACCGGTGAGCGCGACGACCGCGAGATCAAGTCGCACGTCCAGCCGGCGCGGCGCGGCGCACGCCCTTCACGCCGATCATTCGGGTGCCCGGGTGAGCTTCCAAGGCCTCGCGCGATGACGGTGCCTGCCGCACCCCGGCGCCACGAGACCGCCTTCGCCCGCGTGTTCCGCCTGGCGGCGCCGATCATCGTGTCCAATGTCTCGGTGCCGCTGCTGGGGGCCGTCGACACCGCCGTCGTGGGTCACCTGCCGGACCCGGCCTACCTCGGCGGGGTTGCCGTCGGATCGACGATCTTCAGCTTCCTGTACTGGGGCTTCGGCTTCCTGCGCATGGGCACGACCGGGTTTGTCGCCCAGGCGCGCGGATCGGGCGACGACGCCGAGGTCCGCGCCGTGCTCGGACGGGCGCTGCTCACGGCAGCGGCCCTGGGGCTGCTGTTGATCGCGCTCCAGTGGCCGATCCGTGCGGTGTCCCTGGGCCTGGTCGGCGCCAGTCCCGCGGTCGACGACAGCGCCGCCGCGTACGTCGCGGTGCGGATCTGGAGCGCGCCGGCGACGCTTGCGAACTACGCGCTGCTGGGCTGGCTGTTCGGCATGCAGCGGCCGAGGACGGCGCTGGCGCTGCTGGTGTTCACCAACGGCCTCAATATCGCGCTCGACCTGTGGTTCGTGGTCGGGCTCGGCTGGGGTGTCCAGGGCGTCGCCGGCGCCTCGGTGATCGCCGATTACGCTGCCAGCGGGCTCGGTCTGTGGCTCATCCTGCGGTCGCTGCCCGGCCGTGCCGGATGGGAGCGGACGCGGCTGTTCGAGCGCGTGCGGCTGTTCGCCCTTCTTCGCGTGAACCGCGACATCTTCCTGCGCACGCTGTGCGTCGTATTCGCGTTCGCCTGGTTCACCGTGCAGGGCGCACGGCTGGGCGACCTCACCCTGGCGGCCAACGCGGTGCTGCTCAACCTCCAGTCGATCATGGCCTATGGCCTCGACGGGTTCGCGTTCGCAGCCGAGGCGCTCGTCGGCGGAGCGGTCGGCTCCCGAGATCGGCCGGCGTTCAGCGCCGCGGCTCGAGCGGCCGTGCTTTGGAGCCTGGGCCTGGCCACCGTGCTCGCCGTCATGTACGCCGCATTCGGCTCGGCCATCGTTGCGCTGTTCACCGATCTGCCCGAGGTCCGCGCGACGGCCGCCATCTACCTGCCGTGGATGGTCGCCTCGCCCCTCGTCTCGGTGTGGAGCTATGTTCTTGATGGCGTGTACGTCGGCGCCACGAGGACCGCGGAGATGCGCAATGGGATGGCCATCGCCCTCGGTGTCTACCTGGTGGTCGCACAGCTGCTGGTCCCGGCATGGGGCAACCATGGGTTGTGGCTGGCGTTCCTGGTCCTCATGCTGATGCGCGCCGCGACGCTGGGCGTCTGGCTGCCGCGGGTGCTGCGCAGCGTCGGCTGACGGTTCTCGGGTGAGACCGGCCCTGGCGGCGGCATGAGATGCCGGACCACGTCTCGCGCTCGCCGCGACCGACGTCAGCAGTCGAACGCGAACCAGCACAGCTCGTTGCGCAGTCGCTGGTCGTCGAGCACGAGGTCCCGGATCTCACGGGGCAGCTGCGCGCGCTGCCAGCGACACTCCCGGCGGCCGGCGTTCTCGCGTTCCCCGTCGATCGCCGCCGCGCGGGCGGCCCTGACCGCATAGGCGGCGGCACCGAGCTCGTGGGCCGCCACGTGGCCGACCGCCGCGGCCTGGCCGGCCGCGTAGGCGGCATGGCGTGCCGGCCCGCGCAGGTCCCTGGCCGCGGCGTTGGCGTGGCCGGCCGCCGTGCGTGCCTCAGCCCACGTGATCTCACCACGCGCCCAGGCACGCCCCAGTTCGATCGCGCGTCGCGGCCGGCCGTCATCCGGCCGCGCCTGCTCGAAGTGGTGCAGCACGTGCTCCGCGCAGTCGGCCGCCCAGACCGCGAGCAGGCGGTGGTCCCTGTCATCGAGGCTGCCACCGCGACGCACGGTGATGAACCTGGGATCGCGGACCTTGGGAAGGATCACCGGTGTGGGCGCCCTCGGGTTCTGCCGCCCGCGATGGCAATCTCTGCGGTCAGGCTGACCGCCAGGCCACCCGCGGGGCAGCAGCGCATGGCAGACGGTATGTCTCGGTTCAGGGTGGGCAGGCCGCGACCGTTGTCAAGGTTCGCGGTCGAGCGGCACCACATCGGCCAGGAGTAGCAACGTGCCACTTGACAGTAGCCAGTTCATGACCAGATACTTGCTAGGTAGAACTAGCACGTTTGGATGGCATGAACGAGCACAGGATTCCGAAGCGGATCGCGGTGACGGGTGGAACCGGCTTTGTCGGCCGCCACGTCGTCCAACGCCTGGAGCTGGCCGGTCACGAGGCTGTCTCCCTCTCCCGTAGAACGGGAACCGACCTCGGCTCGCCCGACCCAGCGGCGCTCCGAGAGGCCCTGCGGGGCTGCGACGCCGTCGTTCACTGCGCCGGGATCAACCGTGAGGTCGGCGCTCAGACGTACGACGCCGTCCACCTCCGCGGGACCCGGGCGCTCATCGACGCATCGCGTGCCGCCGGCGTGCGACACATCAGCGTCCTCAGCTTCCTTCGCGCCCGGCCCGATGGTCCGACGGCGTATCACCGGACCAAGTGGGCGGCCGAGGCGCTCATCCGCGAAAGCGGGATCCCCTACACCGTGTTGAAGGCCGGCGTGATCCACGGTCGCGGCGACCACATGCTCGACCACCTCAGCCATGCCTTGTACACGTTTCCGGTCTTCGGACTCGTCGGGATGCATGAGCAGCCGGTCCGACCCGTCGCGGTCGATGATGTCGCGCGCATCCTCGAAGCAGCGGCCACGGGCGACGAGCGCCTGCGGAACCAGACGATCGCGGTTCTCGGACCCGACGAGATGCGCCTCGGGGATGCCGTCCGCCTTGTCGCCGACACGATCGGGCGACATCCCGTCTACGTGCGGCTCCCGATCGTTGCCCACCTTGCCCTGGCGAGGGCCTGCGAGGCCGTGATGCGTGTGCCGCTGGTCTCCATCGCGCAGGTCCACATCCTCGCCGAGGGAGTGGTCGAGGCCTCACCGGCTGCATCGGAACCACCGACCGACCTCCTGCCCCAGACGCCGTTCTCCACTGCGGTCATCCGCGCGGGCCTGCCCGAAGCCGGCGCCTTCGGCTGCCGCGACCTCCTCTGGTGTCGGGCATGACCGTCATCGACCTGACCACCGACATCAACGCACCGATCGGGCGCGTCTTCGACCTGGCCCGCGATCTCGACCTGCATGCGGCGTCGATGGCGCACACGGGTGAGCGGGCCGTCGCCGGGCGGATGACCGGCAGGGTCGAGGTCGGCGACACGGTCACGTGGCGCGCCCGCCACTTCGGGCTGTGGTGGTCGTTGACGAGCCGGATCACGGCAGTCGAGGCGCCCGTCCGGTTCGAGGATGTCCAGGAGCGCGGGCCGTTCGGGTGGTTCCGTCACGAACACCGATTCGAGGCGCAGGGCGGCGCAACCAGGATGTACGACCACTGGGAGCACCGATCGCCGTTCGGCCTGATCGGCGGCCTCGTGGATCGGCTCGTGCTCGGCCGATACATGCGGTCCCTGCTCGTGACGCGCAACGCAGTCCTCAAGCGAGCCGCGGAGACACGCTGCCGACCACCGTGCGCCGATCCACCTCCGTCCGGGTGACGCACCCCGTTGCGAGGCGAGGCATTGACGCCGATGCTGACATTCCCGAAGGGCCTGCCTCTGGTGGCGGGACCAGTCGTCTGGTGCGCGGCACTCGTGCTGGTGCCGGCTCCGCTGGCAGCCCGCATCCTGCTGCTTGCGCCACTCGTCGTCGTGCCGCGTCTGGTCCCGCTGCTTCCGCCACGACCCTGGATGAACGGCATCAGCCGATGGGAACCGTTCATCGCGGCGCTGCCCCTGGTGATCGCGTTCTCACTGAGCCCAGGGCCGCTCGCCGCGGCGTTCGCGCTCCCGTGGTTGGGGTTCGCACTGATCGGCACCGCTGCGGCGATCCGGCATGGCCTTGTGCACATGCCGTCGATCCTTGTTGCGCGCCACGTCTCGGACCTCGGGATCGACATCGCTCTCGGGTTCTGGGCCGTGGGCGCCGCGTCTGCCGTGTGCTCGTTGGCATGCCCCTGGGGATCGCCTGGTCGCTGGCGATCCTGACCGGACAGTCGTTGGTCGACCTTGACGCCATGGTGCGGACGCACGGCGTCCTCAACTCGGCGGCGATCGTGCTTGCGGTCAGCCGCATCGTCCTGATCGACGGCGCCGACGAACGACCGGATGCGAGAGGAAGTGGTGGAGATGGGGGAGAGTCGAACTCCCCGTCCAGAACCCTTCGCCAGGAACCACTACGAGCGTGTCCGATGATTTTCGTCAGCCGGTCGGACGCCCATCGGCAGGCTTCCGTCCGGCCCAGTCACGTGTCCCTAGATCGGGCTTGACTCCGGACTACGTGACGCTCGTCCGGGCTGCACCTTCGCTGAGTGACGCTTCCACGGCCCGCGAAGGGGAGGCCGCTTCCACGCTCACCTTACCGCCTAAGCGGCGAGGGCGAGAGCAGGCTGCTTGTTGGCAGTTACTTCGTTTTGCCGCCGGTTTAACGAGGCCTGACGGCACCTCGGCTCGCGTTCCCTGGCAGCCAAGCCCTGTCGAGACCACGCATCCCCACGGGCCGAACCGCTGTTCGGGGGCGGAATTGTAGCATCGGTCGCACCGCTCGGCGAACGGTTGCCATCGGGATGGGCGGGCCCGGCCGCGCTCCGAACGACAGCCCGGGCTATCCTCGGTGCACGCGAACGGACCGGTGAGGATGGGAGGTGGCCGTGGCGAGGATGACGGCGGACCCCGCATCGACGGGCAACGCTGGCGGACCGGTAGCTGCCGGCCAACCCGGCGACCCGGGGCCCGCGACGCTGCCAGCGCCGCCGACCACGGCACCGATCTGGCCTGGCCGGCCGTATCCGCTCGGCGCCTCGTTCGACGGGTCGGGGACGAACTTCGCGCTGTTCTCGGAGATCGCCGATCGGGTCGAGCTGTGCCTGTTCGACGTCGACGGGACGGAGACCCGCGAGGACCTTCCGGAGACCACGGGCTACATCTGGCACGGGTACGCGCCGACGGTTACCCCCGGCCAGCGATACGGGTTCCGCGTGCATGGCCCGTGGGACCCGGCGAACGGGCTGCGATGCAACCCGGCGAAGCTGCTCCTGGATCCGTACGCGAAGGCGGTCGAGGGAACCGTGGACTGGCACGAGGCCCTGTATCCCTACCGCTTCGGAGCACCGGAGTCCCGCGATGACCGCGACAGCGCGCCCTACGCGCCCCGGTCGGTCGTGATCAACCCGTACTTCGACTGGTCCGAGGATCGCTCGCCACGCCGTGACCTCTACCAGGTCGTGATCTATGAGACCCACGTCCGGGGCTTCACGATGACCCACCCGGAGATCCCGGAAGTCCTTCGCGGGACGTACGCAGGTCTCGCGCATCCCGCCGCGATCCGCCACCTGACCGGCCTCGGCGTGACCGCCGTCGAGCTGATGCCCGTCCACCAGTTCATCCACGACCAGCACCTCGTCGACCGCGGGCTCCGCAACTACTGGGGATACAACTCGATCGGCTTCCTGGCGCCGCACAACGGGTACGCGAGCACCGGCCAGGCGGGCGACCAGGTGGGCGAGTTCAAGGCGATGGTCCGCTCGCTCCACCAGGCCGGGATCGAGGTGATCCTCGACGTCGTCTACAACCACACGGCGGAGGGCAATCACCTCGGCCCGATGCTCGCGTTCAAGGGCATCGACAACGGCGCGTACTACCGCCTCGTCGGGGACGACCCGCGCTACTACATGGACTACACCGGTACCGGCAACACGATCAACGTCCGCCACCCCCAGGTGCTCCAGCTGATCATGGACAGCCTCCGCTACTGGGTGCTCGAGATGCACGTGGACGGCTTCCGGTTCGACCTCGCATCCACGCTGGCCCGGGAGCTGCACGAGGTGGACCGCCTGTCCGCCTTCTTCGACCTCATCCACCAGGACCCGGTGATCAGCCAGGTCAAGCTGATCGCGGAGCCGTGGGACGTCGGAGAGGGCGGCTACCAGGTGGGCAACTTCCCGGTCCTGTGGTCCGAGTGGAACGGGCGGTACCGGGACACGGTTCGCGACTTCTGGCGTGGCGAGCCCGGCGCCATGGCCGATTTCGCGTATCGCCTCACGGGCAGCTCGGACCTGTACGAGGAGACCGGACGGCGTCCCCACGCGAGCATCAACTTCCTGACGGCCCACGACGGGTTCACGCTCGCGGACCTGGTCGCGCACAACGAGAAGCACAACCTCGCCAACGGCGAGGACAACCGCGACGGCGAGTCGAACAACCGCTCCTGGAACAGCGGCGCCGAGGGACCCACCGACGATCCGGCGATCCTCGCGCTCCGGCAGCGGCAGCAGCGCAACCTGCTCGCCACCCTCCTCCTGTCGCAGGGCGTCCCGATGCTCCTCGGTGGCGACGAGCTCGGCCGGACGCAGGGCGGCAACAACAACGCCTACTGCCAGGACAACCCGGTGTCGTGGTACGACTGGGCGCATGCCGACCTGCCGCTGCTCGACTTCACCACCCGCCTGATCGCATTTCGCGAGCAGCACCCGGTGTTCCGCCGCCGCCGCTTCTTCCAGGGCCGGCCGATCCACGGCGAGGACCTCGTCGACATCGAGTGGTTCACGACCGACGGCATCGAGATGGCGGAAGCGGACTGGGGTCAGGACCATGTGCGCGATCTGTGCGTCCTCCTGGCGGGCGACGCGATCCCCACCCGCGACGAGCGCGGCGAGCCGATCCGCGACGACACGTTCTACCTGCTGTTCAATGCGCGCGACGAGGCGATCGAGGCGAGGATCCCGGTCGATCGGGGAACCACCTGGCGGACCGTGCTGGACACCGCGGCCGACGAGCCGTTCCCGCAATCGCCGCTGGTGTTCAAGTCCGGCGACCGGGTGCCGATGGCCGCACGGTCGGTCGTGGTGCTCGAGCAGCGGGGCGATACCGGAGCGCCGCAGTGACCGGACGCGGCGAACCGGCGGCACCGGCCGGGACGGGCTCCCGCAAGGTTGACCCGAGGGCCACGTACCGGATCCAGCTGACGCCGACCTTCACGTTCGACGACGCGGCCGGCGTTGCCTGGTACCTCCAGGCGCTGGGCATCAGCCACGTCTACGCCTCACCGTACCTGCGCGCGATGCCGGGCAGCCTGCACGGCTATGACGTCGTCGATCCGCGTCAGGTCAACCCCGAGCTAGGCGGGGCCGCGGGACACGCACGGTTCTGTGCGGCACTCGGCAGCCACGGCCTGGGGCAGGTGCTCGACACCGTCCCGAACCACATGGCGATCGGGCCTGAGAACCCGTGGTGGTGGGACGTGCTCGAGAACGGCCCCGCCAGCCGCTGGGCGATGACCTTCGACGTCGACTGGGCGCACCCCGAGCCGCACCTGCGGGAGCGGGTGCTGCTGCCCGTGCTCGGCGACCACTACGGACGCGTCCTCGAGGCCGGGGACCTGCGCCTCGAGTGGGACGGGACGCGGTTCACAATCCGCTACCACGACCAGCGGTTTCCGGCCGCACCCCGGAGCCTCGACGAGATCCTCGCGCTCGCGGCCGAGCGCGCAGGCTCGGACGAGCTTGCCTTCCTCGCCGATGCGTTCGGAGCGCTGCCGCCGTCCACGGTGGTGGATCCGGCGCTGCGCGAGCGGCGTCACCGGGACAAGGAGGTGCTCGCCGCCCGTCTCGCCGCGCTCGCCGCGGCGGAGCCGCGGGTTGCCGAGGGCATCGAGGCCGTGGTCGCGGCGACGAACGCGGACCTCGATGCGTTCGACCGCATGCTCGAACGACAGAACTACCGCCTGGCCTGGTGGCGCGCCGCTCGCAGGGATCTCGGCTACCGCCGGTTCTTCGATGTCACCACGCTGGTCGGCCTGCGGATCGAAGACCCGCGCGTGTTCGCCGAGACGCATGCGCTCGTGCTGGAATGGCTGTCCGCCGGCGTCATCGACGGGCTTCGGATCGATCATCCGGACGGCCTGCTCGACCCGGAGGGCTATCTGCGACGCCTCCGCTGGGCCAGCCCGAGAGCATGGATCGTGGTCGAGAAGATCCTGGAGCCGGGCGAGGAGCTGCGCCGGAGCTGGCCGGTCGCGGGAACGAGCGGGTACGAGTTCCTGCGCCGGGTCAACCGCCTGCTCGTGGATCCGGCCGGCGAGGCCGGCCTCACGGCGCTCCAGGCGACGATCACCGGCGAGGATCGGCCGTTCGTCGACGTCGCCAGGGAGGCGAAGCAGGCGGTGCTCGACGAGGTGCTGGGCTCGGAGCTCGGCCGGCTCACCGCCCTGCTGCTGGACGTGCTGGAACGCCTCCGGCGCCACCGCGACCACACCCGCCATGATCTCCACGAGGCGCTCCGAGCGCTGCTCGTCGCCTTCCCCGTGTATCGGACCTACGTCCGGATCGACACGGCTGACGATGGCCGCCGGATTGCGAGCGTCGCGCCCGAGGACGAGGCGGTCGTCGCCGAGGCCGTCGCCGCCGCGAAGGGGCTGCGTCCTGACCTGCCCGAAGACCTGTTCGACGTGCTCGGCGACCTGCTGCTGCTCAGGCGGCCCGGCGACGACATGGAGGAGGAGCTGGCGCTCCGCTTCCAGCAGCTGACCGGGCCGGTCATGGCGAAGGGCATCGAGGACACCGCCTTCTATCGCGACCTGCGCCTGGTATCGCTCAACGAGGTGGGCGGTGATCCGGGCGCATTCGGGATCACGCCGGCCGCCTTCCATGACGCCAACCGGTCCGCCCAGGAGCGTTGGCCGCTCGCGATGCTCACGACCTCCACGCACGACACGAAGCGCAGCGAGGATGTCCGGGCGCGGCTGGCCGTCCTGTCCGAGCTCCCCGACGAGTGGTCGCGGATCGTCGGCACGTGGCGGCGTCTCGGCGACCCGTACCGGTCCGGTCCCGGCCCGGACGGCCACGCGGAGTACCTCATGTACCAGACCCTGGTCGGCGCCTGGCCGATCGGGATGGACCGGCTGGGCCCGTACCTGGTCAAGGCGCTCCGCGAGGCCAAGCTGCGCACCTCGTGGACGAACGCCGACGAGGCATACGAGGCCGCCGTCCTCGCGTTCGCGGAGGGGCTCCTCGGTGACGGGTCGTTCACGGCGTCGCTCGACGCGTTCGTCCGGCAGCTGCTGCGCCCCGGCCGCATCAACTCCCTGGCCCAGCTGCTGCTCAAGCTCACCTCGCCCGGCGTGCCCGACATCTACCAGGGCGCGGAGATCTGGGACCTGAGCCTCGTCGACCCCGACAATCGCCGGCCGGTGGACTTCGGCCTGCGCCGCCGGCTGCTCGCCGAGCTCACCGGGAAGCGGGTCCCGGCCCCGGAGACGCTCGCTCGGCGGCTCGACGATCCCACCGAGCCCGGATCGCCCAAGCTCGCCGTCCTGCGCGCCGCGCTCGGGGTGCGAGCCAGGCTCCCGGCCGCGTTCGGGCCCGAGGCGACGTACGTGCCGCTGGCCGCGAGCGGGCCGGCGGCGGAGCACGTCGTGGCGTATGTCCGGACCGGCACGGTGGCGGTCGTCGTGCCCAGGTTGACGCTGCGACTCGGCGGCGCCTGGGCGGGGACCCGGCTCGGCCTGCCGGCGGGTCGCTGGCGCGACGAGATCACCGGCGTCGTGCATTCCGGCGGGCGCACCCAGCCGGCCGTCGAGCATCTGCTGGCGACCTTCCCCGTCGCGCTGCTCGTTCGCGAGTCCACCGCCTGATGAAGCCCCGCGTATGGGCCCCGCTGCCAGACCGGGTGGAGCTGGTGCTGGAGCCCGCAGCTTCCCGGTCGGCCGGAGCGCGCGTCGTTCATCCCATGGACCGGGACGCCTCGGGCTGGTGGTCTGCCGATCTCGAGGTGCCGCCGGGCGCTGACTACGGGTTCATGGTGGACGGCGCCGGGCCGTTTCCGGACCCTCGATCGCCGCACCAGCCGTCCGGGGTCCACGGCCTGTCGCGAGCGGTTGACCACGGGTCGTTCCACTGGTCCGATCGCGGCTGGCAGCCCCGTCCGTTGGCGACCGCGGTCATCTACGAGCTGCACGTGGGCACGTTCACGCCCACCGGGACGTTCGACGGCGTGATCGATCGCCTCGACCATCTCGTGGACCTGGGCATCACCCATGTCGAGCTGATGCCGGTGGTCGAGTTTCCGGGTGACCGCGGCTGGGGGTACGACGGGGTGGACCTGTTCGCGCCCCACCATGCGTATGGAGGGCCGGACGGGCTCAAGCGGCTCGTCGATGCGTGCCACGCACGCGGACTCGCCGTGCTGATCGACGTGGTGTGGAACCACCTGGGGCCGGACGGCAACTACCTCCCCCGCTTCGCGCCGTACTTCAGTGCCCGATACAGCACGCCGTGGGGCGAAGCCGTCAACTTCGACGGACCCGGCTCCGACGAGGTCCGCCGGTTCGTGCTCGACAACGCCAGCCTTTGGCTGGAGGACTACCACGCAGACGGGCTGCGGATCGACGCCGTACACGAGATCTTCGATCGCTCCGCGACCCACATCCTCGAGACGGTGGCTGCGCACGTCCACGCGCTCGGCGAGCGAGTTGGCCGTGATCTGGTCGTGATCGCGGAAAGCGACCTCAATGATCCGCGCGTCGTCCGTGACGTCGAGCTCGGCGGGTACGGGCTCGACGCCCAGTGGAACGACGATCTCCGCCATGCGATCCACGTCGCGCTCACCGGGGAGACGGACGCATACCACGCGCAGTACTCGGGGACCAGGGACATTGCCGCGGCACTCGACCGGGTGTTCGTCTATGACGGACGGTACTCGACGTTCAGAGACCGAACGCATGGACGTCCGGTCGGCGACCTTCCGGCGACCCGGTTCATCGGGTTCATCCAGAACCACGACCAGGTGGGCAACCGGGCGATGGGCGAGCGGATCTCGCAGCTGGTGTCGCCCGATGTCGCGAGGGTGGGCGCGGCACTCGTCCTGCTCGGCCCCTTCGTCCCGCTGCTGTTCGCTGGCGAGGAATGGGCCGCAAGCACGCCGTTCCAGTACTTCACCGCCCACGAGAACGAAGACCTGGGCGATGCGATTCGCGAGGGCAGGCGTCGCGAGTTCCCTGCGCGCGTCCAGGATCGGCTGGACGTCCCCGATCCGCAGGCCTTCGGGACGTTCGAGCGCTCGTGCCTGGACTGGTCGGAACGGGCAGACGAGCCGCACGCCTCGATGCTCGCGTGGTACCGGCAGCTGATCGCCTTCCAGGCCGCGCACCCGGAGCTGCGGGATGGGTCACGCCCGGCCGTGACGCTCGATGCAGCGGCCGGGTGGCTGGTCATGACCCACGGCGGCCTGCGCGTCGTGGCGAACCTCGGGCCGGAGCCGCGCAACGTCCCGATCGGCGGCCCGGAGCCCTGGCGACCGTGTCTCGCGTCGACCGACGGGGTTGCACCCGCTGATGGCCACCTGCGGATGCCGGCCTGGTCGATCGCAGTTGTGGAGCCCGGCCCCTGAGGTCAGGCAGGCGGCCCTGACTCGCCCGGGGAACCGTCCCTGTGCGTCGATGCCCGGCGAGCGGCGCGCCACATCCTGAGGCGTTCGCCGGGGATCAGCCGCCGGCGCCGGCCACGGCCGACGGATCTGCGATCCGGCCCAGGAACAGTACGGCGCCGGACTCCGTGTCGCGCAGGGCGAACAGGAACGGCCCGTCCACGGTCAGCGTCACCATGCCGTACGGAGCCGCGGTCGCCCGCATGACGACCGCCGTAGCGGCCGCCGCCTCGGTGCCATTCTCATCGACGTCGATGTTCGCCTGGTGGATCACGGCGGAGATGAGCAGCTGCTCCTGCGTCGTGATCCCGGAGAAGTCCGCTGCGTCGGTGAACGCGGTGGGCATGCCGAGGGCGGCGAGGACGGGACCCAGCTCCACCCGCGACTCGGCGCCGAACTTCGGCAGCCCGAGGATGACCTCGTGGGTGTCCAGCCCGGCGACGATGGCGCCCAGGGCCTGGTCGTCGAACCCCGCCTCGAACCCGGCCATGTCGTCCGGGACGATCACCAGCATTGCCAGCGTTCCGCCGACGTACGGGAGCTCGACCGCTCGCCATCCGGCGCCCTGGGCGTAGGGCAGCTCGCCGCCGCCGTGCATCATGGGCACGTCGACCGTGGTGCCGTCGGGTCGCGTGAACGGTGCGGTCGAGGTCGCTTTCTCCGCGAATGGCGTCAGCCATGCGGCCTTGAGGTAGATCGCGTTGACGAGGACGAGACGCGTCATCTCGTCGACGTCGCCGGCCGCAAGCAGCTCCTTGATCCGCTGCTCGGTCTGGTCGCTCACCCAGCCGTTGATCGACTGGCGGGCCGCCTCGGTGGCGCCCAGGTAGTCCACGAGGCGCAGCCCGGCGCCGAAGCGTGAGGCGAGCGCATCCAGGTACGGCTGCTCGAGGGCGAGCCCGCGCTGTGCGAACGGCGCGTTGACGATTCGGAGCGTCACGTCACGGTCTGTGCCCGACAGATCCGGGAATTGGCCGGTTCTCGCCTTGAGCGCCGAGTCGAGGCTCGCGAGCCACGCGGCATGCCCGTCTGTGCCCAGGTCGTGCAGCACGGCATCCATCTCGGCCGCAGTCTGGCCCCGAGCGCCGGCCCGGGCCATCGAGAGCGCCACCGCGATGCTCGCCGGTGACAGGACGAGGTTTCCCTGCGCCTTCGCGGCAACGCGCGCATACAGGTCGAGCCCGAACGCGTTGACGGCCGCTCCGGCGCCGGCCGCGTCGTCCGCGGTCCCGACCATGTGGGCGACGTTGGCCGCCGCGAGCTCGATCCCATCGTTGCCGGTCGCGCCTGCTCCGCAACCTGCCGCAAGGATCATCGCCAGCAACCCCGCCGTGAGCTGTCTCATGTGCCTGCCTCGCTCATCCGGACACCCACCCATCGGACGGCCATCGACCGTATTCGGTTCCCGACGCCCGGCTACCATCGCGGGATGCGCCTGATCCCCTGGGAGGAGGAACGCCTCCAGATCTTCACGGCGGCGGAGCTCGCCCGGCGCCGCCGCGCCGCAGGTCTCCTGCTCAACCATCCCGAGGCCGTGGCGATCATGTGTGACGCGATGTTCGAGGCCGCGCGCGCCGGGATGGGCTATGCGGAGGTGGAGGCGGCCGGTCGGACCGCCGTCGAGCCGGAGGACGTGCTCGACGGCGTCCGCGAGATCCTGGACGAGGTCCGGCTCGAGGTCCTGCTGGGCGACGGGGCTCGCGTGATCGCCCTCGTGGACCCGCTGGGACGCGGGCAGCCGCCCGATCCGCTCGGGCCGGGGGCTCTCGTCATCGGCGATCCCGCCGACGTCGAGATCAACGCCACCCGCGATGCGATCGAGCTCGCGGTGACCAGCCGCTCCCGGCGCCGGATCCGCGTCTCGTCCCATTACCCGTTCCACCGGGTCAATCCCAGGCTCGCGTTCGATCGCGACGCGGCGCGCGGGTTCCGGCTCGACCTGCCCGCGGGCGGCTACGCCGGCTGGGAGCCCGGTGAGACGAAGACCGTCCGCCTGGTGCGGTACGGGGGGACCGCGGGCCGGTGACGAGGCTCTCGGCGCAGGAGTACCGGACGCGGTACGGCGCGACGACGGGCGACCGGGTCCGCCTCGGCGACACGAACCTGTGGATCCGCGTCGGCGACGACCGGACGGCAAGGGGCGACGAGCCGGTGTGGGGCTACGCCAGGAACCTCCGTTCGAGAATGGCACAGTCGGACGTGGCCGCAGGCCCGTCGGAGCTCGACATCGTGCTCACCGGGGCGCTCGTCGTCGATCCCACGCTGGGCGTCATCAAGGCCGATATCGGGATCAAGGACGGCCGCATCGCCGGCATCGGGAGATCGGGCAGCCCGGAGATCAGCGACGGCATCGACCTGGTGATCGGGCCGCACACGAAGTCGTACATGGCGTATGGCCTGATCGCGACGCCGGGGGCGGTCGACACGCACGTCCACACCATCGGACCGGAGCTGCTGCCGCCCGCGCTGTCCGCCGGGGTCACCACCCTCATCACCGCCGGGTTCGAGGAGCCGCCGTGGGCGATGGAGCGGACGCTCGCAGCCCTCGAGGACTGGCCGGTCAACATCGGGCTCCAGGCCGGCGCCCGCGCCGCGGAGGACGGCCATCTCGATGCGCTCGTGGCGGCAGGCGCGCTGGGCTTCAAGATCCACGAGGACAATGGCGCCTATCCGGAGCTGATCGACCATGTGCTCCGGTACGCGGACGCCCGGGACCTCACCGTCAGCCTCCACACGGACGGCCTGCACGAGTCGGCGGAGCTCGAGGACACGGTTGCGGCGATCGCGGGTCGCACGGTTCACGCGTACCACGTGGAAGGCTCCGGCGGCGGTCACGTCCCGGACCTGCTGGGCCTGGTCCGCGAGCCGTCGATCATCTGCTCATCGACCACGCCGACCCTTCCATTCGGCGTGCACACGGCCGCCGAGCACGTGCCGATGACGATGCTCAACCACGGCCTGTCGTGGGGCATACCCGGTGACCTCGAGCTCGTCCTCGAGCGTGTGATCGAGGCGCGGACGGCCGCCGAGGGGCCGCTCCACGAGCTGGGCGCGATCTCGATCATCAACTCCGACTCGCAGGGGATGGGCCGGATCGGCGAGACCGTCCGGCGCACGTTCCAGCTCGCGCACGTGATGAAGGCGTGGCGGCGATCATCGGCCGCGGACGGCGTCCCCGGCCTGCCCGCCGATCCTGGGCTCACCGATCCCGATGACCGCGACGACACGGCGCGCGTCCTGCGCTACCTGGCCAAGATCACGATCGACCCGTCCATCACGCATGGGCTGGCCGATCACGTCGGCTCGCTGCGGCCGGGACGCATGGCGGACATCGTGCTGTGGAGGCCCGCGTTCTTCGGCGTCAAGCCGGAGTGGGTGTTCAAGGGCGGGTTCCCCGCCTGGGGGCCGCTGGGCGATGGCAACGCGTCGCTCGAACGCGCCGAGCCGACGCGCTACCGGCCCGACTGGGGCGGCACCCCGCGCGCCGCGCCGCTGCTCGCGGCGACGTTCGTCGCCTCTGATATGGACCATCGTCCGCTTAGAAGGCGCTTGGCGACCCGTCGCGCGCTGATTCCGGTCCGTGGTGTGCGGGACCTGACGCGCGGAGACCTCTGGGCGAACCGCGCTGCGGCTCCGGTGGACATCGACGTCCGCACCGGGGAGGTCTCGCTGGCCGGACGCCGGCTCGCGGTGGATCCGGTGGCCGAGGTGCCGCTCAGCCGTCGCTACCTGCTGCGCTGACGCCTCACCACAGGTCGCCGACCGTGAACCCCTGCGGGAACGGGTCGGAGGGGTCCACGACGTAGCTCGCAAACCCGGTGATCCATGCACTGCCCGTGATGGACGGCACGACCGCCGCTCGCCCGCCGACCTGCGTCTCCTCCTCGAGTCGACCCGTGAACACCGTGTCCAGGATGCCTTCGTGCCGGAAGTCCTCACCGATCCCGAGGCGGCCCTTCGCGTGGAGCACCGCCATCTTTGCGCAGGTCCCCGTTCCGCACGGGGACCGGTCGATGACACCGGTCCAGGTCGACGGCCTCGACCAGTCAACCGCGCCCGTGGACACCGTGGTCACGTTCCGCCACGAGTTCCGTGGGTCATGCGGCGGTCCCGAGAGCTGACCGATGGTGATCCCGGCAAACCCGGGCTGGTCCGGATGGACCACGGGCAGCTGCTCGGCCGCCGCCGCCTTGATCATCTCGGTGACCCGGGTGATGTCCCGTCCCTCATCGGGCACCAGCCGGAGCCCCAGCGCCTCGGCATCGGCGATCACGTAGAACATGCCGCCGTACGCGACGTCGACGGTGACCGTGCCCAGCTGGGGGACCTCGACCGGCGTATCGAGGTGGGTGGCGAACGCCGGGACGTTGCGGAAGGTGACGCCCGTCACCTTGCCGTTGGCGCACGTCGCCCGGATCCGGATGAGCCCGGCCGGTGCCTCCAGCGTGACCTCGGTGAGCGGTTCGTGCATCGGCAGCATCCCCGTCTCGAGCAGGACCGTGGCCACGCAGATCGTGTTGGTGCCGGACATCCCCGGGTACTCGACCTGCTCCATGATCACGTACCCGGCGTCCGCCTCGGGATGGGTCGCCGGCAGGATCACGTTGGCGCACAGCGCGGGGTACCCGCGCGGCTCGCGCAGCATCAGCCGGCGCAACCCGTCGCCGTGCTCGGCCAGGTGCCGCATCTTCTCGAACATGGTGGCGCCCGGGACGTCCAGCACCCCGCCGACGATCACCCGCCCCGGCTCGCCGGCCGCGTGAGCATCGACAGCCTGGAGCATCCGCGCGAGCCGCATCGACCAACGTCCTTCCTGGCGCGTGCCGGCGGCCATGGCCGGCTGCGGAGAGCCTACGACACGGGTGCGCACGTCGACCGGGGTTGCCGGGTTGGTGGGTCGCCCTATCGCCGTCGCGCCTCGGACACAGCCCGTTCAGTGTCGCGTTTCGCGTCGCGCTCCTGGATCTCGCGCCTGCGGTCCCATGTCTGCTTGCCGCGCGCCAGGCCAAGCTCGACCTTGGCCCGGCCCTGGTCGGTGATGTACAGCCGGAGGGGAACCAGGGTCAGGCCCTTCGCCTTGGTCTTGCCGAGGAGCTCGTCGATCTCGTCCCGGTGGAGGAGCAGCTTGCGCGAGCGCTTGGGCTCGTGGTTGAAGCGGACGTCGGCCGATTCCCACGGGGCGATGTGCAGGCCGACGATCCAGGCCTCCCCCCGGTCGATGCGCGCGTAGGCATCAGCGAGGCTCACCTTGTGGGCGCGGATGCTCTTGATCTCCGTCCCCCGCAGGACGATCCCTGCCTCGAACGTCTCCTCGACGCTGTACTCGTGTCGCGCTCGACGGTTCTGGGCGATCGTGTCGCCCATGGTGTGCTCCTCTCGTGCTGACCGGATACCAGCGCCGGCTCGTACCCGTCGGCGCCGCTGCGCATCACTGTGCCACGGCGCGGCCGGCGCGGCGTCCGGCGGCGGACGCACGAACGCCGGCCCGCACGCGGACCGGCGTTCGAATTGCTACCGACCACCCGTCGGGATCGACTCTAGGCGCCGATCTCCGCCGAGGTGGTGCAGCAACTACTACTGTCGATCACTGCACATCACCTCCTTTCGTTCCCGGGCACCGTACCCGATCACTGCGAGCAGTGCAAGCGTCCCGTCATGGACCGGTGCCGGCACCCGTCCCGACGGCGCCGGCACCGGCGCCGAGAACGTCCAGGGCCGCGTCCAGGTCCGGATCGTCGCCCGGTCGCGCAGGTGCGGCCGTGACCACGACATCGGGTTCGATGCCCGCGCCGTTCACCCAGGTCCTGTTCGGGGTGAGCCACTTCGCGATCGTCAGCCGGAAGCCGCCGTTGTCACCCTCGAGCTGCGTCCACTGCTGGACCGTCCCCTTGCCGAACGTCTTGCTGCCCACGAGCGTTGCCCTGCCCCGGTCGTGGAGCGCTCCGGCGACGATCTCCGACGCCGAGGCCGATCCGCCGTCGACCAGCAGGACGAGCCGGATCGACGGATCCGTCGCGGCGCCGCCGGGTAGTGCGACGGTCTCGGTCATGGTCCCAGAAGCGTCCTCCTGCCAGAAGATCGTGCCGTCGGCCAGGAACTGGCTCGCGATGTCGCGCGCCGCGGTGATGAACCCGCCCGGGTTGCCGCGAAGGTCGACGATGAGGCGCGTCCGCCCGGCCGCGACGTCCTCGGCAACCACGGTGTCGAACTGCTGCGCGGCGTGATCCGAGAACGCGGACAGCCGGATGTAACCGACGCTGCCGTTGGCGAGTACCTTCGTCTCGATCTCCTGCTGGACGATCACCGCGCGGACGATCGTGACCTCGAACGCCGGCTGGTCCCCGCGGGCGATCGTGAGCGTGACCTTCGTGTCCCGGGGTCCTCGCACGCGATCTCGCGCCTGGTCGACGGTCAGCCCGTCGAGCGACGTCCCGTCGATCTTGTCGACGACGTCGCCGGCCAGCAGCCCCGCCGCCCGGGCGGGCGATCCGGCAAGCGGCTCGACGATGGCCAGCCGGCAGTCAGGACCCAGAATGGTGCACGATGTGGTCGCGCCGGTGGCGTCCACCGTCCCGATCGTTGCGCCGATCCCCTCGAACTCGCCCGAGATGTCGCGCAGCGATCCCTTGAACTCGTCGGACGTGAGGTACTGGGAGTACGGATCACCCAGCGCGGTGATCATCCCCTTGATCGCGCCCTCGATGACCGCCTTGCGGTCGACCGGCCCGCCGGCGTAGCGCTCGGTGACCGCGCGGTATGTGTCCCAGAACGGCTGGAACGCCTGGGCCTCGTCGGCCGGCGTCCCCGGCGTGAGCGCGTACTGGCGACCCAGCGTCCAGCCCGAGACGAACAGCGCCGAACCCGCGACGATCGCGATCAGGGTGATCGCGATCAGGGAGGCATTCGAGCGCCGTGCGACCCGGATCACCGGCGACCCGGCCAGCGGCGCGGGCGACGCCGGGTCATGGGCTGCCCCGGCGGCATCGGTCGTCACGGTCCCGTCGGTTGCCGCGGTCTCGTCCGCCGGATCGGGAGTCGGGAGGGCGCCCGCAGGAACGGGCTCGGGTTCGGGGGCGGGCTGGTCCGTTGACATCTGGGACTCTCGATCGGCCTGTGGGAGGGACGTGCGTCCAGCGTACCTCCGGTCCCGGGAACGGTCCCGCGACGCCGTCAGCGGATGAGGTACGTCCGGACCGACACCCAGGATCCGAGCACGCCCAGCCCGAGACCGGTCGCCAGCACGATCACCGCCGTGTCCCGGGCGAGCGCACCGAGCCGGAGCGGCAGGACGTTGAAGAACCCGACCATGGCCTCGGACATCGGCTCCGATCCCGCCGCCAGCAGACCCAGCGTGATCAACGCGCCGAGCAGTCCCACGAGGGCGCCCTCGAACACGAACGGCCAGCGGATGAACGCGTCGGACGCGCCGACCAGGCGCATGATCTCGATCTCCTCGGCGCGCGCCACGACAGCGAGCCGGATCGTGTTGACGATGATGAACAGCACGATCAGCCCGACGACCGCGACCATCACCACGCCCGCGGTTCGCACGAAACCGGTCACGGTGGTCACGCGGTCCACGAGGGCGTCGATGTTGAGCACGTTGCGCACGATCGGCTCGTTCTCGGGTTGGAGGGTGTCGCTGACGACCTGGAGATCCGACGGGCGGCGCAGCTTGACGTTGACGCTCGCGTACAGCGGGTTGGACTCGAGGTATTTGGTCAGGTCGTCGCGGCCCTGGGCCGCCTGCGCCTCCTGGAAGCGTCGGAGCGCCTCGTCGCGCGAGATGAACTCGACGGAGGCCACTTCCGGCATCGCATCAAGCCGGCCCACCAGCTCGTCCACCTGCGCCTGGGTGGACGTCGTCTGGACGTAGGCGACCACCTCGACCTTGTCCTCGACGAAGCCAAGGCTGGCCAGCAGCACGTTCTGGAGGATGAAGAACCCGGACAGCAGCAGGAGCATCAGCACCATCGTCAGGGTGGCCGCCAGGCTCATCAGGGCGTTGCGCCAGAACCCCTGCCAGGCCCGGCGCAGCGAGAACACGACGAAGGTGAACACGGTCAGTCCTCGCGGTGGTAGGCCGCGCCGGCCTCGTCGCGGATGACCCGGCCGTCCTCGAGCGCGATCACGCGCTTGCGCAGGGCGGTGACGATCTCGGCGTCGTGGGTCGCCATCAGGATGGTGACCCCGAGCTCGTTGATCCGGAGCAGGAGCTGGATGATCTCCCAGCTGATCACGGGATCCAGGTTGCCGGTGGGCTCGTCCGCGATGATGATCCGCGGGTCGTGGACCAGCGCTCGGGCGATGGCCGTCCGCTGCTGCTCGCCGCCGGACAGCTGGGTCGGATACTGGGCCGCCTGTGCGGTCAGCCCGACCAGCGCCAGGACGCGGTCCACCGCCGGCCTGATCCGCCGGCCGGGCGTCCCGGTGACCTCGAGCGCGAACGCAACGTTCTCCCAGACCGTCTTGCGCGGCAGCAGCTTGAAGTCCTGGAACACGGTGCCGATCTTGCGGCGGACCCGGGGCACCATCCGGCGTGGGATCCGGGCCAGATCGTCCCCGTCCACGACCACGATCCCGTGGGTCGCCAGCTCGTCGCGGATCAGCAGCTTCATGAGCGTCGACTTGCCCGCCCCGGACGGGCCGACGAGGAACACGAAGTCACCCTCGGGGACGACGAGGTCGACGTCGCGCAGCGCCTCCTTGCCGTTGGGGTAGCGCATCGTGACGTCGTGGAGCACGACGACGGCCTGGTCCGACGGAGTTGCGACCGTCCGGCCGGTCAGCCGGTCGAACAGGGATGCGGGCGCGATCGTGGGTTCAGTCGGCGGGGCGACGGTCATCAGATTGCTCGGTGACGGATGGTCGAGGCGAAGGCCGGTGCCCAGGCCCGGTGATCAGCTCCGTCCTCGGGCACGATCGGAGCGCCACGTCCCGCGAGGCTAGCAGCAAGTCCCGGCCCCGGCAAACGTGCCGCCGGGCGGAGTCGTCGAGGGCGCGGGCGACGCGTCGATGGCCCGGTTCCGCTACACCATCGCCAGCGATATGGGGATGTAGCGGTGGAACGGATGGTCCCGCGATGACCAGCAGATCATGCCGGGCAGGCCGTCGAACCGGAGTCCCGCGTCGAGCAGCGCGCGGATCGCGAGGTCCGCCGTTCCCGGCACCCACATTGCTGCGGGTCCCAGCACCGGTGTGCTCCGGATCGCCACGCCGATCAGCGCCGGGTGAAGCTCCGCGTCGAGCGCTGCCACGGGTCCCATCCGGCCACCCCCGGACGCGTAGGCATAGCCGAGTGGCCGACCGCCGCGTTCCCGGACGAGGAACCCGGATCGCCCCTCGCGGCGGAGGTACGCATGATCGGCGGCGTGGGGCATGCCGATGATCTCGGTATCGAGCGCGTCAACGATGTCGGCCAGGCGGCGATGGCCATCGGGCTCGCCGACGGCCAGGTCCTCGAACGGGACCGCCTCGAGCGTTCGGGGAAGCGTGGGGACCGCGGTCCACCGACGGACCTCGCCGAGGAGCCTCCAGACCGGGACGCGCGGGATCATGCCCCTGCGTGCATAGAGCCCGTTCGAGATCGGCTGGCCCGCATCGGTGCACATTCCCCAGCGGCGGATCCCGGTCTCGAGGGGCTCGTCGGGACCGGGAACGGCCGGACCGCCCGGGTCGACGTCGAGGCCCGCCTGGGCCCGGTCCATGAGCGCGCCACCCAGGCCCCGCGACTGGGCGCGGGGATCCACGAACAGCATCGCGAGGAACCACAGGTCGCCGCGAACCGATGCGGCCGAGAACCCGACGACGTGATCGGGATCGCCGTCCTTCGCGCCGCCCGCCGCTCTGCCCGCCGGAGCCGGCGCCGTGGCAACCCAGAAGCGTTCAGGGTCCGTGGCCAGCAGGTGTCCCAGCAGCCGCCGCAGCGGCGTCAGGTCCTCGGGCATCGGCGGCTGCCCGAGCCGGCCCTGGTAATCGTCGATCGCGGCCTTCCAGACGCGCGTGCATGCCTCGAGATCCTCGTTGCGACCGGGCCGGAACGGCGTCGGCCCCGAGGCGGCCACGTGTCAGCCGTCCGAGTCGTCGTCGGCTGACGGCGGACGGCCGGTCGCAACCCGCTCGAGCTCCGCCTGCATGAACGCATCGAGGTCCCCGTCGAGGACGCTCCCCGTGTTCGAGGTCTCGTGCCCGGAGCGGAGGTCCTTGACCATCTGGTACGGGTGGAGCACATAGGAGCGGATCTGATTGCCCCAGCCCGCGGTGACGTGCTCGCCGCGCAGCTTCTGCAGCTCCTCCTCGCGCTTCTCCAGCTCCAGCTCCAGCAGCCTCGACTTGAGCACCCGGATCGCGATCTCCCGGTTCTGCGTGGCCGACCGCTCGTTCTGGCAGGACACGACGATCCCCGTCGGCAGGTGGGTGAGTCGGATCGCCGATTCCGTCTTCTGCACGTGCTGCCCGCCCGCGCCCGAAGAGCGGAACGTGTCGACGCGGATCTCGTCCCAGTTGAGCTCGATCTCGACGTCCTCGTCCGCCTCCGGCATGACCTCGATCAGCGCGAACGTGGTCTGCCGCCGATTCTGGGCGTCGTACGGGCTGATCCGTACCAGGCGGTGAACGCCGCGCTCGGCGCGCAGCCAGCCGTACGCGAACCGCCCGTCGACGGTGACCGTCGCGCTCTTGATGCCGGCCTGCTCCCCTTCCTGGGAATCGACCACGTCGGTGCGAAACCGGTGCCGCTCGGCCCAGCGGAGGTACATCCGGAGGAGCATCTCTGCCCAGTCCGTTGCCTCGGTCCCGCCCGCGCCGGCACTGATCGTGACCACCGCGTTCTTGGCGTCGTAGTCACCGGAGAACAGCAGCAGCGTCCGCTCCCGCTCGAACTCGGTGCGCAGGCCGTCGGCCTCGCGCTCCACGTCGGCCTCCATCTCGGGATCGGGCGTGTCCTCGAGCAGGTCCAGCAGCTCGACCAGGTCGTCGGCGCGCTTCTCCAGCGACCGCCACAGACCGACCTCCTCGCGCAGGCCCTGGGCCTCACGGAGCACCTTCTGGGCGGCTCGCTGGTCGTCCCAGAAGCCGGGCTCGCTCGACCGCCCGTCGAGCTCCTGGAGCCGCGATTCCTTGGCGGCTAGGTCAAAGACGCCCCGAGGTCGCCCGGATCCGCTCCGCCAGGTCGCGCGTGGACGCGGCGTCCACTAGCTGCGGGCCTGGAGATCGTGGAGCAGGATCGGACGGAGCTCGATCAGCCGCAGGGCGGTCTTGCTCCGGGCGACGACGGGGTTCACGCAGGGACAGTAGCCGTTGTGGGGGCAGACGCCGCAGTTGCCGTCACAGTCGAGGGCGGCGGCGTAGCTGCAGGTTCTACAGTCGCGTTCGCAAGCAATCAGATCCACGAATTGGGCATCCTCAGCCTGCTTCACACGTCCCTCTCTCTCGTCCTTCGCTGTCGGTCTGGCGTGACGGTTCGGGACGGGGCGCCGCAGGCGATGTGCGGGGCGCTGGGTGGGCTCGGCGCCGGTCCCTGGTCGCGAAGAACTGAGCCCGAGTATATGAGAGCGACATTCGCGCGCCAAGGGGGTGAAATGCATTTGGGCGAGGAAAAACGCGCGCAGGAGGCGAATTCGGGCCTTCAGCTGCCCGGTTGCTCGATGGCGGGGCCGCTGCGGGCGAGAAAGTAGACGGTCAGCGCGCCCAGCTCGTGGGCGGTGGCGCGGAGCTCACGGACGATGTCCTGCTGGATCGGAGAGGTCGTGGTCGGTGAGCCGTATGCCTCGATCCCGAGGTCGTCGGCGATCCGCAGGACGCGGAGCATGTGGGTGGGATCCGAGACGAACACGGCGGACCGCAGTCCGTGCTCGCGCATCAGCGCGCCGACGGCCCGTAGCGACGACAGCGTGTTGCGGCCCTCGTCCTCGCCCAGGATCGACGCAGCGGGCACCCCGGCGCGCAGCGCGTACTCCTTCGCGACGGCGGCCTCGGTCGTCCGGTCACCGGGGATCTTGCCGCCGGTGACGATGAACGTGCCGGCGAGACCCGCATTCCACAGCGCGACCGCGTGCTCGAGACGGGCAGCGAACACCGGGGACGGGCGTCCGTTGTACTGGGCAGCGCCGAGGACCACGATCGCATCGACCCGCCGCCGCTCGTCCTGGGTCCCCTGCTGCCAGATGCGAACCGTGGTCACGCTCACGGCGAGCACGGCGGCCAGGCCGCCGACCGCCATCACACGCACCAGATCCGCCCCCCTGGAGCGCGTCAGGCTCCGTGGCACTTCTTGTACTTCTGGCCGGAGCCGCACCAGCACGGATCGTTGCGCCCGATCCTCGCGCCCGATGGCGTGAACCCGGGGCGACTCAGCGAGCCGTTGCCGGAGCCGGCACCCGGGGCCTCTCGTGCCTCACGCATCGGGTCGGCGGGCAGCCCGGCGACGGGGTTCCCGCCGGGGCGCCGGAGCGCTCCCTCGCCGGCCGCGAGTGTCCGTGGCGCCGAGGCTGCGATCGTGGCCGCCCCGGCTGCCGCGGCCGCGGCGGTCCGGGCCGGCTGTCCGGGTCCGGGCAGCGCCATCACGCCGTCAGGCGCGGGCGTCGGCTGGCGCGTCACGGTCACCCGGAAGATCGAGGTGGCAACCTGCCGGCGGATCAGGTCGCGAAGCTCCTGGTAGAGGCGGTAGGCCTCCTTCCGGAACTCGTTGAGCGGGTCCTGCTGCGCGTACCCCCGCAGCCCGATCCCGCGCCGCATGTCGTCCACCTCGGTGAGGTGCTCGACCCACAGGCTGTCGATGGTGCGGAGCAGCACGACCCGCTCGACCTGCGACCAGACCTCGTCCCCGTGCTCCTGCTGCTTCGCGTCGAGCTTCGCGTCCACCAGCTCGCGGATGTGGTCGGCGAGCGTCTCCCGGCCCACCGCGGCCTCGTCGAGATCCGCCTCGCTGGTCCCCGGACCCTCGAGGCCCATTGCGCGCAGGGCCGCGGCAAGCCCTTCGAGGTTCCAGTCGGTGGGTGACTCACCGCCGACGTAGGTGTTGACCATCGCGTCGATCTCGGCATCGAGGAACTCGCGCACGGTCTCGGTCAGGTCCTCGTTGCGCAGGACCTTGTCCCGTTCGGCGTAGATCGTCTCGCGCTGCTTGTTGATGACGTCGTCGAACTCGACCACCCGCTTGCGGATATCGAAGTTGAAGCCTTCCACCCGCGTCTGCGCGCCCTCGATGGTCCGCGAGACGAGCTTGGACTCGATCGCGACGTCATCCTCGAGGCCCAGCCGCTCCATCAGGCCTGCCACGCGCTCCGAGGCGAACCGCTTCATCAGGTCGTCATCGAGCGACAGGTAGAACCGCGACGATCCGGGATCGCCCTGCCGGGCGGCGCGTCCGCGGAGCTGGTTGTCGATCCGCCGGCTGTCGTGGCGCTCGGTGCCGATGATGTGCAGGCCGCCCGCGGCGACCACGCGCTCGTGATCAGCCTCGGTGATCGTCCTGGCCTCGGCGAGCGCCTCGTCGTACGTCGCCTTGTCGACCTCGGCCGGGTTGAGCCCGCGCCGGTGCAGGATGTCCGAGGCCATGCCGGCCGGGTTGCCGCCCAGCTGGATGTCGGTGCCACGGCCGGCCATGTTGGTCGCGATCGTGACCGCGCCCGAATGTCCGGCCTGGGCGACGACCACCGCCTCCTTCTCGTGGAACTTGGCGTTGAGGACCTCGTGCTTCACGCCCCGGCGCTTGAGCAGCGTGCCCAGCACCTCGGACTTCTCGACCGACACCGTGCCCACCAGCACCGGCCGGCCGGCGGCGGTCATCTCCTCGATCTCATCGATCAGCGCGTTGAACTTGCTCGCCTCGTTCTTGAACACGAGGTCCGGGTAGTCATCGCGGATCATCGGCCGGTGGGTCGGGATCGCCACGACCTCGAGGTTGTAGATCTTGTGGAACTCCTCGGCCTCGGTCAGCGCCGTGCCGGTCATGCCGGCGAGCTTGTCGTACAGCCGGAAGTAGTTCTGGAAGGTGATCGTGGCGAGGGTCCGCGACTCGCGCTGGACGCGCAGGCCCTCCTTGGCCTCGACGGCCTGGTGCAGGCCCTCGCTCCAGCGCCGCCCGGGCATCTTGCGGCCGGTGAACTCGTCGACGATGACGATCTCGCCGTCCTCCACGATGTAGTCGCGGTCGCGCTTGTACAGCGCGTGCGCCTTGAGAGCGGAGTCGAAATGCCGGGCGAGCCGGGGGTCCGCGTCGTACAGGTTCGCGACGCCCAGCAGCTGCTCGATCTTGTCGATCCCGTCCTCGGTCGGTGACACGGCCTTGTCCTTGAGGTCGACGAAGTAGTCGCCGCCTTCCTCGTCGCCCTCCGGGCGCGGCTTGAGCCGCGGCACGAGGCGGGCGAAGGTGAAGTACAGATCCGCGGACTCCTCGGCCTGGCCCGAGATGATGAGCGGCGTCCGCGCCTCGTCGATCAGGATGTTGTCGACCTCGTCGACGATCGCGTACGCCCGCTCGCGCTGCACCCGCTGGTCGAGCTCGAGGACCATGTTGTCGCGCAGGTAATCGAACCCGAACTCGTTGTTGGTCCCGTAGGTGATGTCCGCCGCGTAGGCCTCGCGACGCTCGACCGGGCGCAGGTTGATGAGCCGCTCGTCGGTGGTCGGGTAGCCGGGCTCGAACAGGTAGGAGGTGTCGTGGGTGATCACCCCGACCGAGAGCCCCAGGAAGTCGAACACCGGGCCCATCCACTGTGCGTCACGGCGAGCCAGGTAGTCGTTCACGGTCACGAGATGCGCGCCCCGCCCCGCCAGGCCGTTGAGGAGCAGGGCCAGCGTCGGCACCAGCGTCTTTCCCTCGCCCGTCCGCATCTCCGCGATCTTGCCCTGGTGGAGCACGATCGCGCCCATCAGCTGGACGTCGAACTGGCGCATGCCCAGGGTGCGCTTCATCGCCTCGCGCGATGCCGCGAACACCTCCGGGATGACGTCGTCCATGGCGGCCCGGGTGCGCTCGTTCTCGCGCGTGCGGCGCGCCTTGAGCAGATCACGCCGGCGCTCGAGGTCCGGGTGGTGGAGCTCGTCCTCGGACGGCTCGTCGGGCTCGGCGGCCTCGAGGATCTCGGCACGGATGGCATCGATCCGTTCGCGGATCTCGGCGTCCGAGAGCGCCTCGTACTCGGGCTCGAGCTCGTTGGTGCGATCGACCAGGGGCTGGATCCGGGTCAGCTCGCGGTCGTTGTTGTCAAAGAATCGGGAGAGAAAGCGCATGGCCGGCTGAGTATAGGGTGGATTTCCGCGCCTCCCGGCCTCGCGTCAGGGCTGCGGACGCGCGCGGCGGCGTGACGCGATCGGACCTTCAGCCGGGTTCGCGTGCGAAGTTCGCGGCGTCGGTCAGCCCCAGAACCCGGTGCCGTAGCCGGCGAGGACGAGCACGAACGTGACCGCGGCCAGGACGACCCACAGCGCAGCTGAACGAAGCGTCGAGGTGGGGTTCATCTCCGTGTTGGCGAGCGCGGGCAGCTTTCCCCCGCGGAGCGACGCACCCCATCGGCCGGACCGGAGCTGGTTCCGCCAGTTCTCGTCGGTGACGGGTCTGACCTCGAGGCCGCCCTTGCCGTCGGGGCGATGCAGCTGCAGGCTCATGGATCTCCGAGTCTCGTTCCGTCTACGAACCGGCGGATGCGGTCATCGCTGATGGTACGTCGTCATCGTCGTCGGCCGCGCCCTCCTGGTCGCCCAGCCCGTCCTCCCACAGCAGCATCTCCTGCGTGAACGACACCTCGGACGAGAACAGGGCGCCGACCGACTCGCCGCGATGGATCCGCTTGATCGCCTCGCCGATCAGCGGTGCGACGGACAGGACCTTGATCCGTGGAATGTGCTTCGCGGCCGGCAGCGGGATCGAGTCCGTGATCACGACCTCGAGCAGGCCCGAGTTCGCGATCCGCTCGGTGGCCGGATCCGAGAGCACGCCGTGCGTGGCGCAGGCGTAGATCTCGGTCACGCCCTCCCGTTCCAGGGCCCGCGTGATCTCGATCAGCGTCCCGCCGGTGTCGATCTCGTCGTCCACGATGATCGCCCGGCGTCCGCGCACGTCGCCGATGACGTTCATCACCTCGGCGCGGTCGAGGTTCCCCTGGCGGCGCTTCTCGACGATGGCCAGCGGCGCGTCGATCAGCTCCGCGAACGCGCGGGCCCGCTTCGCAAATCCCAGGTCGGTGACCACCACGACCTCGTCGAGGTGCTTGTCGACGAAGTACCGCGACAGCATGTGGACCGCGGTCAGCTCGTCGACGGGGATGTTGAAGAACCCCTGGATCTGGCCCTGGTGGAGGTCCATGGTCAGCATCCGGTCGGCGCCCGCGACCGAGATCATGTCGGCGACCAGGCGCGCCGAGATCGGGACGCGCGGCTGGTCCTTCTTGTCGGAGCGGCCGTACGCGTAGTACGGCACGACCGCCGTGATCCGGCCCGCCGACGCGCGCTTGAACGCGTCGATCATGATCAGCAGCTCCATGATCGACTGGTTGACCGGGCGCGAGGTCGGCTGGACGACGAACACGTCCTTCTCGCGGACGTTGTCCAGGATGCGCACGAAGATGTTTTCGTTCGCGAACTGGAACACCTCGGCCCGCCCGGGCTCGCTGCCCAGCCAGTGCGCGATCTTGCGCGCGAGCTCCGGGTTCGAGTTGCCGTGATAGATCTCGTACTGGTCCGCGTACACGCCTGCCTCACGTCTGCCGAAGGCGTTCACGACGAGCGATCTTGCCCCGGACCCTCCGAGCCGCCGCCGCCGGGCTGGGGATCGTCATTGTCGCCGATGCCTCCGCGCTCCGCCAGCCCCGGGCTGAATGCGGCGATGGCGACGACGCGATCACCCTCGGCCAGGCGCATCACGATCACGCCGCGCGCGGACGAGGAGTAGCGGTTGATCGTATTGGTCTCGGTTCTGATGACCTGGCCGTGCGCGGAGATGAGCAACAGCTCCTCGTCTTCGGGCGTGACCTGCTGGACCGCGGCCACGAGGCCGGTCTTGCGACCCTCGAGCGCGATCAGCCGGACGCCCTGTCCGCCGCGGTGCTTGCGCCGGAACTCCGTCAGCGCGACGCGCTTGCCGTAGCCGGTCTCGGACAGGACCAGCAGGTCCGCCTCCGGCTCGACGACGCTCATCGAGACGACCGCATCGCCCTGGCGGGCCAGCCGGATGCCGATGACGCCGGCTGCATCACGACCCATCGGCCGGACCTCGCCCTCGGAGAACCGGGCGAGCATCCCCTGGGCCGTCGCGATGATCACGTCGTCCTCGCCGCCCGAGACACCGACCCACGCGAGCTCGTCGCCGTCGTTGATCGTGATCGCCCGGATCCCGGTCGAGCGAACGCGCTCGAACTGCTCCATGGGCGTCTTCTTGATGATCCCGTTGCGGGTCGCCATGACCAGGAAGGCGCCGGGCTCGAAGTTGGGCAGGCAGATGGTCGCCATCGGCACCTCGCCGGATTCCACCTGGACGCCGGGGAGGTTGATGATCGCCATGCCCTTGGCCTGCCGGGAGGCGTCGGGGATTGCATGGACCTTCGCCGAGAACACGCGGCCCTTGTTGGTGAAGAACAGGGCCCAATCGTGGGTGTTGGCCGCGAGCAGGTACTCGATGGCATCCTCCTCGCGCGCCACGTGCCCGATGATCCCCTTGCCGCCGCGATGCTGGCGGCGGTAGGTGGCCACCGGCTGGCGCTTGATGTAGCCGCGGCGGCTGATCGTGACGACCACGTCCTCGTCGGCGATCAGGTCCTCGTCGGTCATCTCGCGGCTGGAGTCGTCCACGACGCGCGTCCGCCGCTCGCCGGCGTACTTCCGCTTGAGCTCGGTCAGCTCGTCCTTGATGATCGACAGCACGCGGGTCGGGTTGGCCAGGATGTCCTCGAGCTCCGCGATGACCTGGATGATCGCGAGGTACTCGTCCTCGATCTTCTGGCGCTCAAGCGCCGCCAGGCGGGCGAGGCGCATGTCGAGGATCGCCTGGGCCTGGAGCTCCGACAGCCCGAAGCGGCTCATCAGGTTGTTGCGCGCGGCCTCGACGTCGGCGGACTCGCGGATCGTCTTGATCACCGCGTCGAGGTTGTCGAGCGCGATCTTGAGGCCCTCGAGGATGTGGGCCCGTGCGCGCGCCTTCTCAAGGTCATACTCGGTCCGGCGGCGGACGATCTCGCGCCGGTGATCGATGTAGTGGCTGAGCACGCTCTTGAGCGACAGCGTCTGCGGCTGTCCGTCCACGAGCGCCAGCATGTTCAGGTTGAACGCCGTCTGGAGCGCGGTGTGCTTGAACAGGTTGTTGAGCACCTTGTGCGGGTTCGAGTCCCGCTTGATCTCGATGTAGATCCGCATCCCGTCGCGGTCCGACTCGTCCCGCAGGTCCGCGATCCCGTCGACGCGCTTGTCCTTGACGAGGTCGGCGATCTTCTCGAGCAGCGCCGACTTGTTGACCTGGTACGGGAGCTCGGTGACGATGATCGCCGTCCGGTCGTTGCGCGTCTCCTCGAACGCCACCTGGGCACGCACAACCACCCGCCCGTGCCCATGGGCGTACATCTCGCGGATGGCGTCGATCGTCTCCTGCTCCCCGGTGAGCGGGTTGCGTCGGGTCTCGAGCCGGAAGATCGAGGCGCCGGTCGGGAAGTCGGGTCCCTTGACGAACTTGCACAGGTCGTCCGTGGTCGCGCTGGGGTCATCGATGAGCGAGACCGTGGCGTCGACGATCTCGCCCAGGTGGTGCGGCGGGATGTTGGTCGCCATGCCCACCGCGATGCCCGACGAGCCGTTGATCAGCAGATTGGGGAGCTTTGCCGGCAGGACCGACGGCTGCTTCTGGGTGCCGTCGTAGTTGTCCTCGTAGTCGACGGTGTCCTTGTCGATGTCGGCGAGCATCTCCGCGGAGATGGCGGTGAGCCGCGCCTCCGTGTAGCGCATCGCGGCGGCCGAGTCACCGTCCACCGATCCGAAGTTGCCCTGGCCATCGACGAGCGGGTAGCGCATCGAGAAGTCCTGGGCCAGCCGGACCAGCGCGTCGTACAGCGCGACGTCACCGTGCGGGTGGTACTTGCCCATCACCTCGCCGACGATGGCGGCGCACTTCCGGTACGAGCTGGTGGCGGACAGCCCCATCTCGCCCATCGTGTACAGGATCCGCCGGTGGACCGGCTTGAGTCCGTCGCGCACGTCCGGAAGCGCTCGCGCGACGATCACGCTCATCGCGTAATCGAGGTACGAGGTCTGCATCTCGTCCTCGATGTTGATCGCTCGAACGTCGCCCAGGTCGTCGGTCACGTGGTGGCTCTCCTCCGGTCGGTCGGATCAGGACTGGTCAGGATCGGGATGTGATCGGCCGCTCGGCCGGCGGAACGGTGACGCCGAGGTCGCCGAACCGGGCGACGGTGTTCGCGGCGCGGGATGTCGACGGGGCACCCGGGCGCTTGCGCAGGCCGCCGACGGCCGCTCGCAGCGACTCCGCATCGTGTGGTGGCAGCTTTTCGAGCGAGTCCCTGATGACCCAGGCGCGGTGGCCATCGTTCGTTCGGGCCGCCAGCGTCGCCTCGCCGCCCAGGAACGCGATCGTGGCGCGCGCATCGACGAACGACAGCGAGCGCACGGCCCAGGACAGCGCCTTCTGGACGTCGGGTTCGGCGTCGCCCATGAGGTCGCCGATGATCCCGAGACCACGGTGCGCCATTTCGGGTGTGCGGCCGGCGATGCGGTCGATGTACGGGATCGTCGCGATCGTGGAGCCGACCAGGCGGCGCTCCCAGCGGGACGGGCTGTACACGAGCTGCTCGAGCTCGGCCCAGCGGTACGGCTCGACGAGGATCCCGCGTCCGGCGACGTGGGCGAGCGAGTCGACCGTGATCCAGTCGCTCGCGCGGCGGGCTTCGGCGCGCACCAGCTGCCAGGCGCGCTCGGGATCGCGCCGGATCGAGCGATCCAGCAGCGGAAACGCGAGCCAGTGGAGCTCGAGGTGCACCTCCCGCAGCAGCAGCTCGGCGATCTCGAGCAGGACCGCGGTCGAGTCGCGGCGGGTCGCCGCGCGGAGGCCGGTGGTGACGGCCGTGAGCAACGGCTGCCGGACGCCGAGGATCGGACCGATCCCGGGAGCGACCCGGCGCTGGCCCGCGAGGTAGTCGTCGTCGGCGAGGCTTGCCAGGCCCGACCGGAGCTCCGCCACCAGTGCCGGCGGGTCCTGGGCGAGATCGCCCGCCCGCCGGCCCAGGGCGATCGCCGCCGGCCGGCGCTCAGCCACGAGGGCCCGCGCTCGCTCCGTGGTGATGCTGACGGAGGCGATCGTCATGAACGAGCCACGCGGCCGGGCGACTCGGCACCACCGACCTTGCCTGAGCTTGCTGCGTCCGGTTCCAGGCGGAACCGGTACCGCGTCTTGAGCTCTTCCTTGCGCGCCTCGGGAGCCCCGAGATAGGTCGCCTCGGAGCGGGTCAGGACGGTGCCATCGGCTGCGTCGAGGATGACGCCCTCCGCCTTGACCAGCCTGCGGCGGACCTCGACGACGCGTCCCTCCGCACGGATCGGGCGTTCGATCGGGACGGGCCGTCGGAACTCGACGCTCATCCGTGCGGTGACGCCCCACACGTCATGGTCGACCAGCGCCCAGGCCATGACCTCGTCGAGGATGGTGCACAGGATCCCCCCGTGCGCGATCCCCTCCCATCCCTCGAAACGGGGGTCGAGCGAGAGCTCCGTCCAGCAGCGATCGCCACCCGCGTGGAGGTCGAGGTGCATGCCGTGGACGTTGAGCGTTCCGCACGCAAAGCAGTTGTGCGGCGTGAGGACGATCCGGCGACCCCCGATTCGGACGTCGCCGAGTGCGACGCCGGCCTCAGATGTCAAGGTTCTGCACCCGGCGAGCCTCGGTCTTGATGAAATCCTTGCGCGGCTCCACGCGCTCGCCCATCAGCATCGTGAAGATGCTGTCCGCGACCGAGGCGTCGTCCACCTCGACCTTGAGCAGCGTCCGTGTCTCCGGGTTCATCGTGGTCTCCCAGAGCTGGTCCGCGTTCATCTCACCCAGGCCCTTGAACCGCTGGACGCTCACGTTCTTGGTCGTGAACGACTTCACGGCGCTGTCCAGCTCCTTCTCCGACTTCGCGTACTTGGTGACCTTGCCGGTCGAGACGCGATACAGCGGCGGCTGGGCGACGTACAGGAACCCCGAGTCGATGACCTCCGGCATGTGCCGGAAGAAGAACGTCAGCAGCAACGTCCGGATATGGGCCCCGTCAACGTCGGCGTCGGTCATGATGATGATCCGGTGGTACCGCAGGCGGGCGAGATCGAAGCTCTCCCCGATGCCGCCGCCCAGAGCGATGATCAATGGCTTTACGTTCTCGGAGCTGAGGATCTTGTCCAGGCGGGCCTTCTCGACGTTGAGGAGCTTGCCGCGCAGCGGCAGGATCGCCTGGAACCGCCGATCCCGGCCCTGCTTGGCCGAGCCGCCCGCGGAGTCGCCTTCGACGATGTACAGCTCGCTCTTGGCGGGATCCCGCTCCTGGCAGTCGGCAAGCTTCCCGGGCAGCGACAACCCGTCGAGCGCGCCCTTGCGGATGACCAGATCGCGTGCCTTGCGGGCGGCCTCGCGTGCACGTGCCGCGGTCAGGCACTTCTCGATGATCCGGCGTCCATCGGCCGGGTTCTCCTCGAGGTGCTGGGCGATCGCTTCGGCGAGGGCACCCTCGACCTGGCCGGCGACCTCCGCGTTGCCGAGCTTGGCCTTGGTCTGGCCTTCGAACTGCGGCTCGGTGAGCTTGACGCTGACGACGGCCGTCAGTCCCTCGCGGACGTCGTCGCCGGACAGGTTGCTCTCGGACTCCTTGAGCACGCCCGCCCGCTTTGCCCAGTCGTTGAGCGATCGTGTCAGGGCACGCCGGAACCCCGTGATGTGGGTGCCGCCATCAACCGTGGCGATGTTGTTGGCAAACGCCAGGACGTTCTCGGCGTAGGTGTCGTTGTACTGCAGGGCGACCTCGATGGTGGTCGTGCCATCGCGCCGTTCGCAATAGATCGGGCGGCTGTGGAGGGGCTCCTTGTTGCGGTTCAGGTGCCGGACGAACGAGATCAGGCCCCCCTCGAAGTAGAACGAGCGCTCCCGGTTGCTGCGCTCGTCCGTGAGCGTGATCCAGACGCCCTTCGTGAGGTAGGCGGACTCTCGCAGGTGCTGCGAGATCGTCTCGAACGAGAAGTCCGTGGTCTCGAACATCTCGGCGTCCGCCTGGAACACCGTGAGCGTCCCCTTGCGGTCTCCCTGCGGCCCCACCTTCTTGACCGGGCCGAGCGGCTTTCCACGCTGGTACTCCTGCGCCCACACGCCGCCGTCGCGCGCCGACTCGACGCGCATCCAGGACGACAGCGCGTTGACCACCGAGACGCCGACGCCGTGCAGGCCGCCCGACACCTTGTAGCCGCCGCCACCGAACTTGCCGCCCGCGTGGAGCACGGTGTGGACCACCTCGAGCGCGTCCTTGCCGGTCGAGTGCCGCCCCACGGGAACGCCCCGGCCGTCGTCCACGACGGTCACGCGCCCGTCCGCGTGGAGGGTCACGAACACCGTGGTGGCGAACCCGGCCATCGCCTCGTCGATGGAGTTGTCCACGACCTCCCAGACGAGGTGGTGGAGGCCGCGACCGTCGGTCGAGCCGATGTACATCCCGGGTCGCCGGCGGACCGCCTCGAGGCCTTCCAGGACCTGGATGCTTGCGGCGGTGTAGTCGCTGCCAGCAGCCTTGGCCTTGCGTCCGCCGGGGGAGCGGCCGTTGCCCGATGCCGTCCGCTGCCGATCTCCGACGTCCGTCACGCAGTTCCTCCGATCAGGCGCTCATAGAGCCGCCCGAGCTCTTCGTCGCTGTAGTACTCGATCACGATCCGGCCACCCTTGCGCGACCTGGTGAGGCTGACCTTCGTGCCGAGGTGCTGGCGGAGCTCCTCCTCGACGCGTTCCAGGTCCGGGTCCAGCTGCGCGTGGGCCGGCGTCTCGCGTGGCTGACGCGGCTCACGCAGGCGGCGGACGAGCTCCTCCGTCTGGCGAACCGACAGGCCCTGTGCGAGCACGGTGCCGAGCACGTGCGGCTGGGCGTCGAGAGCGAGCCCGCCGATCGCTCGACCATGCCCTTCGGTCAGGCGGCCGCCGGCGATCGCGGACTGGACGTCAGGATGAAGCTCGAGCAGCCGAAGCGTGTTCGCCACGGTCGCCCTTGCCTTGCCGACCCGGTCGGCGACCTGCTCCTGGGTGAGCCCGAACTCATCGATCAGCTGGCGATACGCGAGCGCCTCGTCGATCGGGTCGAGATCCGCCCGCTGGACGTTCTCCACCAGCGCGACCTCGAGCTGGTCACGATCGGCGAGCTGTCGCACGACGGCGGGGACGCGATCGAGGCCCGCGAGGCGAGCCGCACGCACACGCCGCTCGCCGGCGATCAGCTGGTACCCGGCGATGGTCTCCGTCACGAGGACCGGCTGGAGGACGCCGTGCTCGCGGATGCTCGCGGCGAGCTCCTCGAGCTCACCCTCGTCGATGTGGCGGCGGGGCTGGAACGGGTTGGGCTGGACCTGCGCGAGCGGGACCTCGACGATCGCGGTCGCGGGTGTCGACCGCGGGGGGATCAGCGCGTCCAGGCCGCGGCCGAGCGCCGACGTGGTGCGATCAGGCTTGAACGTCACGCGGGGGATCCAGCCAGGACGGAACCGCCTTGGCTCGCGAGCGGCGCCGGGGTCGGGCTGCTCCTCGCCCACGACGCACCCACGCGGCGCGCCCGAAGCTCGCGTGCCAGCGATGCGTAGGCCTCGGCGCCCTTCGAGTCGGGCCGGTACAGCGCAATCGGCCGGCCATGGCTCGGAGCCTCGGAAAGCCGCACGCTCCGCGGCACGATGGTGTCGAACACCGCCTCGTGGAGGTGGCGACGAACCTCGGCAGCGACCTCGCCCGAAAGGTTGGTCCGGGAGTCGTACATCGTCAGGACGACGCCGGAGATCGCGAGATCCGGGTTGAGGTGGTCCCGTACGAGATTGACCGTTGCGATCAGCTGCGACAGGCCCTCCAGCGCGTAGTACTCGCACTGGATGGGGATCAGGACTGCATCCGACCCGGTAAGCGCGTTGACCGTGAGCAACCCGAGCGAGGGCGGGCAATCGACGAGGATCCAGTCCCAGGCGTCGCGCTCCGCCTTGACGGCGCGGCCAAGCCGCCGTTCGCGGGCCTCGGCCGTCGCCAGCTCGACCTCGGCGCCAGCAAGCGCGATCGAGGACGGCACGAGGCGCAGACCCTCCACGGCGGTTGCCACGTGGAGCGACGACAGTGGCGCACCGTCAACAAGGGCGTCGTAGGTGGACCCGGCAACGGTCGATCGGTCGATACCGAACCCGCTCGTCGCGTTGCCCTGGGGGTCGAGGTCAATGATGAGGACGCTGTCACCGAGGAGTGCCAGATAGGTTGCCAGATTGACCACCGTGGTGGTCTTCCCGACGCCGCCCTTCTGATTCGTGCAGGCGATCGTCTGGCCCACTCAACCTCCCATCCCAGTCGTGTGCATCAATCGAAATTCTAGCATCGCGGGCCTCGGATTCCCCGCGTCGGGTGTCCCATGGCCGGATCGTGGACGATCGTCCTCAACGCGCGCTTATCCGCGCGCCTATTCCGGGCCCGCGACCGCCTCCGCGCGCCGCGAGGTGGTTGTTTCACGTGGAACATCCGGGTCGGGCGGTCGCGGCGAGCCAGGGACCGCCTCGCTCAGCCGAGCCCTCATGATCCACCGAGCTCCACGTCGGCCGAGAGGTCCATGTTTCACGTGAAACGCCAGGCACACGATCCGCCGATCGCCCGATTGCCCGATCCGGAGACCCGTGGGATACTGCCCCCGAGGTTGCTGTCACCCCGTCGTCGCGGACGCCATCCGCCTGCGCCCGACCGTCGGCTCGTCAGCCGAGGATCGAAGGCACCATGCAACAGACCATCGCCGCGGCGATTGCCGTGGTGGCTGCGCTTGCGGAATTCACGGTTGTGCCGTATTTGAAGATCGGCGAGGCCGCACTCCACCCCGTCCTCGTCTTCGGCGTCGTCTGGGCGATCGCCGGCGGGTTGGAAGCCGGCCTTGCGTGGGCGTTCATCGGCGGGATCGCGCTCGACATCCTCGGCCAGCGACCGCTGGGCGCGTCGGCGTTCTCGCTCCTGGTTGCTATTGGGATCGCGTCAATCATCGGAGGCTCCATGGGCCGCATTCGCATTGCAGCCCCGATTGTCGCCGCCGTCGTTGCCAGCGTCGTCTACTCGATGCTGCTCCTGGCTTCGACCACTGCCCTCACCACCGCGCCGCTGACTGGCGCGTCGCTATCGGCTGTCGTCCCCTCGGCGTTGTACGACATGGTCCTCGCGGCACTCGTGGGGCCGCTGGTCATTGCCATCGTCGCGCGCCGCCACGAGACCGAGCGAGCTGACTGGTGATCGACGACTATCTGGGGCCCCGACCGCAGCGCGACCGTCGCCCCCTTCGCTTCCTGACCTTCGGCCTCCTGGCCGTCCTCATCTTCGGCCTGCTCACGACCCGCCTCGCGTACCTCCAGATCTCCAGCGGCACGACCACGCCCGCGCAGGCGATGACAAACCGGACGATCGAGGTCGCCGTCCCGGCTCCTCGCGGCCTGATCTACGACAGCCAGGGGCGGCTGCTGGTCAACAACGTCGCGTCGTACTCGATCAAGATCACACCAGCCGAGCTGCCGAACAGCGATCGGGAGGACGTGGCACGTCAGCTCGCCGGCCTGCTTGGAATGGACGCCTCCGACATCCTGGCGACGCTCGACTCGTCGCCGGGCTCACGCTTCGATCCGGTTCGTGTGGCACAGGACGTGCCCGAGGCGACCGCTCACCTCGTCTCCGAATCCACGGACCAGCTGCCCGGCGTCGAAGTGGTGGTCGAGACCCGGCGGGAGTACCTCGACGGCCCGCTCATGGCCCAGATCCTCGGGTACACGGGAGCGATCGACGCGGCCGCGCTCGCAAAGCTCGGCCCGGAGGGCTACCAGCCCGACGACCTCATCGGCAAGGCGGGCCTGGAGGCAACGTTCGAGTCGACCCTCCGCGGCACATACGGGATCAACCTCGTGGCCCGCGATGCCACGGGCCGGCAGACGCAGGTCCTCCAGACCGTCCAGGATCCCGTGTCCGGCGCATCCCTGACGCTCACGATTGACACGACCGTTCAGGCGGACGCAGAGAAGGCCCTCAAATGGGGCATGAAAGTTGCCGGGTTGCAGCGGGGCGTGTTCATCGCTCTTAACCCGCAGACGGGCGAGGTGCTCGCGCTTGTCAGCCTTCCGACGTACGACGACAACCTGTTCGCAAAGGGCATTTCGACGCAGGAGCTCCAATCGCTCATCAACAACGTCAACAAGCCGCTCACCAACCATGCCGTCCAGGCCCACTACCCGCCCGGATCGACATTCAAGCTCGTCACCGGCACCGGAGGTCTGCAGGACCGGAGGATCACGCCGACGTCCAGGATCCAGACCAGGGCATACCTGACCCTCGGCTCGACACGCTTCTACGACTGGAACCACCGCGGGTTCGGACTGTGCAACATCAACTGCGGCTTCGGGCACTCCTCCGACACGTTCTTCTACCAGGTTGCCGGGATGCTCGGCGCGGACCGCCTTGCATACTGGGCCCGGGAATTCGGCTTTGGCGCCCCGAGCGGGATTGATCTGCCCGGTGAGGTGGCGGGAATCATCCCGTCGAACCAGTGGAAGATGAGTGCCCTCGGGCAGCCGATGTTCCAGGGCGAGGTCTACCAGGCGGGGATCGGCCAGGGCTATGACGTCGTCACCCCGATCCAGCTCGTCAACGCGTACGCAGCGCTCGCGAATGGCGGCAAGCTCTACCGACCGCAGCTGGTGAAGGAGGTCGTCGGCGTCGACGGCTCCGTGATCAAGCCATTCCAGCCGGATCTGATTCACAAGCTGGACGTGTCGCAGGCGACGCTCAAGACGATGCGTCTTGCCGCGCGATCGGTGGTCACCCTCCGGCATACGTACAACCTCGTCGACATGCCCATCGCGGTGGCCGGCAAGTCGGGGACGGCGGAGTTCGGGACGCGCGACAAGAAGGGCCGCCTGCCCTATCACTCGTGGTTCGTCGGCTTCGTGCCCAAGAACCCGTACAAGGCCGACTTCTCCAAGCCGGACTCCGAGCTCGTGTTCCTGGCGTTCGCCTACGACTCGCGAACCAAGGGCAACGCGGCGACCGAGATCGCGAAGGCGTTCCTCCAGTACCACTTCAAGATCAAGCACAACTACCTCCTGCCGTACCTCCTGCGGCGCGACAACTTCTACGGCAGCAACTGAGGATGTCGCGATGCGCGTGATGCGGGCGGAGCCCAGCCGCTTTGCCGACATGACCGCCCGGTCGGTCGGTGCGGTGTGGCGCGCCTACGATCTCCAGCTCACCACGTATGCGGCACTGCTCGGCGCAGTCGGCCTGGTCATGGCCTACACCAACAGCGTCGAGTCAGGGAAGTCGGTCCTCGACAGCGGGAGCGTGTTCCCACGGGCGCTCATGTGGTCCGGTCTGGCCATGGTCGTGTTCGTGGTCGCGACGCTGTTCGACTATCGCTGGCTCAAGACGCTCAGGTGGCCGATCTACGGCGCCAACGTGGGCTTGCTGGTGGTGACCTGGCTCATCGGCGACGGCGTGGGTGGATCTGCTCGCTGGGTCTCGGTGGGACCGCTGCAGTTCCAGTTCTCGGAGCTGGCCAAGATCCTGATGATCGCCGTGCTCGCCGGCTATCTCGGTGCCCGCGAGAGCCGCCTGGATTCGCTGGCGTCGATCGTCGGCGCCGGGCTGCTGATGGGCCCGCCCGTGTTCCTGGTGATGATCCAGCCCGACCTCGGCACCTCGCTCGTGCTCGCGGCGATCCTGGCCGGGATGCTGTTCATGTCCGGCGCCAGCCTCAAGTGGCTGCTCGTCATCGCGGCAGGTGCGATCGCCGCCGTCCCGATCGCCTGGACGTACGTCCTCCGTGACTACCAGCAGAACCGCATCCTGTCGTTCATCAACCCGACCACCGATGCCCAGGGTTCGGGATTCCAGGTCCTCCAGTCGCAGATCGCCGTCAGCTCCGGAGGCATCTTCGGCACCGGCCTGACCAACGGAACGCAGCTTCGGGGCCAGTTCCTGCCCGTCCAGGAAAGCGATTTCGTGTTCGCGGTCCTGGCTCAGGAGCTGGGGTTCATCGGCGCGATCGTCGTCTTCCTCCTGTTCGCGGCCCTGATCTGGCGGGTCCTGGCCAGCGCCTGGAAGTCGCGTGACCCGTTCGGGACGCTGTTCGGGGCAGGCCTGGCCACGATGATCCTGTTCCAGGTGTTCGTGAACGTCGGGATGGTGATCGGCATCCTGCCCGTGACGGGCATCCCGCTGCCGTTCATCACGCACGGCGGAGCCTCCCTGGTCAGCATCGCGATCGGGCTGGGCATCGTGCAGAGCGTCAACATCCGGCAGCACCGCGCCGAGTGGTGAACGGTCGGGGCGGTGCGGCCCCTACACTTGACGGGTGATCACCCCGACGCCCGATCGACAGCTGAGATGGCGATGACCGATCCATCGATGGCGTTGCCGGCTGCACGCCGGCGGCGCGCAACCGTGGCCACCACCCGGTTCGGCGGATGAGCGACCGCGTTCGGCTCGCGCGACGGACGCCCGTCTCTGCGTGCCAGGACCTGCTCAACATCGAGCCGCTGCTCGTTCCCCCGGGCGCTGACCTCCTGGAGGCGATGCGGGAGTCGGCCCGCCAGCCGTCGACTCGGCTCATCGGGATCTCCGAGCCTGGCGGGCGGGTGCTCGGGATCCTCCCGGTTGGCGTGCTTGCCGAGGCGGTGGTCGCTCACGCCGTGCCGGAGGCGTTCTTTGCCGACCTGCCGGGCGTGGACAAGGTCGGTGACTTCGGGCACGCGATGGAAGCACGAACCGTGTCCGAGATCATGCTTCCCGCCGTGACGATCGGCCCCTCGGCGACGATCACCGAGGCATTCCGGCTGATGCACCAGCACCAGCTCTCCGGGCTGTACGTCGTCGACGAGGCGGGGCGCTGCACCGGCTACCTCGATCTCCAGGAGCTGGCCATGCGGTACGTGGAGGCGCTCGACGAGCCGCTCGACATCCTGGGGCCGGGGCGCGCGAGCGCCGGGGAGTCCACGCCGACACCGGAGCGCTGATGGACGTCTGGATCGCGGCGATCCTGTTCGTCGTCACGTATGCCGCGATCGCAACGGATCGCCTCGACAAGACGGTCGCCGCGCTGCTGGGCGGCCTGCTGATGGTGGCCCTGGGGGTGGTCAGCCAGGAGCAGGCATTCGCCGCGATCGACCTCAACGTGATCTTCCTGCTCGCGGGGATGATGGCCCTGGCCAACGTCCTCGGCCGCACCGGGTTCTTCGCCCTCGTGGGTATCAAGGCGACGAAGCTCGCCGGCGGCCGCCCATACGTTCTGATGGCGATCCTGGCGCTGATCACCGCGCTCCTGTCCGCATTCCTCGACAACGTGACCACGGTCGTGCTCCTGGCGCCGGTCACGCTCTACGTCGCGTCGGTGCTCCAGGTGTCGCCGATCCCGTTCCTGATCACGCTCATCTTCTCGTCCAACGTGGGCGGGACGGCGACGCTGATCGGCGATCCGCCGAACATCCTGATCGGCTCGGCCGGGGGGCTCGACTTCGGCTCGTTCCTGCTCAACCTGACCCCGATCGTGATCATCGTGTTCGCCGCGCTGCTGGTGGTCATGCGGGTCCTGTTCCGCGGCGATCTCGCGGTCAACGAGCGGGTGCGCGAAGCGGTGATGAGCCTGGACGAGTCGGAGGTCATCACCGACGGCCGGACGATGCGGGTGGCGCTCGTCGTCATCACCGGGACGATGCTGGGGTTCCTCGTGCACAGCGCGCTGGGGCTCGAGGCGGCAACGATCGCGCTCCTGGGCGCGACGGTCCTGCTGCTGGTCGGGCGGATCGAGCCGGGCCCCGTCCTGCGGGAGATCGAATGGCCAACGCTGTTCTTCTTCGTCGGCCTGTTCATGCTCGTCTCGGGCGTCGTCCATGTGGGGATCATCGACGGGGCCGCGCGTACCATGCTCGAGGTCACCAGAGGCGACCCAACGGTCACCGTGATCAGCCTGTTGTGGCTCAGCGGGTTCGCCTCGGGCGTCGTGGACAACATCCCGTATACGGCGACCATGCTGCCGCTCGTCCAGAACATCGGTCAGCACGGGATCCCGCTGGAGCCGAGCTGGTGGGCCCTGGCGCTGGGCGCCGACTTCGGCGGCAACGCGACGCTGGTGGGGGCGTCGGCCAACGTCGTCGTGGCCAGCCTCGCCGCACGCGCCGGCCATCCGATCCGGTTCGCGACGTTTCTGCGCTACGGCGTGGTCGTGACCCTGATGTCGATGCTGCTGTCCACGGCGTACCTGTGGCTGCGCTACCTCCGTTGAAACCTGCCCGGCGCCGCGCTCGCTTCCGTGCCCTGCCGCCGGCCCTGCTGGCCGCGATCGTGATCACCGCCGTGTGCGCGCTTCCCGTCGCGGCCGGCTCGGTCGCCTCCCATGCGCAGGGGCCGGCAGTGTCGGTCGGTGGCAGCGAGGACACCCAGGGGATCCTGCTCGGCCTGTTCATTTTGCTCGCGGGCGCGAAGCTTGGCGAGGAGGTGCTTCGCCGCCTGGGGCAGCCCGGGGTCGTGGGAGAGCTGCTGGGTGGCCTGGTCGTCGGCCCGTTCGGGCTGGGGCTTGTCACTCCCGGCGATACCGCGGCCGCGTTCGCGGAGCTCGGGGTGGTCGTGCTCCTGTTCTCGGTCGGGCTCGAGGTCCGGACCGACGACCTGTTCAAGGTCGGCCGCCCCGCCGTGATGACCGCGCTGATCGCGATGGCGCTGCCGATCGTGGCTGGCTTCGCGCTGGCGGCCGCGCTCGGTTCGTCGCCCAGCGCCGCCCTGTTCGTCGGGCTGGCCCTGGCCGCGACGAGCATCGGGATCACCAGCCGCGTGCTCCGGGATCTCGGCGTGCTGGACCGCACCTTCGCGCGCATCGTGATCGGAGCGGCGCTCGTCGACGACATCCTGGCGCTGATCCTGATCGGGCTGGGCGTCGGGCTCGCCGAGGGCAACATCTCGCTCGACGCGGTCGTCGTCGGCGTCGCCGGGATCGGCCTGGTGCTGCTCGGCTTCCTCGCGGCGCGGCGAGCCCGCGGATTGCCGGCGTCGGTGTTCACCTGGCCGCATTTCGCCGACACACCGCTCGTGCCCGCGTTCCTGGTGATGCTGGTCGCGGCGCTGCTCGCGACGGCCATCGGGCTGGCCGCGATCATCGGCGCGTTCGTGGCCGGGCTGATCGTCGCGGAGACCGAGGCACAGGAGGAGGTCGAACGGGACATCAAGCCGCTCGCCGCGGTGTTCACGCCGTTCTTCTTTGCGGTCACCGGCGCCCAGCTGGACCTGTCGGTCCTCCAGGATCCCGCGATCGCGGCGCTCGCGGTGGCACTGGCGTTGATCGGCGTCCTGACGAAGGCGCTGGGCGGGGTCATCGGCGCTCGTTCGATCGGCCGCTGGGGCTCGATCGCGGTCGGGTTCGGCATGGTTCCCAGGGGCGAGGTGGGCATCGTCGTGGCCAACCTGGCGCTGCTCACCGGCGTGGTGGACGCGCCGCTGTTCGCTGCGATCCTGGTCGCGGTCGTGCTCACGACGGTTGTCGCGCCATACCTGCTCGCGTATGCCGTACCACGCGCCGAGGCGGAGGCGCTCGACGCGGTGCGCCCCGCGACCCGGGGGCCCTGAGCCTCAGCGGCGCCGGAACAGGCCTCGCTTGCCCGTCCGTTCGGCCGGCGCGCTCCGCCGCCGTCCTGCCGCGCGCAGCAGCGCGTCGAGCTCGTGCTGGTACATGCGTCCGATCGGGACGCGGTCGAGCCACTCGAGGTACTCGAGGTCCCGGCGTGCCACCTCTCCCAGCGACCAGCCCGCGTACCGGCCGAAGTTGAGCACGCTCCCCGACGGGTTGCCCGGCGGAGGACCGGCGGCACCCTCGCCCTGCGCGTTGGCCATTGTCGCCGGGTCGTACCTGCTCCCGGTGGTCGACCTGCCGCTGGTCCAGTCCCTGGACACGGTGTCGTGGACCGGAGCGTCAGCTTCGCCGTCCGACGGATCGCGCATGCCCGCGAACGGCCACGGCCGGACGGGTTCCGGCGAGGAGCCCTGTGGCCGGGACGGCGGCGGCTGCGCGCCGGCTCGCGGGGCCGCCGACCCCGATCGGGCAGTGGTCCCGGACTCCCGAGCCGAGGTGCCTGACGCGGCGTCCGCGCGATAGCCGGCGTTCGTCCGGATGTCGGCGCCGGCGGCCCTGGCCGCGGCCCCGGCGCTGCGGATGCGTGCACGATCGACCGCGGCCCTGCTGGTCGGGTCCCGGAGCAGCTCCCACGCTCCATTGATCTGCACCATCCGCGCCTGTGCGTCGGGGCCGGGTGCAACGTCAGGGTGGTACTTGCGCGCAAGCCTCCGATAGGCGGCCTCGATCACCTCCGGCTCGGCCTCGGGATCCACCTGGAGGGTCTTGTACGGGTCGGGGACGCTCATGTCGATGGCGGTTCCGTTTCGCTCCGCTGGCCGGCAGCCGACGTCTCGGCCACATCGACCGGCTCGATCGTTCGCCCCGCCGGCGCGGGGCTCGCGGGAGGTGACGCGCTCGCGGCCGATGGCGTGCCCGCCGGAGATGGCGCGGTCGCGGCCTCCACCGCGGATCTTCGCACCGTCTGCGTCAATCGGGGCGAGATCCGGGACAGCGACTCGTCGACGGACGCGGGAGGATCGCCGACCCGATGGAATGCGTAGCGGAAGATGTCCCGTGATGCTGCCGCGATCGGAAGCGACACGATCGCGCCGAGGATCCCGCCGATGCTCGCCCCGACCACCAGGGCGAGCATGACCGCCGATGGATGCAGCTCGACGGCATCGCCCTGGATCTTGGGCACCAGGAGGTTGTTCTCGAGCAGCTGGATGGCCGCGTACAGGATGAGCGCCGCCACCAGGCCCGCGGGGCCGACGGTGAGGCCGATGAGCACCGCCGGGATCGCGGCGATGATCGGCCCGATGAACGGAACGAGCTCGAGCAACCCGGCGACGAGCGCCAGCAGCACCGCATACCTGCCGAACACGGGATCCACGTACGCGGACAGCACGAGCAGGCCCCCATAGGACAGGATCCCGACCGTCGCCCCCAGGATCAGCTGGCCGCGGACCCAGTTCCCGAACACGCGGTTGGCGATCGCGAACAGGGCAAACACATCCCCGCGCCACGTGGCAGGCAGTGCGGCCTCGAGCGACCCGGCCAGACGGACCCGATCCTTGAGCAGGAAGAACAGCCAGGCCGGCAGGATGGCGTAGGCGGTGACCGTGCTCAGCAGGCTCACGATCGAGGTCACCAGGGGCGTCACGATCCCGCCGACATCGAGCGCTCCCAGGCCGGAGCCCGCGTTCTGCAGGGCGTTGTCGATCGCATCACGCACGTCCGACGCCAGGTTGAGGCTCCGGTAGAAGTCGACGAGGCCATTGCGGATGTCCGTCGAGATCTGGGGCAGGTCGCTGACGAACAGCTGGACCTGGGCGATCAGCGGCGCGAGGGCGATGGCGCCAAGCGTGACGATCGCCCAGACGACGATCACGAACACGATCAGGACGGCGAGCCCGCGTGGCACATGAAGCGCGGTCAGCCGGTCGACGAGCGGCCCCAGGAGGTAGACCAGGAGCACGCCCAGCAGGAACGGCTTGATCGCGCCCGACGCGAGGAGCCCGACGACGACCAGGAGCGCACCGGCCGCGATCGTGAGGGCTACGCGAGGGGTCGGCGCGGCCAGTCGCTGTCCGCGGCGCGCCCGTGGATCGACGTCGTACGCGACGGCTGGCTCCATCCCCGGCAGACTAGCAGACGTGACCGGCCATCCCGACACCGCACCTTCCCCCGGCGAGCCCGCTCGGACACCGCGCGTCGCGGTCCAGCGCTGGCGGCTCGTGGTCGCCCGCGCCGCCGGCGAAGGCGACGCCGCTCAGCGCCCGACGGCGGGCGGCTGGGACGACGCGTTGCGAGCCTGCCACCTCCCGATCGCCGGCCTGGATGCCGGCTCGAGGCCGAAGGTCACGATCGCCGCGCCTTTGCCGCCCGGGATGCCCGGAGAGGCGGAGCTGGTCGACCTGTGGCTCGTCGATCGAAGGCCGGCGTGGGAGGTTCGGGCGGCGATCGAAGCGTGCATCCCGCCCGGTTTCACCCTGCTCGACGTGTACGACGTGTGGCTCGGCGAAGGGTCGCTGCCGGGTCAGGTCGTCGCATCCGTGTACCGGGCACAGCTCGAGGTCGCGCGTTCGCACCACGGCATGCTGCGGGAGGTCGTGGACGAGATCCTGCGGGCGCCATCGTTGCCGCGAGTCCGGCACAAGGGCGATCGATCGGTCGCCTACGACCTGCGCCCGTTCGTTGCGGCGATCGAGGTGATCGACGCCAGGTCGGGTGACGAGCTCGGCATCCGGATGACCCTGCGACACGACTCGGAGAAGGGAATCGGGCGCCCGCAGGAGGTGATCGCCGAGATCGGCGATCGGCTGGGCGCCGCGGTCGTGGCGCGGGAGCTGGTGCGGGAGCGGCTCATGCTCGCCTCGGAAGAGGGGCGAGAGCCGGCGGCTGACGGCCGCTCGACCGCCGCACCTCACCGGTCCCGGCGTCGCAGCGCGTAGTCTTCCGCAGCGCAGACTTCCCGCCCGGCGGCGGATCGCGTCGAATTGCCGGGATGCCCGCTTTGACGGGTTCCGCGCTTCCCCCGTACACTCTCCCTTCGCGCCCGCGAACCGCTGGGCGCAATTTCTCCTGTCCGTGCTGCGGTCCCCCGCGGCCGCCATCGAACGTTCCGAGGACCCATGTACGCAGTCATCGAGACCGGCGGGAAGCAGTACCGCGTCGAGGTCGGCACCGAGCTCGAGGTCGAGCTGCTCGACGTCGAGGCCGGCCAGTCGATCACCCTTGAGCGCGTGCTCCTGGTCGCCGACGGAGCCGAGGCGGCGGTCGGTACGCCAGTCGTGGCCGAAGCCTCCGTCGAGGCTGAGGTCGTGGGCCGGGATCGCGGCGACAAGGTCATCGCCTTCAAGTACCGCCCGAAGGCGCGCCGGCGCGTGAAGAAGGGCCATCGGCAGGACTACACCGTTCTCCGCATCGCGGACATCCGGTTCAACGGCAAGAGCGCCGCCGCCGCGGCCGCGAAGGCCGAGGACACGCGGAAGACGGAGCGCCAGCGACTCCAGGATGCGGCGGCTCGTCAGGCCGCCGAGGATGCGGCGCTGGCCGCAAAGCTGGCGGTCGGCGCGGCGCCGGCCGAGACGTCCGCGGATTCGACGGCCAAGCCCGCCGCCAAGCCAGCCAAGCCCAAGGCTTCGAACAAGAAGGCATCGGCGGCCGATGCGCCGGCCAAAGGCGCTGCGAAGAGCGGCGCCAAGCCGGCCGCGAAGGCCAAGCCCGCCGCGAAGGCGGAGCCGGCGGATGCGGCCAAGCCCGCCGCCAAGGCGCCGCGCAAGCGGACCAGCACCAAGAAGGACGACTAGGCGATGGCGCACAAGAAGGCAGGCTCAAGCTCCAAGAACGGGCGCGACAGCGTCGGCCAGCGGCTGGGCGTGAAGGCCGGCGACGGCCAGCTCGTCACGGCCGGCTCGATCATCGTCCGCCAGCGCGGGATGACCTTCAAGGCCGGCGAGGGTGCCGGGCTGGGCCACGACTACACGGTCTTCGCGACCGTCGACGGGCACGTGCGCTTCGAGCACGAGACCCGGAACAAGAAGCGGATCCGGGTCGTCCCGGTCGAGGCCGCGGAGGCGATCCCGGCCGAGGCGTGACCGCGCGCCGACCAGCAGCGGCGACCACCGGCGGGCAGACGTCCCGAACGGACGGCGTCGAAGGAGCACCAGTGAAGACCGATACCCATCCCAAGTACTTCCAGGCCAAGGTCCATTGCGGCTCGTGCGGGACCGAGTTCGAGGTCGGGTCGACCCGGGAGGAGCTGCGCATTGACGTGTGCAGCAACTGCCACCCGTTCTTCACGGGCAAGCAGAACATCATCGATACCGCCGGTCAGGTCGAACGGTTCCAGCGCCGGATGGAGCGCCAGGCTCGCGCCTGAGGCGTCACCCATCCAGGACGGCAACGGCCCCGCCAGTGGCGGGGCCGTCCTGATTCGCGGCGCTGCTCGCCTGGGGCTCGCGGCGCGAGCCGGCGGTGTGTGCGCCGCCGCCCGCGAGCCCGGCCCCCTTCGTCACAGCTCCCGCCGGCGGAAGCCGGCCAGCGCCCCGAGCAGCGTCAGGCCGACGAGCACCGCCGTCCCCAGGATCGCGGTACCGAGGCGCCCCCCGTCCAGGTTCGCCGTGGAGCCCGCCGCCAGCTGGATCGCGGGGACGGACAGGCCGCTCGGCAGGAACCTGTCGAGCACGGGCACGATCGCGGCGATGCTGACCACGATCCAGGTGGCAAAGCCGAGCCCTGCGGCGGCCGTCGTGGACGCCGTCGCGGCGGAGGCGAGGAACGTGATTCCGGCCCACGCCATCAGCGCGAGCCAGGACAGCACGGCCATCGCCACCCAGCCGCCGACCGGGAGCGGCTCGAACAGGACAGCGGTGTAGATCCAGGCTGCGATGACCGCGACGCCGGTGGATACCGCGAGGACCGCGCCGATGGCAACGAGCTTCGCCACCAGGAACGCCGGTCGCGTGACGGGCTGGGCAAGCACGAGTGCCGCCGTCCCGTGGTCGAGCTCTCCCGACACGCTGCCCATCGCGAGCGCGATCGCGGCGAGGGCACCCATCTGGGCCAGGTTCTTCTGCAGCTGTCCCAGGGCGTCGGCAGCGACCGGTGTCGGAATGGGCACCGTCAGCTGGTCGCCGAGGGCAGCCTTGAGGATGTCCGGCAGGTACTTGGCGGTCAGTGGCGAGATCATGCCCACCACGAGGAACAGCACGGCGAGGACCGGCAGCCGCCGGGTACGCCATGCCTCGATCAGCTCCTTGCGAACCAGGATCCCGAATCCGTTCATGCCACGGCCTCGTGCGTCTCGCCGGTCAAACGGAGGAACACATCCTCGAGCGTCGGCCGGGCCCGAGCCACAGAGAGCACGCTCAGACCCTCCGCGGCGATCGCCGGCAGCAGCTCGCGACCCGCGGTTGCGGGGTCCGAGACGGCGACCGTGAGCAGCCCGTGCTCGATGCCCGTGTCAGTGACCCAGGGCATGCCACGAAGCCGCGCCGCGAGCGCCTCGAGCGCTCCCGGCTGGCCCGGCTCCGCCTCGATGCGGTAGACCGGGAGCGCATATCGGTCGAGCAGCGCTGCCAGCGGGCCTTCGACCACCAGCCGGCCATGCGCGAGGATGCCGACGCGATCGCAGATCCGCTCGACATCGGCAAGCACGTGGGTCGAGAACAGGACGGTGACCTCGCCCCGCAGGTCGGCGATCAGGTTGAGCACATCGCGGCGCCCTTCCGGGTCGAGCGCGCTCACGGGCTCGTCGAGGATCACGACCGGTGGCCGGTGGACGAGGGCGCCGGCGATCCCGAGCCTCTGGCGCATGCCGCCCGAGTACGTCCCGGCGTGCCGGTCCGCGGCACCCGCGAGATCCACCCGAGCGAGCGCGTCCGTGATCGCGCGCTCGAGCTCGGTTCCGGCGAGCCCGTGCAGCCGGCCGAGCAGCCGGAGCTGCTCGCGACCCGTCAGATAGCCGTACACGCGGGGATCCTGCTCCAGGTATCCGAGCCGGCGCCTGACGGCAATCCCGTCCGAGGCGACCGCGAGGCCGGCGACGGTCGCGCTCCCGCCGGTCGCACGGGTCATGCCGGCCAGGAGGCGGAGGCAGGTGGTCTTGCCGGCGCCGTTGGGGCCAAGCAGACCGAACACGGAGCCGGATGGGACGACCATCGTCAGCGCATCGAGGGCAAGGACGCCACCCGGGTAGCGCTTGCTGAGACCCTCGACCTCGATCGCGGGCGGGCCATCCGGCAACGGAACGCTGGCCTCGCGGACGGATGCGCCAACCAGGGCAGGCGACACGGCCGGCCGGTCTGCCGGCGCAGCGGTCCCGGCTGCCGGGCCCCCGGCTGCCGCGGCTCCCGGCCGTCGCGATCCCGGCCGTCGCGCTTCCGGAGGCGCCCACGGGACCTCGCAGCGGAGTTCCTTCGGGGCTCACGATCAGCGGGGGGTCGTGTGGGCTGCCCCATCCGGGCATCGCACCGGGTCCGGGCGCCTTTGGCTCGGGAACGCCATCGACGCGGCCGACCAGGAGGTACACGATCGGGCCGATCACGTTGACGAACACGATCACGACGGCCCACAGACCCTTGTTGCCGCCGCGGACCACGCGATCGTCGCGGAGCAGGTCGATCACCGCGAACACGAGCAGCCCCAGCTCGAGGAGCACCAGCGGGACCAGCAGCAGCAGCAGCTCCGGGGTGAGCATGTCCAGCCCACCAATGCTCACGATTCACCTCCGAAACGCCGGTGGTCGGGATCGGACCTCCAGTCGCGCCATGCGCAGAAGACGATGGCCGTGCCGCCGGGACCGCGGGCGACGCCATCTGGTCGCACGCGTACATCATGCCGCGCGCGGGACGCCCTCGCCCGTCGGCGGCGACGCCGTGGCGCGGAGCCGGCAGCATCCCCGCGACCCGATCCCGGGGGTCGCGCTGGTAGACTCGATCAGTCCCCCGACGCCTCGGCGGCGGTTCCCATTCGACGTCCCGAAGGAGCTCCATGACCGACGATCGCGAGCGATGGGCCCTCATTCTCGGCGCGTCATCGGGGATGGGCGAGGCCACCGCTCTGGCGCTGGCCGGCGCCGGCTACCGCGTCGCCGGCGTGCACCTCGACTTCCGCGCCGCGGTGACCCACGTCGAGGAGGTCAAGGCCCGCATCGCGGACGCGGGCTCGGAGGCCCTGTACATCAACACGAACGCGGCCGACGACGACAAGCGTGCCGTGGCGCTCCAGACCCTGCGCGAGCGCTTCGACCGCTCGCGCGCCGAGGGTCGCCATCCGTACATCCGGGTCGTGATGCACTCGCTCGCGTTCGGCTCGCTGGTGCCGTTCCTGACCGAGGATCCAAAGGCCGGGGTCGATCGGAAGAAGATGGAGATGACCCAGGATGTGATGGCCAACAGCCTCGTGTACTGGGTCCAGGACCTGTGGCGCGGCGGCTTCCTCGAGTCGGGCTCGAAGATCTTCGCCATGACGTCCGAAGGTTCGACCCGGGTCGTTCCCAGCTACGGGGTCGTGTCCTCGGCGAAGGCGGCGCTCGAATCCCACATCCGCCAGCTCGCGATGGAGCTTGCCCGGCTGGGGACCGGGGTGACGGCGAACTCGATCCGCGCGGGCGTCACCCTGACCCCGGCGCTGATGAAGATCCCCGAGAAGGACGCGATCATCGAGGCCGCGACGCGCCGCAACCCGACCGGCCGGATGACGACGCCGCAGGACGTTGCCAGGGCAATCCTCGCGTTGTCGGGCGAGGGGACAGAGTTCATCAATGGCGAGGTCATCGGCGTCGACGGCGGCGAGTTCGTCACTGGGTAGCACGGCGTAGGGCGCCGCACGGAGAGGGAGAAGGGCCCATGAGTGGCAGGGTCCTCATCGTCGGATCGGTGAACGTGGACCTGGTGGTGCAGGGCGAGCGCCTGCCGCTGCCCGGGGAAACGGTGGTAGGCGGCACGTTCACGCGGTTCCACGGCGGCAAGGGTGGCAACCAGGCGGTCGCGGCCGCGCGTCTCGGGGTCCCCGTCATGCTCGTGGCGGCCCTCGGCGATGATGCGTTCGGGTCGGAGGCGCGAGCGGCGCTTGCACGCGAAGGCATCGGCACCGATGTGCTGGTCACGCTCGACGAGACGGCGACCGGCGTTGCCCTGATCCTGGTCGATGCCAAGGCGGAGAACCAGATCGCGGTCGCGCCCGGCGCGAACGCGGGATTGACGGCCGCCCATGTCCGCGAGGCGCTCAGGCGCCTGGCGCCCCACAAAGGTGATGTCGTGATCGTGACCCACGAGATCACGACCGCGGCCGCGCGTGAGGCGCTGCGACTCGGCCGCGAGGGCGGGGCGTGGACGGTCCTCAACCCGGCTCCCGCGGACGGCCTGGATCGGTCGGTGCTGTCGCTTGCCGACGTCCTGACGCCGAACCGCGGCGAGCTGGCCCGTCTCGCGGCCGACGACGCGCGAAGATCCGGGCGTGCCGCCGCCGTCCCCGACGATCCGGTACGTGCCGCCAGGATGCTGCTCGAGGCGACGGCCGAGGGCCCCGGGGCGGGCGAGGCAATCCTCGTGTCGCTCGGGCCCCGGGGCGCCGTCCTGGTCCGTCGTGACGGACCACCGGTGGACATCAAGGCGCCACGGGTCAAGGCCGTCGATGCCACCGGGGCCGGGGATGCGCTCAACGGCGCGCTCGCGGCGGCGCTGGCGACCGGCGCCGGTCTCGAGGCCGCCGCGAGGCGAGCGGTGATGGCGGCGAGCATCTCGGTCACGAGGGCAGGCGCTCGCGAGGGGATGCCGATGCTGGCCGAGCTCGAGGCTGCCCTGGGCCAGGCCAGCCCGCGGACTGCCGCCGCGCCGGGACCGGACGGCGGTGACGTCGCATCCACGGATTCAGCGCCAGGCCCGAATGGAGACACGGCTGCCTGACGCTCCGGGCTGGCGACCGCGCCCGGGGTCGAGGCCCGCACCGCCCTGCGCGCTCCGCCCGATCGGGCAAGGCCGACGTGCGACGCTACCCGATGCGATCCTCGGCGGCCCAGACGCTGCGCACCCGAGCCTCGGACGTCATGCCCAGGTAACCCGCGTCGTCGACCCACCAGGCGGCGATCCCGCGAGCGCGCGCCTGGTCGGCGATCGCGCCGCGGCCTGCCAGGAACAGGGCCTTGGTCCACACCTCCGACCAGGCGGGGTCGGTGCCCGCGACCGTGACCGCGACGAGGCCCGTCCTCGCCGGCTCGCCGGTCCGGGGGTCGACGAGGTGATGAACCGGCCGGCCGTCAGGCCCGATCCAGTTCCGGATCCTGATCGATGACGTCGCGATCGCCCCGTCGTGGAGAGCGGCAACCGCGATCGGCGCCGCATGCGGACCTGAGTCCGCCATGGGATCCTCGATCCCGACCAGCCAGCCGGGCCCGGGCGGGATCCCCGCCGCGACGACGTCTCCTCCGGCCTCGAGCATCACGCCCGCATCGTCCGGCAGCGCCGCGATTGCTGCTGCGGCCGCCCAGCGAAGCGCGAGTCCCTTGCCCACGCCGCCCATGTCCAGCGGGGCTTCCGGGACCACCACTGAGAACCGGGCATCGGGATCCGTCACCGTCACCGAAGGACCCGCCACCGGCAGACCCGCTCCCGGCAGATCGAGGGCCGCGCCGTGCTCGCCGATTCGCTCGAGCGTCGTGAGGACCCGGGCATCGAATCGGCCACCGGTCAACCGGCCCGCGCGATGCACCATGGCCAGCGCCGTCCGCAGGCGCCCCGACACGCGGACCACCTGGCGCATTCCCGCGAGCTGGTTGAGCGCCGTGAGCTCGCTGTCTGCCCGAAACCGCGACAGGGCGATGTCGACGGCATCGAACTCCGACCACACCCGGTCCCAGGCGACACCGGCGAGCGCGTCGGGATCACGCCCTGGGCGGTCATCCATCCGGACCTGGAGGCGCAACGCCGATCCCAGCGAGCGCGCAGCAAACCGGATGACATGGTCCGCCTGCTCGTCCACCGCCGTGACCGCCGACCCTCCGTGCGTCAGGGCACGCCCGAGGCGCCGGTGGTGGTGCTCGTCTTCGGGGGTCGGCTGCCGGACGAGCTGACCGTCACCTTGGGCAGGCTGATCCGCGTCGGCAGTGCCGCCGCCGATCCCTGGACCTCGGCGACCAGCGCCGCCAGGGCGTCGAGCCTGGCCTCGTAGACGGTCACGGCCTCGCCCGTGCCCGCATACGACGTGCCGATGGTCTGCAGGTCGGCATCGGTCCGGTCGAGCGCCGCCGCAAGCGCGTCGTTCGCAGCCCGGGCGCGGGCCACCGCCTCGACGTAGGGCTGGTGGCGCGCCACGAGCTCGGCGTCACTCTGCGCCTGGAGGCCGGCGACCCCGGCCAGCGCCACGGCATAGATCGCGGCCGAGGTCCCGAGCAGCATCCCGGCCCGTGCCGGCGTCGTGAGCCATGCCTCCTTGCGTGCGGTCGCCGTGCCCGGATGCGTTCCCGATCGCGCGGGCGCCCCCCGCGCGGGGGTGTCATCGTGAACGGCACCGCCGCCCGGCCGCAGGCGCGTCGGGACGGGCAGGGCGATCGCGGGAAGGATGCGCTCAGTCGTCATCGTGCTCACCGCCCCTGGAGCCACCCGACGTGGCGGGCGCAGGCGCCGCGTTGGCAGCCGCCTGGCGCGCAGCCGCCTTGTTGAGCTCGGCGAGTCGCGTCTGGGCCGCCTTGAGCTGGCCCTGGAGGGTCTGCAGCTTGGACGTCGCGGCCGCGAGCTGATCCCGCAGCGTGGCGGCGGTCTGCGCATCGGTGGTGATGTGATCGCCCGCCTCCGTCAGCGCCGCCTTGAGCGAGGCGATCTGGTCGGCCGCGGAGCCGACCTGGTCTGACAGGACACCCGCACGGTCGGTCTCGGCCACCAGCTGGGCGTTGATCGTATCCATCGCGACCGGCGCCACGTCCAATGGTGCCGATTCCGCGCGCCAGTCGGCGGCGACCTTGACGGTGCCGATCGCGATCCCGATGACCGCGATGGTGGCCGCCAGGACGACGGCTCGTCGCAGCAGGCGACGCAGGAGATCCCCGGACATTACTGTTCCTCCATGATGGCGTGGACCGGCACGGGCCGGCTGATCGGTGCGGTCGTCGGCGAGGTCGGGACGTTGGCCGGACGCTGTGGCCGCGCCTTGGCGGTCCACCAGCGGTGGGCCACGCCCGCGAGGATGGGCAGGCCGGTGGCCAGGTACAGGGGGGTCAGCGCGCCGCCGTCGGTACCGGCGAGGACCGCATGGACCCAGGCCAGCAGGAACGCGCCTGCGGCAACGCGGTGGATCCGGAGCCACCAGCCGGACGGCAGGAGACGGGTCCACTTGGCGGTCACGGCGGTCACGATCAGGGCGTACAGCGCGATCGATCCGATGGCGACCGCCGGTGGCCGGTACTCGGAGAAGCCGGGCACCAGCGCGCCGATCACGCCGACCCTTGCGAACGGGTCCACCGCGAGCAGGGCGACGTGGAGCGCGAGGAAGGCACCGGTGAACACGGAGATCATCTCGTGCCACGGGAACGTGGGCTTGGTCAGGCGCCAGGTCGAGGTGTTCCTGGGGTGGCTGAGCAGCAGGCCCGAGGCCACCTCGAGCGCCAGGAGCAGGTACGCCGTGACGCCCATCGCGCGCGCGGCGATCCATGGCCGCACCTGCACGAGGTGGGGATCGGCGGCCGGCAGGACCTGGTCGGTCACGCCGAGCGCAATGAGCGCGGCGATCGCACCCAGGGAGATGAGCGTGGCCGCGCCTATGCGCATGGAGGAACCCACGCGGATGCAACCGACGGTCGGCGTGCGGGACGAGCGAGACGGTGCGACATGACGGCTCCCAGCGATGGTCCGGTGCCGTTCTGAGGCACGACATCGCCCCGAGGTTTCACGCCAGGTGCGGCCGATGGTCCCGGCTATGGCCGGTACCAGCGACCCCGCCTGCCGCCGGGCGGCCGGTCAGCCGGGCTTCAGCGCTGCCAGGATGCGGTCGAGGTTGGAACGCATCATCCCGACGTAGGTGTCCGCCGGCGGATCCCCGAGCGTGTCGGTGTACAGGTCCGTCACGACGGTGGCGCCCGTCTCGCCGGCGATCGTGTCGGCCAGCTCCGGGCTGAACTGCGCCTCGGCGAAGATCGCGCGGGCACCGCTCGAGCGGATGTTCCGGACCAGGTCGGCGAGCTCACCTGCGCTCGGGTCCTGCCCCGGCGCATCGACGATGGAGCCGACCACGGTCAACCCGTAGGCCGCCGCGAAGTACGGGAACGCCTCGTGGAACGAGACGACCACCCGGTTCGCGGCCGGCAGCGCCTGGATCCGATCGCGGATCTCGGTATCGAGGGCGTCGAGGGTCGCGCGGTAGGCATCTGCGTTTGCCCGGAACTCCGACGCGTGCGCCGGATCGACGTTCGACAGCGCCGTCTCGATCCGGTCGACGTACTTCGACACGTAGGCGACGTTGAGCCACAGGTGCGGGTTGGGCCCCGCGCTCCCGGTGGTGGCGAGGTATGTCACGCCCGGCTGGCCCTCGGCCAGGCGGACGATCGGCGCCGCCGTCCCGGCGTCCGAGGCCAGGCTCGCGAGCCAGTCATCCAGCCCGAGCCCGTTGGCGACGATGAGTCCCGCCTCACCGATCTGCTTCACGTCGGCGGGGGTCGGATCGAAGGTATGGACCTCGCCGCCCCTGGGCACGAGACTCTGGACGTTCACGGCGGTGCCACCGACCTGCCGGACGAGGTCGGCGAAGATCGTCGTCGTCGTGACCACGCGGAGGGCTCCCGGCGCCGGTGAGGGACCACCGTCGGTCGCCTGGTCCCCACCCGACGACACGCCGCAGGCGGCGACGACCAGGGCGCTCGCCAGCAGCAGGATCGGCCAAACGGGCGATGGGCGGCTGCCCGGACGCTCAGGACTCGCCATCGGTCACCTGCCGCCGGAGCTGGCGCGGCATGCCCGGCAGCGCCCGAACACCTCGAGCCGGTGCGCGGTCACCTCGAACCCGGAGCGCTCCCCGATCACGGCAAGCACGTCCGCCAGGCCAACATCCTCGATGTCGAACGACAGGCCACACCCGGTGCAGATCGCATGATGGTGGTGGGCTGGCTCGCAGGCCACGTAGGCATGGTCGCCGGCGGGCAGGTCCACCCGTTCGACCAGCCCCAGCGTCGAGAACAGGTCGAGCGTCCGGAACACCGTCGCCCGCCCGATCCCGGGAGCGGCCCGCCGGGCGGCGGCGACCAGGTCGGCTGCCGTGAAGTGCCCGGATCTGGCCGCGATCAGGCCGGCGACGACGCGCCGCGGTTCCGTCACCCGGACCCCGGCGCGCCCGAGGGCGCCGATCAGGGCCTGGCTGGACCGCGGCGCACTCGAGGCAACCATCCCATGCCCGACATCGCCCATCGACGCTCCGGTCATGCCGCTCACGCCGCCGCCTCCGCGACCGCCTCGGCCGCGCGTCGAGTCGCCACCAGCCCCCGCGGGCCGGCGACCAGCGCGACCAGGAACAGCGCCGTCTCAACGAGGACGATCGTCGCGCCGCTCGCGACGTGCAGCCAATACGAGAGGTACAGCCCGATCACGGCGCTGGCGATGCCGACGACGGCCGCGAGCAGCATCAGCCGCATGAACCGGACGGTGAGCATCTGGGCCGTCGCCGCCGGGGTGATCAGCATCGCGACCACCAGGATGATCCCGACGGCCTGGAGGCTGACCACGATCGTGAGCGCCACCAGGGCGAGGAACAGGTATTCCAGCGCGTCCACCTTGATCCCGGACGCCGCCGCGCCCAGCGGATCGAACGTGGCATACAGGAGCTCCTTCCACATCAGCGCCACGATGCCGATCACGCCGAGCCCGAGGATGACCAGGGCCGTGAGATCCGTGGGGCTGATCGCGAGGACGTTGCCGAACAGGAAGCTGAACAGGTCGGCGACATAGCCCTTGATGGTGCTGAACAGGAAGATGCCGAAGGCGAACGTCCCGGCGAACATCACGCCGATCACGGTGTCCTGCCGGATCCCCGCGCGCTTCGTCACCACGCCGATGGCCAGCGCGGTGCCGACCGCGGCCACGGCGGCGCCGACGTATGTCGAGATCCCGAGCATGTACGCCGCGACCACGCCCGGAAAGCCGGCATGCGCGATTGCATCACCGATGAACGCCACGCCCCGGAGGACGACGTAGGTCCCGACCACGGCACACACCACGCCGACCAGCGTCGAGGCGATCAGGGCGCGGACAAAGAACCCGAATGCCAGCGGCTCGAACAGGACGTCCATCAGTGCCCGTCCCGATCGTGGAAATGGCGCTCGCCCGGCGCTGCATCGTCGTGGTGATGCGCATCGTCGATGACGACCGCCCCGCCCTTGAGCATCAGCAGGTGACCGCCGTACGCGCGCGCCAGCACGTCCGCGTCGAGCACGATGTTCGCCGGGCCATAGGCCACGACCGTCCGGTTGACCGCGAGCACCTGCTGGAACCGCTGCGCGGCACAGGCCAGGTCGTGCGTCGTGGCGACCACGGTCTTGCCGCGAGCGGCCTGCGCCTCGAGCAGGTCCATGAGCAGCTCCTGCGTCGTGGCGTCGATGCCGGTCACCGGCTCGTCGAGCAGGAACAGGTCGGGCTCCGCGGCCAGCGCCCGGGCGAGGAACACCCGCCGCCGCTGCCCGCCGGAAAGCCGGCCGATCTGGGTCGAGCGGTGGTCCCCCATGTTGACCTGGTCGAGGGCTCCAGCCACGGCGCGACGGTCGTCGACGCCCGGCCGGTGAAGCCGTCCGAGCCGCGGATAGCGGCCCATCATCACGACCTCCTCGACGGTCACCGGGAACGCCCAGTCCACGAGCTCCGCCTGCGGCACGTACGCAACGCGCCGGGCCTCGCGCCCGGCCGGTGCGCCGAGGATCTCGATCCTGCCCGACCACGGCTGGAGCAGGCCGGCCATCAGCTTGAGCATGGTGCTCTTGCCGGCGCCGTTGGGGCCGACCACGGCGAGCAGGCTCCCGGGCTCGACGGCGACGGTGATGTGGTCGAGCGCGGTGCGTGCGCCGTAGCCCGCGGATACGTCACTCAGCCAGACGTCCGCATGGGCATGCGCGTGAGCCGGCTGGAGCGCGTGCTCCGGGGACGCGGACAGGTGGTCATGGATCGGGGTGGACGCGGGCGGTGTCGGCCGTTGCATATGAGACACAGTATCAACTACGGCCCATTCGTGCAAGCGTGCTGCAGCTCGGGGACGGCGGGACCGCGGGACCCGCGTGAGGGTACGACCCGGGCCGCACGGACCCACCGGCCGGGACCAAGGTCCCTTCCGCCGACCCCCGGGCAGCCGCGAGGCTGTCCGCGCAGATCTGCGCGACAATCGACAGGCCCCGACGATCGACACGACTGGAGGACTCCCCTGAGCCCCAAGCAGAAGCCGACCCAATCCACCCGCCGGGAGCGCCGCGCTGCGGAACGTCGCGATCGCTTCGAGGACGCCCGCGATGAGCGTCGCGCACGCGCGTCCACCCGTGGCGGAGGCGGGTCGACGTTGATGACGACCCGCAACATCACGATCGCGGCCGTGATCGTGGGCGTGCTGATCGTCGCGTTCGTCGCGACCCAGCAGCTGGGCGGGAAGGTGTCGGGGACGTTCAACGATCCCGCCATGGCGTACCCGGCGACCCTCCTCGACGGGCACGCGATCGGCAAGGCCGACGCCCCGGTGACGCTTGACGTCTACGAGGACTTCCAGTGCCCCATCTGCGCCCAGTATTCGCTGAGCATCGAGCCGATCCTGGTCAACCAGTACGTCCAGGCCGGCACGCTGCGGATCGTCCACCACGACATCGCGATCCTCGGTCGCGGCGGCGCTGACGATGAATCCAAGCTGGCCGCGTCGGGTGCAACCTGTGCCAACGACCACGGCGTGTACTGGACCTATGCACACTGGATCTACGACAACCAGGATGGCGAGAACGCCGGCGAGTTCACGCGAGCCCGGCTGACCGCGATCGTCGAGGCGGCCGGCCTCGACTCGGCCGGCCTCGATGCTGCGACGTTCAGCGCCTGCCTCGACGACCAGGCCACGATCCAGGCCGTGGCCGACACTACGTCCCAGGCCTTGGCCCTGCAGATCAACTCCACGCCGACCATGTTCATCGGTGACCAGCGGATCGTGGGCCTCAAGTCCGCCACCGAGCTCGGCGCCCTGATCGAGGCGGCCGCGGCCTCGCCGGCCGCCTCCCCGGCGGCCTCGCCCGCGGCCACGAGCCCGGACGCAACGGCGAGCAGCGCACCCTGACGGCGTCCCGCACCGAGCGCGCACCGCGCGGTCCGCTCGGCCTGCCGCTGCTGATCGTGACCCTGGTGGGTCTCGGCGTGTCCGGCTACCTGGCCGCCGTGCGACTCTTCGGCGAGGCGCCGACGTGCGGGCCGGTGCGAGGCTGCGAGACGGTCACGACGTCGGAGTACTCGACGATCGAGGGCGTTCCGGTTGCCGCGCTCGGCCTGCTCCTGTCCGTGTGCCTGGTCACCTGCGCCGCCTGGTGGTGGCGGCGGGCGGACCGGCGGGTCCTGCTGCTGGCCTACGGCCTGCTGCTGCTCGCGACGCTCGCCGTCGCGTATCTCAGCTACCTCGAGCTGTTCGTGATCCATGCGATCTGCGTTTGGTGCGTCACCTATGCCATCACGGTCCTGGTGTCGCTGGGCGTGACGGGTCTCGCGCTGCGAACCGGCTGATCGAGCGGTACCGGCAGGCCCCGGACCATCGTCGGGGAGTCCGGCTTGCCGGCGGGCCCTACGATGCGGGGGCCGCCGGGAGCATGCCGGACGGTCCGTCGCGGCCGGTGACCAGCCGTGGACAGGAGGGAGCGAATGGCGCTCCGAAGCCTCCGATCCGCTCTCAACCGCGGTGACACCAAGGACGCGGCACGCGACGGATCGCCCGGCGGTGGCTCGGGCCTCCAGTGGGGCCCGCCCGCGGGCACGCTCGACACGCTCGCGGCACAGGGCGGTACCGCACGCGCACCGGGGCCCGAGACCCCGGCATGGCTGCCGCAGCCGGCCGACCAGCCGCCGGGCGGGCGCTGGATCCGGGGGACCAGCCGCGCTCCCGCGCCGGAGCCCGATCCGATGCCCGACGACGACCGCCAGTCCCTTGCCGCCGCCCGCGGATCCGACCCCCAGTCGTACGAGCTCGAGCGGCGCGAGCTCGCGGCCGCGCCCGGCCCCGGCAAGCGCTTCGGCTTCCAATCGGACTCCCTCGCGGGTGCGGCCGCCGGCCCGGCGGCGCGCGCCGCCGGACGAGGCGCCCATTGTCCCGGCTGCGGCGAGCCGATCGCCGGGGGAGCGCGCCGGTGCGCGGCGTGCGGACGACGACTCATGCTCGGTGTCCCTGCCGGCAGGGCGTCGCTCCTGGTCGGCGCGGGGATGGTCGCCGGGCTCGTGGTCGGCGGGCTTGTGGTCGGGATCGCATTGCCACGTGACGATGCGACGGCCGGTGTCGGGGCGGCGGCCAGCAATGCCGCACCGACGTTCGTGCCGGTCTCGGCCAACGCCGCGGCCGCGCTGCGCGGAACCACCGCCCTCAATGGACGGCTCGCGTCGGAGGCGGAGCCGCTGAGCGCGGCGCTCGCCGAGACGTCATTCCCGGTCCAGGACGTGGTCAAGGTGCTCCGCCGGATGAGCAGCGATGCCCGTGCGGCAACCGCAATGGTCGGGTCGCTGGCCGACTGGCCGCAGGCCGCCAGCCACCAGACCCAGCTCCAGGCGTTCTACGATCAGCTGACGGGTGAGATCAACTCCGGCCTGGGGGCGTCCGTCACGCGCGCGGACTCGTACAGGGGTTCGGCACGCGCGATCCTCGCCACGCTTCGCAGCATCGCGAGCCTCGATGCGACGGCGCGCGAGCTCGCGGCGCAATCCGGCATCACGCTTCCCGAGATCGCCATCCCGGCTGCGCTTCGCTGACCCGGGCGGCGACGTCCCTCGGTCACGGCGCCCCCGGGTAGCCGGTCAGCTCCACGTATGCCTGGCCTGCGACCGATTCGCCTGCCCGGCTCGCGGTGACCCGCTGCGATCCCTCCCAGTAGACGACGCCCGTCGTCGCGCGGGTATCCAGCTCCTGGTCGGACACGGTCGGCGCCAGGTCGATCCGGAGCCGGTGGCCCGGGATCGAGATCGACCAGCCCGCCGGGTACCTCGTCCCCGTATGCGGGCTCGTCCAGTTGTCTGTGACGTCCACAGAGAAGCCTGAGGCGTCAAGGTGCTCGGCCGGCCCCGTTGCCGGCAGATAGGTGCCATAGACCAGTGGGTACGTGCCGTCCGTGGCCCGCACGAGCGACAGCATGATGTCGGTCCCGTCGGCGAGGTTGATCGCGAACCAGTCCCATCCACCGGCCCCGACCGCGATGAAGTCGCCCCACTGGTGGTCGAACCACGCGGAACCGCTGACATGCAGCGTCCGATCGCCCAGGGAGATCGTCCCGCGCGCGGCCATCGCCGTCCGGGATACGTAGTAGGACCCGCCGGCCGCGCCGAAGTCGATGTATCCATCGCCGTCGTGGAGGGTCGGCGCGCGCGACGCCGTCAGTGACAGCGCCAGCCCGAAGCCGGCTGCGGGATCGCCCGCGACCTCATCCGTCCCGGCAGCCGCCGTGAGCGTATCCACGCCGTCATGGCCGGACATGACCCACGGCTCGCGTGATGCCGTCGACGACCCGAGTGGGTCGACGCCACGGATCCGGAGGTCGAATCCCGGCTGCCCGCCCGAGCCACCGGGTGGATCTCCGTCGAGCTGGTTCACGTTGACCTGCGGCCCGACCTCCACGCGTTGCGCGTAGTGGAACTCGCCCCCGCGCTCATCGGTCAGCGCCAGGTGCGACGCCCACGACACCGGGAAGCCGCCACGCTCGGCCCGGAAGACGACGAGCTCGAAGCCCCAGCTGCCGCCCGCGTCGTCGCGCAGGTGGCCGGTGTAGTACCACCACTCCGTCAGCCGATGATGCGGCGCGTCGTCGGCGGGCAGGACGACGGCGCGCGGGTCCGGCGGACCGGGCGAGGCGGTGGGCGGCGCTGTGACCACGGGGTGGGCGGCCGGCGGGTTGGCCGCGACCGGACCGCCGCACGCCGCGAGCGAGCCGAGGATCACCACCACCACCAATGACCGAAGCTGGCCCATGCCATGCCGGCGGCTCATCAGGTGCGCGCCTCGGCCTCGGCCTCGCTCGGCGGGAGCACGTCCCGCAACGCTTCCTCGAGGCGTCGCGGCATCCACCAGTTCCAGCGGCCGAGCAGGCGCATCGTCGCCGGGACCAGGAGCGCCCGGACCACCGTGGCATCGAGCGCGACGGCGATCGCCACGCCCAGGCCGAGTGCCTTGATCAGGACCATGTCCGCGAACGCGAACGAACCGGCAACGACCACCACGACCAGGGCGGCCGAGCTGACGATCCGTCCGCTGCGCTCGAGGCCGCTGGCGACCGCCTCGGTGTTGTCGCCGGTCCGGTCCCACGCTTCCTTCATCCGGGTCAGCAGGAACACCTCGTAGTCCATCGACAGCCCGAACAGGACGCAGAACAGGATCACCGGCTGGGTGGTCTCGACAAAACCGAGCGGCTGGAAGCCGAAGATCGCGGACAGGTTCCCGTCCTGGAAGATCCAGACCAGTGCGCCAAAGCTGGCCACGATCGAGAGCGTGTTCATCACGAGCGCCTTGAGCGGCAGCACGACCGAGCGCAGCAGGGCGAACAGCACCAGGAACGTGGTGATGACGATGAATGCGGCCGTGCGCGGGAAATCGGTCCACACCCGGGACACGACGTCGTCGACGTCGGCCGCCCCACCGCCCACGAGGACCGACATTCCCGCCGGCGGGGCCAGGACGCTGGTCGGGTCGCGCAGTTCCCGGACGAAGGCACGGCCCTCCTCGCGATTTGGCCCGAACGGCGTGTACACGGTGAGCGCGGTGAGGTCGCCCGCGGTCGTCGCCTGGAGCGTGGCGGCCACGAACCTGTCGGGTGGACCCGAGGGGGCGGCATACATGAGCTGGTACTGGGCGAGCGTCAGCCGCGGATCGACGTCGACCATGCCGGCCACCCGCGTGACGCGTGGGTCGGCCGCCAGTCGCCGCGAGTAGGCGTACAGCAGGGCGACGTTGCCAGGGCTCGTCGCGTCACCGCTGGTCCGGACGGCGATCACGAGCGGCGCGAACTCGCCCTCGCCGAACGTGCCGGCCAGGACGTCGTACGCCTCGCGGGACGGCACGGACGGAGGGAGGATCGTCGCGTCGGGCGCGTTGAAGCGGACGTGGAGGAACGGAACGCCGAGCACCACCAGGACGGCAAGCGTGGGGAGCAGGACCCGGACGGGCTGCCGCATCACGCGACGTGCGAGGCGAGACCACGGGCCGGTGGCGCCGGGCTGGACGGTCACCCGTCGGACGGCGAGGACGTCGATCCCCGGCCCGACGATGGCGAGGATCGCCGGCAGCAGGGTGAGCGCGGCCGCCACCGCCAGCCCGACCACGATCGCGCCCGCGATCCCGACCGACCGCAGGATCATGAACTCGAACAGCACCAGGCCCAGCAGCCCCAGCAGGACGGTGAGCCCAGAGAAGAACACCGCGCGGCCGGCCGTGGCGACCGTCACCCGGACCGCCTCGGCCACGCGATCGGGGCCGGTCCGACGCGCGAGCTCCTCGCGGAACCTGCTGGTCATCAGCAGCGAGTAGTCCACGCCCAGTCCCAGGCCGAGGAGCGTCGCCAGGTTGAGCACGAAGATGCTCATGGGCGTCAGCGATGCGACGACGAAGATGCCGGCCAGCGCGACGAGCACGGCCGCGCCGCCCACGGCAAGCGGGATGGCGGCGGCGATCACGGAGCCGAATACGAGCAGCAGGGCCAGCGCGGCCAGGGGCAGGCTGATGTACTCGCTGCGGCGGAGGTCGGTCTCCGTCACCGACTGGACGTCGCCGTAGAATGCCGGCCCGCCGCCGATCCTGACGGTGAGGCCCGGCACCTGGTGCAGTCGCGCCTCGACGGGCGGGATGGCATCAGGCGAGTCGTCGGGCGGGAGGTCCAGGAATACGACGTCGTACGCGGTATGGCCATCCGAGGAGACCTGGCCGGGCGCCAGCACATGGCTCAGGATCCGGGTGACGTGCGGCGCCGTGGCGACATCGCGCGTCGCCGCGGCCACTGCGGCCGTCCAGCCGGGCGTGCCGGCGGTCAGGGTGTCCGAGGTGTACACGAGCACGAACGCCGATGGGTCGGTGCCCAGCTCATCCTGGAGCACCTGTCGCGCGCGGGCGGATTCGAGGTCATCGAGCGTGAACCCGCCCGCTGACAGCGCGCCCGGAGCTCGAGGGGCGAACGGCACGGCGAGCAGGATCAGCGCCGCCCACGCCGCGACGATCCACCATCGGCGGCGGACCGTGAAACGGCCGAGGCGATCAAAGGTCATCGGTGGTCCCGTGCGGCGTCGGACACCCGGGGGTCAGGGGTTCACGACGGTGCAGACAACATGCGTTGGACAAGTAGCATGTTATCCGGTGATCGGCAAGCGTGCGAGATGCCGCTGCCGGCGACATCGTGCCTCCCGTGCAGCGCGTTCTGCTAGCATCCAGAAACCGCCGTTCCGTCCCCCGTGACGCCAATTCGTTCTCCCGTCCGAGGACCTCCGCGTGACGATCTTCACGATCTGGTTCCAGAACTTCCCCAACAACCTGGTCATCCTGGTTGCCGCAACGACCATCGCCGCCGGGTTCGTGTTCGTGTTCGCCCGTTCCGCCATGGTTGCCGAGGGGGGCCGGCAGGGATGGGTTCGCCGGATCACGGGACCCAACGCCAAGCTGCTGTTCGCGACCCTGTTCGTCCTGTGGGCGGTGGTGTTCGGCGTCGGGCTGCAGCTCGTGCCGCACGAGGGCGCGAGCTCGCCGTACGGTGGCCTCGGGCTCATCGCGCTGTTCAGCGGCTTCTTCATCATGATGGGCCTGATCTGGAGCGTGATCGGCGACTAGGCCAGCACGGCGGCAACGCCCTGCACGGCGGCAACGACACGCAGAGGCCCGGCTTGCGCCGGGCCTCGGGATTCCGGGTCAATGGACCGTCAGGGGAGGGCTGCGACGATCGCCTCGAGCGTGGCGGGGTTGGCCAGGATCACCTCGAACGCGACGTCGCCCTTGGTGTAGAGCACGCCGCCGCCCATGTCGGACCCGAGCGACAGGACCTGCTTGCCGGCCACGGTGGTCGGTGTGAGGTCCGACGCGGATCCCCCGGCCAGCAGGTCGAGCATCTTCGAGGCATCCAGGCCCCGGATCTGGAACGCGACGACGATCGCCGGCGAGGTCGGGCTCATCGCCGTGGCGATGGCCATCCGGACGTCGGCGAGGGTCTTGCCGTTGGCCGTGAGGATCGGGTCGAGGTCACCGGTGTCGATGGGCACGCCGACGGCCGACGCGATGCTCGCCCCATCAAACGACTGCTTCGTGAACGTCAGCCCGGCAACGCTGCTCGGCAGCATCGCCTCGAGGTCTCCGGCCGCGCCCGGCTGGAAGCTGACCTCCGGCCCGGACGGTGCCTCGGTTGCCGGCTCGTCGCTGGCGGCTGGCTCGCTCTGGCCGGCGTCCGCGGACGATGCCGGCTCAGAGGCGCCCGGCGTCGACGTTGGTGAGGGGGCGGTCGGCGAAGCCGCGGACGAGCCGCAGGCGCCGACCACCAGCACGAGCCCGACAAGCCCTGCAAGCAGGCGTCGATCGATCCACATGACATCACTCCTGCACGACATCGGGGACAGACGAGTGACGACCGCGCGAGCCCCCGTACGCCAGCGCGGCGGACGCCATCCTACCGCGCGCCCACACGACCGCCCATGGACTCACGGCAGGGTCTTCGCTATGATCGGACACCATTCACGATGAATAGGTTCTATGCATCGCGGCGGGGGATGACGGAGGTGCTCGATGGAGACTGAGGCGCGGGCGCAGCGGCCTGTGGGGGCCCTGGCGGTGGCCGATGGTGCCGCACCGTACGTCAACCATCGGGATCCCGCCCGGCGGCTTGGACCTGACGGCAAGCTCGCGGTCAGTCGCCGGGCGCCGCGCTGGGAAGACGTGCCCGACGAGAAGTGGAACGACTGGCGCTGGCAGCTGTCGAACCGCGTCAACGACCTGGCCGACGTTGAGCAGATCCTGGAGCTGACGGACGAGGAGCGAGAGGGCCTGTCCGCGCCCGACAAGTTCCGGGTCGACGTCACGCCCTACTTCATCAGCCTGATCGATCCCAAGGATCCCGACGACCCCATCCGGAAGCAGATCATCCCGCTCGGTCGCGAGGTGCGCTCGTTCACCGGGATGATGGAGGACAGCCTGGCCGAGGATCGCCACTCGCCGGTCCCGGGCCTCGTCCACCGCTACCCGGACCGCGTGCTGATGCTGATCACGACGCAGTGCGCGAGCTACTGCCGGTACTGCACGCGGAGCCGGATCGTCGGCGACCCGACGCAGAACTTCAACCGCAAGGAGCACGAGGCGCAGCTGGACTACATCCGGCGAACGCCGCAGATCCGCGACGTCCTGATCTCCGGTGGTGACGGCCTGACCCTTGCGCCGAAGCTGCTCGAGTCCGCGATCCGCGGCCTGCGCGACATCCCGCATGTCGAGATCATCCGGATCGGATCCCGGGTCCCGGTGTTCCTGCCCCAGAGGATCGACGACGCGCTGTGCGAGATGCTCGCGCAGTACCACCCGCTGTGGCTGAACATCCACGTCAACCACCCGAATGAGATCACGCCCGAGGTCGCCCGCGCCTGCGACAAGCTGAGCCGGGCCGGGATCCCACTGGGCAACCAGTCGGTGCTGCTGGCGGGCATCAACGACTGCGTCCACATCCAGCGCGACCTCGTCCAGCGCCTGGTGGAGAACCGCGTTCGTCCGTACTACATCTACCAGTGCGACCTGGTCGAGGGCGCCGGGCACTTCCGGACGCCGGTCGGCAAGGGCCTGGAGATCATGGAAGGGCTCCGAGGCCACACGTCCGGTTACGCGGTGCCGCAGTACATCATCGACGCGCCCGGCGGTGGCGGGAAGATCCCCGTGATGCCCAACTACGTCGTCAGCTACTCCGATCACAAGGTGATCCTGCGCAACTACGAGGGCTACATCACGACGTACGAGGAGCCCGCCGAGTACACCCCTCACGACAGCTCGACCTGCAGCTTCTGCCAGAACCCGCGCCCCGAGCCCGGCCAGGAGGGCATCACCGCCCTGCTGGACGGCAAGCGGATGTGGATCGAGCCGGCGGGCTTCGAGCAGGTGCACGACCGGGGGGCGACCGAGTCCCACCGCCTGAAGGACCCCTCGAAATGGGTTCCGTACGGCGTCGGGGCGATCGAGGGCAGGCCTGCCGATGGCGGGCAGCTGCCCGTGCTGGAGTCGCTGGCCGGGGAGTCCGCGAAGCGCGAATTCGGTCCTGGCGAGGAGCCGCGCCCCGCTGACGGTCAGCCGTCGGCAACCGCGAACCACGAGTTGCTGTAGCGGCCGCGCACGCGGACGCGGACCGGAAGCCGGAGGCGTCCGCAGGGAGGCGGCCGTGGATGCCAGCCTACAATCACGGCCTGATGACGAAGCCGCGGAAGAAGCAGCCAATCGGCCAAACGATCGGTGGGGTCCTGTTTGGCTTTGAGCAGCAGGTGCTCCGCACAATGCCGCCGGCACAGGAGATGGTCCATCACGCTCGCCCGGATGACCCACTGCCCGCAGGAGACGGCGGCCTCATGACAATCGGGATGCCGGCCGATGGGCAGGCCGCCGACCAGCGCGAACCACGAGCCGCTGTCAGGCCTCCCCGGGCGACCTGACCGGCGCCACCGGCCGCGTCGATCACGCGAGCCCGGGCATGTTGCGGATCCTGGCGTCCGTGCTCCGGTTCGCGAAGCCGGTCCTCGCCGACCAGGTGCGCGCCGGCCTGCTCATGGATACCGAGGACATGCGTGCCGATCCTGCGGCCCGCCGTGACCGCTTCCCGTCCGTCCCGAGCCGGCGGATGGCACGGTCGCGGGATCCACGACCCGAGGCAGCTGCCGCCGGACGACATCCTCGAGCCGGGTTATCGTGACAAGCGGACGCGCGCGGCTCGCGACGGACACGGCTCGCGACGGAGGCGGCGGCGTATGCTAGCCTTCTAATCCCGACCAATCAACTCGGATATGCGATGCCTGCTCATCAGAACCCATGGCCACGCCGCTGACCGCCGAGCCCGGCGTGATGGGCAACCGTCCCGCCCCGGACGGGATGCCGGATCCCGGTATCCAGCCGCCGACCATCGCCGAATTGGGTGATCCGTTCAGCATGCTGCGCGTCGTGGATCTGGTGGCGCGGATCGATCGTGGACGTGCCGTCCGGATCGACGATCTGGTCGACCGGCTGAACGCCACGTACCGGGACTGGCTGTTCACGCCGCGCGTGGTCGTGGATGCGCTGGTCGCGCTCCAGGCCAACTGGATGGCCGACTATCGCAACGCCTCCGGGATCGTGCTCGAGGACGGCGGCCCGTACGGCGCCACCGTCACCATCGAGGACTCCAGCCGCGTTGACCCGTGGATCGCCCGCCAGGCGAACCGCGAGGCCAGCGAGTGCCGCTCGCGCCTGGCCGAGTTCGCCCGGCGTGACCGCCCGTCGGGCGATGGCTGAGATGTGTCTCCGTGGACACCGGTGCGCGTGTCCGGGGCGGGCCCGGTCCCGACCGGCCGTCCGCCCGCCGACCTGACTCCGCCGCTCCAGACCGGCTTCGCGGCCCCGGTCCTGAGCATCGCCGGCGCTCGTGCGCCGCGGCGCCGCGTCCCAGCACCAGCACCCAGGAGCTTCACCGCATGTCAGTTTCCGGCTACGCCAAGGACGTCCTCGTCTCCGCCGAGTGGGCGAGGGCCCACCTGGACGATCCCGCCGTCCGGTTCGTCGAGGTCGACGTCGACACCACCGCCTACGACCAGAGCCACATTCCGGGTGCCGTCGCCTGGAACTGGACCAGCCAGCTGTCCGATGGCGTCCGGCGTGACATCGCGACGCCCGTCGAGTTCAGCGCGCTGCTGAGCGCCAGCGGGATCGGGCCCGACACCACCGTGGTCCTCTACGGCGACAACAACAACTGGTTCGCCGCGTGGGCCTACTGGCAGCTCAAGCTCTACGGACACGACCGGGTGCGGCTGCTCAACGGAGGTCGCCGGTACTGGCTGGACCAGAACCTGCCGCTGTCCACCGAGGTTCCTTCGTACCCCGCGACGGACTACCCGCTGGGCTCACCCGATGTCTCGATCCGGGCGTTCCGCGACGACATCCTGCCCCGGCTCGGCGACCCTCAGCTGGCCCTCGTCGACGTCCGCTCGCCCGCCGAGTACAACGGCGACGTGATCGCCCCGCCGGGCATGACCGAGACCGCCCAGCGCGGCGGGCACATCCCGGGTGCCGCGTCGATCCCGTGGGCGCAGACCGTGCGCGAGGACGGCACCTTCAAGAGCACCGACGAGCTCGAGTCGCTGTACGGCGCCAAGGGCGTGACCCGGGATCGCGACGTGATCGCGTACTGCCGGATCGGCGAGCGCTCCTCGCACACCTGGTTCGTGCTGCGTGAGCTGCTCGGCTTCGATCGCGTGCGGAACTACGACGGCTCGTGGACGGAATGGGGCTCGATGGTCGGCGTGCCGATCGAGAAGGGTGCCGCGGGCGCGACCCGCTAGCGCATCCGGGGCGATCCCCCTACAGCAGGCCGGGGTTGGGCATCAGCCGGGCAGGATCCACGAGCCCGGCCTCGCTCGCCATGTACTGGTCGCGATCGTGGACCAGGAACCCGAGATCGAGCAGCACGCGAAGCACGGGGCTGGGTCCCTGGACCGCGCACTGGACGGATCCACCCCGGGCCGCCATCCGGAGCGCGGCCAGGGTTGGTGCGATCGGGTCGGCGCCGGGCCGGACGAGAAGCCGGTCGACGACGCGGACGCGCCTGGCCTGCCGGGTCCGCGCGTGGACGATCGCCGCCGGGTCGCCGCCGACGGCCACGATGGCCGAGTCCGACTCGCCCTGCGACGCCCAGAACTCATGGTCGACCGAGCGGTCGATCCCCGTCCATTCCAGCTCGAGGCGGGCCAATCGCATGGCGTCGGCGCGCTCGACATCGATGGACCACGGCGGTGCCGGGAGGACCGCACTGACGCCCTCGAGGTAGAGGCTCGCCCACAGCGGCGCCATCCCTGCCCGGACGTACAGCGGCAGGGCACGCGGATCGTCAGAGGCGAAGGTGGTCCGACGGCTCGCATCGGCGAACAGGTCCGACAGCAGGGGTCGGCCGATCCCGCGCCCGACGAGGCCGGGCCGGACGAACAGGTCCGCGAGGTGCGCCGAGACCCCGGTGTCCACGACGGCCCCGAACGCCACGACCTCGTCGCCCGCGACGCTCACCATGGCCCGGTGGTGGACGACCAGGTGAGCCACGTAGGGGCCGACGATGTCAACGGTGACGACGGGGCCGTCGTTGCCGTGATCGGCCAGGATCGACCGGATCGCACCGATGTCGTCGGGCCGGGCGGGGCGGATCTCCGGCGCGGGCGTCACGAATTGATCCGCCGGACGCCCATGCGCGCGCTCAGCCGCGGCGTGCTCGCGGCCCGCGGCCGTACCTGGCCATGACGTCCAGCAGTCGCTCGTGGTCCAGGGCGTGCGCGGTGATCCCGTCGCGCCCGGTCATGGTGCGGGCCGCCAGCAGCGCGTTGACGACGGCCGCCTCGGTGGCCTCGACCGCCGCCTCGAACAGCGGCGTCATCGCCCGATCGACGACCATCCGCGTCGCGACCGTGGTGTGCGGGTCGCGCTCCCCCGCGGTTCGCGACAGCCCGCGGTTGCCGGTCGCGAACGCGATGAACAGGTCGCCGGAGCCGTGGGATGCGATGCCGCCCATCCGCGCGATCCCGAGGCCCGCCCGCTGGGCGAGGCGCTCGCACTGGTGGGGGAGCAGCGGGGCGTCGGTCGCCACGATCGCGATGATCGAGCCGCCGCCGGGTCCTGATCGTGACGATGCCGCGTTCGCGTCGCCGGCCGCGGCCGCCTCCCGCCGCTCCAGCTCGTCCCAGGCGCTCGGGACGTCCGAGGTGGGGATCGCCTCGCCCACCGGAACGCCATCGATCCGCAGCAGCTCACGTGAGCCGTAGTTCGCCTGGACCAGCGATCCGACGACCCAGCCGCCGTCCTGCTCCGGGACGAACCGCGACGCTGTCCCGATGCCGCCTTTGAACTCGTGGCAGATCATGCCCGTGCCACCACCGACGTTGCCCTCGGCAACCGGCCCGCCCGCGGCGTCGGCCAGGGCGGTGTCGACGTGCTCGGGGCGGACGTGGAAGCCGTTGATGTCGTTGAGCGCGCCGTCGTACGTCTCGCCCACGACGGGCAGCGACCAGAACACGGAATCGGGCAGGCGATCGCGTGCGACGTGACGGATCAGCGCATCGCGCACGACGCCGACGCTGTGGGTGTTGGTGATCGCGATCACGCCGCCCAGGAACCCGGATTCCCGGACCCACTCGAGACCCGTGAGCTCGCCGTTCCCATTGAGCCGATGGCATCCGGCGAACACGGGCTCGGTCCAGACATCGTCCTCGTGGGGGACCACGATGGTGACGCCGGTACGAACGGGGCCCCGGCCGACAGCGAGCGGGCCGTCACCCGAGATCAGCGTCGTATGCCCGACGCGGACGCCCGGGACATCGGTGATCGCATCCCGTTCTCCGGGGCTGAGACGCCCGATCCGAATGCCCACCTCGCGTGCGCCCACAGGACCTCCGACTCCGGTCCGACCCGCCAACCTGCGGTCACCCTATCATCGCCCGGTGCGCACGCTTTCGGCGACCGGTCCCGCAGCCGTGCCCGGGCGGTCCGGGCTCGACCCGTCGATCCTGCGGATGCCCTCGCTCGACGCCGTCCCGCCCCTGGATGCCGCCGAGGCGTTCCGGGACCTTCCCGGCCTCGCGCTGCTGGAGAGCGCCCGACCCGGCCGGACCGGGCGGTGGAGCTTCCTGACCGCCGACCCGCTGGTCGTCCTCGATGCGCCGGCGGAAGGGACCGACCCGTTTGCCGAGGCGCGGGCGCTGTTGGACCGGATGGTGCCCGAGGCACCGGCACCCTCCGACGTGCCCGGATCGTCCGACGTGCCCGGATCGTCCGTCCCGCGGGCTCCGCGCGACGTGCCGCCGTTCGCGGGCGGTCTCGTCGGGTACCTCGCCTACGACCTCGGACGGCGGTTCGAGCGCGTGCCGTCGATCGCAGCGACCGACCAGCACCTGCCGCTGCTGCGCCTCGCGCTCCATGACTGGGTCATTGCGTGGGATCGGCGCTCGGGGACGGCCTGGCTGGCGGCCCGGGTCGTCGACGGGGACCGGGCACGCCTCGGCCGCCGGACGCGCGATGTCCTCGCCAGGGTCGACCGGCTGCAGCGCGGCGAGGTTGCGGCACCCGAGCACACGCCGGCCGCGCTGCCGGCCGCGTTCACCTCCGGGATGGATCGTTCGACATGGATGGCCGGCGTCGGTGCCGTCCGCGACGCGATCGGCCGCGGCGAGATCTACCAGGCGAACCTTGCCCGCCGCCTCAGTGCACCGTTCGGCGGCGATCCGTGGCCGGTGTTCCGGCGGCTGCGCACGGGCGATCCCGCGCTGTTCGCCGGCTACCTCGACCTCGGCCCGTCGCCCGCCACGGGCGCACCGCGTGCGCTCCTGTCCGCCTCCCCCGAGCCGTTCCTCTCGATCGACGCGAGCGGCCGCGTCGCCACCGACCCGATCAAGGGCACACGGCCGCGCGGCAGGACGCGGGCAGAGGACCGCGCGCTCGCCCGCGAGCTGCTGGCCAGCGGCAAGGACCAGGCCGAGAACGTGATGATCGTGGACGTGCTGCGCAACGATCTCGGCCGGGTGTGCGTGCCGGGAACGGTCCGCGTGCCGCGGCTGCTGCGACTCGAGCGCACCGCCGCCGTCCAGCACCTCGTGACCACGGTGACGGGCCGCCTGCGGCCCGGCCTCGGTGCGTTCGACCTGCTGGCAGCGGCGTTCCCCGGCGGCAGCATCACGGGGGCGCCCAAGATCCGTGCGATGGAGGTCATCGAGCGGCTCGAGCCGGTCAGGCGCGGTCCGTACTGCGGGGCGCTGGCCTGGATCGGGCCCGACGGGCGGATGGGCTCGAGCATCCTCATCCGCACCTTCGTCGCGGACGGTGAGCGGTTGACGCTCCACGTGGGCGGCGGCATCACCTGGCGCAGCGATCCACGGGCGGAGTGGGACGAGACGGTGGCCAAGGCGAGCGGCCCGCTGTCATCCATCGGCGCGGTCGAGGTTCCCGCATGACCGAGCCACGGGCACCACCCGACGGCCACGCGTGCCGGACGCCGGCCCCCGGTCCGTCTGGGTCGACGGCGAGCTCCGAGCATCGAGGGCCAGCACCTGTCGGTATTCGACCGCGGCTTCCAGCTGGGCGACGGGATCTTCGAGACGCTCCGCGCGCGCGGCGGGCATGTGACCGAGCTTGCCGAGCACGTGGCGCGGCTGCGGGATTCCGCCAGCGGCCTCGCGATCGAGCTCCCGGCCGATATCGAGTCGCGCCTGGCCTGCGGGATCGACACGCTGCTCGCCGCAGAAGGGCTGGCTGCGGCCGCGGCCGATGCATCGATCCGGGTCACGGTATCGCGGGGATCGTGGCAGGAGCGTGGCCTGCTGCCACCGGCGTCCGAGCACCTGTCGGCCACAATCGTGATCCAGGCCTGGCCCGTGACGCCGCCGCCCGCCGGGCACCTCGACCACGGGTTGTCGCTGGTCGTAAGCACGATCCGACGCGACCCGCTCAATCCGATCTCGACGCTCAAGACCACGTCTCGCGCGGACTACATCTATGCGCGGATCGAGGCCCGCCGCGCCGGTGCCGAGGACGCGGTGTTCCTGACCACCCAGGGATACCTGTCGGAATCCACGACCGCCAACGTGTTCCTCGTCCGGCGCGGGACCGACGGCCGGCTGGAGCTGGCGACGCCGGCGCTGGACTGCGCGATCCTGCCCGGGACGACGCGGTCGTGGCTGCTCCGATGGGCGGCGACCGCCGGGCTGGTGGCGATCGAGGGCCAGCTCACGCCGGACGAGCTGGCGGCCGCCGACGAGGCGTTCCTGTGCTCGTCCGTCGCCGGGATCCTGCCGGTCACCAGGTTCAACGGGCATTCGATCGGGATCGGGCTGCCCGGGCCGTGGACGCTCCGGGCGCGGACGGATCGCGAGGCGTTCATCCGCCGGGGCTGATCCGCGATTGGCGAGACCGAGCCGTGCCGGCATCGTTCGAGTCCGGCCCGACCTAGACTCAACGGGTGACACGCGACGAGCTGATCCTCCGGACCCGCCAGCTGATCGCCGAGGGCGAGCGCCTCGACCAGCAGCCCTCGCTCAACGCGCTCCAGACGTGGCTCCAGCTCTCGGATGACCTGCTGGCGACCGCGTGGGGCACGATGGACCGCTACCACCTCGCCTGGCTGATGGTCGGCAAGCCCAAGGGCATCATTCGCGGACGGGGGCTGACCGAGGCCGAGGAGGCCGCGTACGTCCGGGAGGTCGCCGCCCAGAAGACGGCCGCGCTGCGGATGAGCCTCGACGCCGTCGACCGCCAGGGCATGCCGTTCCGCGGCGAGACCGGCGGGGTCGGCGCAGGACAGGGGATGGGCGAGGTCCCGGCATCGGAGCCCGGAGCCGCGGCGACCGGTGGAGGAGCGGCGACCGGTGGAGCCGCCCAGGCCGCCCGCACTGCCGGAGCCGGCGGCCGGGTGATCCCGCTCGATCCCGAGATGCAGCGCCGGCTCGACGAGGTCCGGCGCGCGGCAGGCGAGCACGGCGAGCACGCCCCCCGCCGGGCGCCGCGGCCGGAGCGTCTCCAGCGATGACGGCCGCGCGAGTCACCGCGTCCGGCGGTGAGCGCACGGTGCCCGGGCCCGATCCGGTCGCGCGCGACTACCTGCTGCTCGCGCTCCGCCTCGACCATCACGCGCCGGGAACGGTTGACGGGTACTTCGGACCGGCGGACCTCAAGGCGCAGGTCGACATGGAGCAGCTGCGCGGCCCGACGCGCCTCGCCGACGACGCCGCCGCCCTTCGGGCCCGCCTCGACGCCGAGATCGTCGAACCCGATCGGCGGCACTGGCTCGACGTCCAGCTGATTGCGCTGGAGACGCTGGCGCGCGCACTGGGAGGCACCGCGCTCCCGTACCTCGAGCAGGTGACGCGCAGCTTCGCGTTTCGGCCGACCCGTCGCCCGGAGGCCGTGTTCGCCGCCGCCGCCCGGGAGCTGGACGACCTGCTTCCCGGTGCCGGCACGCTCAGCGAGCGTCTGGCGGCGGATGACGCGGCCTGGACCGTACCGCCGGACCGGGTCCCGGTCGTGGTGGAGCAACTCGTCGGCCGGTTCCGCGAACGTGCCGCGCGGCTGTTCACCCTGCCGCCCGGCGAGGACCTCCGGGTGTCGCTGGTCAGGAACCAGCCGTGGTCCGGGTACAACTGGTACGACGGCGGCTACCGGTCGCGCGTCGACCTGAACCTCGATCTGCCGATCCGGCTGCCTGGCCTGGTCGGGACGGTCGCCCATGAGACGTACCCCGGGCACCACCTCGAGCACGCGATGAAGGAGCAGGAGCTCGTGGAGCGGCTGGGCCGGCTCGAGGCGAGCGCGCTGCTGATCAACACCCCCGAGTGCCTGATCTCCGAGGGGCTGGCCAACCTCGGCCGCCGGATCGTGGCTCCGCCCGACACGCGGGCGGAGCTGCTCGCGGACCTGGCACCGATGGCGGGTCTCGCGCTCGCCGACGATCGCGAAGCCATGCGTGCGGCGGCGGACCGGCGGCTGCGGATCACCGGACCGCGAACCGTCCTCGACGAGACCCGGATCAATGCCGCCCTGATGCGCCACGCGGACGGGCGGTCGCACGACGAGGTCCTGGACTACCTCATCGAGGTCGGGCGGTTCGCCCCCGAGGTCGCCGCCAAGCGGCTCGAGTTCATCGAGCATCCGTTGTGGCGGACGTACGTCTTCGTGTATGACGAGGGCGAGGCGCTGCTCGGTCGCTGGCTCGAGCTGGTCCCCGAGGACGCGAGGGCCGCGCGATTCGGCCGGTTGCTGCGCGAGCCGCTCACGCCGTCGGCGATCGCGGCGGAGATCGAGGCGGAGACCGCCGCCGGATGATCGTCAGCTGCCGGCTGCGCGATACGACACGCTGACCGTGCCGCCGGAGATGGGGGTCAGGTAGCAGATCATCCCGCGGTCGCCGTCCTTCCAGCCGTCCTGCTGCGGAAAGAAGTAGCCGACGTCGAGGTCCTGGCGTGCCTCGAACGTCCCGCCGACGTAGGTGGCAAACGCCTTGTCGATGCACTCGGTGCCTGCCCAGGCATCGAACGAGTCCTGGGTCGGGTACGTGTCGTCGGTGCTCGTGTACTCCCCGGTGACGAACACCTCGCCGTCGTGCGGATCGGTGCACGGGCGATGCTGGACATCGGTGATCACGTCACCGGACGGGACCTCGAAGCAGTCGCCGACCTTGAGGTCTCCCGCCGAGCCGGTGAGCTGGTCGCGAAACACGAAGGCGCCGATCGCCGCGACGATGATCACGAGGACGACGCCGATCTGCACGAACCGCGTGTGCCAGGCCCTCCGGAGCTGCTCGGGCGCACCGATGACGCGCAGGGTACGCGCCTGATCGGGCCATCGCCCGCCCGGTCTGCAGGCTCGCCCGGATCAGCGGGCTCGCAGCGCCGCGGCCACCAGCGCAGCGGCGAGGACCAGGACCGCCAGCGGCCCGTACCGCTGTTCGACGTAGCCGACGGGATCCAGCACGCCGCCCTCCACGCGTGCCCAGCCCCAGTCGACCAGGAACCCGGCCATGACCGCCGCCGCGGCGAGCGACCCGGCGACGGCGACCCGGGAGGCGCGCCGCGCGATGAGGGTCGGGTCGCCGCCCCACAGCAGGGCCAGCGTCACCGCCCATCCGACGCCAGCTCCCACGGCGATCAGCCCGGCACCGATGTCCAGCAGGCCGAGCCCGAAGATCAGCAGTGCGCCGGCGGCGCCGGTCAGCGCGGCAGCCAACAGCCTGGGCATGCGCGCTCCCGGCGTCCGGTCGGCCGGCGTGGCCGGGCGCGCGGGCCCAGCTTCACCACGTTCCCGTTCGTACCGCGCGCCGGGCGCCCGATCAAGGCGAGCGGATCCGCCGCGAGGCTCGGGGCCGGATGTTCCCGCGGGGTCGTCCATGAGCCAGATCGTACGCGCTTGCCCGGTGGGGACGGTATCCTTCGAATTCGTGAGCCATCCCAGTCTCGGCCTGCCGCCCCGGAGCCTCGTCACCGGGTACCCCGACGCCGCCGCGCGGCTTCGGGCGAACCGCACGCGCATCGCCGCTCGCGCACTCGAGGTGGCCGTTGCCGATGACCCGACCTTCGGCCAGCGGCACGACGAAGCCGGGCTCCGAAACCTGCTGCGCGATGCCGAGGTCCTGGTCGATCGCCTGGCCCTGTGCGTTGCCGGCAATGACCCCAGCTGGCTCAAGGAGTTCGCGGACCAGACCGCACCGGTGTTCCGACGGCGCAGGGTCGCGATGGACGATGTCGTCAGGATCTGCGAAGGGCTGCGGTCCGGCGTTCGCGGCGTCCTCGCCGAGGACGAGATGGTCCCGGCCGACGGCGCGCTGGACGAGGCCATCGAGGTGTTCCGGTGGTACCGGCGCCTGGCCGGCGATGCCCGCAAGCGGAACCGGATCATCACCGCGATCTACCGGGGCGCCTAGGATCCCGCGATGACGATCAAGTGGGTCAAGGTGGACCGGCTGGTGATGAACGGGGAGCCGTTCTGCTACGGCAGCCGTCTCACCGTGCGCCAGGTCCTCGAGCAGCGGGCCGCCGGTCGCACCGTCGTGGACCTGCTCAAGGACCACCCCGAGCTCCGGGTGGTCGGGATCGCCGAGGCGTTCGCTTACGCGGCCGGCCATCGCGAGCAATACGCGGACTTCTTCGACAGTGACGGCTCCCTCATGGGGCCGGGCCTCACCGACGCCGAGGCGGTCGTGCTCCCCGAACGGCTGCGGATCCCCGGCATCGTGGTCGGAGCCCCGGCGCCCGCCTGACGCCCGCGACGCACCGCCGGGCGCCCGAACCGGATCACCGTCGCCGGCCGGACGGTGCAGCGGTCATTTCCGAGCGGAGTGGTAGGATTTCTCCGATGAACGAGACGCAACCCGCCGCCGCCCCCGACGCCGGCCTCGACCCTGCGTTCGATGCGCAGCGTCGCGCCACCGAGCTCGCGATCCTCGACGCCCTGCGGGCCGTCGTCGATCCCGAGATCGGGATGAACGTCGTGGAGCTTGCGCTGATCCGGCAGATCATCCTCGGCCCGGACTCGACCGAGGTGAAGATGATCCTCACCACCCCGTTCTGCCCATACGCCGGGGCGATGATCCAGCAGGTCAAGGAACAGGCGGAGAGCGTGGTCGATCATCCGGTCAAGGTGACCCTGCTGGCCGAGCGCTGGGATCCGCGCGACGCCGGCCTGATGTGGTGACCGGCGCCACATCCCGAGCCTGATCCGATGACCTCGCGCCGTATCTCGTTCGACTCTGCCGTGGCGACCGGCCGCGGCGACGACGGCACCACCGGGCTGCTGTTCGGCGGTGACCGCGTGCGCAAGGACGATCCGCGCACCGAGGCTTACGGCACCCTCGACGAGGCGGTGGCCGCGCTCGGCCTCGCGCGCGCCGAGCTCCGGATGAAGGCCGACTATGGGGTGCTGTCGCCCAGGTTCGGCGGGCTCGCGGACCTGATCCTGCGCTTCCAGCGCGAGCTGTTCGTGGCCGGCGCGGAGCTGGCCACCAACCCTGCAGCCCGGGCGAAGCAGCGTGACGGCGAGACCCGCGTCACCGCGGCAATGGTCGACGCCCTCGATGCCACGCTGCGCGAGGCGGAGGCCTCGATCGAGCTGCCCCGTGAGTTCGTGGTGCCCGGGGAGACGCGCGTGAGCGCCGCCCTGGAGCTGGCGCGGACCCTGGTCCGGCGGGCCGAGCGGCGAACCGTGACGCTCGCGGCGAGCGACCCTGCGATCGCCGCCAGCCCGCTCATGCCGTACCTCAATCGCCTGGCGGATTTGCTCTGGATCCTCGCGCGCGCGGCCGAGCAGGCCGAGGCCAGGGACGCAACGACCGCCCGCCCCGCTGCACGTGCCGCGAACGCCCGAACCGTGTCACCCGAAAGGAGCCGTTGATGCTTCGAACCCGGTACAGCCCCACGCAGCTCGGTGTCCGGCCGGCACCGGAGCTCGTCCAGCGCCTGCTGATCGGCGCCTTTGGCTGGATGTTCGCCGGCCTGCTGATCAGTGCCGGTGTCGCGTTCGTGACCATGAGCAGCGATGCGCTCGTCAACGCTGTCGCCGACGTCTGGTTCCTGATCGCGATCGGCCAGTTCGCGCTCGCCATCGGCATCCAGGCAACGATCAACCGGCTGTCGCCGACCGCCAGCCTCGGGCTGTTCTTCGTGTTCGCGGCGTCGATGGGCCTCACGATCGGGGTTGTCGTCAGCGCCTACAACGGCCCGTCCGTCGCCGGCGCCTTCCTGTCGGCGAGCGCCATGTTCGGAGCGGCGGCGCTCTACGGCGCCACCACCAGGCGGGAGCTGGCCGGGATCGGCGGCATCCTGTTCATGGGCCTGATGGGGATCGTGGTCGCGTCGTTCGTGAACCTGGTGCTCGGCTCGGGCCTGGTCGGGTGGCTGCTCGCGCTCGGCGGCGTCGCACTGTTCACGATCCTCACCGCGTACGACGTGCAGCGGATCACCCGCGGCGATTACGCGGCGTTCGCGGGCAGCCAGGAGAAGGCGTCGATCATGGCGGCCCTCCACCTGTACCTGGACTTCATCAACCTGTTCCTGTTCATGCTTCGCCTCATGGGCGGCACGCGCAACTAGCGGCGGTCTCGCTGCGGCCGTCGCGAACGCCGCGGCCGGAGCCGCTCAGGCATCGAGGGCAGGCAGCACGACCCGATCGCCCGGACTCGCCGCGAGCAGGGCCTCGAGCTCCGCGGCGGGCAGCGGGCGAGCGTAGAGGTACCCCTGGCCGCGATCGCATGCCAGCTGGCGCAGCCAGGCGAGCTGCTCGGCCGTCTCGATCCCCTCGGCGACGACATCGATGCCGAGGCCATGGGCCAGCCCGATGATCGCCTGGACGATGGGCAGGTTCGCGTCGTCCGATCCCAGGCCGGCCACGAACGACTGGTCGATCTTGATCGTGTCAAGCGGCAGCCGCCGCAGATACGACAGCGACGAGTAGCCGGTCCCGAAGTCGTCCAGAACGAGCCGGACGCCGAGGGCGCGCAACCCGCGCAGACGCTCCACCGACGCCTCGGACTGGTCCATGACCACGCTCTCGGTGATCTCCAGCTCGAGCGTGGCGGGATCCAGCCCGGTCGCATCGAGGATCGCCGCGACGTCCTGCACGAGGTCCGCCCGGGCGAACTCGCGGGCGGACAGGTTGACGCTGACGAACAGGGGCCCGGCGGATGGATGGCGCCGTTGCCAGCCGCGCACCTGATCGCAGGCCGTGCGCAGGACCCAGCGCCCGATGGGCAGGATCAATCCTGTCTCCTCGGCCAGCGGGATGAACGACAGCGGGGGCACGATGCCGCGCTCGGGGTGCTGCCAGCGCAGCAGCGCCTCCAGGCCCACGATGGCGCCTGACCGGAGATCCACGAGCGGCTGGTAGTACAGCCGAAGCTCCGCTCGCTCGATCGCCCGCCGCAGGTCGTGCTCCAGGATGGCCCGGTCCATCGTCTCGGCACTCATCTCCGGGTCGAACGTGACCACCGATCGCACCGGGTCGGCCTTGGCGCGGTGCAGGGCGATCTCCGCCTGCTTGAGCACGTCGGCCGCCTGCGTCCCGCGGGTCCTGCCCACCGCGAGCCCGAGGCTGGCCCCGACTGCGACCTCCCGCCCGTCGAGGTCGAACGGCTTGGCGAAGATGCGCTCGATCCGCGCCGCCACACGCTCTGCCTCGCGCGTGCTGCGCAACGGGACGAGCAGGATCCCGAACTCGTCGCTGCCGAGCCGGGCGACCGTGTCCGACCGCCGTGCAGCGCGCGCCAGCCGGCGGGCAACCTCGACCAGGAGCGCATCGCCCGCGGCATGGCCGAGGCTCTCGTTGACCACCTTGAACCGGTCGATGTCGAGCAGGATCATCCCGATCCGGCCGCCGCCACCACGGGCCGCGACCGAGCCGTCCGCCGCGCGCCCGTCGCGCGTCCGTTCGCCGGCCGGGAATGCGTCATCGGCTGCGCCGTCGGACGATGCCTCGACGAGCTCGGTCAGCCGGTTGAGCAGCAGCGTGCGGTTCGGGAGGCCGGTCAGCAGATCGTGCAATGCAGCGTGCGCGCGTTGCCGGACCTCGGTCTGGGCCCGCTCGAACAGGCGCGCGTTGTCGAGGGCGACGGAGGCGAGCTGCGCGAACCGCGTGACCGCGGCCGATTCGCGCGCCGAGAACGGGCGGGCCGGGATCCCGGACGCGAGCCCGATGACGCCCAGCACCTCATCTCCCGAAGTGAGCGGCACGGCGCATACCGCTCCGAACGATCCCAGCTCCAGGTCCGGTGCCCGCTCGGCGTACGCGTCGTAGTCGTCGACGACCTGGGGCAGGCCACTGTGCACGACCGCCCAGCCCAGGCCGGTGCCGGGCGGCAGGCGGTACCCGACGTGCGCCTCGAATGCGCCGATGCCGACCCGCGCCACGAGCTCCGATGGGCCGCGGCCATCGTCCTCGAGCAGGTACAGGTAGCCGTGCTCGACGCCCACCATTCCGGCCGCACGCTCGACGATGGCGCGCAGCAGCTGGGACGGTTCCAGTCGCTCCAGGAGACGGTACGTGGTCTCGTCGACCGCGGCCAGGAACAGGTCGCGGGTCGGATCGTTCGACGCCGCGCGGCCGGTGTCGGTGGGCTTGGCGAGGTACAGGGCCCGGTCCGCGGCCGCCACCATGTCGTCCTTGGTTGCGCCATCGTCGGGGAAGCGGGCGAGCCCGACCGTGACCGTGACCAGCGGCCCGTCGCTGGACGTCAGGAGGGCAACCGAGGCGCGGACACGTTCCGCGACCTCGCGTGCCTCGGCGACGGGCATTCCGGTCAGAAGGATCGCGAACTCGTCGCCGCCATACCGGTACACGCGGTCGTCGGCGCGGATCGCATCGCGCATCGCCAACCCGATGCGCGCCAGCAACGTGTCGCCGGCCGGGTGGCCATGGGCATCGTTGTACGACTTGAACGAGTCGAGGTCGAGCATGAGCAGCACGAACCGCGCGCCCGCCTCGACCCACTCGCCGATCTCGCGCTGGAAGGCGCCGTGATTGCGGAGGCCGGTCAACGCGTCACGCTCGGCGCGTGTCACCACCGCCCCGTGCGCCTCCGCGTTGCGGAGGGCGATTGACGCCTGGCCCGCGAACAGCTGGACGAGCTCGAACTCGTCCTGGGTGAAGTGCGCATCGTCCTCGCCCATCCGGGACAGGTTCAGCGTTCCGATGACGTCGCCCGCAAGCACCAGCGGGCACACGATCATCGACTCCGGCTCCTCGGGGGTGCCGGGAATGTGCATCGATCGCGGATCCAGGTGGGCGTCGTTGGCCAGCACCGCCTCACGGTTGTGGACGACCCATCCGGTGATCCCGGCGTCGAGCGGGCTCTCGTGCGACAGGATCGCCTCGGCAAAGCTGTCCCGCGCGACGACGGCGCGCCTGACCGCGGCGACGTGATCCACCCGGTAGATCGTCAGTGCGTCGTAGGACACGACGGTCTTGAGCGAGTCGGCGATCATCTCGAGCACGCCGCCGGGGTCGAGTGTCGCCATCAGCCGCTCGTTGACCTCCAGCAGGCGCCGCTGGCTCTCGAGTCGCCGGTGGAGCTCCTGCCGCTGACGGTGGACCTGGGCGAACGCCTCGGCATTGACGAGCGCCTGGGCCGCGTAGCCGGCGAAGATCTCCAGCGTTCGTTGATCATCCTCGGAGTAGCGGTCGTACCCGGACTTGGACACGACGATCACGCCCAGGACCCGCTCCTCGTAGGTCATCGGGACCAGCATCATCGACATCGAACCGAGCGACTCGCCGATGTGTCGCGCCCGGGGATCCGCATACGCGTCGCCCAGGCGGATCGTGAGGTTGTGGAGCGCAACCCAGCCGGTCAGGCCTTCGCCGACGGCCAGCCTGAGCATCTCGGGCGGCGGGTTGTCGATGCCCGCGAACTCGCCCTGGAACGCCACCGGCTCGCACATCCGGGTGTCGTGGTCCACCCGGTAGACGCGGATGCTGTCGTGCTCGATGAGCTGATCCGCCTCCGCGACGATCGCCGCACCGATTCCCTCGACATCCTGGATCCGGCTGAGCCGCGAGGACAGCTCCTGGATCGCGCGCAGCCGGGCCGCCCCGTCGCGGACGGAGCCGTACAGCCGGCCGTTGACGACCGCCGAGGCGATCTGGTTGACGAACGCGGTATAGAGCGCGAGCTCGTGCGGGTTCCAGTCATAGGGCGTCCGATGGCCGAGGGCCAGCATCCCGACCGGCTCCTCGCGGAATTGCAGGGGGGCGATGGCAACCGTCCGCAGGCCCTCGCTCCGGTACACCGCGAGCAGCTCTGGACCGAGGTCATCCTGGTCGAGGACGATCGGTTGCTGCTCGCGCATGACTCGCTCGCCGAGGACGGGCAGGTCGGCCGCCGCCCGGGTGGCCCCTTCGACCACGCCGATGTCCGCGCCCCGCAGTGCTGCCAGCCGGAACGGATGGGATCCGGGCTCAAGGAGCCACAGCCCGGCAACGTCAGCACCGAACAGGTCCTGGGATGCATCGAGCACATCCTCGAACACCGCCCCAAGCTCGAGGTTCGCGTTGACGCCGGCCACGATCCGGTCCAGTGCCGCAGCACGGGCGTCCGGACCCCGGACCCCGGATCCCGGTGTCGCCGGTGGCCGCGAGCCGCGTCCGATCGTGTCGCTCTCTTCGAGCACAGTGGCCATCTGGGGGTCGTTGCTGCCCCATGGTCCTCGCTGAGCGCCCTTGCCAGACGCTCCTGATCGAGGTGTCAGGTGGCACCGTACCGATCCTGCCGCCGTCAAACGATAGGCCGGTGGTACCCCCGGGGCGTTCGCCGGGTCCCACGCGCGCGACCGGACGCATCCCATTCGGCCCGGGCCGCGCCGCCATCAGCGGCTCTTCGATCGCCCATCCGGCTCTCCAGTCTGACCGCTGCGAGCCGGACACTGGCCGGGCGACAGGCGCCAACGGCGCGGGGACATGCGCCGCTGACGCAAGACGCTCGCCAGGAGACGGACCATGAAGCTGCTCGTCAGTGCTGCCTCACGACATGGCGCCACGACCGAGGTGGCCGACGCAATTGCGGCGGCGCTCACCGCGGCCGGCGTGGACGCGGTCCTGATCCAACCGGCCGATGTGACGACCCTCGACGGCTTCGACGGCGCCGTCATCGGGTCCGCGGTGTACGTGGGCCGATGGCTCGAGCCCGCGAGGGAGCTCGTCGAGCGACACCGCGACGCGCTGACCGCGATCCCCGTCTGGCTGTTCTCGAGTGGCCCCGTCGGCGATCCGCCCAAGCCGATCGAGGATCCCATCGACGCGCCGACCATGCGCGCACTCGTGGGAGCTCGCGAGCACCGCGTGATCCCGGGGCAGATCGACAAGAAGCGGCTCGGTCTCGGCGAGCGCGCGATCCTCGCGGCGGTGCGCGCGCCCGAGGGGGACTTCCGGCCGTGGGCGGAGATCGATGCCTGGGCGCTCGAGATCGCCGAGGCGCTGCGCGAGATCAGGCGACCTGTCGCGGCGCGCTGACCGGCGGCTGCTTCGCGGGCGCGCCCCCAGGCGCCGCGGGCCGATTCACGCGGCCCATTCCCACCGGGTTGAGAATGAGCCCGGGCGCGACAATTGGCCACGCGCCGCCAACGGAGGCTGCACGATGCGGATTGCGATCCTGGGCGCGGGCAACGTGGGTGGAGGTCTCGGCAAGGCGTTTGCGGCGGTCGGGCACGAGGTCGTGTTCGGCGTGCGCGATCCCGAGAGCACCAAGACGATGGCGGCGCTCGCCGACATCCCGGACGCGACTGCGACATCGCCCGAGGCTGCGGTCAACGGGGCGGACGTGATCGTGTTCGCCGTTCGGCCGATGGCGATGCACGCGATGACTCAGGACCTGCCGCCGCTCGACGGACGGATCGTGATCGATGCCATGAACCGCTTCGACGGCGATCCCGGGCCGGTCGACCATCGATGATCTGGCGCAGCTGATCCCCGGCGCCCGGCTGGTCAAGGCGTTCAACACGATCGGGTTCGAGAACTACGCGACCGCCCGCGAGCGCCGTTCACTGGCCGCCATGTTCGTGGCCGGCGACGACCCGGACGCCAAGCGGGTGGCGCTTGGCCTGGCCGCCGAGATCGGCTTCGCGGCCGAAGACGCCGGCGGTCTGGCCAACGCCCGATCGCTTGAGGAGATGACAAAGGTCTGGCTGGTTCTGTCGCAGACCCACGGCCGGACGGTGGGGTTCGCGATCTCGCTCGGCTGAGTGGCGCCGAACGGGCGTCAGGCCGGCGTGACCTCGCGCTCCACCATCCGCGGCTCCACCGGGATCTCGTAGGTTCCGTCGAGCGGCGGTTCCATCATCGGGATGCCATCGACCGCCGAGACGCTCGCCGTGTGCTTCGCGAACGTGCCCGGGACGACTGCGACGACGTGAAGGCGCAGGTATCGCCAGCCCATCCGATCGTGCTTGGGCCTGATCGTGCGCGGCACCGATGACGAGGCCAAGTGCCGAGGGTCGCCTCCCGACGTCTATTGCTTCCTGCGATAGCCGAACCAGGCGAGCGCCGCGCCCAGGAGGGCGACGATGCCGATACCGATGGCCGTCGCTCCGGTCGCGATTGCCAGCAGCACGCCGAATCCACTCGCGGCTGTGGCCTGCTTCGCTCGTTCTGAGTCCATGGCGATTCTCCTTTGATGTGTCCATGGCAACCTGGATGGACGCGCCTTGAGATCCCCGCGGTATCTCATTGCAGGGGTCGATCGGCCAGTCGATCATCCGAGCCTATGTGCCGAACGGGTACCCGGGCCTGAGGGAGCGACCGGCTCGCGTGTCAACCCCCTCGCATCAGTGCATGGCCAGGACCGGCCTGCGCTTGACATGTGACTATATGGTCACATATAGTCACGCCCATGGACGAGGTGTTCCGAGCCCTGGCCGATCCGACCCGGCGGCGCCTGCTCGACGAGCTGTTCCGTGAGGACGGCCAGTCGCTGACGGCGCTCGAGTCCCGGTTCGGGATGTCGCGCTTCGGCGTCATGAAGCACCTGAGGATCCTGGAGGACGCCGGCCTGGTCGTCAGCCGACGGCGCGGCCGCGAGAAGCTCCACTTCCTCAACCCCGTCCCCATCCGTCTCGTCCACGATCGGTGGGTGAGCAAGTACGCGGAGCCCTGGGCGGCAGCGCTCAGCGGCCTCAAGCAGGAGCTGGAGCGTCCCATGGAAAAGGTGTTCGAGATCTACATCAAGACGACCCCGGAGCGGCTGTGGGAGGCGATCACCGACCCGGAGATCCGGGCGAAGTACAACTTCGGCGCCCGCCAGGTGTCGGACTTCACGCCGGGATCGACCTACCGGATGGGCGCACCGGGAGCTCCCGGACCGCTGGGCGAGGGCGTCAACCTCGAGGTCGATCCGCCGCGCCGCCTCGTCCAGAGCATGGTCGCGCTGTGGGGCGAGGACGTGAAGGCCGAGGGCACGTCGCGGGTCACCTGGGAGATCGAGCCCGTCGGTGACTCGTGCCACCTCACGGTCACTCACGACCAGCTCCGCGAGGGTGCCAATGAGCAGCTCTACGGCGGCTGGCCGATGATCCTGTCGGGCCTCAAGACCTGGCTCGAGACGGGCGAGCTGCTGACGACGCCGGGCTCACTGATGTACATCTGAGTCGGGCGTGGCTCGGCGGCCGAGCGTGGGCGGTGGCCGGGTCGATGCCACGGTGCGATCGAACGGACGCGGAAGGCGGGCATGAATGAACGGGATCCTGTGGGCAATCCTCGTCCTCCTCGTCGTTCTCATCGTGGTCGCGGTCGCCGCCACCCGACGCGAAGGTGGGCTGGAACGCATCGCCCGGTGCAGGGCTGGGCACCTGTTCACGTCGACGGTGGTGCCGGGCGCATCGCTCAAGGCAATACGCCTCGGCCGCTACCGCTTCCAGCGGTGTCCTGTCGGCGGCCACTTCTCGTTGGTCAGCTGGGTCGATCCGGAAACGCTGACGCCAGAGGAGCGGGTGGCCGCCCAATCGCGTCACGACATCCGCCTGCCATAGCTGAGCCTCGCCGACCCCTCGTCGTCGCGCGGGCGTCGTCGCCCGGGGGGTGCGAATCTTGGCTGGCTGGGATGCTCAGGACCGCACCGACCCCGAGGTCCGGGCGTTGGAGCGACGCCCAGAACCGCGTGATGCGTGCGCATCTCGATGCGCTGCCGTTGCTCCCGATCCTGCGTGAGCGGATCCGGGAGCTGCTCGGGACGTCCGTCCGTTACACGCCGAGCGGCTCGCGTGACGGTCGCCTGTTCGCCTACAAGACTCCGATCACGCTCCGCGCGCCCGGCCTGCCGCCTTGCGGAAGCCGGCGACCGAGTCCCACGAGGCGATCGCGACCGCGACAACCGCGATGGCCGACACCGTGGGCGTCACCCACGCGGCGCTCCCGACCTGGGCTTCGATGGCGGATACGAGCGTGTGGTCGAATAGCCGGCCCTGCTCGAGCAGCCGGACGGCCGGGATCGTGAACGCGACATTCAGCAACAGGTTGACGGTGGCCATGACCCAGGTCCAGCCGCCGCGCGTCCAGAGAACGACCGCGAACACGATCTCGAGGCCGAGGATTGCCACGAACCACGGGATCCAGAACGTCCAGAGGTCCGGGTTGAACAGGGGGTAACTGGTGCCCGCGATCGTGATCGGCATCGTGAGCTGCTGCCAGACGAGCGCGGCGATCGCCACCCCGAGCCCGACAACGGACACGACGACCTCCGCGACGTGCGGGCGGGCGGCCAGGGACGGCAGCTCCGGCAGATCGTCGGGCGACCACTGCGCACCGAACGGCGTCTTGCCGGTGCGCTCGATCACGGCGAAGGTGAGGGTGATCCAGAACACGACCTGGATCGCGGCATTGAAGCCGTTCCCGACGCCGATGGCGACCAGCTCGGTCGCGGGGGTGGCGTCGATCCAGGCCGCCGCGACCGTGACGATGACCGCGAGCGGGACCACGATCGGCAGGACCAGCCCGATGATGCGTCGCCAGACCGGGTACAGCCGGGGTCCGATGACAACCAGCTGGCGGTCGGTGTACCGCGCCGCGAGGTGCTCCGGATCGCCGAGCTCCGTCAGCGCGGCGCGCTCAGCGGCGGCAGCGTCCGTGCCGTCTCCCTCACGGGTCTCGATGGCATCGGCAACGAGGGCGCGGATCTCGGGCTCCAGGTCGGGGCGCTGGGCCGAGGGCACGGCTCTCAGCACACCCCAGACATAGCGATCGGTAAGGGTGCTCATGCGATTCCATCTCCCTGGCCAAGCCGGCGGACCGAGGCATCGATCCGCTCCCAGTCGGCGAGCAGCTCGGTCGCGAGCCGTTCCCCGTCAGGGCTGATCCGGTAGAACTTCCGGGGCCGGGCCTCCTGCGTATTCCATTCGCTGACGAGCATCCCCTGGGTCTCCAGCCGCCGAAGGAGCGGATAGAGCGTGTTCGCATCGACCGTGAAGCCGAGCGTCCGGAGCTGCTCCCGGAGCGCATAGCCGTAGCCGGGCTCCCGAAGCAGGAGCAGGCAGGCCAGCACCACGGTGCCGCGGCGCAGCTCCTGGACGCTGCCGGAGAGGATCTCGTCGAAGCTCATGCAACACACGATAGTGTGCGACACACATTATGTCAAATTGGAACAACCGGCCCCGTTGACAAGCCATCGCGGCCGCGATCATCCTGCCCTTGGTTGGGCACGACCCCTCGTTGACGCTCTGCGGGCGGGGGTCTAGACTCAATCCCGACGAAATCGGTCGGATTTCCCCGGCGCGGCGGCCTCCTCGCCGCGGGCGTCCCCCCGGGGAACCTCCGACCGGACCCGAGAGGACCGAACCCTGACCACCCGCGCGAGCTTTCACGGATCCGGCGCCGTCGCCTTCAGCACGAAGGGCGAGTACGGCGTGCGGCTGATGGTCCAGCTGGGCCGCCGGTACGGCACCGGCCCCGCCAGCCTGGCCGAGATCGCGCTGGACGAGGACCTGCCGCGCGCCTACCTGGAGCAGCTCGTCACGAGCCTCCGGGACGCCGGCCTGGTCGTGTCCACGCGGGGCGCCCGCGGCGGCTACGAGCTTGGCTCCGCACCCGACCAGATCCGGATGAGCGACGTCCTGCGCGCGCTGGAAGGCCCGATCGCCCCCATGATCTGCGCATCGGACGAGCACGAGCACACCACCTGCGATCGATCGGCCCGGTGCACGGTCAACGTCCTGTGGGTGGCGGTCCGCGACGCGATCTCGGGCACGCTCGACGCCATGACCCTGGCGGACCTCGTCCCCGCCCGGCACATCACCCTCGACCCCCGCGACCCGGCCGCGTCCCCGGCCGTGGTCGCGCCGGGGTCGACCTCCACCACCGGAACCCTCCAGGGAGCCTCTTCGTGACCGATACCAACGACCGCGAGCTCGTCATCTCGGACCTCCGGGTCGCCCCCGTCGCGCACCCGGAGATCGAGATCCTCCAGGGGATCAACCTCACGATCCGCAAGGGAGAGACCCACGCGATCATGGGCCCCAACGGCTCCGGCAAGACCACGCTCGCCTATGCGCTGATGGGCCACCCCGCGTACATCGTGAAGAGCGGCGAGGTCACCTGGAAGGGCCGCAACCTGCTGGCGCTGTCCCCCGACAAGCGCTCCCGGCTGGGGCTGTTCCTCGCGTTCCAGTACCCGACCGCGATCCCCGGCCTGAGCGTGGCGAGCTTCGTTCGCAGCGCGCTCAACGCCAAGCTCCAGGGCATCGACAAGGACCCGGACATCGATCCCACCGACAGCATCAAGGGCGGGGTCTCGATGCTCGAGTTCCGGCGCAAGATGCGCGAGAAGATGGCCCTGCTCAAGATGGAGGACAGCTTCGCCAGCCGGTATGTCAACGACGGCTTCTCGGGCGGCGAGAAGAAGCGGCTGGAGATGCTCCAGATGGCGATGCTGGAGCCTGAGTTCGCGGTCCTCGACGAGACCGACTCGGGGCTCGACATCGATGCCCTGCGGATCGTGGCCGAGGGCGTCAACGCGATGCTCAACCCGGAGATGGGCGTGCTCCTGATCACGCACTACCAGCGGTTGCTCAACTACATCACGCCCGACTACGTCCACGTGCTGGCGGCCGGCCGCATCGTGACCTCGGGCGGCAAGGACCTGGCCCTGCGGCTCGAGGACGAGGGCTACGGCCCGATCCTGCGCGAGAACGGGCTGGACATCGGCGTGCCGGATGAGGCGCTGGCGGTCCCGCTCGAGCCCGAGGTCGCCGGCGCGAGCCGGTAGCCGCCCGATGACCACCGAGGCGCGTCCCACCGCTCCCGTCGCGTCCGCGTCCGCCGCGCCCGACGTCCACCTGGACGCCGAGCGGATCCGGCGGGACTTCCCGATCCTGGATCAGCAGATCCATGGTCATCGCTTCGCGTACCTGGACTCCGCGGCGACCTCGCAGAAGCCGGTTGCGGTGCTCGAGGCGGTGGACGCCTACTACCGCGAGTACAACGCCAACGTCCATCGCGGCATCTACACCATCGGCGAGCGGGCGACCGCGGCCTACGAGGAAGCGCGGGTCAAGGTCGCGACGCTGATCGGGGCGCCGGACCCGCACGAGATCGTGAACGTGCGCAACGCGACCGAGGCGATCAACCTCGTGGCGTACTCGTGGGGCCGGAAGAACATCGGCCGCGGCGACGTGATCGTGCTGACCGAGATGGAGCACCACGCCAACCTCGTCCCGTGGCAGCTGCTGGCCCAGGAGAAGGACGCCGACCTCGAGTTCATCCCGATCACCGACGACGGGATCCTCCGCCAGGACGTGTTCGAGGTGCTGCTTCGCCTCAAGCCCAAGCTGGTCGCGTTCGCCCACGTGTCGAACACGCTGGGCACGATCAACCCGGTCGAGGAGATGACCCGCCGGGCGCACGAGGCCGGGGCGCCCTGGTCCTGATCGACGGCGCCCAGGCCGTGCCGCACATGCCCGTCGACGTCGCCGCGATCGGCTGCGACTTCTACGTATTCAGCGGGCACAAGGCGCTCGCGCCGATGGGCTCCGGCGCGCTGTGGGCCCGCCGCGACCTGCTCGAGGCGATGCCGCCGTTCCTTGGCGGTGGCGAGATGATCCGCGAGGTCCACCTCCGCCGCTCCGAGTGGAACACCGTTCCCGCACAAGTTCGAGGCCGGCACGCCGGACGTCTCCGCGGCCATCGGTCTCGGCGTCGCCGCCGATTACCTGCTCGAGCTGGGTATGGACAAGGTGTTCGCGCACGAGCAGGCGCTCGCCGCGTACGCGCTGGAGGTCCTGGCGCGCGAGGTCCCCGGCATCGAGCTGTACGGCCCGCCCGCCCCGCTGCGGGTCGGCGTGGTGTCGTTCAATATCCCCGGTGTCCACCCGCACGACGTGGCGCAGGTGCTGGATCGCTTCGGGGTCGCCGTCCGCGCCGGGCACCACTGCACGATGCCGCTCCACGAGCGGCTGGATCTCACGGCGACGGCGCGGGCCTCGTTCCAGGTGTACACGACGCGGGACGACATCGACGCGCTCGTCAACGGCCTTCGCGAGGTGGTCAAGCTCTTCGGCGCTCCGCCGTCGCTATCCTGAGCACGGCATGGACGACCTGTACCGCGACTACATCCTCGAGCACTACCGGCGACCCCACAACTTCGGGGTCCTCGACGAGCCGTCCGCGACGCATGAGGGCGCGAACCCGTTGTGCGGCGACCGGATCACGATGCAGCTGACGGTCCGCGACGGCGTCGTCGAGGACATCGGGTTCACCGGGCGCGGCTGCGCGATCAGCCAGGCGTCCGCCTCCCTGCTGACCGACGAGATCAAGGGCAAGCCCGTGGCCGACGCGGCCGTGTTCGGGGCTGCGGACCTGCTCGACCTGCTGGGGATCGACATCAGCCCCGCGCGGCTCAAGTGCGCGATGCTCAGCTTCGACTCCCTGCAGCACCTGCTCGACGAGATCGGCGCCAAGCCGCTCGTGAAGGAGCAGGGCTGATGCGCCGCTGCGCGTGTCGCCGGCCGGCCTGACGCCGGCACGTCCCGGGCATCCGTCGGCATCGCATCTCGCGCACCTGATCCGGAGCCCCCACCCATCGTCCCCGCCCCGCCGTTCCACCGGCGGCCCGTCGTCCATCGGAGCACCGACTCTCCAATGCCCAAGACCTATGCCGAGCTCCTCCGCGAGGCCCGCAGCGAGATCCGTGAGGTCACGCCGGCCGAGGCGGATGCGCTCCGTCAGCGCGGCAGCATCGCGCTGATCGACGTCCGCGAGGCGTCAGAGTGGGAGCAGGGCCACGTGCCCGGTGCGACCCACGTGTCAAAGAGCTACCTCGAGCAGGACATCGAGGCCGCGGTCCCGACGCGGGACACGCCCGTGGTCCTGTACTGCGCGGGCGGCATCCGCTCGCTGTTCGCGGGGCAGACGCTGGCGGCGATGGGCTACACGGATGTCGCCTCGATGAGCGGCGGTTTCCAGGCCTGGAAGGGCCAGGGCCTCGACTGGACCCAGCCGGTCGTGCTCAGCGACCAGCAGAAGCTGCGCTACAGCCGCCACCTGCTGATCCCCGAGGTGGGATCCGCCGGCCAGGCGAAGCTGCTGGGCTCGAAGGCGCTGCTGATCGGCGCCGGCGGGCTCGGCTCGCCCGCCTCGCTGTACCTCGCCGCCGCCGGCGTGGGGACGATCGGCATCGTCGACTTCGACGTCGTCGACCTGTCGAACCTCCAGCGCCAGGTCGTCCACACCACCGACCGCGTGGGCGAGAAGAAGGTCGAGTCCGCGCGCAGGACGCTGACCGCGCTCAACCCCGACGTGACCGTCGTCGCCCACGAGGAGATGCTGGTCGCGGACAACGTCGAGCGGATCATCGCCGGCTACGACGTGATCCTCGACGGCACCGACACGTTCGAGACCCGGTACATCCTCAACGACGCAGCGGTGGCGGCCGGGATCCCGGTCGTCCACGCGTCGGTGTTCCGCTTCGAGGGCCAGCTCACGACCTTCGTCCCGTACGAAGGGCCCGTGCTACCGCTGCCTGTACCCGACGCCGCCGCCGCCCGAGCTCGCGCCCGGCTGCTCGGTTGCCGGCGTGCTGGGCGTGGTGCCCGGGATCATGGGCCTGCTCCAGGCGAACGAGGTGCTCAAGCTGCTGCTGGGGATCGGCGAGACGCTGGCCGGCCGGCTGCTGCTGTTCGATGCCCTCGAGACCGAGTTCACCGAGCTCAAGCTGCGGCGGGATCCCGCCTGCCCCGTCTGCTCGGACGAGGCGCGGGCCGCGCGCGAGGCCGGCACCCCGCTCGCGGCACCGGCCTACAGCGAGGGCGTGTTCACGCTGGGTGGCTCGCTGTGAGCACGGTCAAGTTCCCCGCCGTGCTCCGTGCGAACGTCGGCGGCGCCCGCGAGGTGGACGCGGCCGGGTCGACGATCGGCGAGGTCCTCGACGCGCTCGTCTCGTCGTATCCGGCGCTGCGCGACCAGCTGTTCACCGAGGACGGCGAGCTCAACCGGTTCGTCAACGTGTATGTCAACGGGCAGGACGTGCGGTACCTCGACGGTCGCGGGACGGCGGTCGCCGCGTCGGACGAGGTCCGGCTGCTGCCCGCGATGGCCGGCGGAGCCGGCGAGGCGGGGTGACACCGGGCGCGGCGGGGTGACCACCGCCGACGACATCCACGCGCAGGCCCACGACGCCGTCGAGCGCCACGGCGGACGGTACGAGTCGATCCTCGACGCCGTCGGCCATACGCCGCTGGTCGCGATCCCGCGGATGAGCCCCAACCCGCGGGTCCGGATCTACGCCAAGCTCGAGATGTACAACCCGACGGGTTCCGTGAAGGACCGAGCGGCGAAGTACCTGGTCGAGGACCTCGAGCGGCGCGGGCTGCTCCAGCCGGACTCGATCATCCTCGAGCCGACCTCGGGGAACACCGGGATCGCGCTGGCCATGATCGGGCGCCGCAAGGGGTACCGGGTGGCGCTCGTCATGCCCGACAACGTGACGATGGAGCGGCGGCAGGTGGCCGCGCTGTTCGGCGCCGAGATCATCGATTCGCCCGGGCGCCTCGGGTCCAACGGCGCGATCGCGATGGCCAAGGAGCTGTGCACGAGCGATCCGCGGTTCGTGATGCCATACCAGTACGGGAACCCGGCCAACCCGCTGGCGCACTACGAGACGACCGGGCCCGAGATCCTCGCCGACTGTCCGGAGATCGACGTGTTCGTGGCGGGCCTGGGGACATCGGGAACGCTGATGGGCACCGGGCGGTACCTCCGGGAGCACAAGCCCAGGGTGCGGATCGTCGCCGCGGAGCCACTCCCCGGGGAAAACGTGCAGGGCCTGCGGTCGCTCGAGGAAGGCTTCGTGCCCGAGATCCTCGACCCCTCGTATGCTCGATGCGAAGTACCTCGTCTCGAACCGCGATGCGGTCGCCGCACTTCGGGACCTGGTGTTCCGGGAGGGCGTGTTTGCCGGGCCGTCCTGCGGGGCGGTGCTGGTCGCCGCGGCGCGCGAGGCCCGCACGATGGAGTCCGGGACGATCGTCGCACTCCTGCCCGATGGCGGCTGGAAGTACCTCTCGGCCGGCACGTTCGAGCGCGACCTGGACGAGATGGAGGACGACTTCGAGGGCGGGGTGAACTGGTGGTAGGCGAGTTGGCGCCGCAGCCGGGCCCATCCTCGGTGCGCCTGCCGACGGCGATCGTGGAGGCAATCGTCGCCCAGGCACGAGCCGAGTACCCGAACGAGGCATGCGGGCTGGTGGTTGGGACGGCGGCGGCGGCCGATAACGGGACCCCGGTCCGCTACGAACCCTGCCGGAACAAGGCTGCGTCACCCTACCGCTACGAGATCCACCCCGACGACCTGCTCCGGATCACCGTCGCGACCGATGACGCCGATGAGGTGTTCTGGGCGATCGTCCACTCGCACGTGAAATCGCCGGCGGTGCCGTCCGCGACCGACATCGGGCTCGCCTTCTACCCCGACGCGCTGTACATCCTCATCTCGCTCAGCCCGGCCGAGGCCGACCCGACGACCGGCGCACCGTCTCTTCGCGCGTGGCGGATCGTGAACGGCGAGACGCACGAGGTCGGCCTGGAGATCGGATGAGCGCCGAATCGGGTGCGCCCCATCGCGAGCCGCACGCGCCCCACCCCGAATTGCCCGCGGGCGTCATGGCACTGACCGGCACCCGTGTGCGGCTGGTCCCGGCGGCCGACGAGCACGTCGCGGCGTTCACCACGCTGTTCTCGGACCCGACGGTTCGACGCTGGTGGCCGGCACCCGATCCCGCCGCCGAGGCGCGCGAGCACGTGGCACCGGAGGCCAGGCGCGCCGTCTGGGCGATCGAGGCCGAGTCTGGAGTCGTCGGCCTCATCCAGGCGTGGGAGGAGACCGAGCCCGACTACCGGCATGCGGGCATCGACCTCGCCCTGCTCGGGCCGGCGCAGGGGCGCGGCCTCGGATTCGACGCCATCCGGACGGTCGCCCGCTGGCTGTTCGAGGTCCGCGGGCACCACCGGATCACCATCGATCCCAGCGCGGCGAACGACCGCGCGATCCGGGTCTACACCAGGGTCGGGTTCCGGCCCGTCGGCGTGATGCGCCGCTACGAGCGCGGCCCCGACGGCACCTGGCACGACGGCCTCCTGATGGACCTGCTCCCCGAGGAACTGGTCGATGGCTGAGCGGCTCGACCGCGCCCGCGAACCCATCGACGGCGCCCGCGAGCCCATCGACCGCGGCCGCCTGGGCTGGCTCGCGTTCGGGATCCTCGCGTTCGGTGGCGGCACCGTGCTCGGCTGGAATGGCTCGCTCCTCGAGGCTTTGGCCACCCCGCCCGCCCTGGTCCGGGCTGCCCTCGTGGGCGCCGCGGTCGTCGTCGGGCTTGCCCTCGTCGCACGCGCGGTGCAATCGCTCGAGGCCGGTCGCGGCCGGGCCACGGCCGAGCTCGGTGCCCGGGACCTGGCCACCCTCGTTCGCGGGGCGCGCTACGTGTTCCTCGCGGTTGCTGCGTTCGCCGCCGCCATCGGCTGGCTCGTCGGCCACCCCCTTCCGTTCGTCGTCGCGCTCGTCATCGCCGGTGTCGACGTGCTCGAGACGTCATTCCTGATGCTCGTGGTCACCCTCCGTCGCGACAGCTGACCCGCCGCTCAGCCCGGCCCGGGCGTGGGCGGGTTGGACTCTTGACACGGGCCGCATCTGCATCGACGCTTGCGCCCGAACCGGGCGGGCCGCCGTTCGCGACCCGCCGAGCCCGTGCCGGCTCGTCCAGCAGGACGAGGGGGAGGACTGTGGCCGCGGTCGACGATGGCACCGGTGCCATGATGGTGCCCGCACTGCGCGACCGGCGAGACGCGTGGCTGGACGGGCTGTTCAAGCTGGCGATTGCCGCATGCATCCTGGCAACGCTGCTGGTGATCGCGGGGAACATCCACGGCCACGAAATCCAGCCGGCCGTGGACCTCGTGATCGATACCATCGCCGCGGTCGTGTGCATCACCCTGACGACGCTTGCCTGGGCCCGCCACCGCGAGCGACACGTGATCGCAGCGGCCTATCACGCGGCCGCTTTCATGGCGTTGTCGGTCGCCTACAGCATCGCCGTGGCCATCTCCCTGCAGCAGGCCACGGGCGTCGGCGGTCTCGCGGCGCCCGAGAACGTCCAGGTGCTGGTGTTCGCCGTCGCCAGGATGGCCGCGGCGATCCTGTTCGTCATCGCCGGCGCTTTCACGAGACGCCCGAGCTACGGCTGGGGTCCGGTCTGGATCCTGGCGGCGCCGACGCTCGCGGTCACGGCGGCCGCCCTCGTCGGCCGGTTGCTCGCACCGCCCCCGGACGCGCTGCAGATCCTCATCTTTCCGGATGGCTCCGGGCTGCCACAGGTCACGCCGTTCGGCGCCCTCGTCCACATGGGCACGTCCGGCCTGTTCTTCGCGGGGGCCTACGTGAGCCGTGGGCTTTGGCGGAGTGATCGCGCAGTGATCGATGCCTGGATCGCGGTCGGCCTTCTGTTCGCAGGCTTCGCCGAGTTACACGGAACGCTCTTTCCCAGCGCCCATCCCGGCCAGGTGTCGACCGCGGATCTGCTGCGCCTGGCGTGCTCGGTGTGTCTGTTGGCCGGGCTTGCCGGCGCCCTCCGGTCCGACCAGCGCGAGCTGCGCAAGGCGAACGCCGAGCTCGAGGAGCTGCGGGACGCCGAGGTGGAGCGCGCCGCCGTCGAAGAGCGTGCGCGGCTCGCGCGCGAGCTGCACGACGGGCTGGCTCAGGACCTGTGGCTGGCAAAGCTCAAGACCGGGGAACTGATGGCCATGGAGGGTCTGCCGGTCGAGGCGCGACGGGCCGCGGAGGGCGCAGTGGCGGCGATCGACGTCGGGCTCAGTGATGCCCGCGAGGCCGTGGCCGCCCTGCGCAGCTCGGCTCATAGCGAGTCCGGTTTCTGCAGCCTGGTTCGCCGGGCCGTCGAGGATCACCGGTGCCGGTTCGGCCTGCGCATCGAGTTCACGTTCGAGGGCGATCACACGACGAGCATCGACCCCCGGTCGCAAGCCGAGATCCTCCGGATCACCCAGGAGGCGCTTTCCAACGCAGCGAAGCACGCGGCCGCGACCCTGGTCGGCGTTCGGCTCGCCCTGTCCGAAGGCCAGATCTCGCTGCGCATTGCCGACAACGGGCACGGTTTCGACGTCGCGTCGCACCGTGGAGCCGTCTTCGGTATCGCTTCGATGGAGGAGCGGGCTGCTCTGATCGGCGGCAGGCTGACCATTGAGTCGAGCCCGGAAACCGGCACGCTCGTCGACCTGGTGGCACCGTTCAGGTTGCCGGAGACGAAGGTAGACGCGTCGCTCGTGGTCGAGGCAGAGCGGTCGTGACCGCGCCCGGGCCGGTGATACGCGTGATGGTGGTCGACGACCATCCGCTCGTGCGCTCCGCCGTGGCCAAGGCGATCGCCGGCGACGGAATGGTCGTGGTCGCCGAGGCTTCCACCGCTGAGGAAGCACTCGCGCTCGCTCCGGAGTCGCCCCGGACATCCTGCTCCTGGACATCGCCCTGCCGGGAATGTCCGGCGTCGAGCTCGTGCGCGAGCTCGCCCCGCGGCTCCCGGGCACCAAGATCGTGATGCTGACGATGTCGTCCACGGATCGCGATGTAGCCGAGGCGATGCGGTACGGCGCCAGCGAGTACCTGACGAAGGACCTGTCGCTCGATGCGCTAGCCCGTCGCTCCGGGCCACGCAGACCGGCTAGCTGGTTATCCCCAGGCGCCTCGCCAACCGGCTTCTCGCGAGATTTCCTGCGTCGTAGAGTTGTCGCCGAGCCGGACGGCGAGGCATTCCTCGATCGGCTGACCACGCGCGAGCGCGATATCCTCCGGCTTCTCGCGGACGGCCTCGGCGATCGGGACATCTCGACGGCCCTGACCATCTCCAGGCGGACGGTCTAGTCTCACGTGAGCAGCTTCCTCGCAAGCTGTAGGTCAGGAACCGAGCCGAGGTCGCACTCCTCTATCTCGACTAGCTCTGATCTCTCATCTCTCTCATCGCCTTTTCATCTCCGCATCACCGTCAGCTTCTCGTTCCACGAGCGCCTCTCTTATCGGGCACCGGCGGGTCGCCTTCCGAGGCCGCGCTCTGGACCCGCAGCAGTACGGATCCGCGTCTGGATCTCGAGCCCCCGTCCGTCGCCCACGACCAGCCGACAGCGCTGGATGTCACGACGGCCTCCCGGATCTCAGCGAGCGGGACGTCTACCCGACGTGGCCTAAGCACTTTATCGGGTCGTAGTCACTTTGAGATCACCACGGCGCCAGGTCCGGGTCGCGGCTGTTCTTCCGCCGTTCCATCGAGATATCGCGCCGCCTGCGATGACGCGCTCCCCGGTAGCGAGCATCACGCCGATCCGCTCGTCCGTTTCCACCGCATCGATCCCGTGCTCACGCAGGTGGCGCCGGGTTTCGCAGCCGACGCCTGGTCCTCTGCAACATCGTCTAGCTCATTTCAGATGGTCAGCTCACTCCAGGAGGATGCCAGCACCAACCCCTACAGGCAACCGTGTAGTTCTCAGAACGGATACGTATTTCCCTTGTCCGTATATCCCTCGCTACGTAGCCCCTAATCTCTTGATGTAACCCTTGTTGTTCCGTATAGCCATTTGCCTTCTTCTTCGACGATTGTTTCCATATCGCTTCCCTTCGTTTCCTGTATGGGGACCGTGCCGGCGCGGCATGGTCCTGCGGCTGCCCGAAAGGCGGACCGGGGTGAGAGTAGAACAAGATCGGATGAACAGGAGACTGCTGGCCCTGGCCGCCGCGTTCGTGCTCTGTCGCCGCGACAGCGGGCTGGCGCGCTCGCCCTCTCGACCCGACGTCCCGGCGGCCGACGCGCGCGCCTCGTCCGCGAGCCCAGTCGATCAGACGAAGGTTCCTCACTACTTCGGGCCATACCCTAACTGAGCCAACAGCCCGCTGACGGCGCCCGACGCGACCGTCACCATCTCGGCCGCCGGGCTCCCAGTCACGCCGATCGCGGTCGGCAATCCGCTCGTCTATCGCGCCAACGCTACGGACTACACCATCCGGTGGGCACGCTCGCGCCCGTGTTCGTGGTCCTCGGCGCGTCACTGCCCGCGTGCACGCTCTACAGCTTCCAGGTGTGGAACCAGACCGCGCTGGGATCCAGCCCCAACTCGTCCGGAGGGAACATGTTCCACGCGTACGTTCTCAGTCCTACGGCAATCGCCGGCCAGTTCAGCATCGTGTTCGACTGCGGTCTCCTGACCATGTCCGCGTCCGGCAACCCGGACGGCGAGGTCGCGACATTCACGGCCGGCATCGCGGTCCAGGTCGGCGACGTCATCGGCTTCTACGGCCAGGGCATCCCCCTCGACGTCGTCGGCTGCACCGACATCGTGGGCTACCCGCGACCGCCAACGCCTACCTCGCGACCCCGGAGTCGCCCGCCCTGTGCTCCACCTTCACTTTCTTCACCGACTCTAGCTTCCCGCAGATCACGCCTTTCCGGACCTACTCCTTCGTCGCGGTCGTGACGCCGCCCTCCGGCCCCGGCGCCGGCACCGGAGCAACTGCCGAGGCGACCGTCGGCGCCAACGGCGCCGTCACTGGCATCACGGTCACCAACCCTGGCTCACGCCTACGCGCGGCGACCGTCGCGATCACCGGGTCGGGCACCGGCGCGACCGCTTCCGCGGACGTCCAGACATCCGGCGCCGTCACCAGCGTCGCCGTCGACGCGGCCGGTGCCGGCTACACGGCCCCGACCGTGTCGTTCAGCGGCGGTGGTGCGACCACCGATGCGACCGCCCATGCGCTCGGCGGCGTCGATGCCGTCGACGTCTCGGTGCCGGGCGAGGGCTACACCTTCCCGACCGTCGACTTCGACCTGCCGGATGATCCGAACGGCGACCCAGGCGCAGGGCCACGCGGTGTGCGCGGCATCGATCCCGTACCTGCCGACTGCACCGGCGCTACCGCGACACGGCCTCCTGACCGTCACCGGCGTCGTCGTCGACAACGCCGGTCTCCGGCTATGCCACGGCCCCCGGACGTCGTCGTCCGTGACGGCACCCTGTTCGACCCGATCAACCCGCCGGCCGGGTTCGTCGCGGCGATCGGCGACAGCGACCCTCTCGACGTCCTGTCGGTCATCGTCGACACTTCCGGTGCCGGCTACACGTCCGCGCCGAACGTCGACCTTCGCCGACACCGGCGCGGGCTCCGGCGCTACCGCCACGGCCACGACGCGACTACGGCGCGTCATCGCCGCTCAACGTCACCAACCCCGGGCTCCGGCTACATCACGCCGGCGGCATCAAGAAGTTCGTCGACACCCTGCCGGGTCTCGGCGAGGCCGGCGTGAACAACCTCGGCCAGTACATCCCGGTCGCGGTGCCCGACACGACCACCTTCCCGAGCACGGACTACTACGTCATCGCGGTCGTCCAGCACCGCGAGCAGATGAGCTCGAGCCTGCCCGCGAGCGGCACGCTGCTCCGCGAGTACGTCCAGCTCTCGACGACCGTACGTCCCCGGCAAGCACGTCCCGCTCGTGACCGCACATCCTCGACGGCAGCGACGGTGCCGACGCTGATGCCGGACGGCATCGCCAGGCCCTCGGCGTCGACGATCCGCACTACCTCGGCCCGACGATCGTCGCGCAGCAAGGACCGCGCGGTCCGGATCGTCTTCTACAACCTGCTGCCGACCGGCAGCGACGGCGACCTGTTCCTCCCGACCGACTCGACCATCATGGGCTCCGGCGATGGGTCCGATCGCCATGCCAGCCGTCCGAGGATCTCGGCACCGTCATGGACGAGGTGCGCAACCCGACCTGCACCGAGTACCCGAAGAGCTCGACGGAGTGCTTCAAGGACAACCGGGCGACGCTGCATCTCCACGGCGGCGTCACCCCGTGGATCAGCGACGGCACGCCGCACCAGTGGATCACGCCCGCCAACGAGACCACGCCGTGGCCGCAGGGCGTCAGCGTCGGGAACGTGCCCGACATGGTCGGCGGCGCGCAGCCGGCCGGCGTGCCCGGACTGCTCCGCGGCCAACGACGGCTGCCAGACCTTCTACTACACCAACCAGCAGTAGCGCGCGGCTGATGTTCTACCACGACCATGCCTGGGGCATCACCCGCCTCAACGTGTACGCCGGCGAGGCCGCCGGCTACCTGATCACCGACCCGACCGAGCAGAAGCTGTTCGGCCCCAGCGGCACCTATGCCGACATGGGCGAGGGCATCCCGCTCGTCATCCAGGACCGGACCTTCGTCCCGAGCGCCGCGCAGCTCGCCGAGCAGGACCCGACCTGGGACGCCTCCCGCTGGGGCGGCATGGGCAACCTCTGGTACCACCACGTCTACATGCCGGCCCAGAACCCCGGCGACCCGAGCGGCATGAGCGCCTACGGCCGCTGGATGTACGGCCCCTGGTTCTGGCCGCCGGCCACGCCGGTGCACGGGCCGATCGCCAACCCGTACTACGACAAGGATCCGAGACCAACTTCACGACCGATCTGGCCGTCCCCTGCAACCTCGACGACCCGTCCACCTGGCAGTACCAGGTCCGAGCCGTTCTGCGAGCCCGCGCTGATCCCCGGCACGCCGAACATCTCGGTCGGCATGGAGCAGTTCAACGACACGCCCGATCGTCAACGGCACGGCCTATCCGACCACCACGCTCGACCCGAAGGCGTACCGCTTCCGCATCCTGAACGCGGCCAACGACCGCTTCTGGAACCTGTCCGTGGTACGTCGCCGACCCGAGCACTGGCACCGAGCGAGGTCGCGCTCAAGGCCGTCCGAAGTGGCGGCTGCCCAGACCGACCTCAACATCTTCCCGACGCCCGACGACGACCATCAGCCCCAAGGGTCCCGAGCTGGATCCAGATCGGCACCGAGGGCGGCTTCCTGCCGGCCCCGGCCGTCGTCCCGACCCAGCCGATCACCTGGATCACCGACCCGACCCGCTTCGACGTCGGCAACGTGGACAAGCACTCGCTGCTGCTCGGCGCCCGCCGAGCGGGCCGACGTGATCGTCGACTTCTCGCAAGTTCGCCGGCAAGACGCTGATCCTGTACAACGACGCGCCGGCCGCCTTCCCGGCCCGCGTCGCCAGCTACGACTACTACACCGGCGGCCCGGACACTGAGCCCGGCCGGTGCTCCGCGATCCTGCCCGGCTACGGCCCGAACACCCGCACCATCATGCAGGTCAAGGTCGCGGCCAACCCGCCGGCAGCCGCGTTCAACCTGACGAGCGCTGCAGCAACGCCTTCAAGCACCACGCCGACGGCTCCGGCGTCTTCGAGTCCGGCCAGCACCCGATCATCGTCGGGCAGGCCGCCTACAACTCCGCCTACGGCACGAGCTTCGTCGTCCAGCGGCAACTGCACCGACCCTGACGGCACCAACAAGTGCGACGGGCTTCGCCCGCATCAACCAGCAGGGCGGCGACCTGTTCCGGTTCGACAACCTCAAGAGCTCGAATCCGCAGCTCAAGATCCCGCTCCAGCCCAAGGCGCTCCACGACGAGATGAACTCGGCCACCTTCGACGAGTTCGGCCGGATGACGGCCAACCTCGGCCTCGAGGCCGTCCCGGCCACGCCGGCCGGCCAGAACATCATGCTCTACCCGTACGTCGCACCCGCCGACCGAGGTCATCGACGGCACCAACCTGCCCAAGGACGATCTCAACGTCCAGGCCGATCAGCGATGGCAGCGACGGGACCCAGATCTGGAAGATCACCCACAACGGCGTGGACACGCACCCGATCCACTTCCACCTGTACGACGTGCAGGTGCTCAACCGGGTCACCTGGGACAACATCATCATCCCGCCCGAGCCGATCGAGCTCGGCTGGAAGGACACCGTCCGGGTCAGCCCGCTCGAGGACACGATCGTCGCCCTGCGGCCGATCATGCCCGACCCTGCCGTTCGAGGTCCCGAACAGCATCCGGCCGCTCGAACCCGATGATGCCGCGACGGTGCGAACCTCGACCCGCTGGGGCTGATCGTCGACCCGACGGGCAACATGACCACCGTGACCAACGCGCTCGTCAACTTCGGCTGGGAGTACGTCTACCACTGCCACATCCTCAGCCACGAAGAGATGGACATGATGCGGCCGGTGCTCCTGGCGCTTCCGCCGCTCGCGGCCGACGCGTTGACGTTCACGACCAGCGGAAATGGGAACAACACCAAGCTGACCCTGACCTGGAACGACAACTCGATCACCGAGACGTCGTTCGTCGTCCAGCGTCTGGCGGAGCGGTGCGTGGACTGACTTCTCGACTATCGTCCGGTCACTCGCCGCGGAAACAAGCGTGTGAGATGGTGTCGTTCACGGACACCACTTTCCGGTGGAACAGCACTCTTTACTTGTACCGCGTCATCTCTCGTAACACTGTCGATACCGCGTTGCCTATTCGCAGTGAACGCTGACGCTTTGTCCGCGGGGTCGCGGGCATTCGGGCTCCGTCGCGTCTGACGGCTACGCTGCAAGCCAACGCGTCGGGCGTTCAGGTGAGTCTCGGCTTCACGGATAACATGACTATCGAGACCGGGTTCGCGATCGAGCGCTCTACTGACGGTTTCGTGACTTTCACTCAGATCGCCATTGCTCCGGCTCGCGTCTTTACCGGTAGCGTTACCTACGTCGACACGACCGTGACCTACGGGACTACATACACCTACCGGGTGGCGGACATCTCGGCCTCCGGCAAGTCGCCATACACGAACTACTCCTTAGTCAGCGTGTGTTGCAGCTTGTTGTTCCATTCGCTGTTACTGCGGTCTATGTGGAACTTTAGTGGTAGCTACGTTTTGTCGTCTTTACTTTTTCGTTTTATACGTTCAATGAGACCGGCTTCACCGTCCAGCGTGCTATCTATGTCTTTTTCTCTCTGTTCAACACTGTCTTTGTTGTCTTTTTTTTCCGTCGACGGTCACTTAGACCGGGCTTAGCCGGTATACCAATTACTTCTTCCAGATTCGATCGTACAACATCGCTGTCTTCTCTTTCTCTTTAGTGTTTTTCTCTTCTTCTTCTTTCTTCTCTCTCTCTTTTTTTTTTTTTTTCGCTGTTGGCTTTTTCGTCGTCGCCTTTTCCTTCTAGACCTCGCTTCGCGCGCGACAGCCCTGAGCCCTGCTCCCTTTTTTTTTTTTTTTTTTTTTTTTTTTTTTTTTTTTTTTTTTTTTTTTTTTTTTTTTTTTTTTTTTTTTTTTTTTTTTTTTTTCTCTATTTTTTTCGCGGCCCTGTTCTCTCTCGCTTGCGTGTTTTTTGGGCTTAGCCCTCGACCGCTGCCCAGACCGTGCCCAAGGTTTTTTTTTTTTTTTTTTTTTTTTACACTCTTTCTGAGGCCTAGCGCTCTCTGTTTTTTTACTCCTTTTTTGCGCCATTTTCTTTATCTCATCTATCTTCATTTTTTTTTTCCCTTACACTCCTGTCCGGCGTCGAGGTATCTCACATCTGCTCTTCTAGTTGTCTTCCTTTTTTTTTTTTTTTTTTTTTTTTTTTTTTTGGTTTGCTTTTTTTTCACTCTTTCTTTTTTTTTTTTTTTTTTTTTTTTTTTTTTTTTTTTTTTTTTTTTTTTTTTTTTTTTTTTTTTTTTTTTTTTTTTTTTTTTTTTTTTTTTTTTTTTTTTTTTTTTTTTTTTTTTTTTTTTTTTTTTTTTTTTTTTTTTTTTTTTTTTTTTTTTTTTTTTTTTTTTTTTTTTTTTTCTTTTTTTTTTTTTTTTTTTTTTTTTTTTTTTTTTTCTTTTTTTTTCTTTTTTTTTTTGTTTTTTGAGCTTTTTTTTTTTTTTTTTTTTTTTTTTTTTTTTTTTTTTTTTTTTTTTTTTTTTTTTTCTTTACCGGCGACTTATCCGATCTGCCGGCGGCGTCGGACACTCATCGCGGACGGTGTGACTTCGCTTTTCCGCGCCGCCCTGACCGCCACCCCGGCGAGTGTCCCGCCCGCCGCCTGCCCGCCGTTTTTTTTTTTCCCTGTTCCTGCGTTTTGCATGCCCTCGCCTGCCGCCCCGCTCTTTTTTATCTCTCGGTCCCTGTCGCCACTCTTTTTTATATTTTGGAAGCTATTCTCTTATTTTTTTTTTTTTTTTTTTTTTTTTTTTTTTTTTTTTTTTTTTTTTTTTTTTTTTTTTTTTTTTTTTTTTTTTTTTTTTTTTTTTTTTTTTTTTTTTTTTTTTTTTTTTTTTTTTTTTTTTTTTTTTTTTTTTTTTTTTTTTTTTTTTTTTTTTTTTTTTTTTTTTTTTTTTTTTTTTTTTTTTTTTTTTACTCACCCTTTCCGCCGCCGCCTGCCCCGACGCACACCCCGGTGATGCGCGGACGCTCATCGCGGCGGCACTCATACGCAACACGCCGCCCTGCCCGCCGCCCTGCCTGCGGGGCCCCGCCTGCCGCCCCGCCCGCGCGGCCCTGTCCGCCACTCGGCCGCCACGCACCCCGGGTGAGCGCGGACGCTCATCGCGGACGGCAGTGACTTTCGCAGCCGAGACCGGACGCGTCGCGATCAACATTCCCGGCGGTAGGCTTTGCCATGGACCCCAAACGAACCGGAGGAGACGCATGAGCGCCGGTGACACCCGCCCGACCTCCACCGCGGCCGGCCCCCTTTCCGAGGACGAGCTGCACCGCATCGACGCGTACTGGCGCGCCGCCAACTACCTCTCCGTCGGCCAGATCTACCTGCTGGACAACCCGCTGCTGCGGGAGCCGCTGGGGCCCCAGCACGTGAAGCCGAGGCTGCTGGGCCACTGGGGGACGACACCGGGCCTGAACTTCATCTACGCGCACATGAACCGGGTCATCCGGAACTGGGACCTGGACGCGATCTACATCATCGGGCCTGGCCATGGCGGTCCCGCGATCGTGGCCAACGCCTATCTCGAAGGCACGTACAGCGAGGTCTACCCGAGCATCACCCGTGACGAGGACGGGATGCGAAGGCTGTTCCGCCAGTTCTCGTTCCCGGGCGGGATCCCGAGCCACGTCGCCCCCGAGACGCCTGGCTCGATCCACGAGGGCGGCGAGCTCGGCTACGCCCTGTCGCATGCATACGGCGCCGCGTTCGACAACCCCGACCTCGTCGTGTGCGCGGTGGTCGGCGACGGGGAGGCGGAGACGGGGCCGCTGGCCACGAGCTGGCACTCCAACAAGTTCGTGGACCCGGTCCGCGACGGTGCGGTCCTGCCCATCCTCCACCTCAACGGCTACAAGATCGCCAACCCGACGGTGCTCGCGCGCATCCCGCAGGCGGAGCTTCAGGCCCTGATGGAGGGGTACGGCCACAAGCCCTACTTCGTCGAGGGCGACGACCCGGCCAGCGTCCACCAGCAGCTCGCCGCGACGATGGACACGGTGATCGAGGAGATCCAGGCGATCCAGAAGGCGGCCCGCGAGGGGGGCGTCAAGGAGCGCCCGCGATGGCCGATGATCGTGTTCAAGACGCCCAAGGGCTGGACCGGCCCGAAGGAGGTCGACGGCAAGCCGGTCGAGGGGACGTGGCGGTCGCACCAGGTCCCGATGGCCGAGGTTCGGACGAACGAGAAGCACCGGGCCATCCTCGAGGCATGGATGCGGAGCTACCACCCCGAGGAGCTGTTCGACGAGCGCGGTGCCCTCATCCCGGAGCTCGCTTCGCTGCCGCCCAAGAGCTACCGGCGGATGAGCGCGAACCCCGTCGCCAACGGCGGTGAGCTCCTCCGCGACCTGATCCTGCCGGATTTCCGCGACTACGCCGTCGACGTGCCATCACCCGGCGCGACGACCTCCGAGGCAACCCGCGTCCTGGGTGCCTACCTGCGCGACGTCATCGACCGCAACCGTGAGACGTTCCGCGTGTTCGGGCCCGACGAGACCGCATCGAACCGCCTGAGTGCCGTGTTCGAGGTGACAGATCGCCAGTTCGACGCCCAGATCCTGCCCACCGACGAGTTCCAGGCCCCGCAAGGGCGGGTCATGGAGGTCCTCTCGGAGCACCAGTGCCAGGGGTGGCTGGAGGGCTACCTGCTCACCGGCCGGCACGGGTTGTTCAACTGCTACGAGGCGTTCATCCACATCGTCGATTCGATGTTCAACCAGCACGCAAAGTGGCTCAAGGTGACCCGGGACATTCCGTGGCGCCGCCCGATCGCCTCGCTCAACTACGTGCTGAGCTCGCTCGTCTGGCGCCAGGACCACAACGGGTTCTCGCACCAGGACCCGGGCTTCATCGATCACGTGGTCAACAAGAAGTCGGACGTGATCCGGGTGTACCTGCCGCCCGACGCGAACACGCTGCTGTCGGTCGGCGACCACTGCCTCCGCAGCCGCCACTACGTCAACGTCATCGTCGCGGGCAAGCAGCCGGCCCCCAACTGGCTGCCGATGGACCAGGCGATCCTCCATTGCACGCGGGGAATCGGCATCTGGGACTGGGCCAGCAACGACCAGGGCGGCGAGCCGGATGTCGTCATCGCGAGCGCCGGGGACATCCCGACCCTCGAGGCGCTCGCAGCCGTCGACCTGATCCGCACCCACCTGCCGGAGCTCAAGGTCCGGTTCATCAACGTCGTCGACCTGATGCGGCTCCAGGACGAGAAGGAGCACCCGCACGGGCTGTCCAACGCCGAGTTCGACGCGCTGTTCACGACGGACAAGCCGATCGTGTTCGCCTATCACGGCTACCCGTGGCTGATCCACCGCCTGACGTACCGCCGGACGAACCACGCCAACCTGCACGTCCGCGGCTACAAGGAGGAGGGGACGACGACCACGCCGTTTGACATGGTCATGCTCAACGACCTCGACCGGTTCCATCTCGTGATCGACGCGATCGACCGGGTACCGGGCCTCGGCCCCAGGGCCGGCCATGTTCGCCAGCTGATGGTCGACAAGCGGATCGAGGCTCGTGCGTACACGCGGCTCGAGGGCGAGGACGCACCCGAGATCGCGAACTGGGCCTGGCCGCAGCCGGCCAGCTGAATGTCACGTTCGGTCCGGCCCGGCGTCGGGCGCGTCCTCGTCGCAAACGCGGGTTCGAGCAGCCTCAAGCTGCGCGTCCTCGACGACGGCGACGAGCTCGTCGGCTCCGCCGACCTGCCCGCCCCGCGGGGCTCGACCGACGCCGCGGAGGTCGAAGCCGCGATCCGCGTCTTTGGTGAGGTCGCGGCGGTGGGCCATAGGATCGTGCACGGTGGCACGGTGTTCTCGAGCCCGGTCCGGATCGACGACCGAGTGATCGCGCGCCTCGAGGCACTCACGGACCTCGCCCCGCTCCACCAGCCGAAATCGCTCGCGGCCCTCGCGGCGGTGAGCGCGGTGATCCCCGACGTGCCGGCCGTCGCGTGCTTCGACACCGCGTTCCACGCCACGCTGCCGGCGGCCGCGTCCACGTATGCGTTGCCGCCCGAGTGGCGCAAACGTTGGGACCTGCGGCGATACGGGTTCCACGGCCTGTCCCACGCCTATGCGACGCGTCGCGCGGCGCAGCTCCTCGGCCGGCCGGTCGGTGAGCTGAGGCTCGTCACCTGTCACCTCGGTGCGGGTGCCTCGCTGGCCGCGGTCGCGGGCGGGCGCTCGGTCGATACGACGATGGGCTTCACGCCGCTCGAGGGCCTGGTGATGGCGACCCGGTCCGGGAGCGTGGACCCCGGCCTCGTGCTGTGGCTCGCCGAGCACGTCGGGATGCCGCCGGCCGAGCTCGCCGCGACGCTCGAGCGCCGGTCGGGGTTGCTTGGGCTGGCCGGGACCTCGGACATGCGGGCGGTCCTTGCCGGCGCCGGCTCCGGAACGCCCGACGCGACCCTCGCGCTCGATGTCTACGTCCATCGGCTGCGCGGGTCGATCGCGGCGATGACCGCATCGCTGGGCGGGCTCGACGCGCTCGTGTTCACCGGCGGCGTCGGCGAGCGGGCACCCGTGGTCCGCGCGATGGCGGCCGACGGGCTCGGGTTCCTGGGCGTCACCCTTGATGCATCACGCAACGCGGACGGTTCCGGCGACCGCGAGATCTCGCCCGACGGGGCTCGCATCCGCGTGCTCGTCCTCGAGGCGCGCGAGGACCTGGAGATCGCGCACGAGGTGCGCGACGTGCTCGGCGGGGAGGGCTAGCGGCGGAGGGTCAGCTCCGGGAGAAGCGGCAGTCGATCAGGCCTTCCGCTCGCGAACCACCAGCACCGAGCACGGGGCGTGGAGCAGCACGTTGCGGGCAACGCTGCCCAGCAACAGCCTCGCGAGTCCGGTATGGCCGCGGGTGCCCATCACGATCGTGCCGATCCCGCGCTCGCCGGCAAACCGCACGATCTCGCCCGCGGCGTCACCCTCGAGCACGACCGGCTGCGCGTCCATGCCCAGACCGCCCAGGCGACCGGCCGCGGTGTCGGCCTCGATCCGGGTCTCCTCGCGAGCCTCGTCGACGGACCGCGTATAGGAGGCGAGCACCTGGTCGTAGAGACCGGGCGTGAACCCGGCCGCGACGGGTACGGCGGTCTCGGCGACGGTCAGCACGGTCAGCGCGCGGTGCGCGAAGATCGGCCACGTGGCGAGCACTCCCTCGGCCGCGCGGGCCGAGTTCGAGCCGTCATCGGCGAACGCGATCTGCCCCAGCGCCGCGTCGCGCGCGACGAGCACGGGGCACGGGCCGTGATCGACGACCTCCGATGCCGTGCTGCCGAGGACCATCGTCGCGATCGTGCTGTGCCCGCGGCTGCCGACGACGATGAGGTCGGCCTCCATCCCTCGCCCCTCGTCGACGATGGCGCTGGCGGGGCGGCCGCGAAGCAGGAACCCCTCCACCTTCGCGCCCGTCCGTTCGAGCGTCCGCTCGGCACGGTCGATCGCCTCGCGGTGGTGGCGGGCCTCGACCTCCTCCTCGGTCTCGTGGGAGCGCGGCCCGGGCCCCGAGGACGCCCACGCGAGCGCCAGGACGTCGGCGTACGGCTGTTGGACCGAGACCACGCGGACGAGCGAGCCCGCGGGGAGCATGAAGCTGGCAACGAGCGCGGTCGCCCGGTCGCTGGAGACCGAGCCATCGACGGCAAGCAGGATTCGCATCGGGAACCTCCGATCTCCATGGTCGTGCCGCGGGAGCCAGGAAGGATCGGCCGAACGGCCCGATCCCCGAGCCCGTTGTGCCTGAGGATCAGTGGCGCTCGAGCGCTGTCAGCAGGGCCGATTCCGTGGGCGTCGCCCCGAGGCCCAGCCGCTCGCCGAGCCGTGCCGCGAGCGGGGGCTCGAGGAACGTCGACGCGAGCGCTTCGGAATGCTCCGCTGCGAACACGGACGCGGGTGACCCGTCGAGGATCACGCGTCCCGACCGCATCACCACGAGGCGCTCGAAGGACTCGGCCACGAACCGCATGTCGTGGCTGATCGTGACCACGGTCCGGCCGCTCGACGCCAGGTCGCCGACGATCCGCCGGATCTGGGCCACGCCGCGCGCGTCCTGCCCGGTCGTCGGCTCGTCGAGGATGACCACCGGCGTCTCCATGGCCAGGATCGACGCCAGCGCGAGCAGCTTGCGCCGCGAGTAGCCCAGGTCGTAGGGGTTGGTGCCCGCCTCGGCGGTCAGGCCGACGGCCTCGATGGCAGCATTGACCGCGCGATCGAGGTCCGCACCGCGGCGTCCCAGGTTCCGCGCCCCGAACGAGACCTCGGCGCGAACCGAGCCGGCGAAGATCTGGCGATCGGGGTCCTGGAACACGAGGCCCGCCGTCGCGGCGAGGTGAGCGACCCGCCGATCGCGGATGTCTGCGCCGTCGTGGAGCACGCGCCCCTCCGTCGGACGGAGCAGCCCGTTGAGATGGCGCACGAGCGTCGACTTGCCACTGCCGTTGCGGCCCACGATCGCAACCCGCTGTCCGTCCGGGATGTCCAGGTCCACGCCGTCGAGCGCCCGCGTGCTCCCCTCGTACACGTGGACCAGCCCGACGGTCGAGATCCGGGTCACGGGACGTCCACCGTGGAATCGCGCAGTGCGGCACGACCCGTATCCTCGGCCACGAGCTCCGCCAGCGCCTGGAGCACCCGCGAGTCACCCGTCGCGGCTCGCGCGGCGCCACCGACGCCCGCGAGCGCGCGTTCCAGCCGGACCCGCGACGGCGGCTCCACGCCCAGCTCGGGCAGGTCGGGCATCGCGAGCACCTCGCCCGCCGCCCCGTCTCGCACGACCCGTCCGGCGTCCAGCACGACGACCCGGTCGCACAACCCGTCGAGCAGGTCCGTCTTGTGCTCGGCGATCAGCAGCGCGGTGCCGCTCGCGGCGAGGCGCCCCAGCGCCTCGCCCACGAGCCTCGTCCCCTCCGGATCCAGCTGCGCCGTCGGCTCGTCGAGGACGAGGTGGCGCGGCCGCATCGCAAGGATCGACGCGATCGCCACCAGCTGGGCCTGGCCGCCGGACAGCCGCCCGGGTTCGCGCCTCGCGAGGTCGTCGATCCGGAGCGCCGCGAGCGCCTCGCGGGTCCGCTCGAGGGTCTCCGCGACCTCCAGGCCCAGGTTCACCGGGCCCATGGCCACCTCCTCGAACACGGTGGCCGTCGTACCCGAGCGCTGCGTGTTGGGGTTCTGGAACACGAGGCCGACGAGCGTCGCCAGCTCGTGCGTCCTGCGGCCGGCCGTCGGCTCGCCGTCGATCCGTACCTCGCCCCGCAGTGTGCCGCCGATCGAGGCCGGCGCCAGGCCGGACGCGACCAGGCACACGGTGGACTTGCCCGCCTCGTTGGGTCCGACCAGGCCCACGATCTCGCCCGCCTCGATCCGCAGGTCGACGTCGCTCAGCACCTGGCGGGCATAGCCCGGGTAGCGGTAACCGACCCCGATCAGCTCGAGCATCAGGCGATCGGGGGCACGAGGCCGGCGGCCCTGCCGACGATGAACACCAGGAAGCCAACGCCCATCAGCCACCGGAGGACCTGCTGGCGGCGGCTGTCGGGCAGCGACCACAGCAGGTGCCGCCGCCCGGGGCGCCCGAACGCCCGCACCTCGAGGGCCAGGCTGCGCTCCTCGACCTCGGTCAGCGAGGACAGGATCACCGGGCCAACCAGGGGCATCACGCCGCGCAACCGTGCGCGGATGCTGCCTTCCGTGTCCAGGCCGCGAGCGCGCTGGGCCGCCTGGATGGCGGAGGCCCGCTCGATCAGCAGCGGGATCGTCTCGAGGGTTGCGGCGGCGGCGAACGCGAGCCGCGGCGGCAAGCCGCGGCGCTCGATGTCGGTGACCAGTGCCCGGGGATCCGTGGTCAGGCCGAACAGGCCGAGCGCCATGGCCGCGACGAACAGCCGGACCAGGATCTGGCCGGCGAAGTCAACGCCCTCCGCCGTGGCGTCGAACGGCCCGATCGTGAACAGGACGGTCTGGCCCGCCCGCGTGAAGATCGAGACCAGGGCCACCGAGATCGCGATCGGCAGGCTCACGGCCACGGCGACCCGGAGCAGCCGCGGCAGCAGGCCGGCTGCGAGCGCGCTGGGGACGACGATCCCCAGCAGCAGGGCCAGGGGCAGCAGGTAGCCGCCCGCGAAGAACGCGGTGAGCGTCACCGTGGCCGCCGCGACGGCCTTGGTCAGCGGGCTCAGCCGGTGATACGCCGTCGGCATCGGCGGCACCAGCGACGCGAGGAACGCCCGGTCCTCGGAGCTCAGGCTCCGTGTCCCGGGCGGCCCGGCATCGGCAATCACGTCGCCCCGGGCGATCGGGTCAGTCCTCGATCGTGCCGATCGCCCGCTCGCCCTGCGGGAAGCGCGCCACGAACCGGCGCGACAGCGACTGGAGCAGCACGAACACGATGATGTACGTGATGGTCTTGTCGATCGGGTCCGAGATCAGGCCCTGCTGGAGCACCGATTCGGACAGCGACGAGCCGGCCTGCTGGAACGCGGCCACCAGCACGTCCGTGCCGCCGCCGGTCACGCCGCCGTAGCCATAGGCGGAGATCGGCGCCGACAGGAGCGCGGAGATGACCCCGCAGATCGCACCGCCGACCACGATGTACGCCACCCCCAGGTTGCGGCGCAGGAACAGCTGGAGCAGCAGCGCGATGATCGCCACGACCAGGATCGCCGCGATCAGCCAGGCGACCACGATGAAGATCGGGTCAACGGTGCTCAGGTCGCCGAAGAACGTCACGCCCTTGGTGTAGGCCGGCAGGATCCCCCAGATCGCGAGCGCGGCGAGCACCCCGATCGCGACCACGGCGCCGATGACCAGCTCGCGCGTCTGCGTGTTGGGGCGGCTGCGGAAGAACCCGAGGTAGCCGAACACGCCGGCCAGGAGGCCGATCTCGGCTGCGACGATCGCGTACGGCCATGCGTACGGGCTGCCGAACGGCGTCCCGGCGAGCACGAACGTCCAGATCAGGTTGGCAAACAGCCCGGTCAGCAGCCCCGGGATCGGGCCGGCGAGCGCCCCGACCAGGATGGTGCCGATGGAATCGAGGTAGATCGGCACCTTGAGCGCCTGGCCGACCGTCTGGCCGAGCACGATGTTGATCGCGATCGCAATCGGGATCAGGACGATGGTGCGCGTGTCGAACTGGCGCGCGATCGAGTCGATGCCGCCGGTCTGGGCGTACTCGGCGACGGCGTACACCACGAGCCCGATCAGCAGCGCGATCGCGATCACGAGGGCGATCGTGTTGGCGCCCGCCACCAGCCCCGTGTCGGGGTCCGCGGTGACGTCGAGGTTGCCCGTGATGCTGACGCCGATCACGACCGCCACGATCGCGGCGATGACCCCCGCGAGCACCCGGATCCAGAACTTGGACATGCCTGCCTCCATCCTCCGCCCGGGCGAGCTCCGGACCCCGTCTAGCGTGCCACGTCCGGACGGCCTGCGGCCAGCATTCCGACACGTTCCACCCAGCGGCGGAGGAACTCGGCCGCGTCGACCTCGACGGCAACGTCGGCGTTCGCGGTTCGCTGCCACAGGCCTCGCCAGTCGGCAACCGTCAGGCCGTCGGCAACGCCACCCGAGGCATCGACGTCCACGGCAACCGCACGGGCGCTCACGAGGCGCTCGTCGAGCGCGACGGCGACGGCGAGCGCGTCGTGGACGAAGGCGCCGTAGAAACCGTCGTACATCGCGTGAAATTCCATGTAAAAGCGGAGGGCATCGGCCGCGTATCGGACGACCGGGTTGCTGGCCACCGACCGCCGCTCGGGTTCGCCCGGCTCGCGACCCGGATCGAGCGTGTCGTCCGGGGTGCTGCCCGCCCGGCGCGCAAGCTCGACCACGTGGTCGGGTGTCATCCGCGCCGTCTCGGTAACGTCGAGGCCAAGGGCGAGCGCGCGCGGGATCGCGGGATCGCCATCGATGGCCACCTGCCAGGCCGCGAACGCGATCCTGGCCGCCTCCGGGTCGCAGTGGATGTTCCACTCGGTCGTGGGCGTCGTGTTGCCCGGCACCCGGTAGCTGCCGCCCATCAGCACCCAGCGCCGCAGGAGCTCCGGGAGGCGGGGCTCCTGGAGCACGGCGATCGCGAGGTTTGTCAGGGGCCCCAGCGTGACCAGGGTGACCTGTCCCGGCCGTCTTCGTGCCTCGGCGACGATCAGGTCCGGCGCATACCGGTTGGACAGGGGCGAGGCGGGCTCGGGCAGCTGTGCGTAGCCGATTCCGTGCGGCCCGTGGGTGTCGGGAGCGATGTCCAGGGCCCTGAGCAGCGGCTGCTCGCGACCCAGCGCCACCTCGACATCGCTGCGGCCGGCGAGCTCCAGGACCTGGCGCGTGTTGCGCTCGACGTCCCGTGCCGCGACGTTGCCGGACACGCAGGTCACCGCGACCAGCTCGGCGTCCTGGCTCGCGCAGGCGTACAGGATCGCGAGTGAGTCGTCGATCCCGGTGTCGACATCGAGCATCAGGGGGATTCGGTCGCTGCTGGCCACGGACGGATGCTACTCGCCGTACGGCTGGAGGGTTGGCCGCGCTCCGCCGGGTTGACTGGGCTCGCGTACTGGACTAGGGTCCGGTTCATGACCGAGGAGCCTACCCGCCCGCAACGCCGGCCCGAGCGCGCCGACGCTTCCCGCAACCGGACCATGCTGCTCGTGGCCGCCGCCCGGCTGTTCGCGCTCCACGGTGTGGCGGCGGTGTCCATGGACGATGTCGCGGCGGCCGCCGGCGTGGGCAAGGGGACCCTGTACCGCCGGTTCGGCGACAAGTCGGGGCTGGCCATGGCCGTGCTCGATGCGAAGGACCGGGCGCTCCGTGAGGCGATCGTCTCCGGACCCCCGCCCCTCGGTCCGGGTGCCGGCCCGAAGACGCGCCTGCGGGCGTTCATGGGCGCGTACGCCGAGTACCTCGAGCGCAACCTGAACCTGCTCACGCTCGCGGAGACCGCGTCTCCCGGCGCCCGCTACCGGAGCGAGGCATACGCGACGTGGGACCGGCACGTGCAGGCGCTGCTCGAGGCCGAGGGCACGCCCGAACCCGATGTCACGGCGGAGCTCGCGCTGGGTCTCCTGGACGCGGACCTCTACGCGTACCTGCGGATCGCCCGCGGCTGGCCGCCCGCGAAGATCGCGGACTCGATGGTCGGCGCCGCCGACGCGATGGCCCGCCGCCGCCGCTGACGTGAGCGCCGCCGCCGACGCGAGCCGCCGCCGCCGCTGAGCTGGTCAGGGCGCCTTCGGGGTCACGAACCGGCAGCGATCGCGGACGGGGCACAGGTCGTGCTTGGGGTTCTGGGCCTGGCAGATCACGCGACCGTGATGGATCAGCAGCACGTGTGCCGGGTACATCTGGTCCGGCACCAGCAGCCCGAGGAACAGGTCGTGCGCCTGGTCGGCGGTCACCTTGGCCGGGATCAGGCCGATCCGCTTCGACACGCGCTCCACATGCCGGTCCACGGCCATCACGGGGGCGCCGAAGCAGAACGCGAGCACGATCGACGCCGTCTTCTTGCCGATGCCGTCGATGGCGGTGAGCCAGTCGCGGGCCTCGAGCGCCGGCATCTCGCCCAGGAAGTCCAGCCGGTAGTCGCCGCGCTGCTCACGGATATGCCGCAACGTGGCCTGGATGCGCGGCGCCTTCTGCGGCCCGAGGCCGCCGGGCCGGATGACGTCCACCAGCTCCGGCTGCGGCGCGTGCTCCACGAGCGACCAGTCGGGCGGGGCCGCGGTCGACAGGCCGTCTCCGCCCCAGCCGATCCCGGGACGGTGCTCCTCCGCGGGTCGATCGCTGGGGTACCGCGTCCGAAGCGCCTCGAACGCCTTCTCCGCGTTCACGTCAGCGGTGTTCTGGGTCAGGATCGTGAGGATCAGCTCGCTCGTGGGGTCCAGCCGTGACACCCATTCCTGCGGACCGTAGGTTTCGGTCAGGCGGTCGATCACGTATCCGGCCAGCCCCGGCCGGTACCGGCGGAGATAGGCGGCCCAGGCCTTGACCGGGTCCGTGCGCTTCCTCGATCGCCGCCCTGTCGCGGTCGCGCGGCGTCCGGTCGCCGGGGCGACGTTGCGCGGCGTCACCGGACGACGCCCGACGCTGCGTGTTCGCGGAGGCCGACCATTCCGAGTGACACCAGCCGCGCGATACGCTCGCCGCAGCGATCGACCGGCGCCGGTCCGGCGGCCATGGCCGTCTCGACGCTCTGCGGCGCCTCCGTGACCGGGACGACGACCGCACCCACGCTCGCCAGCGCCGCGATGCCGCCCGGGGTGACGCCGCCCCCGATGACGATGCACGGCGTGCCCGCCGCGCGGGCGCGGCGCGACACGCCGAACGCGGTCTTGCCGTACGCCGTCTGCTCGTCGACGCGGCCCTCACCGGTGATCACCAGATCGGCCGCCGCGAGCGCGTGGTCGAACCCGGCCTCCTCCATGACCAGGTCCACGCCCGGATGGAGCTCGAGCGACGCAAACCGGTCCGAGAGGCACAGCAGCCCGAACCCCACCCCGCCCGCCGCGCCGGCGCCCGGCGTATCGCGCTCACGGCGGCCGGTTGCCACCTCGAGCGCGTCCGCGAACCGGGCGAGCCGCGCGTCGAGGACCCGGACCTGGTCCTGGTCGGCACCCTTCTGCGGACCGTACGTCGCGGCGGCGCCGAGCCGTCCGAGCAGCGGGTTGGTGACGTCGCACGCGATCCGCAGGCGCGTCTCCGTGAGCCGCGGATCCAGGCCGGCAAGGTCGACCGCCGCAAGGTCATCGTCCACGCGGGCGCCCAGGGCACGCAGGATCCCCGCGCCGCCATCGCTGGTCGCGCTGCCGCCGATCCCCAGCGCGATGTCGCGGATCCCCGCGTCGAGCACAGCTCGGAGCACATCGCCCGTCCCATGGCTCGTGGCCCGCGCCGCGTCACGCGCGTCCGGAGCGACCAGCGACAGGCCGGAGGCCGTCGCCATCTCGACGAACGCGACCGTGTCATCGTCGCGCACCAGCCATCGGGCGCGGATCGGGCGGCCCAGCGGATCGACCGCGGCCGCCTCGCGCCACCCCCATCCGCCGGACGCCTCGATCGCGACCAGCGTGCCCTCGCCGCCATCCGCGAGCGGGGCCAGCCGGACGTCGTCATCGGGCCGGGCGCGCCGCCAGCCGCCGGCGACCGCGCTCGCGACCTCGACGCTCGTCAACGAGCCCTTGAACGAGTCGGGGGCGACGAGGATGTGGAGCGACCTGCCCGGTGACGTCACCGGCCGCCCGTGAGCGAACGCGTTGCGTCCATGTCAGGACCCGTTCTCACCGGCTGTCGGGTGCCGCTTGTCGAGGTATTCGGGGATCCGGATCATCGGCGGCCGCTCGTGATCGGCGAGCTCCATCACCTCCAGCGACAGCCGTCCGCGGCCGGACCGCGGCAGCTTCATCGTCGATCCGAGCTCCGCGAAGAGCCGCGCGCGCCGCCGCTCCTCGAGCCGCTTCATGACCGCCTGGAGGATGACGAACGACATCCGCGACAGCCCCTCCAGCTCCTGGTTCCGGTGCACCCGGCGCTCGAGGTCGACCTGCCCCAGCCCCTCGATGCCGGCTCGCTCGGCGGCGTCGATCAGGTGGCCGATCTCCACCGCGTAGCCCGTGAAGAACGGCAGCTGCTCGAGCAGCGAGCGGCGGCCCGCGTACTCGCCGCTCAACGGCTGGATCATGCCCGACAGCTCGGGGAAGAACAGGTTGATCAACGGCCGCGCGACGAGCTCGGTGACCCGGCCGCCGCCCCCTTCCTTGAGCACGCCGGCCTCGACGATCGGGCGCTGGTAGTAGCCCTTCACGTACTGGAGGCGGGGCTCGACGAGCAGCGGTCCGAGGGTGCCGTAGACCATCCGGTGATGCCAGTTCCGGACGTCGGTGTCCGCCCACACGATGATGTCGCCCGAGGTCTCGTACAGCGACTTCCACAGCGCCTCGCCCTTGCCCTGGTAGGAGCCGTACCGGCTCAGCACGTCGGGGTGCTGGACGACGCGCGCACCTTCGGCCTCCGCGATCGCGCGGGTGTCGTCGGTGGACGCGGAGTCGATGACGAGCAGCTCGTCCACGAGCCTGAACCGCTCCTGCATCTCGCGGACCGCGCGGCGGACGATCGGTCCGATCGTGTCGGCCTCGTTGAGCGTCGGCAGCACGAGGCTGACGGTGACGCCGAGCTTGTCCTTGAGCGCGGTCATGCGTGCCAGGTCGGCGAACTCCGAGTGGTGGAAGTTCGCCTCGGCGAACCAGCGCTCGACCCGTGCCGGGATGGCCCGTGACTCCTCGGCCGCGCGATCGGCGGCGGCCAGCGTCTCCGCGCGCTGGGCAAGCTGCTCGAAGGTCTGGCGGCCGATCGGCTCCCGGGTCTTGACGACGATCACGGTCGGCTTGGCGCGCTGGGCGATCGCCTCCGGCAGCGCGCCGAACAGCGAGCTCGGCGCATCGCCGGGAGGCGCAGAGGCGCCCATCACCACGAGGTCGGCGCGCTCGGCCTCGCGGAGGATCGCGGTCCGGACGTTCTGGGTCTCACGCAGGATCGGCTCCGAGCGGGCCGTCAGGTGCTGGCGCACGAACGACGCAAGCGCGTGCTCCGCCTGGGCGCGGACCGCCTCGGTGACGCCTGCGGGCACGACGTGCATCACCACGACGGTGGCGTCCAGCCGGTGGGCAAGGGCGTTGGCAAACCGCAGCGCGAGCTCCGCGTGCGGACCGCCGCGAACCGGGACGAGGATCCGCTGGATGTCGCGCGCGCCGCGTTGCTTGACGACGGCGATGTCGCACGGCGATTCGCGCACGACCTCGTCGATCGTGGGCGAGATGACCGACGCCCCGGGATCGCGGCGCGGCCCGGATTTGCCACCCCAGCCAAAGATCAGAAGGTCCGCCTCCTGCTCGGCGGCCGCCTCGACGATGCCCGCGGCCGCGTGCCGGCCGATCCGGACCAGGGGATGGATCGTGGTGCCCTCGGGGACGTAGTCGAGCACCTTCTGGAGCAGCCGGCGCGCCTGGCGGGCCCGGGTCGCACCCTCGCTCAGCGGCATGCCCTCGGGTACCTCGACGATCCCGAGCGCGGCCAGCTCGCCGGTGCGCGGATCCAGCAGCGTGGCCCCGATCCGGATCAGCTCCTCCGCGGTCAGCGGGTTCGCGACCGGGATCAGGATCCGTGACGGCAGCGGCTCCCCGGTCATCGCGCGGTCCTCGCGGGCGAGTCAGCGCCGGGGTCCGGTTCGCGTTCGCCTGCCCCGCCCGCTTCCCCGGCACCCGGCTCGTCCGACACGGCCAGCCAGCGCTCGACGAGGTACGGCTTGAGCAGCTCGAACTCGCGCGCCTGCCGCTCGACGCCCTCCTCGGCGTCGGCCGTGGTGAGGTTGCGGTTCTCGATGATGAAGCTGCCGACGCGTCCGAAGTAGATCGGGACGAGCGCAGCGACCAGCCGGGCGGTGCCCACGGTTCCCCGCCGGGTCGCGATCACGAGGTCGTAGATCACCCGCGCCCACAGGTCGTCCGGGAAGTGGAAGCCCGCCAGCGCCTCGGCCATCTCGAGCGTGGACGGGTGGGCGCTCTCCGTCTCGCCCCCGACGCCCAGCCGCAGCTGTGCCGCGTCCGCGAGGCGTCCGGCCTCCGCGGCCAGGGTGAGCACCATGTCCAGGTTGGCCGGGTCGAGCATCGCCCGCCAGGTGTCGACCACGCCCAGCGACCCCGCGTGGAACTCGGACAGCAGCCGGATCGAGTTCACCTCCAGCGGCGGCGGATCGATGATCCGCTCGAAGCCGTACGCGGGAACGTCGTGGCTGCCGCGGATCCCGAGCCACGATCCCGGATGCTGGACCGCAAGGCTCAGGATCGTGCCCACGACCTGCCGGAACATCGGGCCCAGGTCGGCGCCCGGATCCTTGGGGTCGTGGATCTTGGCACCCAGCCGGGTCTGGCAAACCGCGTATCCGCCCGACACGGCCGATGTGGTCATCCAGATGTCGATCCCGAACTTGCTGATGTCCTCGGTCCAGTCGTCGAGCTCGAGGTAGTGGCGGACGAGATCGCCGCTGACCCCGAAGTCGCCACCGATCGGCTGGCGGATCCGGTGGCCGTAGAGCGCTCGCGTCAGGGGATAGGTGACGGTGTTGGTGATCGTCCCGTCGTACTTGTAGCGCGAGTACAGCGGGGCGACGAAGTCGTAGCCGCCCTTGAGGATCGGACCCGCCAGGAGCTCGATCCACTCGGGGACGATGCTGCGCAGGTCGCTGTCGACGACGACCAGCGCCTGGACCTCGAGCGCCGCCGCGATCTCGAAGATCGTCCGCAGCGCCGCGCCCTTGCCGCCGATGCCGTCGATCTCCGGGTAGGTCAGGGTCACCCGGTCGAGGCGGTTGGTCGGCCGGACCAGCAGGATCGATTCCACGTAGTCCGGCGGCTCGGTGTCCACGACGACGCGCTGGGTGCCGTCCGGGCTGCCGGCATCCGAGTTCACGAGCACCGGCTTGAGGTCGGGAAGTACTGGACGAGCCCGGCGTGGGCCGCCCGCACGACATAGCCGATCGTCGCGGCGTTCTTGAAGCTCGGGATGCCGACCATGATGTCGGCGCGGCCGAGCCGGGCGATCTCTTCGCGGATCGCGGGCGTCAGGGTCGTCGCGGGCACGGGCTCACCCTACCACCGGGCGGAACCGTCCGGCAGCCCGCGATCCGTCGCCAGACAGCCCCGCGAGTGCGCATGACCGCGCACTATGATCCTGCCACCCTGCGACCGTCACCCGAGCCAACCCGCGAGGCGCCCATGTCGGCCCCATCCGTCCCCGCGGCCGTGCCCACGGCCGCCACCGCGCGCGACCCGAACCTCCGGCCGGCCGCGCAGGCGTCGTGGGTCCTGTACGACTTCGCGAACACGATCTTCTCGTTCGCGATCGTGTCGGGCGCGATCGGCCTGTGGCTGACCGACGACGCCCGGTTCGGTGCGGCGAGCGGGCAGCTCGTCCTGAGCATCGCGATCGCGGTCAGCGTCGGGTTCAACGCGATCGTGTCGCCGGTCCTGGGCGCGCTGTCCGACCGGGGTGGCCGCCGGCTGCCGTTCCTGCTCGCGTTCACTGCGCTGTGCATCGGGCCGACGGCGATCATCGGGCTGAGCGGCCCGCTGGTGGGCGTGCTGCTGTTCGTGCTGGCCAACTTCGGCTACCAGGCCGCGCTCATCTACTACGACGCCTCGATCAAGCTGGTGAGCACGCCCCGCACCCGCGGGCGGCTGAGCGGCATCGGCACCGGGGTCGGGTACTGCGGCACGGTCTTCGTCGGTCTCGCGATCTTCCTGTTCGACGTGCCGGTCGAGGCCCGCTTCCCGCTGTCGGCGGTGCTGTTCGCCCTGTTCGCGATCCCGGTGTTCGTGGTCGTCCGCGAGCACCGCGACCCGTCGGTCCCGCGGCTGACGGTCGCCGACGTGCTCGCCTCGTGGCGCCAGCTCGAGACGACGATCGCCCACGCCCGGGACGTGCCGGGGCTGCCCCGGTTCCTGGTCGGGCGGTTCTTCTACTCCGATGCGGTCAACACCGTGATCGTGGTCATGACCGTCGTGTCCGTCGAGGCCGTCGGGCTGACGGCGGCGCAGGCCAACCTGATCCTGCTGTCGCTGACCCTTGTCGCGATCGTGATGTCCTTCGTGTGGGGCTGGCTGGCTGATCGGGTCGGACCCCGGCAGACGCTGATCACGGTGCTCGTGAGCTGGGCTGTGGGACTCGTGCTGGGCGCCCTGTCGCTGTCGCTCAACGGCACGGACCAGGTCACCGGCGGACCCACGCCGTCGACCGCCGGGCTGGCGCTGTTCCTGGTCGCCGGGGCGATCCTCGGCTCCGGGCTGGGCGGGGTGCAGGTTGCCGACCGGGTGTTCATGGTCCGGCTGTCGCCGCCCAACCGGGTGGGCGAGTTCTTCGGGGTCTACGGGCTGGTCGGCAAGGCCTCGCAGGTCATCGGGCAGCTCCTGTACGGCGCGATCGTGTTCCTGCTGCTCGATTCGATCGGGATCGCCGCGTACCAGGTCGCGATCCTGAGCCTGATCGTGACCATGCTCATCGGCCTGTGGCTGGTGTGGCCGGTGAGCGACCGGTGGATCGGCTCCGGCGAGGTCTCGTCCGAGGGCGCCGACGCGCCACCGCCGCGCCTCGCGCCGGACCGCGCGCCGCTCGAGGACCGCCGCTGACGTGGGCCCAGCGACTCCGGGTCTCGCGGTCAGTCCCCGTAGCCCGCCGGGTGCGCCCGCCGCCACGCCCACGCCGACCCGATCATCTGCTCGAGGGTCGACCGTGCCGGCGTCCAGCCGAGCTCCCGCCGCGCCCGCTCGCTCGATGCGACCAGGGCCGGCGGATCCCCCGGCGCGCCTCGGCCCGATCGTGTGCGGGATGGGCGCGCCGACAACGGTCTCGGCCGCCCGCATGACCTCGAGCACGGAGAACCCGGTCGACGTGCCGAGGTTCGCGATCAAGGGCGCCGTTGGACCGGACCCGGGTCCGGTCCTCGGGTCCGTGGGCGACGTGGCCTCGAGGGCGGCGAGGTGCGCGTCCGCGAGGTCCGCGACGTGGATGTAGTCGCGGATCGGCGTTCCGTCGGGCGTCCCGTAGTCGTCGCCGAACAGGGTGATCAGCGGCCCTCCCTGCGCGGCGAGGAGCAGGTTCGGGATCAGGTGCGTCTCCGGCCGATGGACCTCTCCGAGTCGCTCGGTGGCGCCGGCGACGTTGAAGTAGCGGAGGATCACGCTCCGCACGCCGTATGCCTGCCCGTACCAGTGCAGCGCCCCCTCGAAGGTCCGCTTGGTCTCGCCGTAGGTGTTGATCGGGCGGAGCGGCGCGTCCTCCGAGATGGGCGTCGCATCGGGAATGCCGTACACCGCGGCGGTCGACGAGAACACGATCCGGCGCACTCCGACGGCACGGGCGGCTTCGAGCAGCGCGACGCCGCCCGCCACGTTGTCTCGGTAGTACTTCGCGGGATCCGCGACGCTCTCGCCGACCAGGGACCGCGCCGCGCAGTGGAGGATGGCGTCGATGCCCTCTGACTCCAGCAGCGTCCGCGTGGCGTCCTCGTCCGCGTAGGAGCCGACGACGGTCCGGGCGTCGGGATGAACGCTGGCCGCGTGGCCGGTGGTCAGGTCGTCGAGGACGACGACGCCATGACCCGCGGCGAGGATCGTGTCGACGGACACGCCGCCGACGTACCCCGCACCACCGGTGACCAGGACCTTCATGTGCGTTTCCTCCGAAGCAGCCGGTCGAGCAGGGAACGCCGGCGCGCGGGCAGCGGTGGCTCGATCTCGGGCTCGGCGACGGCCCATGGCCGCGGGCGTGACGGGCGGTTCGACGACGCGGGGATCGGCCGTGGTGGGGCCGGGACCAGGCGTTGGTGCTGTCGCGGAGCCCCCGTCGGGCTCTGGCGCTGGTTCGGGCGCGGGTTCCGGCTCTGGTGCGGGCTCCAGCTCTGGCGCGGGTTCGGCGCCCGCTCCGGCCGCGCGGGCTCGGGCTCTGGCGCGTGGTTCGGGCGCCCGGCACGGGCTCGGACTCTGGCGCCGTCTCCGGAGGTGGAACGGGCTCAAGCGCCGGCGCTGCCACGGGCTCCGGTACCGGCGCAGCCACCGCCCGGGGCGCTGGCGCGAGTGCCGGCGAGCTCGTGGGCGCCACCGGCGCAGATTGTGCCTGCATCCGCCGGTGGTGCGCGTGCAGCTCCTCGAGCCGGCGTGCGAGCCGGTTGGCGGCGACGTTCTCCGGATCGATCTGCAGGGCCTGCTGGGCCCGCCGGTAGGCCTCGACGTCATCCGAGTGCTCGAGCGCGACCCGGGCCAGCCCGACCACGGCAATCGAGTTGCGCGGATCGGCGGCGATCGCCTGGCGGTACAGGCGCTCTGCCTGGTCCACCATCCCGATGGCCAGCGCCCGCTCCGCCTGCAGCAGCAGCTCGATCACGCGTCACCCATGTCGGCAAGCATGCCCTGTGCGAGCAGCATCAGCGTCGCCGCGATCGTTGAGCGCCGGGTCAGCGATCACATGCTCGACGAGCGCCTCGAGGACCCCGCCCAGCCGCGGGCCGGGCTGCAGGCCCAGCTCCCGCATGAGGTCGCTGCCGTCGACCGCGAGGGCGTGCCGATCGAGCACGACCCGGGCCGTGATCTCCGCGTCGATGCGCGCCCGGAACGCGGCAAGGCCGGGGTCGTTCGGGGCCACGCCGCTGCCGATGTCGTCCGCGTGGCGCAGGGCGAACAGGGCATCGATGTTGTCGCGGCCGATCCGCTTGATGAACCGGCGGACCGCGGAGTCGGACGCTTCCGGGTCGACCGTGAACATGTGCTGCCGGACGAGGTGCACGATCTCGTCCATCGCCGCACGCGGCACCCGGAGCTTTCGGAGCAGGCCCTCCGCAAGCCCCGCGCCGACCGCGTCGTGGTGGTGGAAATGTCCGTCGGCGAGCGTGGCCGGCTTGCCGATGTCGTGGAGCAGCGCCGCGAGCCGGACGATCGGCCGGTCCGCGGGTGCGGCGTCGACGGCCCGCAGCGTGTGGTCCCAGAGGTCCTCGCCGGGGATCTTGTTCTGGGGGATGCCGGGCTGCCTCGCGAGGTCGGGCGAGATGACCGCCAGCAGCCCCGTCTCGAGCAGGAGGCGAAGGCCGATCGACGGGACGGGGGCGGCCAGCAGGCGGCCCAGCTCGGCGCCCACGCGCTCACCGGACAGGTGGGCGACGAGGCCGGCATTGGCCCGGATCGCCGCCAGCGTCCGGGGCTCGATCTCGAAGCCGAGCGACGCCGCGAGACGGACGGCGCGGACCATGCGCAGCGCATCCTCACGGAACCGCGCGTCGGGATCGCCGACCGCCCGGAGCACCAGGGTGGCCAGGTCCGATCGCCCCCCGAACGGGTCGACGAGCCGGTTCGGTCCCTCGTCGGCCGGGCCACGGCCCCAGGCGAGTGCATTGACGGTGAAGTCGCGTCTGGCGAGGTCGACCTCGACGTTGTCCCCGAACTCCACCCGGTGTGGCCGCCGGAAGTCGGCGTAGTCGTGCTCGGTGCGGAATGTCGTGATCTCGTACACGTCGTCGTCCCGCCGGACCGCGACCGTGCCGAACCGGTTCTCGTACACCGCCCCCGGGAACAGGGCGACGATCCGATCCGGGCGGGCATCCGTGGCCATGTCCCAGTCGGCGGGTTCGCGTCCGAGCAGCGCGTCGCGGAGCGATCCGCCGACGACGTACGCCGCGTGCCCGGCCGCGTGCAGGTCCTCGATGATCCCGACGACCGCGGGCGGCATGGCGCTCGCAAGCCGCTCGCCGGCGTCGTCCGGGGCGGTCACCGGTACCCTCAGCTGCGGCCGAGGAAGAGGTACGTCCGCCAGGCCTCGTTGCGATCGTCGTCGAGATACGGCGTGAACAGCGAGTAGAGGTCGCTGCGCGGCTCGAACGGCAGGCGCACGAGCTTGAGCCGGGCCTCCTCGGGGGTCCGCCCGCCCTTCCGGTGGTTGCACGCCTTGCATGCCGCGACGAGGTTGTCCCACGAGTGCGCACCGCCGCGGTGCCGGGGCATCACGTGGTCCAGGGTCAGGTCGTGCGCCTGGCGACCGCAGTACTGGCAGGTGTGCCGGTCGCGCGAGAAGATCTCGCGCCGGGTCAGCTTGACCCTCGGTCGCGGCCGCCGGATGTGGTGCTGGAGCCGGATGACCGAGGGCGCCTTGTAGACCTCGCGCACGGTCCGGATCTCGGCATGGTTGTACTCGATCACCTCGGCCTTGAAGCCGAAGAGCAGCCGGAACGCCCGCGGGATGTTGCAGACGTTCAGCGGCTCGTAGTTCTGGTTCAGCACGAGCACGACGCCGTCCATCGGCCGAACGATAGCAGGACGGTCGGGAGAGGCAGCGGGGCTCGAAACCGAGGTCTTGGCGGCTGCCTCCTCGTCAACCCCGGGGCGGGTTCATGGCGCGCTCGACGCGCGCGATATCGACCTCGATCCGACCCACGTCCGCGCTCGCGGCCGCCCACTCGGGACCGCCCAGCGGAGCGTGGTTCCTGCGTGCGCGAGCCTCGGCATGCTGCTCGAGGAGCTGTTCCCGTGTCATCGCCGCTGCGGAGTCGCCGGCGTTCGCGGTCTTGGCCATCGTTCCTCCGTGTTCGCTGGCGGAAGCGTAGCGCGATGCGCGGCTCCGCGGTGCCGGGGGCGAACAGCCGGTGACGCTCGTCCGCCGGGTGGGCAAGGCGGGGCCGGGGTCAGCCGGATCCCGTCAGCCGGATCCCATCAGCCGGACCGCCATACCCGGCGCCACCGGCCCCTCGCGGAGCACGCGGGCGTACCAGCGGGCATCCTCCGGATGCGCCGTGGGGCTGATCCGCCCGATCCGCCGATCGACGAACCAGTGGGCGATCGTCTGGCACGGTGCCGCGTGCCCGGTCAGCTCGAGCATCACCCCATCTTCGTCTCCGCCAATGCCCAGCCTGTCGCCGGCGTGCAGCAGCGACCAGTCGATCCCCAGCAGGGTCAGGTTCTCGCCGTACGCGCCGGGGAAGGCGGCGTGGCCGTCGGCGCGCACACGCTCGATCGCCTCCTGCGAGTACAGCGACACGGCCTGGTCGGGGCCGCCGTGAACGGGTTCCGGGTCGTTGTGCCCGTCGCCCTCGAGGCCCGGCCGGACGATCCGAGTGCCATCCACGGGCGGCTTGGGCACGCCGCCGGGATTCACGTTGACCGAGGCGACGATCCCCGCTGTCGATGGTGCGGGCGATCTCCGCTCGCCCCACATGATCTCGGTCGTGTACGGCAGGTCGACGGTCGCACGGCCGGCGGTGGCCGGATCCCGGGCCAGCAGCGCGGCCACCTCGCTCAGGATTCCGGCACGCGCCCCGGGCTCGGCGGCCGCGATGTAGCTGACCGAGGCGACCCGGTCCACCACGGCCTCGGGCGTGAGTGCATGCACGTGCCGGAACAGCGCCACGTCGAACGGCGCGAACAGTGCGCACCGGGCCAGCGCATCACGCCACGTTCGATGCCACGCCTGCGGCTCGTCCCGGATCAGCCGGTGGGTCAGCTCGCCGAGCTCCTTGACCCAGGGCACGGTCTCGTCGCGGAAGTTCCAGGCCAGCAGCAGCCGCCCGCCGGGCCGCAGGACCCGGTGGATCTCGGACAGGGCGCGGATCGCGTCGAACCAGTGGAACGCCTGGGCCGCGACGACCGCATCAACCGACGACGCCTCGAGCGGGATCGACTCCGCGGTCCCGCCGATGAGCTCCACGCCGGGGGCCGCCACCGCCAGCTTCGCGCGCATCGCCGCGACCGGCTCGAGCGCCAGCACCCGCGCGCCGCTCGGAACCAGCAGCCGGGTCAGCTTGCCGGTCCCGGCTCCCAGCTCCAGGACCGTCCGTCCGGGACGAAGGGCAAGGCGGTCGACGATCGTCGCGACGGCATCCGCCGGGTATGGGGGTCGGGCGCGCTCGTACGCATCCGCGGCCGCGTCGAACCCCCGCGCCGCGATGTCGTGCATTGCCTCGGTCATCGATCGCTCCTGTGCCAGGCCACGGTCAAGCCACGGCCGGGATGCTAGCCCAGTGCCGCGTCGACCGCCCGCATGGCCGGCCCTGGCAGGCCGGAAATCGGCTAGCCTGCAGGTGCAGGTTTCCGAAGCGGAGTAGCATGCCGACGTGACCGACGCCGCTCCCAAGCTCGTTGCCGACCGCCCCCCGGCCTCGCCCATGGCCGAGGAGATCCGGCTTCGCCTCGCGGACGCGTGGGGCGAGATGGGGGCGGCCTGGGGTGTCGCGCCCGCGATCGCGCGGGTCCACGCCTACCTGATGGCACGCGGCGGGCCGCTGACGGAGCGTGAGGTGCGCGAGGCGCTCAACCTGAGCCACCGCGCCGCGAGCCTGGCGCTCGCCGAGGCCGAGGCGTGGGGTCTCGTCGAGCGCGTCCCGGAGCTGCGCCGCGTGGGCAGGCGCGGCCCGGCGGGCACCGCCTACATGGCCGTCGGCGACCATTGGCGGTGGTTCGGCCGCGTCGTCGCCGAGCGCAAGGTGCGCGAGGGAGACCCGATCATCGTGGTCCTCGAGGCCACGCTCGCGGACGCGGGCGTCGCCCTGATGCAGCACCCCGGCGATCGGGACCTCATCCGCCTCCGCGACTGGCTGTCGACGTTCCTGGTGTTCGTCAGGCTGTTCGACCGCGCGGTCGGTCTCGTGTCACGCCTCGAGCCCACCGAGCTGGAGCGCGCGTTGCGGCTGCTGGGCGAGGTGCCCGACGACACCGTGATGCGCCTGGTGAAGCTGCTGGACGGGCTCCCGGACGACGACGTGCTGGGGCTGGTCGAGGCGCTCAGCCGCCTGTCGCCCACGTCCGCGCGCCGCGCGACCACGCTGATGTCGGGCGTCGTTCGCACCCTCGTTCGCTAGGGCATTCCCGGTCCTCATGCGATAATCCGGCGGTGACGTCGGGCCGAACCTCCTCGAACGGGCGACGACCCCGGGGCAAGCTGGCCGGCCGACCACTCAAGCGTCCTCTCGGAGCCTGACCTCATGACCGAAACCTCCACCTGGGCCACACGGAAGGGCCTCGCCCAGATGCTCAAGGGCGGCGTCATCATGGACGTCGTCACCCCGGAGCAGGCCAAGATCGCCGAGGATGCCGGCGCCGTCGCGGTGATGGCGCTGGAGCGCGTCCCGGCTGACATCCGCGCCGCCGGGGGTGTCGCCCGGATGTCGGATCCCGAGATGATCACCGGGATCATGGACGCGGTCACGATCCCGGTCATGGCCAAGGCCCGGATCGGCCACTTCGTCGAGGCGCAGGTGCTCGAGGCGCTCGGCGTCGACTACATCGACGAGTCCGAGGTCCTGACGCCGGCCGACGAGACGAACCACATCGACAAGCATGCGTTCAAGGTGCCGTTCGTGTGTGGCTGCCGGAACCTCGGCGAGGCCCTGCGCCGGATCAACGAGGGCGCGGCGATGATGCGCACCAAGGGCGAGGCCGGGACCGGCAACATCGTCGAGGCGGTTCGGCAGCTGCGCGACGTGCTGGCCGGGATCCGCCGGCTCCAGGGCATGCGCGAGGACGAGCTGTTCGTCGCCGCCAAGGAGCTCCAGGCGCCATACGAGCTGGTCAGGGAGGTCGCCGCGGCGGGCAAGCTGCCGGTCGTCAACTTCGTCGCCGGCGGCATCAGCACGCCGTCGGACGCCGCGCTGGTCATGCAGCTCGGCGCGGAGGGCGTGTTCGTGGGCTCCGGGATCTTCAAGAGCGAGGATCCGGCGCGGATGGCAAACGCCATCGTCCAGGCGACGACCCATTACCAGGACGCCAAGATCATCGCCGAGGTCTCGAAGGGCCTCGGCGCGCCGATGCGCGGGCTCGCCATGGAAGCCATTCCGGAGCAGGAGCGGCTCGCGGTCCGCGGTTGGTAGTCCTCGCGCCTAGGGTGTGCAGGAGCGCCGCCGCCGTGGCGCCTGGGTCGCGCGCGTGGACGTCCGTCAGGCTCGCTCGCCTGGTGACGCCATGAGGATCGGGGTCCTGGCCCTGCAGGGGGCGTTCGCCGAGCATGTCGCCGTGCTGCGCGCGATCGGCGTCGAGCCGGTCGAGGTGCGCCTGCCCGCGCACGTTCACGAGATCGACGGCCTGATCATCCCGGGCGGGGAGAGCACGACGATGCGCCGGCTGATCGACCGCTGGGGGCTCCGCCAGCCGATCCTCGACCTGGCGGCCAGCGGAGCTCCGTTGTTCGGAACCTGTGCCGGGATGATCGTGCTCGCCCGCGACATCGATGGGGGCGAGCCGGCCGTGCTCCCGCTGCTCGACGTGAGCGTTCGCCGCAACGCGTTCGGCCGCCAGCTCGAGTCGTTCGAGGCGGACCTCGACGTGCCGCTGCTCGGCTCGCAGCGGGTCCACGGGGTGTTCATCCGGGCACCCGTCATCGACCGTGTCGGACCCGGCGTCGACGTCATGGGCCGGCTCGACGACGGCCGGATTGTCGCCGTCCGCGAGCGCAGCGTGATCGCGACGGCGTTCCATCCCGAGCTGGCCGGCGAGACGCGCTTCCACCGGCTCCTGTCGACGATGGCAGCCGAGCACGCGGAACCGGGCGAGGGTGCGGGCCGGCGGCACCATCCCACCCGTCGAACCTCGCAGGCCGGGTGACGGCGACATGGCACGCAGCTCCGGCAAGGTTCGGGCCGCGCGGCTGACGGATCTCGCCGCGCTCGGCGAGCTGTCGAGGCTTGCCCAGGCAGATGGCGACGGGACGCGTTCGCTGGGCCTTCCCGTGTCCGGCCCCCCGATCGGGATGTTCAGCCTGTTCCGGCTGCCGCTGGGGGCGTTTCGCCCGCACGACGTGCTGTATGTGTTCGACCGTGACGGCCACATCGCGGGGCTGCTGCGCGTGGAGCGGGAGAGCCACCGCGACGAGTGGACGGTCGTCGAGCTCGACGCGGTCGGCGGTCTCGACGCGGGCGATGTCCGGTTCCGCCTCGTGCAGCACCTGCTGCGCGACGGCGCGAAGCGGGGTGCGGTCCGGTTCCACGTCGCGTGCGCGGAGGCAGACGACAACGTGGAGCTGTTCATGCAGGCGGGGTTCGTGCGCTACGGCGACGAGCGCGTCCTGTACCGGGCGGCGGAGCGGGCGCTGCCCAGCCCGTGGAGCGACGACGAGGCGCGCGCCTCGCGCATCCGGCCGGCGGTGCCGCTCGACGCCCTGCCGCTCGCCCGGCTGTACGCGTCGGTGACGCCGGCACCGATCCAGCGCCTCGAGGCGCTCCGGCTGGCCGACTGGGAACGCCAGGGTCGCGAGTGGCGGGTTCCCCGAAGCTCGCTCGCGCCGATCCTGCGCTTCGCGGACGTCGACGCGTTCGTGATCGACGCGCCGGGTGGCGGAGCGGACGGGACGCAGGTCGACGGGTTCGTCCAGGTCGGCGTCGCGAAGGAGGACCAGCCGCACTACCTCAAGCTGCTGGCGCGACCGGGCGCGGACGTCGTGCCGCTGCTGCGGTTTGCGCTGGGCGTGATCGCGGCCCGGTCCGAGGCCGAGCACCGCGGCAACCAGGGAATCCTGGCGCCTGTGCGAACCTACGAGCTGCCACTCGACCGGCGGCTCGAGGAGGAAGGCTTCGACACGATCGCGACGGTCACACTCCTGATGAAGGAAACCCTTGTCCGTGTCGCCGAGCCGCGCCTCGTGCCGGCGGGCATCAGCTAGCGGCCGAACGGAGGAATGAGCAGCGTGGGATCCCGGGATGGGCAGCGCGAGACGATGGATGACCTGGACGTGCTCCTGGCGGCACTGCCGCCGGAGATCGTCGCTGCCATTCACGCCCTGCCCGACCCCGAGACGCTGATCGAGGTCGTGCTCGACCTGGGCCGCCGGCCGGAGGCGCGCTACCCCAACAGCGAGGTCGCGCTGCTCGAGCGCGAGATCGGGGAAGCCGACATCCAGTACGTCGTCGAGCACATCGGGACCTTCGGCGACGACAACCGCGCCGGCATCGAGCGCACGCTCCACCGGATCAGCGCCATCCGGAACCGCAATGGCAAGGTCGTCGGGCTCACCTGCCGCATCGGGCGCGCCGTGTACGGGACGATCGAGATCATCTCCGACTTCGTCCAGAGCGGGAAGTCGATCCTGATCATGGGCCGGCCCGGGATCGGCAAGACGACGATGCTGCGCGAGGCCGCCCGGGTGCTCGCGGACGAGCAGGGCAAGCGGGTCGTCGTGGTCGACACCTCGAACGAGATCGCGGGCGACGGCGACATCCCGCACCCGGCCATCGGCAAGGCGCGCCGGATGCAGGTCCGGACGCCCAGCCTCCAGCACGAGGTCATGATCGAAGCCGTCGAGAACCACATGCCCCAGGTCATCGTCATCGACGAGATCGGCACGGAGCTCGAGGCTCAGGCGGCGCGCACGATCGCCGAGCGCGGCGTCCAGCTGATCGGCACTGCGCACGGCAACAACCTCGACAACCTGATGCTCAACCCGACGCTGTCGGACCTGATCGGCGGCATCCAGAGCGTGACCCTGGGTGACGAGGAGGCGCGCCGGCGTCGCACGCAGAAGAGCGTGCTCGAACGAAAGGCGCCGCCGACGTTCGACGTCATCGTGGAGATCCAGGACCGCGAGCGGGTGATGGTCCACGCCGACGTCGCGGCGACCGTCGATTCGATGCTCCTCGGCGACCTCGTGACCCCGGAGCTCCGCTGGCGGGACGAGGAGGGCGTGCATCGCTCGCAGGCGCGGCCCAAGCCGTCCGCCCGCGACTCCGGATCCGGCGACCGGTTCAACGGGCTCACCGGCTCGGGTGCCGGTGCCTGGGGACGCGAGCCCGGCTGGCGTGGGACGTCGACCTACCGGACCGGGGGCTATGCCGGCGAGGACCGGCTGCCCACCCGTCCCGGGTTCCGGCCCGGCCAGGCCGGCGGCTGGCGCAGCTCGCGTGGCGGCTCGGATCGTGGCAGCGACCGTGGCGCGCGCACGCCGGAGGGCGATCGACCAGCGCCGCTGAACACCCTGCCGGGTGAGCGGTTCGCGGTGCAGCCCGGGTCGCCGTTCGTCGCCGGGGACATCGCCGACCGCGGGCCGCTCGAACGCGCCGAGGCGGCCGCGGCGGCCGAGATCCGCGCCCGCGATGCCCGCGAGCTGCAGCGCCAGAAGGCGTGGCGCGACGAGGCGGCACGTGCGCTCAACGCCCTCCGCGAGGACGAGGGCACCCGGCCGGTCAACGCGACCGAGCTGGAGGCAGAGGCGGAGCGACAGCTCGCGCTGCTCGTCCCGGGCGAAACGGGGGGACCCGGCGATGCGGATGACGACGATGCGGATGACGACGACGACGACGCGGCGTTCGGGGACGGTGCGCTCGAGGTCGAGGGTGGCACGCTGCCGACGCTTCGCGTGTTCCCGCACGGGATCAGCCGCAAGCGGCTGGAGCAGGCGATCCGGGATCTGCAGCTGCCCGTGGTCGTCGCCCGCGATGTCGACGAGGCCGATGTCGCGATGACTCTGCGCAGCGAGTATCGCCAGAAGCCGCCGGCGATTCGCGAGGCCGAGGATCGGGCGATCCCGGTCTACGTGCTCAAGTCCAACACGATCGTCCAGATGCAGGCATCGCTGACCTCGATATTCGCGCTCGAGGTCGATCCGCGCGAGGCGGCGCTGCGCGAGACGGAGCAGGCGATCGGGATGGTCGTGAAGCAGCAGGAGCCGGTCGAGCTGGCACCCCAGAACGCGTACATCCGCCGGCTGCAGCACCAGATGGCCGAGCGGGCGAACCTCGTCTCGCGGTCACGCGGGCGCGAACCGTACCGCCGCGTGCGCCTGTATCCCGACGCAGCCCGGACGACCTGGCGCTAGCGACGGACTCCGCCTGACCCGGGCGCCCCGACACACGCGCCGGGTCCGCGCCCGGGCGTGGTCCCCTTCCTCGCCCGACTCACGCGGCGCATCAAATCGGCGTCCCGGCAGCGAGCTCGGCTCGAATTGCCCTCGTTCAGGCTCGCTATCTGCCAGCCTCGCCATGCCCTTGACGCGCCCGGTAAGTCACGGATGGCCGGGGTGCGTGACCCGGTCCGAGCGCGGCCCGGGTCCCTCGCCCGGCCCGAATCCCTGGCCAGCCCGGGTCCCCCGGCCGAGACGCACCGGGCCGTCAGTACCCCACGAAGCCGAGCGCCCACACCGTCCACAGCGCGTACATGTTGACCGCGATCCCGGCCACGATCGCCGCGCGCATGCCCAAGGTCAGCCCGCGCTTGACCGCGACCCAGGCCAGCAGCCACCACAGGATCGGCAGGACGTCGCAGATGAACCGGTATCCGAACTGCGCGAAGCCCGGCGCGCCGTGGAGCAGGTCCGGGACCAGGACGAGGCCGGCCACCAGCCATGGGACGACGAGCGCCCTTGCCCGAGCCCGGTGGAGCCATGCCAGCACCGGCATCGTGAGCAGCACGGACGCACCCGTCCAGTTGGGACGGAACCACGGCGGGTCGGACACGATGTCGAACGTCCGGAGCAGCATCGTGTGCAGCCCGCGCGGCAGGTAGTCGATGGCGATGATCCCGTGGTCGTACCAGGGCTCGTCAAGGACCGACGTGGGCGGGTCGCCGCCCATGATCCGGGCCAGCCCGAAGTCCAGCGGGTTGCCGAACCGGGCGGTGTTGTACAGCACGAGCAGGGCTCCGATGGGGGCAGCGGCCAGCACGAACCGCGCGATCTGCCGTCGATACAGCCACGCGAACAGCGGCAGCGCGAGCCCGACCGGGACGCGGCAGGTTACGGCGAACGCCCACAGCAGCCCGGCCGCCGCCGGGTTGCGACCCGCGATCGCGAGGCGAAGGCTGCCCATCAGGCATGCCATCGCGAGCGTGTGCTCGACGTTGTGGGGACCGCCCGAGGTCGCCACCCAGGTCAGCTCGGACCCGAACGCGAGCCCGACCGTGAGCCAGGCCGCCTGCCGCGCGGTCCCGCCGATCTGCCGCACCAGGCCCCACGCCAGCCAGACCGCCACGGCGGCCGAGATCGCCGACAGCAGGCTGGTGTCCACGACGTGCGGCCCGACCAGCGCGACGACCGGGAGCAGGACGATCGCGGGACCCGGAGCGAGCGGGACGTACCAGCCACCGTCGGGCGCCGGCACGCTTTCGAGCCAGGGCATCTGGTCCGGGATCGAGAGGCGACCGTGGAGCAGCGCGGCGGCCAGCGGGTTGAACGGGTCGTTGTCGCCCTGTCCGGGACCGAGCAGCCAGAAGAACAGGGCCGCACCGATCGCGAGCAGGGCCCGCGCCATCGCCTCGGCCGTGACCTGACGGCCGAGGATGCGGACCTCGTTCCGGGAGAAGCTGCGGATCGACATCGTGGACCAGCGCAGTCTGCCACCGTGACAGCCCGTGCGCGGCCCTCCTGCGACCCGGAGACCGCCGTCAGGTCCGGCGGAGGACCTCGCGTGCCGCGTGCCACCCGCTCATCCCGTGCACGCCCCCTCCCGGCGGTGTCGAGGATGAGCACAGGAATAGTCCCGGGTCCGGCGTCGTGTACGGGTTCCAGCGGAGGACCGGGCGGAACAGCAGCTGGCGGATGTCCTGGATCCCACCGTTGATGTCACCGCCGATGTAGTTCGCGTCATACGCCTCCATGGCGGTCGCGTCCCTCGTGCTCCGGGCGAGCACGAGGTCGAGGAACCCCGGTGCGAAGCGCTCGACCTGGCCCTCGATGGCCCTGGTCATGTCCGCGGACGAGCCGTTGGGCACGTGGCAGTAGGCCCACGCGACGTGCTTGCCGTCCGGGGCGCGCGACGGGTCCGCGATGGTCGGCTGGACCACGAGGACGAACGGGCGATCGGGCGGGCGCCCTCGACCGACGGCGTCCTCGGAGGCCGCGACCTCGGCCAGCGTCCCGCCCAGGTGCACGGTGCCCGCTCGCGCCGTCGCGGGATCGGCCCACGGGATCGGCCCGTCCAGCGCCCAGTCGATCTTGAACACGCCCGGTCCGTAGCGGTACCGCGACAGCTGGCCCCGGTACCGGGACGGCAGCCGATCTCCCGCAAGGGCGAGGACCTGGCGGGGCGTCAGGTCCAGGACGATGGCCCGCGCCGCCGGCAGTGCGGAAAAGGCGTCGACCCGGTGTCCGGTCACGATCTCGACGCCCAGCTCGCGAGCCTCGGCCTCAAGCGCGGTGGCGATCCGGCCGCTCCCTCCGCGCGCCACCGGCCAGCCGACCGCGTGGGCGAGCATCCCCAGCACCAGCCCGAACGACGCGGAGAGCGGCCGGCCGAGCCGGAGCATCGAGTGCCCGGCCATCCCCGCGAACAGCGCCCGCGCGGCCGGCTCGCGGAACGCGATCCTCGCCAGCGAGGTGGCCGGCAGGATCGCGGGCAGGCCGAACCGCGCCAGGAGCAGCGGGTGGCGAGGCGGCCGGACGACCGGCCCGAGCAGCGCCGGTGCCAGGCGCCCCCACTCCCGGGCGAGCGGTCCGAACAGCCGGGCCCAGGCATCGCCATCCCGGCCGAGGGTGTCGCGCATCACCTCCAGGTTGCGTTCCAGGATGACGCTCCGGCCGGGCGCCAGCGCGTGCGCGAGCGGGGCCTCCGGCTGAACCCATTCCAGCCCGTGGCGGGCCAGGTCGAGCGACGCGAAGAAGGGTGATGCCACGCCCAGCGGATGGACGGCCGAGCACACGTCGTGGACGAACCCCGGCAGCGTCAGCTCCGCCGATCGCGATCCGCCGCCAACCTCGTCGGCGGCCTCGTAGATCCGGACCGATCGCCCGGCTCGTGCGAGCTCGATGGCAGCGGCCAGGCCGTTGGGACCTGCGCCGACGACGATTGCATCCGGCCCGTCGCCGCGGCGACGCCGGGGCGTCACCGCGGGCTCCGGGAGGGACGTGTTGCGATCAGCCGACGGCCCGGCGACGCCGCACCCAGCGAGCGGGGGCGGTGACGGTGCCAATCGCCATGCTGAACGCCGCGCTGTGCCGCAGGTTGCGGAAGTACCGCCACTGGCGCCGCTTGTCGACGCAGACCTTCTGCGATTCGATGACCGGAACGTCGACACCCAGGGACTTCGCCAGGTTCTCCAGGGTGAGCTCCCAGAACCGATCGTTCGCCCGGTTCGCCCCGAACAGGTAGGAGAGCTCGATCAGGGGGTCCGCCGTGCGCTCGAGCGCTTGGACCTGGGCGATCGTCGTGTCGCCGTCGCGGAATGCGGAGAAGGTGATCCATGCCGACAGCGCGTGACCCTCAGGCGTCATGAACGTGAACGACTCACGGTCAGCGTAGATGACCAGGATCCCGGAGGACATTCTGACCGGCGACCCAGCGACCGGCTGCACGTCAAACAGGGCGACCTCGCCAGGGGTGATCCCCGCAAGCGGCGCGTAGAAGGACGAGCCCTTGGGCCAGAAGGTCGGGAACCCGTTCTTCCAGTGGCCGACGACGGACTCGGGCGTGTGATCGGTGCCTGCGAGCGATACCTTGAACGTCTTCTGCCACATCTGGCCGAAGCCCTGGATGGGGCCGGAGACGCGCCTGCCGGTCACGGTGTCCATGCCGCCGGTCTTCGCGGTGGTGGACAGCCGGTCCACGGGGCGGGCCCAGGATTCCCTGTCGCGGGGGGTGCGAGGCTCGGTGGTCATCGGGACGCTCCGTTCAGGCGGACGCGGCCGCGGCCAATGCCGACGGCTCGTCGTCGTGGATCGAGATCGCCTCATCGAGGCGCGTCAGGGCCAGGATCTGGCGATAGTGCTCGGTCAGGCCAACGGCGAGCAGCTTCTGGCCGGCCCGCTTCGTGCGTACCAGGAGCGTCACCAGCAGCCCGATCCCACCGCTGTTCATGTACTCGAGATCGCCGAAGTCGAGCACGATGGACCGTGCGTCGCCGGTCTGGCCATAGGCGTCCATCAGTGCGGGCTCGCTGCCACCGGTGATCTCACCGTGGACGTGGAGGATCGCGGCATCGCCATGTTGGCTGATGTCGATCGTGGTGTCGGTCATCGGTTGCCCTCCTCTGGAACGCTGCCTGCCGGGACGCCGTCGGCGATGGTGAGGTAATCGGACAGCCGGGTGATCCGGAAGATCTCCCGGTAGTGGTCGGTGAGCCCCTCGGCGATCACCTCCCGGTGGTCGCGGCGGGCCTCGGCGAGCAGCCGGACGATCAGCGCGATACCGGTCGAGTTGATGTAGTCGACGCTCCTGAAGTCGAGGACCACGCGCGTGGCGCCCCCGGCCGCCGCGGTCGCGTACGCGGTTGCAAGCGCCTCGTCCGCCGCGATGTCCACGTCGCCGCGCATCGCCAGCCGGGCCTCGCCGGCGGTCGAATTGACGACCTCGATGTCGAGCCGCTGCTCGTTCATGGCTGCCTCCATCGGTCAGCGCCCGTCCCGGGCGAGGGTGAGGGTGACGGTCTGCAGGCCATCGGCGACGTGCACATCCATGCCGTCGACCATGTGGCGGATCAGGAACAGGCCCCAGCCGCGGGGCTTCTGGCGGCCCTCGAGCTTGGCGTCGAGGTCCGGCATCTCCACGTCGGGCACCGGCCCGGACAGCGCCCGGTCCGTGACGCGGACGCGGATCGTCTCGTCGTCGGCGTCAACCCGGACGTCGACCGGCACCTCGGGATCGCCCTGCGAGCCGTACTCGATCGCGTTCATGACCGTTTCGGCGACGGCGGTCTTGAGGCGTTCGAACCGGGCAGGCTCCAGCCCCAGCGGCTCGACGACCGCGGCCACGCGCTGCATCGCCGCCCGCTCGTTGCCGATGGCGCCCTGGATCGTGAACGTGAGCAGCGGTTCCGCAGCGAGGACCTCGGACGGCTCGTCGTCGCGGGTGACCTCGACCTCGGGGCGAGCCTCGGACCACGCGCCCTCGGTCACCCCCGCGGACCGCCGGAGGGTGACGAGCGTGATGTCGTCCTCCTGCTCCACTTCCGAGCCCTGGAACGCCTTCAGCTCCTCGAGCAGCCGGTCCAGGAGCTCGCTCCCGGCATCGGCACCTTCCATCGCGCTGCGCAGGCGCGGGAAGCCGTACATCTCGCGGGCCGGTCCATGCTGTTCGACGACACCGTCCGAGTAGAGCAGCATCGCGTCGCCCTGGCCCACCGAACCCTCGGTCTCCTCGTACTCGATGCCCGGCATGAGGCCGAGCGGGAGGCCGGTTGCCCGAAGCTCGATGACGCCGGCCGGTGTCCGCACGTAGGGCAGGTTGTGCCCTGCGTTGGCGAACACGAAGCGGCCGGTCGCGGGCTCCAGGACGCCGTACAGGCAGGTCACGAACATGCGGGCCGGCATCTCGGGTACCAGCAGCTCGTTGGCGCGGGCGAGCACCTTGCCGGGCTCGACCAGGCGCGGCGCCTCAGCGCGCAGGATCGAGTGCGTCCGGGCCATGACCAGCGCCGCCGGCACGCCCTTGTCGGTCACGTCGCCGACCACGACGCCGATCCGGCCGCCGCCGAGGTCGATGAAGTCGTAGAAGTCGCCGCCCACGACGCGCGCCGGTCCGTAGTACGCGGCGATCTGCCACTCGGGCAGGTTCGGCAGCTCGCGTGGCAGGAACTGCTGCTGGATCAGCTGTGCGACCTTGAGCTCCTGCTGGAAGCGCTCGCGCTCTGCGGCCTCCGCGGCCTGCTCACGAACCAGCTGGGCAACGCGGATCGCGGGCGCTGCCTGCGCCGCAAGCGTCGCCAGGAGCCGGCGGTCGTCCGACGAGTAGTCCTGCTCGGACAGGCGGGGGCCGAGGTTCAACGTACCGATCAGCTCGCCCTGGGTGACGAGCGGAACGACGAGCGCCACGCCGGCCTCGCGGAGCTCCGTGAGCGCCGCCGACGCAAGCTCGAGGCGCGAGAGATCGACCGGGCCGGGTGCCGACTGCAGGTAGGCGAACAGCGGATCCGTCTCCGCGATGTCGATGGCCACGCCCGGCTGCTCGGCCGGTGCGGGGGGCATCGCGACAGCGATGCCGGTCGGGTCAGTGGCGGGCCGGCGGCGGAAGCGGCGGAAGGGGCGGGTCAGGGCTGTCATCGGCGCCATCCTCGTGGTTGAGCGTTCGGACATCGTTACGAAGTTGGTCCTGGTGGACGGATCGTTGCGTTTACGCAGCCAGACCGAGACTCCGGCCGGGCGGACGGCGTCGTCGGCCGAGGCGCAGGGTCGCGAAGTCAGTGACGAGGCCGAACACGCGCCACCGGCGCCCCAGGAAGCGACCGGTCGGGAACAGCAACGGATGAACACGGGCCCAGTTGGCCCGTACTGGTCGAGCGACGCGATCCCACATTGGGACGCCGACGGCCGCGAACGTGATGGCCACCGCCGCGATCACCGAGATGATCGCCAGCCGCATCCGCGCGCGGCGCAGCCCGGGCCCATCACCGCGCACCCCCCCGGATCCAGACCGTGCTGAACGCCGGCTGCACCGTCTGCTCGACGGAGCTGACGAGCACGCCGACCACCGCGCCGGCCTCCACCTGGTCGCGGATGCGGTTGGTGAGCTCGCCCTCGATCCGTTCGGCATCCACTCGTACGCGATTGAAGCGGCGATCCACGGCCCGCTGGATCCGGCGGCGGGCCGGCTGGAACAGGGCTGCCGCAGCCAGCGTCGATCCCGCCACCGCCAGCCCGTTGCTCTCCGTGAACGGCGCCAGCAGCCACTGCAGCGTGACCATCAGCAGGACGAACATCACCGCGAGCACACCCGACACCAGCAGGTAGCCGATGGTCCGACTGATGATCCGGTCGATCTCGTACAGCCGGTAACGGAGAATCGCGATCGCCGCGGCCACAGGGAGCAGCGGGGACACTGCGATCGCGAGCGCCGTGTCCAGCTCCGGCCACGGGAGGATCTCGAGCGATGATGCCACGATCAACGCGATCTCGACGACACCGGCCGCCGCGAACCACGTCAGCTGCGCCCGCTCGACGCCCGTGGAGCGCCGGAAGCGAATGACGAGCCCGGCCACCGAGCAGGCACTCGACGCGAGCAGCAGCAGCAGCCCGACACTGGTGAGTGCACCGAGGAACCCGAGCAAGGCAGTCGCGACCGGATCCCCGGCGACCACGTCGGACGGGCCGGGCCCGGTGCTCAGCAGCGCAACGCCACGACTGGGCCAGGCGATGATCGCGATCGGCACGACCAGGAAGACCACGGCCAGGCCCCCGGCCCACAGCACGGGTCGCCAGCGAGGAGACGGCGGTCGACCGTCTGGGAACAGGAGCACCGTCGCCGTCAGGAGCAGGGCGAACCCGGGCGCCCAAACCCAGCTGGCAATCCAGGACATGACATCGGCGGCCGGCAGCGAACCGGGCATGGTTTGAAGGCCGACGATCGCGTACTGGGACGCGAATGTGTCGAGCGCCTGCGACAGGCCGACACCCAGGAAGATCCAGCCCATCGGGTTGCCCGGCCGCTTCGAGGCCACCAGCCAGCCGACGACCGGAAACGTGGCCCCCAGCACGAACCCGCTGGCCGAGGTGGTTCCGAGCTGCGCCAGCTCTTCAGCCGGTGCCGGCAGGAGAAGCAGCAGGAACCCGATGTCGAGCAGGATCGTGCCCGCAGCCGTCGCGTGAGCCGCGAGCGCGGGACGGATGGTGATCATCGACGGCTGCCGCCGCTCGGGAGCCAGCCGCCACGGTCCGGGAGCGCCAGGATAGTTACAGGGACCGCACGTACGCCGACCGTGAGCGCTTGCGGCACCGTCATGGCGCGACCCCGCCGTGGCGCGTCCAGACGACCACCGACCGGGGCTGCATCGAGCGCGCGACCACCGTCTCGAGGTGCGCATTGAGGGTGTCGAGGGCTGCGTCTTCGCGCAGGCCGGCCGCAAACCTGTCGATGATGCGTTGGGCATCGATGTGGGTCCGGTTGAACCGGCGGTCGACGGCAGTCTGGACGCGGCGGCGCAGCGGCTGGAACAGGGTGAATGCGACAAGGGTCGCCGCGGCGACGGAGACGGTGCTCTGCCCGGTCAGCGGGCTCAACAGCTCCTGCAGCCCGAGGACGGTCACGACGAACAGGACGGCGAGAACTGCGCTGATGATCAGGTAGCTGATGGTGCGGCTGACGATCCGGTCGATGTCCCACAGCCGGTAGCGGAGCACCGCGACACCGGCCGAGATCGGGATGCCCAGGATGCCCGCCGTGAGCACGATCTCGGTGAGCTTGGCGCCGCCCGGTGGCAGGGCGCCGAGCTTGCCCAGCGGGATGACCCAGAACACGAGCCCGCAGACCGCGACGCTGAAGGCGAGCCACTTGAGCTGCTGACGGCTCTCCCCGGTCGTCCGGTGGAACCGAAGCACGAGGGCGATGGCGCCGATGAAGATGGCGACGATGAGCGGGATGTAGGCGATCCACCGCAGCTCAGGCTGGATGCCGATGTCGATCGCAAACGGATTGGACAGGTAGCCCGCGTTGTCGAGGGGTCCCGGCAGCACGGCGGCGCCCAGCGACGCGAGCGCGACGACGCCGACATCGAGCCGTACGATCGGCCGCCAATGCGGGCCGAGCAGCCGGCCGTCCGGGAACACCAGCGGCAGGAACACGGTCACCAGTGCGATCGCCGGGATCCAGAGCCAGCCGGAGACCCAGGCGGCGACATCTCCTCCGGCATGGGCGCCAGGCTCCGCGATGAGCGCCAGCGTCGCGTACTGATCGCAGGCACCCGCGATCGCCGTCAGAGTTGCAGCGGCGAGATACAGCCATCCGATCGGGTTTCCCTGTACGCGGTTCACCACGATGGCGCCGATCGCCCCGCATGTCACCGCGATCGCGATCGGAAATCCGCGCACCGACCAGCCGCCCGGGACCTCCACCGACCACGTGTACGCGAGCAGGCCGATGGCGATCGCGCACAGCGCGCCCGTGATTGCGACGCTGGCCGCAGCGATCAGCCTGGGCATCTGCGCCGTGTCGCCGACCCTCCCGCCTGCGGTGCGCGCCTCGCGCGTCGGTCGCGTCGTGCGCGCCATCAGTCGGCCTCCCGGCGGAGCCATAGGCTGGCGCCGGCCGGGTGTACCGCGGTCCGTGCAGTCGAGACCACGGCGCCGCGCAGCCGCTCGAGGTCCACCTCGTCGCGGAGCCGCTCGGCGAATGCTCCGACCGTCCGCTCGGCGTCGACGCGCGAGCGGTTAAAGCGGCGATCGACGGCGCGCTGGACTCGAGCCCGAAGCGGCTGAAACAGGGCAGCTGCGAGCAGGGTCGACGCCGCGACGGCCAGGGTGTCCCCCTGCGTCGCGCCAGAGAGGATTGCCTGCAGCCCGACGACGACGACGATGAACACGGCGACCACGATCGCGGTTACCACGGCCCACCCGAGCGTCCGGCTGACGAGCCGGTCGATCTCGTACAGGCGGTAGCGGAGGACGGCGATCGCGATCGCGATCGGGAACAAGCTCAGCCCGGCGCCGACCGACAGGTCCCCGGCTTCCGAGTACTCGCCCGGGCCGGCCGTGCCGCCGTAGAACACCATCGCGACCGCGAGGATCGCCGCTGCCAGGGCCACCCATTTGAGCTGGGCTCGCTCCTGCATGCTGCCGCGCCGCCACCTCCCGACCAGGGACAGGACCGCAGCCACGACCCCGCAGACCAGCAGGCTGTACGACGGCGCCCAGAGGACGAGCAGCGGGCTCGCCGGGTCTCCGAGCGGGTTGTCCAGCCAGGGGTAGTAGGCGAACGATCCCGGGCGGACCAGGGAGGTGGTGGTGACCACCGTGGCGAGGCCGGCATCCACGATCACCAGCCATCGCCAGCGTCGCGCTGGGAAGCGCCCATCGGGAAAGGCCAGGAAGACCATGGCGATGGCGAAGAAGAACGGACCGTCGACCTCGTACACGAGCAGCCCCGCGACGCTCGCTTCGGGCGACGTGCCCGCGAGCCGGATGAAGCCGTCGAGGATCAGGTAGCCGGTGACGAGCAGGCCGAGGACCAGCACCAGCGGCCCGACCATGTTGCCCGGTTGCCGCTCGATGATGACTCCACCCGCGACGAGGTAGGCCGCGCTGATGGCCACGTAGGCGATCGACGCGAGACCCGGAGACAGCCCCTGCACGAGGAGTGCGCCAGTCTCGAGCACGGCGATCCCGATCGCTCCGCCGAGCAGGAGGCGCAGGAGCGGCCGAGCCGTTCGCACGCCGGCCATCCGCGATGTCATCGCACGGTCCGCCGGAGCCAGACGGCGGCGGCCGCCGGCTGCACTGCGTCGCCCACCACCCGCCGCGTCTCGGCGACCACTCGGCCTCCCCGGGCCACGCCGGGCGGCGTCACTCTGCGCTGCCGGGTGGGTTGGGCGTGGCGGAAGTGGGACGCGGGCATGGCACCGGATGCTCGATCGGGATCGTCCGGGAAACGTTACGGGATCGCGTGCCGTCAGGGTACCGTTACGAGCCATGCCCGCACCGATGGCCCTTCCGGCCGAATCCGAGGCGCTCGAGATCCGCGTCCTCGGCCCGCTCGACGTCCGCGCGGCCGGGCGCCCCCTCATCGTGGACACCCGGAAGGCACTGGCGATCCTCGCCCTCCTCGCGGTCGACCGCCGGCCGTTCGCGCGCGAGGAGCTCGCGGCGGTGCTGTGGCCGGAGTCGGACGACGCGTCCGCCCGGGGCGCGCTCCGCCGGACCCTGTCGGTTCTCCGCACGGCGCTCCGCGATCGCTGGCTGCTGGTCGATCGCTCGACCGTCGCACTCGACACGGCGACGGTCTGGATCGATCTTGCGACCATCGATGCGGCGATCCGTTCGGCCTCCATCGACCGCCTTCGTGGCGCGGCCTCGGAGGTCCGCGGTCCTCTCCTCGCCGGGTTCTCGCTCCGAGATAGCCCGGAGTTCGACGATTGGAGGGCGACCCGGGCGGTCGCCGTGGAGCGCACTGTCGCCGAGCTCCTGGACCGGCTGGCGGATGCGATGGAGGCCAGCGGCGATCTCGCCGGCGCGGTCGCCGCGGGCGCACGCCGGGTGGACCTCGACCCACTCGACGAGCCTGCCCACCGTCGCTTGATGGGGCTGCTTGCGCGATCGGGCGACCGAGCGGGCGCGATCCGCCAGTACCGCGCATGTGTCGCCGTGCTGGAGCGCGAGCTCGGCGTCACGCCCCTGGCGGAGACGACGGCGCTGTACGAGGCGATCCGCGACGAGCGACCACCCGCCACGGCCTCGCCGGACGCCGGGAACACGCCAACGGGGGCGTCGGACGGGTCCGGCGAAGGCACGCCACCCGCCCCCGTCCGGTTGCCGCTGGTCGGGCGAGACGCCGAGCTGCGCGCGCTCATGGATGCCCACGGCGCGGCGGGGATCGATGGGCGAGTCGCCCATGTCACCGGCGAAGCCGGGATCGGGAAATCGCGGCTCGCCGAGAGCGTTCGCTCCAGCGTGAACGCGGCGGGCGGCACGACGCTCGTGGCGCGGTCGTTCGCGTCGGAGGCCGGCATCGCCTACGGGCTCATCGTGGAGCTGCTGCGCGTCGGGCTCGCTCGTCCGGACGCCGTCGATCGGCTCCGGGAGCTGCCGGACGCCACCGTCGTGGAGCTCGAGCGCCTCGTGCCCATGCCCGCCGACCTGTCGCGCCGCCGGCCGGTCCGGGCGGTCCGCGCCGCGACCGATGACGGACCGGCAGCACGGGTTCGCCTGCTGGAAGCCGTCGCGAGCGCCCTCGTTGCGCTCGTGGCCGGACCGGTGCCGGGACTGATCACGGTGGAGGATCTCCAGTGGGCCGACGATGCATCGCGGGAGTCGCTGGTGTGGCTCGGTCGCCGGCTGGCGGGTCGCCCTGTCCTGCTCCTCCTCACCTGGCGCCCGGAGGATCTCGATGAGCTTGGCGCCGCCTTCGTGGCCACGATCGAGACCCTCCCGGGGGCCACGGCGATCTCCCTTCGCCGGCTCGGCCGCGAGGACGTCGAGCAGCTGGTGGCGGCGGCGTCTGTCGTGGCGCAGCCCCCGATGGCCGTCGACATGCTGCTCCAGGAGAGCGAGGGCCTGCCCCTGTACGTGGTCGAGGCGCTTGCGACGGGGACCGGCCTGATCGAGGGACCGGCGCGGAGCGTCCGCACCCTCCTCCGGGAGCGGCTCGTCTCCGTGAGCGAGACGGCGGGACAGGTGCTGTCGGCGGCCGCGGTCATCGGCCGCTCGTTCGCCCTGCCGCTCGTGCGGGGGACGAGCGGACGCTCCGAGGACGAGACGGTGACGGCGCTCGAGGAGCTGGTGCGGCGCGGCATCGTCCGCGACGTTCCGGCGGCGCCCGAGGTTGCCTTCGACTTCGCGCACGCCAAGCTCCGCGACGCCGCCTATGAGGCGACCAGCCTCGCCCGCCGCCGGCTGCTCCATCGCCGGACCGCCGAGCTTCTCAGGCTCGATCTCCCGGGCCGTGACGACCCCGCCCGACTGGTCCAGGTGGCGACCCACGAACGTGCGGCGGGTCGGGAGGCGGAAGCGGCGGAGGCCTTCCGCCAGGCAGGGGTGCGCGCCCGGGCGCTGTTCGCGAATCGCGAGGCAGCCGCGCATCTCGAGACCGCGATCGCGCTGGGGCATCCCGACGGGGCCGCGATCCAGATCCTGCTGGGCGAGGTCCGGACCGTCCTGGGCGATTACACCGGTGCCATCGCCGCGCTCGAGGCCGCCGCGGCGGCGACCTCCGACGACGAGCTTCCGGGGGTCGAGCTCCAGCTCGGGAGGGTGCACGCACGCCGAGGCGATTTCGCGACCGCGGCCAGCCACCTTGACGCCGCGGTCGCGACGCTCGAGCTCGGGGAGCCGGCCGCCGGCTCCCGGGTCCTGGTCCGTGCGCTGGTCGAGCGGGCGGTGGTGGCGCATCGCGCAGGCGAGCTCGACCTCGCCCACCTGGCGGCCTCTCGCGCGCTCGATATCGCGCAGGCGGCCGGCGACGATCCGGGCGCCGGTGCGGCCCATCGGATCCTGGGGCTCATCGCCCGCGAGACCGGTGATCTGGACGCCGCACGCGCGTCGCTGGAGCAGAGCCTCGCCATGGCGGCCACCGATCCGGATGCCGGGGCCGCGATCGCGGCCCGCAATGCCCTCGCGCTCGTCGAAGCGGCAGCCGGCGACCGGCTGGCCGCGATCGCGCTGCTCGAGACCGCCCTCGGCGAGTGCCGGCGGACCGGCGAGCGTCACCTGGAGGCAGCGGTCGAGAACAGCCTCGCCGACCAGCTGCACGCGGTGGGCCGGATCGACGACTCGATGGCGCACCTCAAGCGCGCGGTCGCGATCTTCGCCGAGGTCGGCGGGAGCCCCGGCGAGCTGGAGCCGGAGATCTGGAAGCTCGTCGCCTGGTAGGCGGATCTACGAGCCCAGGGACCCCCGATCGAACCAGATCCGCTCCCCGCGGAACCGATTCGTGACGGGGTCCCACGGAAACAGGATCAGCACACCCAGGCTGACCGGCAGCCCTGAGGCTGGAACCCCGGCCCACGGTCCGAGGTTCGTACCCGTGAGCTCAGCGGCCTCGAACACGCCCTGCGGCCCGACCACGATGTCAATCAGCCCGAACCGGTTGTCCGGGAACGCGGCGAACAGCTCCGTATAGAACGCCCGCGCCCCCTCGTGACCGTCCCAGCGCTGGCCGGTCGGCACGATCTCGTAGACGCAATCGGGCGCAAGGGTCGCGATCAGCCCGTCGATGTCGCGCGCGTCCTCCGCGATCGAGTGCCGGATCCACAGCCGCTTGATCGCCCGCAGCTCGATGGGATCGAACCGCCGGGCGAGGCGCGAGCGGATGGTGCCCTCCGGCGCCACGTCAGCGGTCCTCGCGGATGACCCGGAGCCCGCGCGCATGGGCGAGAGCAAGCACGTACGACGCCGCCCCCACGGCGGGGTCGCTCTCACGATCCGGCGGCTCGTCGCCGTCGTCCGCGCGATCCGGCGCACCGAGCAGCCGGAGCGTTCCGCCGTCGGCCGCCAGGCGGTCCAGGATCCGCTCCAGGTCCTCATTGCCGACTGGCACGAACCGCGCGCCGACATCGACCGTGATGGATGCATCCGCGTCGACGAACACCGTAAGGTCCGCCGCCCGTGCGTCGCCGATGCCCATCCGGCGATCTAGCCCTCGGCCGTCGCGCCGGTGAACGAGAACGACGACAGCCGGAGCGAGGGCACGACGCTTCCGCCCAGGAAGCCGCGCAGGCACCGGCGCTCGCGTCCCACGGCCTCCACGTTGGCCAGGGCGTCGAGGTACGACATCGTGTATCGCAGGTTGCGGACGGCGCCCACGACCTTGCCGTCCTCGACCAGGAACGTCCCGTCCCGCGTCATGCCCGTGATCACGACGCGCTTGGGGTGAACCGGGTTGGTGTAGTGGAACCGGGTCACCAGGAGGCCCCGCTCGAGCCCGCCCACGAGGTCGTCGTACGCGGTGTCACCCGCGGCCATCACCATGTTGGTTGGGAACGGGCCGTACGTGTTCGGCGCCGGCAGTCCATGACCCGTCGACGACCGGCCGGCACGCGCCGCCGTCTGCTGGTCGAAGGCGAGGTCGCGGCACGCGCCCGCGTCGAGCAGCGCGAGCCGCTGCTTGGGCACGCCCTCGGCATCGAACCCCGCTGGCAGGCCGGCGGGGTCCTGACCGTCGTCGACGATCGTCACCAGCGTCGATGCGACCTGCCTGCCCGCCTCGAAGAACGACCGGTCCTCCTGGACGGCGAGCGCGGACAGCCCCAGGTACCCGACCATGTCCAGCAGGTCGACGACGGCATAGTGGTGCAGCACGACCGGATAGTCGCCGGGCGCAAGCGCGACCGGGTTGGCGCTGGCCGTTGCGCGCTCGGCGGCCTCGCGCCCGATCGCGGCGGCATCGATGACCGTCGCGTCGACCGAGCACTGCTCCGCGTATCCGGTGCCATTGTCGGGGCCCATGGTCACAGTGAGCAGCTGCGAGCTGGTCCGACGCTCCGCGGCCCGGACGCCGTGCGAATTTGCGACCGCGATCGCCTCCACGTCGGTCGAGAACGATCCGTACGCCGTGACGCCGGCCTCGTCCGCGGCCGCGATGACAGCCCGGGCCCCGTCGGCGCGCAGCTCGGGCGTGGCGCCTGCCGTGCCGTCCGACCACGCGATCTCGACCGGCGGCACGGTTCCACCCTCGGGCAGACCGGCCCAATCCTCGAGCTCCGCGACATTGGCGGCGATCGCCGTTGCCCGCTCGACCAGGGCGCGCAGCCCTTCGGCATCTGTTCGTCCCGTCGAGGCCACCCCCACCCGACGGCCGCTCACGAAGCGCAGGTTGACGAGCACCTCGTCGCTGGCGACGTTCTGGTGGATCTCCGAGTTGGCAAACCGGGTGAGCGCGGATTCGCCGGACGCGACGAGCGCCTCGGCCTCGGTCGCACCGGCCTTCGAGGACATGTCGATCACGAGCTCCGCGAGCCGCAGTGCCTCGGCCGGATCGCCGCCGATCGCGTGCCTGTCGCTCATCCCATGACTCCGACGCGCACGTTCCGGAACCGCGCCCCGGAGACGCCGTGGCCGACGTGCCCGGTCTGCGGCGGCTCGCCCTTGCCGCAGTTCGGCGTGCCCCACATCCGCCAGGAGCTGGAGTCGCCGACGGCGTCCATCGACCGCCACAGCTCGTAGGTGATCCCGGTGTACGTGCCGTTGCGGTACAGCCGGCCCGGTTTGCCGCCCTTGATCTCGCGGCAGATCTCGGTGCCGAACTGGAAGTTGAGCCGGCGGTCGTCGATCGACCAGCTGCGGTTGGTCTCGAACATGATCCCGTCGTCGGTGTCCGCGACGATGTCCTCGAAGCTCATCCCGGGCCTGGGCAACAGGTTGACGTTGGTCATCCGGATCAAGGGGATCCGGTTCCAGCCGTCGGCGCGCATCGCGCCACCAGACCGGCGTCCGATCCGCGGGGCGGTCTCCCGGGAGCTGAGATAGCCGACGAACATCCCCTCCCTGATCAGCGGCACCTGCTGGGCGACTACGCCCTCGTCGTCCCAGCCGAACGTGCCCAGGCCGCCGGGGACGGTGGCGTCGGCGACGATGTCGCACAGGTCGGAGCCGTAGCGGAAGCCGTCGAGGAGGTCCGGGGTCAGGAAGCTCGTTCCCGCGTAGCTGGCCTCGGTGCCGAATGCCCGGTCGAGCTCGGTCGGGTGGCCGCAGCTCTCGTGGACCTGCATGTACAGCTGGCTGGGATGGAGCAGGATCGTGCGCGTTCCGGCGGGCAGCGGCGGCGCGCTCAGCAGCTCGACCGCCTCGCCGGCGATGCGCTCGGCGTTCGCCTCGAGGTCCATCGCCCGAACGAACTCGTAGCCCGCGGACGCCCACAGGCCGCCGTTGTCCGGGTAGCTGCGGCGCTGGTGCTCGTCGTCCGCGATGGCGTTGGCCTCGAGGCCGCTGCCGATGTGGGTGATCACCTGCTCCGTGTAGCTGCCGTCGGATGCGGCGAACGTCTTCGACTCGCGCTGGGCGGCGTACATGGACTCGGTGAAGGTGATGCCCTTGACGCCGTTCATGGCCCGGTCCGCGGCGAGCAGGAGCTCGACCTTCTGATCGAGCGGGACGGCAAACGGGTCCTCGACCACCGGGGACTCGAAGCTGCCGTTTGCGGGCGGGCGGTCGTCAAGACGGACCGGGTTCCGGATGGCAGTCGCGCTGGCCCTCGCGATCCGGACGGCGTCCGCTGCGACCCGGTCGGCTTCGCCGGTGCTCAGGTGATGGCTTGCGGCGAAGCCCCAGGCGCCGTCCACCAGGACCCGGATGCCGAATCCCTCGGTCTCGCCCGACGACACGCCTTCGACGCGAGCCGACTTGATGTTGATCGACTCCTCGATCCGGCGCACGACGCGCACATCGGCGTACGTCGCGCCCAGGGCAGTCGCCGTGTCGAGGGCACGGCCGGTCAGATCACGCATCAGGCCGAGGGTACCGCGTGCATTGGTCGCGCGCCGCTAGGGCGTTCGGCGTAGCGGGCGCCCGGTGCCGGGGTCGGCGCCGGGGCGGTGCCCGGGGTGTGCCGCGCCCGGTCCCAGCCGGCCGATGCCCGTACACTCGTGCTCGTGGATACGCCCGCCTCGCCCGCCCACCGAGGCATGTTCATCACCCTCGAGGGCCCGGACGGGTCCGGGAAGTCGAGCCTCATGCCGCGGCTCGCGACGGTGCTCCGTGCCGGCGGCTGCGAGGTCGTCACCACCCGCGAGCCGGGGTCGACGCCCTTGGGCGAGCAGATCCGGCGGCTGGTGCTCGATACCGAGCCGCGGATCGATCGCACGGGCCTTGCGGATGCGCTGCTGTTCGCCGCCGCGCGCGCGCAGCACGTGACCGAGGTGATCGGCCCGGCGCTCGATCGGGGCGCCGTCGTGGTGTGTGATCGATACGCCGACTCCTCGCTGGCGTACCAGGGACGCGGATCCGGGGTCCCGATGACCGAGCTCGCGGCGGTGCAGCAGCTCGCGACGGGAGGCCTGGTGCCCGATCTCACGATCCTGCTCGACATTCCCGTCGAGGTCGGCCTGGGCCGCAAGGCGGTCGAGGTGACGCGCTTCGAGGCGTTCCAGGACCTCGAGTATCACGAGCGGGTGCGAGCAGCGTTTCTCGGGTTCGCGGCGGCAGAGCCAGGGCGCTACGCGATCGTCGATGCGACCGGCGACGAGGCCGCGGTGCTTGCCGGCGCCGTTGCGGCCGTGGGCAGGGTTGCCGACCGGCTCCCATGTCTGACGGCAGCCGTGCGCAGCGTCGAGACCCATCGCGACTGAGGTTTCCTGGGCGGCCGTCCGCGTGGCGCGCGGATCCGCCGTTGCGCAGGCGGGCTACGAGCCGATGCTGCCCGCCGCCTCCGAGATCGACGCAGTGCCCGCGGCACTCGCGAGCGCCGCACGCGCGGCGCCGACCAGCGCCTCGGCGTCGCCGCCATCCTGCGGGAACCTGGCGACGCCGGCTGACACCGTCACGGTGAGGTCTGCCACGGCCTCCAGCGAGGCAATCCCGTCAAGCACCCGGTGCGCGACGGTCACCCCGGCCGAGCCCGGCGCCACGAGCACGAACTCGTCGCCACCCGTGCGGGCGATGGTATCGACCAGCCGGACGTTCGCGGCCAGGACGGCCGCGACCTGGCGCAGGACCTGGTCGCCCGCACGCGACCCCGCCGACGTGTTGAGCGCCGTGAACCCGTCGACGTCGAACACCGCCACCGAGACCTCGCTGCCCTGGCGCTGCGCGCGCGCCACCTCGAGCTCCAGGATCCGGGTCAGCGTCCGGGCGTTGGACAGCCCGGTCAGGGCGTCCGTGTGCGCGACCCGCTCGAACCATTCGGCACGTTCGGCTGCGAGCGAGGCCGTCCGGAACGCCGAGATCGCCGACGCGGCGAGGTCAGCGATCGCGACCAGGAGCGTCTCCTCGGACGGCCCGACCTCGTGGGATCCGGGCCAGCCGAAGCTCAGCACGCCCATCCCGTCCTCGACGCCCCCGCGTGCGACGACCAGCGGCAGGTCGACGATCGTCATCGTGTCTCCACCCGCCATCTCGCCCGTTCGCCCGAGCGAACCGCTCCGGTCGACCGCCGCGCGGTGGATCGGATGGTCCGGATTGCCCGACACGTCCGCGCCAAAGCCACTGACGCCCTCTTCCGGCAGGCCCAGCGTCAGCAGCAGCTCGAGACCGCCACCGTCCGTGTCCAAGGTGAACACCGCGGCCGTTTCGGCGTGCACGGCAGCCGAACCGGCTTCCGCGATGACCGACAGCGCAGTGTCCAGGTCGCCGGCGCGCGCGAGGGCCGCGGCGCCGGCCGAGAGAACGGTGAGCGGGCCGTCGCCGGCGCCGATGGAGTCCGACACGTGTGCCTCCGCGTGCTGCCGGATCGGGGCGGGCTCCCGGGTCCCTGGGCGGCCCCCTCGCGCCCGATCGAGGCGAGTCGGCATCGTACACCGTCGATCGGGCGCGGGACCCGTCCCAGGTGCGCGTGACCGCGACGGGCGGGCGCGAGGCGTCGAACGTGCCCGCAAACCGTCCCGGCGCCATCGTGCGTCTCCGGGTGGGCTATCCTCGCGTCGATGAAGCTCGTCGTCGCCATCGTCCACAACGAAGATGCCGGCGCCCTCGTGGACGCCCTGCTCGAGCGCGAGTACCGCGCCACGCGGCTTCACTCGTCCGGCGGCTTCCTCAAGCAGTCGAACGCGACGGTCATGGTGGGCGTCGAGGAGGCACAGGTCGAGGAGGTCCTCGCGATCGTGCGCGAGAGCTGCCACGCGCGGACACAGATCGTGAACCCGATGCCGCCGATCATGGAGCCCGGCGAGTTCTTCATGCCCTACCCGCTCGAGGTGGAGGTGGGCGGCGCCACGGTGTTCGTGCTGCCGGTGGAGCGCTTCGAACGCCTGTGAACCGGGTGCTCCGCAGGATCCTGCTGTGGTTCGCCCGCAACGCCTGGATGCGCGAGCGGCTGCCCAGGCTCCGGTTCATGCGCCGTGCGGTCGGACGGTTCATGCCCGGCGAGGAGATCGACGACGCGCTCGGCGCGGCGTTCGAGCTCCACGTGCTGGGCATCGGGACGCTGTACACGAAGCTGGGCGAGAACCTGACCGAGATCGAGCAGGCACAGGTGGTCGCGGACCACTACCGGGAGCTGCTGGCCCGGATCAAGGCCGCCGAGATCGACGGCGAGATCAGCGTCAAGCCGACCCAGCTGGGCCTGGACATCGACGAGGACGTCTGCTTCGGGCACCTGCGCGTGCTCGCGGCCGTGGCCGAGGCACAGGGCTCGTACCTGTGGATCGACATGGAGGACAGCAGCTACGTCGACCGGACCATCGACCTGTACCAGCGGCTCCGGGCGTCCCACCCGCGAACGGGGATCTGCCTCCAGGCGTACCTCCGGCGCACCGCCAGGGACGTGGAGCGGCTGCTGCCCCTGAACCCGGCGATCCGCCTGGTCAAGGGCGCCTACGACGAGCCGCGTGACGTCGCATTCCGCTCGAAGCGGGAGGTCGACGCCAACTACCTGGCGGTCGCCGTGACCCTGCTCCGGGAGAGCCGGACCCGCGACATCCGGCTGGGCCTGGGTACGCACGATGTTGCCCTGGTGGAGCAGATCGCAGGCCACGCGGCGGCCGCGGGTGTCCAGAAGGACGGGTTCGAGGTCCAGATGCTGTACGGCATCCGCGCGAAGGAGCAGCGCCGGCTCGCCCGTGCAGGGTTCAAGGTCCAGACGCTGATCGCGTACGGCAGCGCGTGGTACCCGTGGTACATGCGCCGCCTTGCGGAGCGGCCCGCGAACGTGCTGTTCGCGCTGCGCCAGCTCCTGCCGGGCTGAGTGAGGCCGGCCGCCGCCCCGACCGGGCCGCCACCCGCTCCCCCGATGCCCGCCCGGATCGACACCCTCGAGCTCGCCGCCCCGGACGTCGTGCGCGCCTGGCGAGGCATCGACGAAGGTGCGTTCATCTCCGTCCGGCGTGAGGTCCGGCGGGGCGCCGGGCCTGGCAGCGCGACCGGCATCAGCGCGCAGCTGGCGGCCGTTGCCGCGGGCCTGGCCTCGATGGTCGAGGTGCTGCCGGACGAGGCGTTCTCGATGCCCGGTGGCGAAGGCGACTGGAACGTTGCCCAGGCGCTGGGGCACGCGGCGGACTCGCGCGCTCGCCTCGCCCTCGCCGCGTCGCTCGCCGCGCGCGGGCGCTGGCCTGCCGACGCGCCTTCGGTGACACCCGGGATCCCGGGCACCGCGGACGCCACGCGCGAGCAGCTGCTGCGCCGGATCGCGGCCAGCCAGCGGATCGTGGAACGAGCCGCGCGCGCCGTCGAGGGCCACGAGACGGAGCCGTGCCCGCTCGATCACCGGCTGGTGGGCCGCCTGCGGTGCGGCGAGTGGCTGCTGTTCTCGGGCGTCCACGACCTCATGCACCTCGAGCAGCTGGAGCGGCTCGAGCTTCGGCTGGCCGGCCGATGAGCCTTCGCCCCGATCTCGTGGACTGCTGGATGTTCCGGGTGCGCGAGACCGGACCCGAGATCCTGCTCATTCGCCGCGCTCCGGGCCGGATCCTCGCCGGGCTGTGGCAATGCGTGTCGGGCAAGCTCGAGCCGGAGGAGCGCGTCGCGGCCTGTGCCCTGCGCGAGCTGGCCGAGGAGACCGGCTTTGGGCCGGCGGCGATCGAGGCGTTCTACGACCTCGACCTGGTGAACCAGTTTCACGAGCCGTCGGTCGATGCGGTCCTGGTGGCGGCCGTGTTCGCGGTGCGCGTTCGGCCGGAGTTCGAACCGGTGCTGTCGCACGAGCACGACGGCGCCCGCTGGCTGACGCTCGAGGCGGCCCACGCGGAGGTCGTCTGGCCCGCCTACCGGACCGCGATCGAGCGGATTCGCGACGACGTGCTCGACCCCGCACGTGCGCCGTGGTTCGAGCTGGACCGTGACGGCGCGCGCGTCATCGGCTGAGCATCGCTGCCACGTGGAACCTGCTCCGGGTGCTCGTCCGGCGGTGGTCAGTAGCGTTCCGGGACGAAGGTCTGCTCGTCCATCGGCGGCCTGACGTAGCCGCGATCGGGCTCGCGCGGCGGCAGGACGATCGGCTCCGGCGTGAGGTCCTCGTACGGGATGAGCGACAGGAGGTGGCTGATCACGTTGAGCCGCGCGCGCTTCTTGTCGTCGCCGTTGACCACGTACCAGGGCGCCTGCTTGATGTCCGTGTGGCGGAACATCTCGTCCTTGGCGATCGAGTACTCGACCCAGCGCGTCCGCGACATCAGGTCCATCGGGCTCAGCTTCCAGCGCTTGGTCGGGTCGTCGATCCGGCCCTGGAACCGCTTCTCCTGCTCGGCGTCGCTGACCGAGAACCAGTACTTGATCAGGATGATCCCCGACCGCACGAGCATCCGCTCGAACTCCGGACAGGATCGATAGAACTCCTCGATCTCGGCCGCCGTCGCGAAGCCCATCACCCGCTCGACACCGGCGCGGTTGTACCAGCTGCGGTCGAGCAGCACGATCTCGCCGGCCGCAGGCAGGTGGGGGACGTAGCGCTGGAAATACCACTGCGAGCGCTCCCGCTCGGTTGGCGCCGGCAGCGCGACCACCCGGGCCACGCGCGGATTGAGCGCCAGCGTCAACGTCTTGATCGCGCCGCCCTTGCCGGCAGCGTCCCGTCCCTCGAAGATCACGACCACCTTGAGGCCGCGCGCCTTGACCCACTCCTGGAGCTTCGCCAGCTCGACCTGGAGCTTCGCCAGCTCCGCGAGGTAGACCTTGGCCGCCAGCTTGGCGGCCTTGCGGTTGCCGTCCCCGGCCGTGCCCTGATCACCGGGGGAGCTCGATACCCCCGGCTTGCCGGTCGCTTCCGGCCTCGACTTGCCCTTCGCCATCGCGCTCGCCCTTTCGTCGATCCGCCCGTGGGTTCTCCCGGATTATGGCCCTGCCCGCCGACCGCTAGACTCTGGACAGGCGATGGAGGCGGCCCGATTGCTCGAGAGGACGGCGGAATGACCGAGACGTTGGCGAACCGGCGGGTCTTCCGCTCCAAGGTCGATGCGATTCGGCCGACCTACGGGTTCGACGACGTCTCGCTGGCCCCGGGCACCGACACCGTCGACCCTGCGGACGTGGTCCTGTCGCAGGAGTTCTGCGGCCTGCCGCTCGAGATCCCCGTCCTGGCGGCCGCAATGGACGCGGTTGTCGACGTCGCCCTGTCCGCCGAGCTGGCCCGCCTGGGTGGTCTGTCCGTTCTCAATCTCGAGGGTGTGCAGACCCGCTACGACGACCCGTCGGCCGTGCTCGCCCGGATCGTCGATGCGCCCGACGATCGCATCCAGGACCTGCTCGCCGAGGCATACGCGGCACCGATCCGCGAGGAACTGATCGCCCGCCGGATCGACGAGCTGCACGCCGCCGGGTCGAAGGCCGCCGTGTCCGCGACCCCCGGCGTCGCGCGCCGGTTCGGACCGTTCTGCGCGGAGCACGGCGCCGAGCTGTTCCTCGTTCAGTCGCAGGTGTCATCGGCCCGGCACCTGGCGACCGGCTACGAGCCCCTTGCGCTGGGCGACTTCACCCGGTTCATGCCGATCCCGGTCGCCGTGGGCAACACGACCAACGCCGACGCCGCGTACCAGTTGATGGAGCAGGGTGCTGCGGCCATCTTCGTGGGCGTCGGGCCAGGCGCGGCGTGCACGACGCGCGAGGTGCTGGGGATCGGGATCCCGCAGGTCAGCGCGATCGCGGACGTTGCGGCGGCGCGGGACCTGTTCCACGCGGAAACCGGGCGGTACGTCCCGGTGGTCGCGGACGGCGGGATGAAGCGGGGTGGTGACGTCGCCAAGGCGCTGGCCGCCGGCGCCAACGTCGTGATGCTCGGCTCGCCGCTTGCCCGGGCATCGGAGGCGCCGGGCCGGGGCATGAACTGGGGGATGGCAGCTCCGTCGCCGGTGCTGCCGCGCGGAACCCGGATCCGGGTGGGTACGGTCGGACCGCTGGACCAGATTCTCAACGGCCCGTCGCACGTGACCGACGGCACGCAGAACCTCATGGGTGCGCTCCGGCAGTCGATGGCCGCGCTCGGTGCCCGAACGATCGCCGACATGCACGAGGTCGAGATTGTCTACGCCCCATCGGTCGTCACCGAGGGCAAGTCCTGGCAGCTGCGCGGGAAGTAGCAGGTCGGCCGCCGGCGGGCGGCCGGGACCCGGAGCCGGCGGGAATGCGGCTCGCCGGCCCAGCCATCGGGCGTCCGTCCTGCCACGCACCGCCGGGCGCGGTGCTACCCGTGACGAGCCCCGGATCTCCTGCCATCCACCGCGCAGTGTGGTGATAGTCCCGGTCGTCGCCCAGGAACGAGCCTGACGGTGACATTCTCGCGAGACGTCGTGCGGGGACACCGGCTTGGGCCTGTCATCACGGCCGGCGCGCGTGACACAAGCCGGCCTACCACCGCATCGGGCGGTAGGTGACGGGACCATCCGGCGGCTCCCGAACTACACCCGCCGCGCATCCTCGCCCGGAAGGCCGCGCTCAGTGAGCGCGGCGGCGAATCCCTCCAGGTCCTCAACGCCGACATACAGCGCCGGGACGCGGAGGAAGGACCACCGGACCGTGGTCCGGAAGTCGAGCCGCACGCCGCCCCGCGGGCTGCCGGCGAACGAGATGTCGCCGTGGCGGATGCTCCTGCGCACGCCGATCGCGGTGATCCAGCGCCAGGGACCCTCGATCCGCCAGCGGGTGATGTTCGTGATCGCGACCTGCATCTCGAACCGGCCGAACCGCGCCACGACATCGTCCTCGCCGACCCGGGCCCAGGCTCGCTCCGGCGTCACGCCGAACACGATCCGCAGCGGGCCCGCCGACCGGCGGCCGATCCGGATCGGGTAGCGGCGGTGGTCCGATCCACCTGCCGCGTCGAGCTTCATTCTCGGCAACCCCTTCGCATCTGGTGATGGTGCATGTGGTGATGTCGGTCGCGTCCGGTCGATCCGGTGCCGACCGGCGCAGCCCCCGCAGGCGGCTCGGCCGGTAAACTCTGCGCACACCATCGCACGTTGACGCGGGAGGGGTCATTGGCCGAGCCGGAGGAGCCATCGCAGCCCGTCGCCGGGGATGCCGGGCGGCGCGGCAAGACGGTCCATGGGGAAGCCGCAAATGCCGGCCACCGGGTGCTCGCCCCGGACGACGCGGAGGTCGAGGCCTACCTGGAGGTCGCGCTCGACGCCCCCGCCCCGGCACGCACGCCCGAGGATCGCCCGCCACCAACGGCCATCCCCGAGCCGGGCAGCGTGGCCGTCCTCGACTTCGGCAGCCAGTTCGCCCAGCTGATCGCGCGGCGGGTCCGCGAGCTCCACGTCTACTCGGAGCTGCTGCCCCACGACACACCGCTCGCCGAGCTCGAGCGGCGCGGCGTGCGCGCGATCATCCTTTCCGGCGGTCCCAACTCGGTCTATGACGACGCGGCGCCCAGGGCCCACGCCTCGATCTGGAGCGGGCGGATCCCCGTCCTCGGCATCTGCTACGGCGCCCAGCTGATGGCGCTCGAGCTGGGTGGCGACGTGCTGCCGGCGACCCGGCGCGAGTACGGACCGGCGACCGTGCAGCTCACCCGGGACGACGGGCTGTTCGACGGCATCGAGCGCGAGCAGGCGGTCTGGATGAGCCACGGCGACTCGATCACCCGGCTGCCCGAGGGGTTCCACGCCACGGCGCAGACCGAGTCGACGCCCTACGCCGGGCTCGCCGCCCCCGATCGGCACCTCTACGGCATCCAGTTCCACCCCGAGGTCGTCCACACCCCGCGGGGGCGCGACGTCCTGCGCAACTTCGTCACCGGGATCGCGGGCGTCGAGCCGAGCTGGACCCCGGCCAACTTCGCGGAGACGACGATCGCCGCGATCCGCGACCGGGTCGACCGGCACGCGAGCGAGACCGGCTCCCAGGGCCAGGTCATCTGCGCCCTTTCCGGCGGCGTCGATTCCGCGGTGGCGGCCGCGCTCGTCCACCGGGCGGTGGGGGACCGGTTGACCTGTATCTACGTGGATCACGGCCTGATGCGCAAGAAGGAGTCAGAGCTCCTGCGCGTGACGTTCGAAGCCAACCTCGGCATGCGCCTGGTGATGGTCGATGCGCGGGAGCGGTTCCTCGCCCGCCTGGCGGGTGTCACGGATCCGGAGCAGAAGCGGCGGATCATCGGCAGCGAGTTCATCCGCGTGTTCGAGGAAGAGGCCGCCAAGCTGGGGCGAATCGACTTCCTCACCCAGGGCACGCTGTACCCGGACGTGATCGAGTCCACGACGCCCGAGACCAAGACCGCCCAGAAGATCAAGACCCACCACAACGTCGGCGGCCTGCCCGCGGACCTCCGCTTCCAGCTCATCGAGCCGCTCCGCTACCTGTTCAAGGACGAGGTGCGTCTGGTGGGCCTCGAACTTGGCCTGCCGGATGCGATGGTCCATCGCCAGCCGTTCCCGGGTCCCGGTCTCGCGATCCGGATCATCGGCGAGGTCACCGCCGAACGGCTCGACACGCTGCGGGACGCCGACTGGATCGTGATCGACGAGATCAAGGCTGCCGGGCTGTATCGCAACGTGTGGCAGTCGTTCGCGATCCTGACGCCCGTGCGATCGGTCGGGGTCATGGGCGATGGACGGACGTACGCGAACGTCGTCGCGATCCGGGCCGTCACCTCAGAGGACGGCATGACGGCCGACTGGGCCAAGCTGCCCTACGACGTGCTGGGAAGGATCTCGTCCCGGATCGTAAATGAGGTCCCGGGCGTCAACCGTGTCGTGTACGACATCAGCAGCAAGCCGCCGGCCACCATCGAGTGGGAGTAATGGATAGCCTGAACGGGGGATATCGGGACTTCCCCGGTGGGCTACAGTGCGCACATGGCCGATCAGACGAGCGGTCCGGTCACCACCTGCCAGTGGTGCTCGGCCAGGCTTCCCGCCCCTGACGTCGAGCACTGCCCCTCCTGTGGAGCGGCGCTCACCAGCGCGACGGGAACCGAGCCCGAGCTTCCCGGTGTGACCGCGCTCGATCCGCAGGCCATCATCGGAGCCCGCTCCGGATCGTCGCGACCTCGGAACCGGATCCTGTCCTTCCTCAGCGGCGACATGGCGCCGGAGGAGGGCCGTCCACTGGACCCGTCGTCGGTTGCGCCACCGTCGGACGCGGTGCGACGCGAGATGCTCCGCCTCCAGATCGACGCGGAGCGGGCAGACCTCGAGGCCGAGGCCATCGCGCTCAAGTCGGATGCGCTGGCCCACCGCGGCATTCCGCTCGCGGAGCTCAACGCCCTCGATGCCGCGGCACGAGCCGACGCGGACGCGGTGACGCCGGACGCCAGCGCCGACAGGATCGAGGTGCCCGCGGCACCGCCCGCTCCGGGAGACACGCCCGGCGCCTGACGGAGGCACGCCGGGTATCCTCGGCCGCGTGCCAGACCGACTGCCGCATCCGGGTCCGTCGTTCCTGCGCGAGCAGGTCGTGCGCGTCGGCGAGCGACGCCTCCAGGCCGGGATGGCCAAGCCGGTCGACGGCCCCGACGAGTGGTGGCTCGCTGTCCTGTGGGTTGCCGATGACGACGGCGTGGTGAGCTTCCGCGAGGTCGGCCCGGTTGCGGGTCCGCCACCCGAACCGCCGCTCCTGCGCCTCGGCCCGCTGTTCGCCGGGGCACTGTCGGGGATGATCCGCGAAGAGGACGGACGGCTCGCCATCAAGCTCGCGCCCCTCGTGCCGCCCGACGACGACGCCCGACCGTGGCGAGCACCGCTGGCGATCCGGGCCGCGGTTCGCTGGGAGCCGGCATTGCTGGTCACGCTCCGGCCCAACCAGCTGGCCGAGCAGGTTCTGGCCGGGTTCCGGCGATCGGTCGAGTCGCTGTCCCGTCCCTGATCGGCGGCCGGCGCCGGCCGGCGCGACCATGGCTCGCCCGTTCGCCGGGAACGCCTGAGTCACATAGACTCATCCGGGATGACAGACCTGTTCGATGAGTTCATGCGCGAGCTGGAGCGCCGGCGCGCAGAGGCGGAGGGCCGATCGCCACGGTCGCGCGGCGATGACGAGCATCCCTCGGACGGGAACGGGGACGAGGACGCCGACGACGGTGAGGTAGAGGGCTCCGACGCCGCGGGCGATTCCGCCGACGAGGCGTCCGTCGAGTCGGACGAGCAACCTAGCCCCGAGCCCATCCCGCTCCGCCGGCGCCGGCGGCGCGCCGGCGGACCGCCACGAACCCCGCGACGGCCTCGACCCGTCGGCGGTCCCACGGACGGGGCGCGGCCCCCCTCGATCGGCGGGATCCTGCGTCGGATGGGCGTCGCCCTCGTCATCGTCGTGGTCCTGTTCGTCGTCATCCTGGCCGGCACGACGGTCGACATCTGGACCGATGCCATCTGGTACAAGAGCGTCGGCTTCGACAGCGTGTTCTGGACTCGCCTCGGCGCGCAGGTCGGCCTGTTCGCGGCCGCGCTTGCGATCGCGCTCGTGGTCCTGCTCGGCAACCTGGCCGTGGCCGGACGCCTTGCCCCGCCGCCCGACCCCGAGCGCCCCGGCCGGCTGCGCGCGATCGCCAGCCGCCTTGGCGAGGCGCAGCGGCAGGCCGAGCGAAGCGCGAGGGCGAGCGGCCAGCTCCGCGGCCCGTTCGGAGGCCCGCTCGGGGGCGGGGCCGGTGTGCGGGACGAGGGCACGTTCGTGTTCGAGCCCGAGGAGCTGCCCGACATCGTCCCGATCGGGCGCTGGGTGATCGCCGGGTTCGCGATCCTCCTTGCGCTGGGCGTGGCCGGCACCGTCTCGGGCGCCTGGGACACGATCCTGCTGTGGGCGAACCGGGTGCCGTTCTCGCCGACGCAATCGGTCACGGACCCCGTGTTCGGCAAGGACATCAGCTTCTTCCTGTTCGAGCTGCCGTTCTTCCGGCTTGCCCAGACGCTCGTCAACGGGCTCCTTCTCGCGTCGCTCGCCGTCGCCGGTGCACGGTACCTGGTCGCCGCGTCACGCGGCGGCGAGGTGTTCATCACGCGTGTCCGGGTGCACCTCGCCGTGCTGGCAGGGCTGTACCTGCTGTCGGTGGCGTTCGGCTACCAGCTCGACAAGTACGAGCTGGTGTACAGCGGCTCGGGCGTCTCGATCGGCGTCTCGTTCACGGACGCCAACGCCCGGTTCATGGCCTACGACGTGCTCACCTTCCTGTCGGGCCTCGCGGGCGCCCTGCTGATCGCCGGTGCGTTCACCCGCTGGCTGTGGCCGCTCGGCCTCATCGTCATCGTGTGGTTCAGCGCCTCGATCGTGCTCGGGCAGCTGTACCCGGAGGCGATCCAGCGGTTCAGCGTCGATCCCAACACCTTTGCCCAGGAGGAGCAGTACATCGCGAACAACATCGCGATGACCCGGCTTGCCTTCGGGCTCGACGAATGGACGTCGCAGCCGTATACGGGCGACCAGCCGCTCACACAGGCCGCGATCGACAACGAATTGGACACGTTCACGAATGCCCGCCTGTGGGACTACCGGCCCCTGCAGGCCACGCTCGACCAGCTCCAGACCGTGCGCCAGTACTACGACTTCATCGACGTCGACACCGACCGCTACATGATCAACGGGAAGCTGCGCCAGGTGATGCTGTCGGCGCGCGAGCTCGCGATCCAGAAGAACCCGGCGGCCACCAGCTGGGTCAACGAGCGGGTCATCTACACCCACGGCGTGGGCCTGGCCATGGTGCCCGTGAACGAGGTCACGCCCGAGGGCCAGCCGCGGCTGTGGATCCGCGACCTGCCTCCCGTCTCGAGCAACGATGCGCCGACCGTGACCCAGCCCCGCATCTACTTCGGTGAGGGCGATGACCACTACGTCGTCGTCGGGGCGCGCCAGGCCGAGTTCGACTACCCGCTCGACACGAGCGCGGGCAGCAGCGACGAGAAGACGACCTGGACCGGGACCACCGGGATCAAGCTCGATTCGACGCTCACCCGGCTGCTGTACGCGCTCCGGTTCCGAGACCTCGACCTGCTGATCTCGGACCAGATCCAGGCGGACAGCCAGCTCCTGTTCCACCGCACGCTCAGCGATCGGCTGGGGATGATCGCCCCGTTCCTGCGCTACGACAAGGACCCGTACCTGGTCGTGGACGACGACACCGGGCGTCTCGTCTACGTTCAGGACGCCTACACGGTCAGCGACCGATTCCCGCACGCCACGTGGTTCAACCCCTCGGACCTCGGCGGGCCGACCGGCCTTGGCGGCGGCCAGTTCAACTACATCCGCAACAGCGTCAAGATCACGATGGACGCCTATGACGGCACCATGCACCTGTACGTGGCGGATCCGACCGATCCCCTCATCCGCGCCTGGCAGGGGATCTTCCCGAGCCTGTTCACCAGCATGGACCAGCTGCCGACCGGGATCGCCTCGCATCTCCGCGTCCCCGAGGAGCTGTTCAACGTCCAGACGCGGATGTTCGGGCGCTACCACGTGACCCAGCCGCTGGTGTTCTTCTCGAACAACGACCGCTGGACCGTGCCAGATGCGCAGACGAACGAGCAGAGCCTCGCGACCGAGGCGTACTACGTGGTGATGCGGCTGCCGGGCGAGAGCGCGTCGGAGTTCCTGCTCATCCAGCCCATGATCGCGGCCAGCCGGCCCAACATGATCAGCTGGGTCGCGGCCCAAAACGACGCACCAAACTACGGGACCGTACGGGTCTTCCAGTTCCCGGCCGACACCACGATCTTCGGACCGGCGCAGATCGAGGCCCGGATCGACCAGGACTCCACGATCAGCGGCCAGATCACGCTCTGGAACCAGAGCGGGAGCCGGGTGATCCGCGGCAACCTGATCGTCGTCCCGGTGGGGAACTCGTTGGTCTACCTCCAGCCGGTGTACCTGCAGTCGACCTCGGCCCAGTTCCCGGAGTTCCGCAAGATCGTCGTCGGCAGCCCGACCACGATCGTCTGGGGCGACACCTTGAGCGAGGCGCTCAAGCAGCTGCTCGCGGTTCAGGGTGGGAGCCCGGGCACGTCCCCGACACCGGGACCGACGCCGACGCCCGGCGCGTCCGCAACCCCGAGGCCCACCCTGCCACCCGGCAGCGAGCTGCCATCCGATGTCGACGGGCTCGTGGCGTACGCCAACCAGCACTTCGAGCTGGCCCAGCAAGCCCTGCGCGCCGGTGACTTCGCAACGTACGGGACGGAGATCGGGCACGTCGAGGACGCGCTCCAGCGGCTGGGCGAGCTGACCGGATCGCCGGGAGCCAGCCAGCAGCCGTGATCCGGACTGCGACGGGGCAGCGAGTGGGGCTGACGCCGCCGGCTCGCGCACGATTGCCGTGGCGGACGGCGATCACGTCGGCGTTCATCACGACGCTCATCCGGCCCGCCGCCTGGGCCTTCGGCCTGCTCGGGTTTCTGGCCGGCGGCGGCATCGTCCTTGTCGCGTGGCCGATCCTCGTGCTGCCGACGCCAACCGGGCTGCAGAACGATCTCGGCGGGCCGGCCAACAGACTCGTGCTCGGGACGCCATCGGTCGAGCTCGTGGTGGTCGTCGCTGCCGCCGTCCTGGTGGGCGTGGCGATCGTGATCACCGCGTGTGCCGTCGGTGCGTGGGCCGAGCGGCAGGGGATCCTGGTCGCGCTCGACGCGGCGACCGCCGAGGGCCTTGCGGTGGAGCCCGGCGACCTCGCCGGTGCCCCGGGCGTCGGCCGGATCACGATGATCCGGCTGCTGGCGCTGGCGCCGGTGCTGGTTGCCTTGGCCCTCGCGTGGGGCCCGGTATACAACGTCGCGTACCACGAGCTGATCCTGCCGGAGGACCTCGTCACGCCGCTCCCGCTGCGTGTCGTGCGCCAGGTCCCGGGCCTCCTCGCCGGCGTCGGCGCCGTATGGCTCGTGTCCGATGCTGCCGGCGCGATCGCCGTGCGCCACCTCGTCCTCAACCGCCGGTCGATCGGGCGTGCCTGGCTGCTCGGCTGGGCGGACGTCGTGCGCCGCCCCGTTCGGACGCTCGCGACTGCGCTCGTGGGCCTCGGGACCATGGTCCTGCTGCTCGGCCCGGCGCTCCTGGCATCCGGCAGCGGCTGGTCGCGCGTCCGGGATCTCATGCTCGGTGGCGCGGACCCGCTCAGTGCACTCGCGGCAGTCGTCATCTGGGTCACGATCTGGCTCGGCGGCCTCGCCCTGGTCGGGGTTGCCGTCGCGGCGCGGGCCGCGGCCTGGACGTTCGCGACGGCACGCCTCCGTCACGAGGACACCGCCCCCGGCGTCTGAGCGCCGGCGCGCGGGCGCCAGCGCCCGGAAACCCGGGCGACCCCTGTTACACTGCCGAGCGCCGCGTGCCTTCGGGCACGCTCCGCGCCCGCTGGGAGGCCCCACGCCGCCGCATGGAAGAGATCCTCAACACGATCGGTGACACGATCGGCGGGTTCCTCGACAACCCGATCGTCCAGCTCACGTTCCAGGCGATCGTCGTCTACTTCGTGATCCTGTGGCTGGCAGCCGCCTACTGGGCGTTCCGGGACATGCAGCTGCGGACCGACAACCCCGTGATGCCCTACGTGTCTGCGGCGCTGATCGTGCTGTTCACGCCGATCCTGTTCCCGTTCGGGATCGTCGTATACCGGATCCTGCGGCCCCAGGAGAAGATCGGCGAGATCTACGAGCGCAACCTCGCCGAGGAGGCGCTGCTCGCCGAGGTGGAGACGATCCGCACCTGTCCCACCTGCGCACGCCGCGTCAACGAGGAATGGATCATCTGCCCGACCTGCCGCACGCGCCTCAACCGGGTATGCGCCAACTGCGGCCGGCTGGTCGGGCTCGACTGGTCGCTGTGCGCCTGGTGCGGGCGCGACTTCGAGCGCGGCGATCTCGCGGCGCTCGAACCCATCACGGGCGGCCTGGCCGAGCCCGATCGTCTCGAGGCGACCAGCCGCGCGCCGCTGCGCCCGCCGACGCGGTCCGCCGCGCTTCGGCAGACGCCGCGCTCGGTGTCCCCGCCGAGCAAGGCGCAGGGGCCGATCTCGGAACCTTGACGGACCCGTCGGAGCCGCGCTCCGAACCACCCCCCGCCGCGTCCGCCCCCGGCAGCTCGACGTTCAGCCTCGAGGGACGCGCGGCACCGGCCCTGTACCTGATCGGCTGGCTCGGGGCGGTCATGGGCCTCGCGATCGTGACCCTGTCGTTCCTCGCGTCCGGCAGCGACGCCGCGCCGTGGATGTTCCTCGGGGGGCTCGTGGTGCTGGCGGTCGGGCTCGTGTCCGCTGCAGGCTCCCAGGCGGTCGAGCGCGGACGGGATCAGGCCCTGGCCTATCGCGGGCCATCACCGGTCCTCGCGTTCATCGCGGTGATCGCGCTCACCCTGGTGGCGATCGTCGTCGTCCTTGCCCCGCTGACGGCGCTCGGGGTGAGCGCCGATTCGCCGCTGGCCACCACCGTGTCACTGGTGCTCACGACGCTGATGTACGTCGCCGTGGTCCGGATGCTGGTCGTCGGCCCAGGCGCGCTCACGTGGAGCGATATGGGGCTGCGTTTGCCGCCTGCCGAGGCCGTGCATGACCTCCTCGTGGGCGCCCTGATCGCGGTCCCGGTGCTGGGGATCACGCTCCTCCTCGGGGGACTCCTCGCCGGGTTCCTCGAACCGGCGCCGAGCCCGCTGCCGAAGGCCGGCGATGCCTTCGGGCTCGCCGCCAACCTGGTCTCGGCTGCGGTGCTGGCGCCGATCGGCGAGGAGCTGTTCTTCCGCGGGTTCGCGACCACTGCATGGGCGCGCGTCTGGGGCGCCAGGCAGGCGATCGCCCGAGGCGCGGTGTTCTTCGCGCTTGCGCACGTCGTGACGCTGTTCGACGCCTCGTTCGGCACGGGCGCACAGCGGGCCGTGTTCTCGTTCGTCGCGCTGCTGCCCGTGGGGGTCGCGCTCGGCTGGGTGTTCCTGTCGCGGCGGTCGGTGTACGCCGCGATCGGCCTCCACGCCGCGTTCAACGCCCTGCAGGTCATCGCCCTGTTCGCCAGCGGCGCTGCCGGCTGAGCGGCGCGAGGCCGTCCAACTCGCGACCAAGCGGGCGATGAGCCGGCGGTAAGCACCGCCGGGTAGGCTGCGCCACGTTCCCGGGTCCGGATGGCGGGGGAAATCGGCGGGCTTCCGTTGTCCGGATCCGGGGACTCCGGTGCCTTCGTCCCCCAGTCAAGCACGCCGCCACGGGAGGTTGGTCGTGACCGATGTCGACGCCCGGGTGGCCGCCGCTCCGGTCCATCGATCCACGTCCAGGTCGGTGCGGGATCTGCCCGCCGCCGAGCGTCCGCGTGAGCGGCTCGCCATGCGCGGGCCCGGCGGGCTGTCGGCGGCAGAGCTGATCGCGCTCGTCTGGGGGACCGGCTCCGGTGGGCGCAGCGCGATCGAGCTGGCCGAGGAGGCGCTTGCCCGTCATGCCACCGTCGGTGCGCTCGCCAGGGCGACGGATACGGAGCTCGCCGTGATCCCCGGCATCGGCGCCGCCAAGGCGGCTCGCCTCGCGGCCGCCTTCGAGCTCGGGCGACGCTCGATCGCGGAGCGCCCTGCGGGGCGCTGGACGATCCGCTCGCCGCGCGATGTCGCGGATCGCCTGCTGGTTGACATGGGCAGGCTGGAGCGCGAGGAGCTCCGGGTGCTGAGCCTCAACGCGAAGAACGCGGTCCAGCGTGTGTCCACGGTCTACGTCGGCAACGTCTCGGCGTCGCTGGTGCGCGTCGGCGAGCTGTTCCGGGACGCCGTGCGACTCGACGCATCGGGCGTGATCCTGGTCCACAACCATCCCAGCGGTGACCCCACGCCGTCACCCGACGACCTTCATCTCACGGCCGAGGCGATCGCGGCCGGCCGCCTGCTCGATGTCGACGTGCTGGACCACGTCGTGATCGGCCAGGATGCCTGGATCTCGCTGCGGGACCGGGGCGTGACCTTCGACCGGGTCGGACCTGGCCAGCCGCGGGGCTGAGCCCCGGCCACGACGAGTGCGCCGGAGCCGGCCCGCCGGCCTGCCGGTCCGCGCGATCAGATCGCGCTGGCGACGCGCAATCCCTCCAGCACGGCCTCCTCGACCGTGCGCGGTGCCAGGCAGTCGCCGATGCCGTGGATCTCGATCGGGTGACCGGCAGCTGACCGCAGGTCCGCGCGTGCGGCAAGCGCGTCGAGGAGCGTCGATTCCGGCAGGTGCCCGTGGGCGAGGACGAGCGCCGCGACGTCCTCGACGATCACGGCCTCGTCCGTGAGCGTGTGCTGGAGGAACACCGCCGACCCGTCGTACCCGAACGGCCGGGTGAGCGGCAGGATCGTCACGTGGGCCCGGTTGAGCGCGGCGATCGATGCGTCGCGGACGTACTGCTGGATCCGGAACCCGGGCGTGTAGCCGTTGACCGCCAGCGTCACGGGGTGGCCCGCCGCAGCGAGCAGCAGCGCCACGCCGGGCCCGATCCAGTCGCAGCGCCAGTCGATCACCACGACCCGGCCCGACGGGACCTGCGTCCCCCGGATGACCTGCCAGGCGTCGAGCACGAGCGGGTCGTTCGCGAGCTCGAGCGGCGGACGATACGGCAGCGCGCCCGTCGCGACGATCACCGCGTCGGGCGCCGCTCGCTCCACCACCGCGGCATCGACGGGCGAGCCGGTGACGATGCGCACGCCGGCGCGCTCGGCCTCGCCGCGCAGGTTCGCGACGACACCGCCGAACTCGGCGCGGCCGGGCAGCAGCTGGGCCAGCAGCACCTGGCCCCCGACCCAGCGCCCCGCCTCGTGGAGCGTGACGTCGTGGCCGCGCTCCGCCGCGACCGCCGCAGCCTTGAGGCCGGCCGGACCGCCGCCGACGACCATCACCCTCCGCCGTCCGCCGGGCCCGACCGGGATGCGAGCCCCGAACTCCAGCTCCCGCCCGCTCTCCGGGTACTGGATGCAGGAGATCGGGTAGCCGGCGTGGAAGTGACCGATGCACGCCTGGTTGCAGCCCACGCAGGCCCGGATCTCGTCCAGCCGCCCGGCCGCGGCCTTGGCCGGGAGCCGGGGATCCGAGATCAGCGCGCGCGTCATCGCGACCGCATCGGCCTGCCCGAGCTCCAGGATGTGCTCCGCCTCCTGTGGCTGGTTGACCCGCCCGGCGACCAGGATCGGCACCCGCACGACGGCCTTCGCCGCCGCCGCGAGCGTCGCCGTGTACGCGTTGGCCATCGTCATTGGCGGCACGATGTGGTCCGAGCCCGCCAGGGTCGCCGACGTGCCCGCGACGACGCTCACGTAGTCGGGACCGCCCTCGGCGTCGAGCGCCGCCAGCGCCTCGAGGGTCTCGTGGCGCTGCAGCCCCTCGGCGGAGTGCTCGTCGATCGAGATGCGGAGCCCGACGACCACGTCGTCGTCGAGCGCGGCGCGCACCGCGGCGATGACCTCGCTCAGGAACCGGAGCCGGTTCTCGAGCGAGCCGCCGTACGCGTCGGTGCGCAGGTTCACGCGCGGGCTGAGGAACTGGGCCGGCAGGTAGCCGTGGCTGGCGACGATCTCCACGCCGTCGAGGCCGGCCGCGCGGAGACGGACCGCGGACGCCGCATACCCGTCGACGATCTCGCGGATCAGCGGCACCGGCATTGTGCGGGGCATCGTGTGGAACCGCTCGCTGGGGACGGAGGAGGGTGCCAGCGGGACGGGCAGCGTGCCGTCGTCGGAGTCCATGATCTCGCGGCCACCGTGGAAGATCTGGCCGATGATGCCCGCGCCCTCGGCGTGGACCACCTCGGCCAGCCGTCGGAACCCAGGGATGCACGCGTCGTCCCACGCGCCCAGGGCGTGGGACGTGTACTCCGCGGTCGGATGGACGGCCGCCACCTGGACCACGATCAGTCCCACGCCGCCAGCGGCCCGGGCCTGGTGATACGCGATCAGCTGGTCGGACACCAGTCCCCGCCTGGCCATCACGGTGTCGTGCCCCGACGAGAAGATCCGGTTGCGGACCTGCAGCGAGCCCAGGCGCAGCGGTGAGAACAACCGGGGGAACGGGGTGGAGCCGGGCTCGATCGGCCCGGCGGCATCGAGCGGGTGGGTCATGGCGCGGCGATCCTAGCCGAGGCGGCCGCACTCCGTGGAGCCCGTTCCCGATCGGGCGCAGCTCGCTGGGCGTGGACCCGGCCGCGGGTATACTGCTCGGGCTCGTGCGCCGGGTTCGTGCGCGAGTCCAGACCCGCACCACCCGCGGCCACCCGGCCGCCGCGCCCGCGCCGACACCGGTGCCCCGTCCACGCAGCAAGGATCTGCCCACCAGCATGCTCGACCGTATCCTCGGCCTGTTCTCCCGCGACATCGGGATCGACCTCGGCACGGCCAACACCCTCGTGCACGTGCGTGATCGCGGGATCGTGATCTCCGAGCCCTCGGTGGTCGCGATCGACGCCAAGACCAAGCGCGTGCTCGCCATCGGGGCAGAGGCCAAGCGCATGGTCGGCCGCACGCCGGCCTCGATCATCGCGGTTCGCCCGCTGCGTGACGGCGTCATCTCCGACTTCGACGTCACCGAGCAGATGATCAAGTACTTCGTCAACAAGGTGCACGACCGGGTCGGGCTGATCCCGCGGCCGCGGATGCTGCTGGGCATCCCGTCCGGCGTGACCGAGGTCGAGAAGCGGGCGGTCCGCGACGCGGCCATGAACGCCGGGGCGCGATGGGCGCGGTTGATCGAGGAGCCGATGGCGGCCGCGATCGGTGCCGGGCTCCCGGTCAGCGAGCCGTCAGGGTCGCTGATCGTGGACATCGGCGGCGGCACGACCGAGGTTGCGGTCATCTCGCTGGGTGGCATCGTCGTCAGCCGGTCGATCCGGATCGGCGGCGACGAGATGGACCAGGACATCGTGTCGTTCGCGCGCCGCGAGTACAACCTGTTCCTCGGGGAGCGCACCGCCGAGGACATCAAGGTCGCGATCGGGTCCGCATACCCGGGAGAGTGGGACAGCCAGCGGGTCACGCTTCGCGGGCGCGACCTGCTGACGGGGCTGCCGCGCTCGGTCGAGGTCGGCGCCGATCAGATCCGCGAGGCGATCGAGGTATCGGTCGCCCAGATCGTGGACACGATCAAGGACACCATCGAGGAGACGCCACCCGAGCTCGTGGCGGACATCATGGACCAGGGCGTCGTGCTCGCCGGCGGCGGGGCTCTGCTCGCCGGCCTCGACCGACGCGTCGCCGAGGCAACCCAGATGCCGGTCCACGTCGCCGACGACCCGCTGACCTGCGTCGCGCGCGGGACGGGGGTCGTCCTCCAGGAGCTCGCCAGCCCGTCGATGGAACGCGTGCTCGTCGCCGAGACCTACAGCCGACCGCCGCGCTGATCACCGCACTGTCCGCCTCGTCGCAACGAGGCGGGCCCCCGGAGCTCGCGCCATGACCCCACGCCTCGCCAGTCGCCAGGCCCGCCGTCGCGGCATCACGTTCACGATCCTGCTAGCCGTGACGCTGCTCATGATGGCCTTCTCGGCCAACCCGTACGTCCAGGACTTCCAGCGCGGGATGTCGTTCGCGCTGCGACCGCTCCAGGGCGCCATTGCCGGCGTGGCCGACAGCGTTGCGGGCGTGGCAGGGGCCATCGGCGAGATCGACCAGCTTCGAACGGACAACGCAGCGCTGCGCGACGAGAACGACCGCCTCACCAACGAGAACGCGCGGCTCGAGCTGGTCAAGCGCGAGAACGACCAGCTGACGGCGCTCCTCCAGCTCCAGACCGGGTTCGACCATGCGACCGTGGCGACGCGCGTGATCGGTCGCGAGTCGCTCGACACCCGGCGGCTCGTGATCCTCGACAAGGGCACCGATGACGGGATCGCCCAGGGCGATGCGGTCATCGTCCAGGGCGGTGCCCTGGCGGGACGCGTGACCGACGTCGGCCCCAACTTCGCGAAGGTGACCCTGATCAGCGATCCCACGTCCACGGTCGTGGGCATGCTGCTCAGCTCGGGGGCGGCGGGCGAGGTCGGCGGTCAGCCGGGTGGCGTCCTCGTCATGCGCAACATCGATTCCTCGGTGCAGATCTCGACCGAGGAGGAGGTGTTCACCGCCGGGATCGAGCTCGCCGGAGGGATCCGTTCCCCGTACCCGAAGGGGCTCCTGCTGGGCAGCGTGGTGGACGTGCAGCGCGACGTCAACGATGTCGTCCAGACGGCGTTCCTGGTGCCCGCCGCGAACCTTGACTCGTTCGAGATGGCGTTGATCATCACCGACTACCAGGGCGGCCTGCCGCCGGTCGACCAGCAGCCGGTCCCGTGCGGGACCGATGGCGTCGTACCGGACGGCGAGGTGGCCTGCTACACGCCGTCGCCTCAGCCCGGGAGCTCGGCCGGCTCCTGATCCGCCGGCCCGCTGCCGCCTGCTGCGCGCGGCGTGGCGGTCAGGCGCGGCGTGCCGCCCTGCTAGGCTGTCGCCGATGAAGGGCCTCGTCCTCGCCGGTGGCACCGCGAGCCGGCTGTTCCCGCTCACGATCGTCACCAACAAGCACCTGCTCCCGATCTATGACCGGCCGATGATCTACTACCCGCTGGACACGCTGGCCGGGATGGGGATCCGCGAGGTGCTGGTGATCGTCGGCGGCAAGAGCGTCGGGGACATCGTGGAGCTGCTCGGCGACGGCCGGCACTTCGGCCTGGACCTGACCTACCGCTACCAGCGCGGCGCGCTGGGCATCGCGCATGCCATCGGTCTCGCCCGCGACTTCATCGGCGCCGACTCGTTCTGCGTGGTCCTGGGCGACAACATCCTGCGGGGTCCCTCGCTGGCGCCCACGGCGCAGGCGTTCGACGATGGCCCGTGGGGTGCCGGCACGCTCCTCTACCGCGTTCCGGATCCCCAGCGGTTCGGCGTCGCGGAGCTCGACGCCGATGGCCGCGTGCTGGGCTTCGAGGAGAAGCCTGATCAACCCGAAGAGCGACCTGATCCCGATCGGCGTCTACTTCCTGCGACCCGACGCGTTCGATGTGATCGAGACGCTGGCGCCATCCGGGCGTGGCGAGTTCGAGATCACCGATGTCCTCAACCACTACATCCCGGCCGGGGGCCTGTTCACCGAGGTGTATGGCGGCCAGTGGACGGACGCGGGCACGGTCGCGTCGCTCCTCCACGCAGCCCGGCTCGCGGGTTCCGACGCCGAGGCCGGCCGCCTCACGCCGCCGCCGGCCCACCCAAACGACGTGCGATGACCCGATCGCCCATCCCGGAGCGGGCTCACCTCCTGGTCACCGGCGGGGCCGGGTTCATCGGCAGCCAGCTCGTGCGCGACGTGCTGGGCCGCCGCGACGGCACCCGGATCACCGTGCTCGACAAGCTCACCTACGCCGGAAACCGGGCCAACCTCGCCGGCCGTCGAGGCAGATCCGGAACAGGCGGCACGGTTCGCGTTCGTCCATGGCGACATTGCCGAACCGGCCGTGGTGGGGCCGCTTGCCGCCGCCGCCGACGCCATCGTGAACGTCGCCGCCGAGACCCACGTCGACCGCTCCATCCTGGATCCCGAGGCGTTCCTTCGGACGGGCGTGATCGGGGTGCACGTTCTGCTGGAGGCCGCCCGTCGCGAAACGGAGCGTGCCCGGGCCGGCGAACGGCCGGCCGCGCCGCGCTTCCTCCAGGTCAGCACCGACGAGGTCTACGGCTCGATCCCGGCCGGGCGCAGCGTCGAGACCGACGTCCTCGCGCCGCGCAGCCCGTATGCAGCGGCGAAGGCGGCCGGCGAGCTGCTCGTGCGCGCCTACCACGTGACGTATGGCGTCGACACCGTCGTGACCCGGGGCTCGAACACGTACGGGCCGTACCAGCATCCCGAGAAGCTGATCCCGCTGTTCGTCACCAACGCGCTGGCCGGAGAGCCGCTCCCGATGTACGGCGACGGGATGCAGGTTCGTGACTGGCTCCACGTGGCGGACCATGCCGCGGCGATCGACTTCGTGCTCCGCCACGGGGAGCCCGGCGACGTCGTCAACGTCGCCGGCGGTACCGAGCTGCCGAACCGGGACGTGATCGGGCGGCTGCTGGCGGCGTGCGGCCGCGACTGGTCCCTGGTGCGGACGGTTCCCGACCGGCCGGGCCACGATCGCCGGTACGCGATGGACGGCGGAAAGCTCGACGCGCTCGGCTGGGAGCCTCGGGTGCCCTTCGAGGAGGGCCTCCCCGCGACCGTTGCCTGGTATCGCGAGCATCCCGACTGGATCGTGCAGTCACGAACGGCCGACTGGGACGCCTACTACGCCCGCCAGTACGCCGAGCGACTGGAGCACGGCGTCGTCGTCGACGAGGTTCGCTGACCGGTGCGGGTGGCCGTAACCGGCGCGCGCGGCCGGCTCGGCAGCGCCCTTGTCGAGGCCCTGGGTGCGTCGCCGTTCACCGGTACCACGGGCCCGATCGCCTGGAGCCGGCCGGAGCTTGACCTGGACACGCTCGACGCGGCGTCGGCGACCGCGCTCATCGAGCGGGATCGCCCCGAGGTCGTGATCCACGCGGCGGCGTGGACCGATGTCGATGGCTGCGCCCGGGATCCGCAGCTCGCCCGGCGGCGCAACGCGACCGCGGCAGGGGAGCTTGCCACTGCCTGCGCCGGGCGTCAGGTCGACCTGATCCTGATCTCGACCAACGAGGTCTTCGACGGGTGGCGAGCGGACGGCGCCGGGTATGGCCCGGACGACGTGCACAACCCGATCAACGCGTACGGCGAAAGCAAGGCCGAGGCGGAGCGGCTCGCTCGCGAGGCGATCGAGGGTGGGGCCGCGGCAACTTCGCGCCTGGCGGTGGTCCGGACCGCGTGGCTCCATGGGCCGCCGGGTGGTGACTTCCCGGCCAAGATCGCGGCGGCGGCCATCCGGGCCCGCGATGCCGGGCAGCCGCTGCGTGTCGTCGGCGACGAGATCGGCAGCCCGACCTACGCACCGGACGTTGCCGAGGCGCTGTGCGAGCTGCTGGCGGAGGACGCCTATTGCCCGGCGGGACCGGGCCGGGTCGCGGTCCACCACCTGGTCAACGAGGGACACGCGTCGCGCGCCGATTGGGCCCGGGAGGTGCTGCGCGCCACGGCAATCGATGTCGTCGTGCTCGACATCCCGGCCGCGGATTGGCCGCGGGCCTCAACCCCGCCGCGGTGGGCCGTGCTCGAGCCCACATCGCTACCCTCGGGTGAGCCCATGCGCGGCTGGCAAGCGGCGTTCGCGGATGCGGTGCCGGCGCTCCGGCGAGCCCTTCGAGAGACCTGACCGGGCTGTGCACCCAACCGTCGATGGGGCCGACCGGGGCGACCGTCGCCCGTCGATGCATGCCGGGCGCGTGCCGCCGGACCGCCCCCATCTACACTGGTCCGAAGCGCTCCCGACGGTCACGGGGTCGAAAGGGCCACCCGCGCCCTGACCATCCAGCGATTGGCTTCGAACGCGCGCGCGCCGACGCTGGCAGGGCATTCATCCGTGCCCGGGCTTTCCCGCCGGGCGCCCCGCCATGACCGGAGCCTCGTACCTTGCGCAAGCTGGCCCTCGCCCTCGTCGCCGTGTTCCTCGTGGGCGTCGGCACGTTCGCCGCCCCGACCGTCTCGCCCGCCGCCGCGACCAGCGGCCCCAAGGTCGCGATCATCGTCGGCGCCACGCACGACGCGACCGCGACATACCGGAGCTACGCCGACGATATCTACGCGGAGGCGATCTCGTACACGAGCAACGTGGTCAAGGTCTACAGCCCCAACGCGACCTGGTCGGCGGTCAAGGCGGCCGTCAACGGCGCGTCGATCGTCGTGTACCTGGGCCATGGCAACGGCTGGCCGAGCCCGTACACCTACGATTCCAAGTACACCACGAAGGACGGCTTCGGGCTCAACAAGGCCGCCAATGGTGGCGACGCCAACCTGCAGTACTACGGCGAGCCGTCGATCGCGACGCTGACACCGGCCCACAACGCCGTCGTCCTGCTGTTCCACCTGTGTTACGCGTCGGGCAACTCCGAGTCCAACAATCCCGAGCCGACGCTCAGCGTCGCGAAGCAGCGGGTCGACAACTATGCGTCGGCGTTCCTCAAGGCGGGCGCGGGGGCGGTCATCGCCGACGGGCACAGCCACACCGGGTACGTCACGCGACTGTTCACGACGCGGCAGACGGTGGACCAGCTGTGGCGCGGCATGCCGTCTGCCAACGGCCACGTCTCCTCGTATGCCTCCAGTCGCACGCCGGGCGCGACATACGAGATGGACCCCAACACCTCGACCAGCGGGTTCTACCGGGCGATGACGGGCTCGATGTCCCTCACGACCGCGCAGGTGACCGGCGCCGCCTTCGCCTCGACCGACACCGACCCCACCGACTTCCAGGTGCCCGGCGCCGCGAGCGTCGCGGTGGACGGCGCGCCGGTGTATGCGACAGAGGCCGATGCCGCCGCCGCGCACGCTGCCGCCGGGGTCGATACCGCCGCAGACACGGCCGCGGACTCACTCCCGCCCGAGCCAGTCGCGACGCTGCCAATGGATGACCAGCTGCGCGTCTCCCAGATCCTTCCGACCACCGATGGCGCCAAGCTGCTCGCCGTCGAGACGTTCGATGAGAAGAGCAGCGGCTGGATCATCGGCGACGTCGCCACGCCGCGCGACAGCCGGTCCCCGGTGGTGTGGTCGGTGAGCGACGGCAACGCCCTGTTCACGCCGAACGGCGACGGTGACCGGGACAAGTACGTGCTGACGGTAAACCTGTCCGAGAACGCGTCCTGGACGCTGGCGATCGAGAATGACAAGGGTTCGACGCTGCTTGCCGGTGGCGGATCCGGCGACACCGCCACCTTGACCTGGGATGGGACCTCCAAAGGCGCGCTTGCCCCCGACGCGACCTATCGCTGGCGTCTCACCGCCGTGGACGCGTGGAAGAACCCGCCGCTGAACTCGACGGCGAGCTTCATCCTCAACCACGACCCGATCACTTCGGTCCGCTATGCCGGCGCGAGCCGGTTCGCCACGGCGGCGGACATCAGCGCCCACACCTTCGGCACCGGCGTCGACGTCGCCTACGTCGCCAACGCGTACAACTTCCCCGACGCCCTCGCGGGTGCCGCCGCCGCGGGCACGGTCGCCGGCCCGGTGCTCCTGGTCGGTCCGACGGGCGCCATCAACGCCGCGACCGCGGCCGAGCTCACCAGGCTCAAGCCCCAGAAGATCGTCGTCCTGGGCGGTACCGGCGCGGTGAGTGACGCCGTGCTCAACGCGCTCAAGTCGTACGCCACCGGCGGCAACGTCGTCCGCTATGCCGGCGCGAGCCGGTTCGCCACGGCGGCGGACATCAGCGCCCACACCTTCGGCACCGGCGTCGACGTCGCGTACGTCGCCAACGCGTACAACTTCCCCGACGCCCTCGCGGGTGCCGCCGCCGCGGGCACGGTCGCCGGCCCGGTGCTCCTGGTCGGTCCGACGGGCGCCATCAACGCCGCGACCGCGGCCGAGCTCACCAGGCTCAAGCCCCAGAAGATCGTCGTCCTGGGCGGTACCGGCGCGGTGAGTGACGCCGTGCTCAACGCGCTCAAGTCGTACGCCACCGGCGGCAACGTCGTCCGCTATGCCGGCGCGAGCCGGTTCGCCACGGCGGCGGACATCAGCGCCCACACCTTCGGCACCGGCGTCGACGTCGCCTACGTCGCCAACGCGTACAACTTCCCCGACGCCCTCGCGGGTGCCGCCGCCGCGGGCACGGTCGCCGGCCCGGTGCTCCTGGTCGGTCCGACGGGCGCCATCAACGCCGCGACCGCGGCCGAGCTCACCAGGCTCAAGCCCCAGAAGATCGTCGTCCTGGGCGGTACCGGCGCGGTGAGTGACGCCGTGCTCAACGCGCTCGCAGCCTACTGATCGTCGCAACGCACGTCCCGACGCATCGACCAGGGGACTTGCGCATTCGCGGGCGACCGGACCGGAGCAACCCTAACCGCACCGTACTGTGCCCACAGGGACCTTGGTCAGGTTGATCGAACCGCCGATGCGGAGGAAGATACCGGCCCGAGCACCGGAGCCGCCCCCTGCGGGCCATCCGGCGAGCCGTGTCGCGGTCAGGCGGCCGGCCGGGGCAACTGAACCAAGAGGACGGCTGTGAACCGACCCCGCTTCGCGCCCCACGGCCGTCCCATCGTCACCGTCCTGCTGATCGCCGTGGTTGCCGTGGGCATCGTGCCCGTGCCGGCAGCCGCCGTGGCGCCGACGGGGCGGCCACCTGCAACGGTCTCCGCGCCGGGTTCCGAGCCGGCAACCGCGGCGTCGGCAGCCGATCGCGCGGCGGTCTCGGAGGTCGGCCGTCCGGAGCCCTCGGTGGTGTATGAGCAGGCGATGGCCCACGCCGCCGATCCGAACACGTTCACGCCTGGCGACCGCGTGGCGACCCCGTTCTCACCGCGGTCCACGGACCGCTGGCCCGTCGACGGCCACGCTCCGACGTCGCTTCCCGCGGGTCGTGCGAGCGGCCGAGACATGGCGCGCAGCCTACAGGGCAGCAGCTGGGCCGGGTCTGCGTCCGATCTCGCGCCGCTGGCGCCGACTACGACCGCGCCGCCGATCGAGCCGTCATCCGCGCCGATCGACGGCGACGGCGGTGGCACGGCCGTCCAGGCCTCGAGCACATCGTGGACGGTTCCCGGGACTGCGACCACTGACGCGTCAGCAGCGGCCGGCCTGCGGCGGCAGGTATTCGGCTTCCTCCCGTACTGGGAGGTATCAGGCTCGGCGTCGACCCTCCACTACGACGACCTGTCGACGATCGCCTACTTCTCGGTCGGCGCCGACAAGCTGGGCAATCTGCTCAAGAAGAACAGCGACGGATCGACGACCACCGGCTGGGGCGGCTGGACCAGCTCGAGCCTGACCACAGACGATCAATGCGGCGCACAGCCACGGGACGCGCGTCGTGCTGACCCTCTCGGTCTTCGCCTGGACGACCGGCCAGGCCGCCGTCCAGCAGGCGCTGCTCGGCAGCAGCACCGCGCGGCTCAACCTCGCGAAGCAGGCCGTCGCAGCGGTTCGCGACCGGGGAGCCGACGGCATCAACCTCGATTTCGAGCCGATCGTGAACGGATACGACGACGAGTTCGTCGCGCTCCTGCGGACGATCCGGTCCGAGCTCGACAAGGTGGCGTCCGGGTACCAGCTGACGTACGACACGACGGGCTGGATCGGCAACTACCCGCTCGAGGCATCGGTCGCGGCGGGTGCCGCCGACGCCATCTTCGTGATGGGCTACGACTACCGCACCTCCTCGTCCTCGTACGTCGGGTCGATCGATCCCCTGTCGGGCCCTGCGTACGACCTCGCGGACACCGTCCGCTCGTACACCGCCCGGGTGAGCCCGTCCAAGGTGATCCTCGGCCTGCCCTGGTACGGACGCGCATGGTCGACGGCGACCGATACGGTGAACGCGGCAAGCCAGAGCGGCGCCAAGTACGGATACAGCACCGCGGTCAACTACGAGAACATCGTCGCCCTGGTCGCGCAGTACGGGCGTCGCTGGGACAGCCGCGAGCAGACGCCCTGGTTCGCGTACCAGAAGCAGAACTGCACCACGACCTACGGATGCGTGACGTCGTGGCGGCAGGTCTACTACGACGACTACGCGTCGATGCGTCTCCGCTATGACCTGGTCAACACCTACGGGCTGCGCGGTGCCGGGATCTGGGCGCTCGGTTACGACGGGGGTCATCCAGAGCTGTACCAGGCGATCACGGACTCATTCCTGACCGACAAGACGGGACCCGTGACCGGCATCCGCATGCTCAACGGAACCCAGCGTGACGAGGGCTTCAGCGTGTCCTGGGCGGGGACCGACGCGACGGGCGTCGCGAGCTACGATGTCCAGGTCTCGACCGACGGCGGCGCCTGGACGGACTGGCTGCTGGGAACGACGGCGACGTCCGGCACCTGGCTCGGCCAGGACGGTCACGGCTATGCGTTCCGGACCCGCGGCCGCGACACCAAGGCGAACCTCTCTGCCTGGAATGTGAGCGCGACCTGGAGCGCGACGCCTGCGCTGGCGGTCGGCGGCTTCGGGCAGGTCCGGACCAACGGGCTGTCGTATCGAACCGGGCCGGACACCTCGGCGACCAAGCTGGGGACCGTCGACGCTGGAACGGTCGTTGCGGTGACCGGCGGCCCGACCACGGCCGATGGCTACGTCTGGTGGCAGGTCACCCAGCCCGTTCTCGAGTGGGGCACGGTGACGTTCGCCGAAGCGGGCGTGTGGATGGCTTCCGGTCCGGTCGCCACCTCGTCCGACTACATCGGCGCATACCGGCCGCCGAACTCGACCACGGTGAGCGCGGCCCTCCGGGTGACCGGCTTCAATGGTCTGGGCTCGGGCGGTCTCGGCGCCGCCAACAGCTCGCAGCGCGTCGTGTCGCCCAACGGGGACGGTGACCATGACACCATCCGGCTCGACTGGACGAGCACCGTCACCGTGTCGACGCTTCAACTGCGGATCCTGCGCAGTGACGGGACGCTCGTCGACACGAGGAGCCTCAGCAGCCTTGCCCCGGGCACCGCCCACTACACCTGGGATGGCAAGGCAGGCGGGGTTCCGGTAGCCGACGGGAGCTACGTGCTCCAGCTTGTCGGGACAGCCGGATCGACCACCTACCACGCGCCGTCCGCGGACCCTGCAACTGCTGCCCAGCTGGCGACGTTCGGGGTGACCGTCGATCGCCTTCCGACGTCACGCGAGTCGGGCGGCGACCGGTTCGCGACGTCCGTTGCGATCAGCACCGCCAACTTCGGCCCCGGGGTCCCGGTGGTGTTCCTCGCCAACGCCTACAACTTCCCCGACGCACTGTCGGGCGCGGCGGCTGCCGGCAAGCTCGATGCGCCGTTGCTCCTGATCCGCCAGGACGGTGTGCCCGCGGTGGTGGCATCCGAGCTCGCCCGGCTCAAGCCCGGCAGGATCGTGGTCCTGGGCGGGACCGCCGTGGTCTCCGCGGCGACGATGACGGCGGCCGGGAAGTACGCCGGCGGGCACATCACCCGCGAGTCGGGCGGCGACCGGTTCGCGACGTCCGTTGCGATCAGCACCGCCAACTTCGGCCCCGGGGTCCCGGTGGTGTTCCTCGCCAACGCCTACAACTTCCCCGACGCACTGTCGGGCGCGGCGGCTGCCGGCAAGCTCGATGCGCCGTTGCTCCTGATCCGCCAGGACGGTGTGCCCGCGGTGGTGGCATCCGAGCTCGCCCGGCTCAAGCCCGGCAGGATCGTGGTCCTGGGCGGGACCGCCGTGGTCTCCGCGGCGACGATGACGGCGGCCGGGAAGTACGCCGGCGGGCACATCACCCGCGAGTCGGGCGGCGACCGGTTCGCGACGTCCGTTGCGATCAGCACCGCCAACTTCGGCCCCGGGGTCCCGGTGGTGTTCCTCGCCAACGCCTACAACTTCCCCGACGCACTGTCGGGCGCGGCGGCTGCCGGCAAGCTCGATGCGCCGTTGCTCCTGATCCGCCAGGACGGTGTGCCCGCGGTGGTGGCATCCGAGCTCGCCCGGCTCAAGCCCGGCAGGATCGTGGTCCTGGGCGGGACCGCCGTGGTCTCCGCGGCGACGATGACGGCGGCGCGCGCCGCTGCGCTCAAGTAGGCAGCCCTTCAACGGGGGGCATTCGGCCGAGCGGCGACCGGTACACTCGGCTGTGATGAGCCCCGCCGTGAGCCGTCCCGATCCGTCCGCAGACGCCGCCGGTGCGGGAGCATGGATCGTCCTGCCGACGTACGACGAGGCGGACAACCTGCCCGGCATCTCGGCCGCAATCCTGGAGGCGCTCCCGGGAGCGATCCTCCTGGTCGTTGACGACAGCTCGCCCGACGGGACCGGCGAGCTCGCGGAGCGGCTCGCAATTGAGGATGCCCGGATCCGCGTGAAGCACCGGCCGGTCAAGCAGGGATTGGGCCGCGCGTACCTCGACGGCTTCGGCGACGCCCTCGCTGGCGGGGCGCTGGTGGTTGTCCAGATGGACGCCGACTGGTCGCATGATCCCTCGGCCCTGCCGGCGCTCATCGGGCCGGTGCTCGCGGGCACTGCGGATCTCGTGATCGGCTCGCGCTACGTCCATGGCGGGCGGGTCACGGACTGGGGACCCATCCGGCGCCTGATCTCCCGCGGTGGCTCACTGTTCGCGCGGGTCGTGCTCGGGCTCGGTCCCCACGACCTGACGGGAGGGTTCAAGGCCTGGCGGGCGTCGACCCTCGCCGAGGTCCCGTTCGACGGCGTGCGCGCGGGCGGCTACGTGTTCCAGATCGAGATGACCTACCGGGCATCGCGGTTCGGTGCCCGGATCGCAGAGGTGCCCATCACGTTCCGCGATCGGCGGGCGGGGGCGTCCAAGATGAGCCGCCGGATCATCGTGGAGGCGCTGTTCGTGGTGGTCGGGCTTCGCTGGGACGAGCTCCGCGGGCGCGCGCCAGCACGACGGAAACCGTGACCGGAGCGCCCCGGCCGGGCTGGCGGCCAGGCACCTCCGACGCCCCCGCTGCCGCGCCCCCCGGCGTGCGGGTGGTCATGGACCTGCGGCCGGTCCAGGACGCGGAGCGGGCTCCGCTGACCGCCGCGTACCTCGACGGTCTCCTGGGCGCGCTGGCCGCCGATCCGCTGCCGGGCGAGTCGTTCTCGTTCCTGCTCGCGTCGGACCTCGATGATCCGAGCGCGCGCTGGCCCGGTCTGAACGTCGTCGGCAGCCGGCTGCTTCCGCCGACCCGCCTCCTGCGATCCGGTGCGCTCACCGTCGACCCCGTCCTGCTGCGTGGCGCGTCCGTCGGGGCCGGCTGGCGGGCCGAGCGCTCAGGCGCGACGGGTGCGGTGTACCACGCCGTCGCCGGCGCGCTGCCGATCGGGTCGCGCATCCCCATCGTCGCCACGCTCCTCGACCTCGCCCCGTGGGAGCTGCCCGACGCCTTCCAGCGCGGCACGGCCGCCCGTTTCGGACAGCGGCTGCGCGCGCGGCTCCTGCGCGATGCCGCGGTGGTCATCGTTTCCACGCGGGAGACCGCAGCGCAGGCGCGCCGTCTGCTGCGCATCCGGGCGGCGCGCCTGCGGGTGATCCCGCTTGCGGCGGGGCCCGCGTATCACGGCGGCGCGATCGAGGGAGCGGCACCGGAGCGCGACCGGCTCGGCCTCGGCGATCGCTACGCGGTCTATGCCGGCCGGTACGACGCCCGCCAGGACCTCGCCACGTTGCTCGCTGCGCTCGCAGCGCTCGCTGCCGAGCCCGGCCCGGACGGCGTCCCCTGGCCGCCCAGGGTGTGCCTCATCGGGGCGACGCCCGCAGATCGTGCGGCACTCTCCCGGGCGGCTACCCGTGCGGGCATCCCGGAGCTCCTCGCCTACGCCCCGCGGCTGCCCGAGGCGAGGCTTGCCGCGCTTGTCGCCGGGGCCCGCTTCCTCGTGCTGCCCGTCCGCTCGGAGGCGGCCAGCTTTGCCGCGCTCGACGCCCTCGCCGCGGGCGTGCCGGTGGTCGCATCGGCCGTCGGGTCGCTCAAGGAGATCGTGGGCCGGGCCGGGATCCTCGTGGAGCCGGGCGACCCCACCCGGCTTGCCGCAGCGCTGCGGGCTGCCTGGTCCGACGACGAGCTCCACGCGGGTTTGGTCGCGGCCGGAGCGGACCGGGTGGGCCGTGACCGGACGTGGGCCGACGTGGCGCGCGAGACCCGCGAGGTCTGGGCGGAGGTCGCCCGCCGCGCGCCATTGCTCTAGGCAGCGCCGGTCAGAGCGGCAGCGCCGGTCAGAGCTCGAGCAGGCGAACCAGGTGCGGCACCGTCGGCACCGGCGCCTTGCCGTCCTTGATCGTGATCGCGGTTCCGGTCGGCACCACCTGCACGAACGTCTGACCGGCGGTCAGCGTCACCTGCTTGCCGTCCGGTCCGTAGAACAGCGTGGGTGCCGTCGTCGACTTCTTGCGCCAGGTGCCCTTGATCGTCGTCCCGTTGGTCGCGATCCACGCCGTCCCACTGCCGATCTGCTGTGCCTCGAGCCGATGCTTGCTGGAGCCGTCATTGAGGGGACCGAACCTGACGACCATGATCACGACGTTGGTCGGTGCCACCCGCTCGCCGGCCCCGGCATCGAACTGCTTGCCCTCGCCGGTCACGGTCCTCGGGTAGGTGTTGGTCTGGCGGTCGTACGGTAGGTGATCCTGTTGGCGAGGTACGGGACGACGATCGTGCCGCCCTTCGGTCGATGGACCAGGTTGAGCGCGGGCCCGAACTTCCACATCGGCGCCTGGTCGGGGACGGCCTTCGCGCCGACCACCTTGGTCAGTGCACGCAGGTGCGCGCCGTCGGTGTAGACGTTGTGCGGAGCGCGGCGCTCCTTGATCCGCCACAGGTACTTGCCGCCGTAGCGGAACTCGTCGGCGTCATACACCAGCCCGCCGCGGCCCTTGGACGAATGGAGGACGCCCAGCGCCTGCGGCGAGCCGCCGACGTGGACGTAGACGGCGTTCCACTCCGATGCCCACACGATGAAGTAGTAGCGCGAGCTGCGAACCGGGCCGACGGCTGCCGGGTCACCGTCCTGGAACAGCATCATGTACCGCGGGATGCCGCCCTCGGCGGGCGCCTGCCACACGATGCCGGCGTCCGCGAATCCCGATTGCGGCCGGGCATCGGCCTGATCGTCGACCATGACCGCGACGACGTGGCGCGAGGCGACGGACTCGGTGACCGGAAGACCGGTCAGAGGATCGGGGACGAGGACCGGGGTCGGGGACGGCGTGGGCGTCGGGACCGGCGTCGCCGTCGGCTCCGGCGTGGGCGTGGGCGTCGGTTGCGCCGGGGTCGGTGAGGGGCTCGCGGATGGCGAGGGGCTTGCGGTCGGCGATGCCGCCGCGATCCCGGACGAAGCCGGCGCCGCGAGCAGCCCGCCGGCAAGCGCGCCGACGAGAACGCCGATCGCGAGGATGGCGGCGACGAGGACGGTGGCCGCGGTCCGCGTCACCTAGCGATCCAGGGCGCGCTACGCCCGATGTCCATGCTGCTGCCCCTCCGCAACGCCACGCGATCGACGCTCGGTTCCCGGCCGGCCCCGGCCGCGGGGATCCGCGCGCAGGATAGCCCGAAAAGCCGCAAACGAGGCATTCGGACCGTGGGCGTGCGCGGCGGCATGCGGTAGGCTCGACCCCACACCCAGCCTGCCAGATCATGTCGAGGCATTCCGATGACCGAGCCCACGCCCGCCGCTCCCAAGCGTCCGCGCCGGCGGGCCGCTGCCAGGCCCGCGGCCGACGCCAGCCCTGCGAATGGGGCCAATGCCACTCCCAAGGCCGCCGCCGACAGGCCCGTCGACGCACCCACTGTGCCGAAGCCGGCCGACCTGGCGGCCGCGCCCGGTGCCGGGTCGCCCGTGCGCGCGACCGTGATCCGCGTCGAGCGCGGAGGGATCGCCGAGGCAACGGCCGGCGCCGTCGACGTCCGCATGGGCGGGATCGGGCGGCTCGACGCCGAGGAGGTCTTCGTCCAGTGGGGCGGTATCGGTGCCGCCCGCGCGGATCGGGCCTCCGTCGAGCTGGGCAGCCTGGGTGCCGCGCTCGCCGGCGAGCTCCGGGTCACCCAGGGGATTGCCGGGACCGTCGCCGCTCGCGACGCCACGATCGACCAGAGCCTGGTCCGCACCCTGATCGCACAGCGGGTGACCATCACGCGACCCACGGGCGTGCTGGTCATGATCGCCCAGCACGTGTCCGGCGACGTGCGGCCGCTGCTCGACTGGCGGGGCGCACTTGCGGCCGGCGCCGCGTTCGGGCTCGTGAGCTCGGTGATCCGCGCCGTGCGCAGGCGGGGCTGACCGGGTCGACGGCTATACTCAGCGCGGTCCCGGGAGCGCGGCAGATGGCTGCGGTGGCCCGGTCCCCCGGCTCCGCGGCGCTCGCGTGAGCCACGAGCTGGCAGGGAGCCCACCGAACCCGTGATCGACGCGACCGCGCGCATCCACCCGACCTCGGATCTCGAACCCGACGTTGCCATCGGGCCGCGCACGAGCGTCTGGCACCGGGCGCAGATCCGCGTCGGCGCGCGCATCGGGGCGGAGTGCATCATCGGCCGCGATGCGTTCATCGACGAGGGTGTCTCGATCGGTGACCGGGTCAAGATCCAGAACGCGGCGCTCGTCTACCACGGCGTCACGGTCGAGGACGGCGTGTTCATCGGCCCCAACGCGATCCTCACCAACGACCGCTTTCCGCGCGCGATCACGGCCACCGGGGAGCTGGCCCGTGCGGACGACTGGGAGGTCAGCCCGATCATCCTGCGCACGGGCGCCGCGATCGGGGCGGGCGCCGTCGTGGTCGCCGGCACGGCCGTCGGCCGGTTCGCGACCGTTGGCGCCGGGTCTGTGGTGACCCGTGACGTCCCCGACCACGCCCTGGTCGCCGGCAACCCGGCGCGCAGGCTCGGCTGGGTCTGCTTCTGCGGCCAGCGCCTCGTCGACGCCGACGGCAGTCGGATCAACGCAACTCATGACGGATCGGCCTCATGCCCACGATGCGGCACCCGGTTCGTGATCAGCGGCGACGTGTGCGCCGCCACCGAGATGGAGAAGTCCGGATGATTCCGATCTCAAGGCCCGACATCGGCGCGGCCGAAGAGGAGGCCGTGCTCGAGGTCCTCCGCTCAGGCATGCTTGCCATGGGCAGGAAGACCGCCGCGTTCGAGGAGGCCTGGGCCGCGTACTGCGGCGTCGGGCACGCGATCCTGATGAGCAACGGCACGGTCACCCAGGAGGCGATCCTCCACGCGCTGGGCATCGGCCCGGGCGACGAGGTCATCACCGTCTCGTTCAGCTTCAACGCCACGGTCAGCGTGATCCTGCGCACCGGCGCCACGCCGGTCTTCGTGGACATCCGCGAGGACGACTTCTGCATGGATCCGGCCCAGGTCGAGGCCGCGATCACGCCCCGGACCAAGGCGATCATGCCCGTCCATCTGTACGGGCTCATGGCCGACATGGATCCCCTTGTCGACATCGCCAAGCGCCACGGGCTGTGGATCGTGGAGGACGCGGCGCAGGCGCACGGGGCCACCTATCACGGTGAGCGGGCCGGCCGGTTCGGCCCGGCGATGTTCAGCCTGTACGCGACCAAGAACCTGATGACCGGGGAGGGCGGCTTTGCCACCACGGACGACGACGACCTCGCCGACCGGATCCGGCTGTTCCGCAACCACGGGATGCGCGTCCGCTACTACCACGAGTCGCTGGGCACGAACTACAAGCCGAGCGACCTCGCGGCCGCCATCGGCCTGGCGCAGCTCACCCGGCTCGACGAGCGCACCGAGCAGCGCCGCCGGAACGCGGCGTTTCTCACCGAGCATCTCGGCGCCGACTTCCTGACCCCGGCCGTGCCGGCGGACCGGGAGCACGTGTGGCACCAGTACGTGATGCGCTTTCCGGGCGAGCGCCAGCAGGTGATCGAGGGGTTGACCGAACGGGGGATCGGCACCCTCATCTACTACCCGGTCCCGATCCACAAGCAGGCGTACCTCCAGGCGTACGTCCCGGGTGCGGCGGAGCTCGACCTGCCGGTGACCACCAAGCTGTCCGACGAGGTCCTCGCGATCCCCGTCCACCCGAGGCTGTCGGACGAGGACCTGGTCGCGATCGTGGACGCGGTTCGCGCCGTGGCCACGCCGGTGCACCGATGAGCGCCGACGCGAGGCTGCGGGTCGGGCTGGCCGGGCTCGGCTCGATGGGCCGGAACCACCTGCGGGTGATCGGCGCGAACCCGGCCACGACGCTCGCGGCGATCGCAGATCCGGAGGCGGACGCGCTGGCGGCCGCCACGGCCTCGAGCGGGGCCGACGGCTGGTCCGACCCGCTCGCGATGATCGGGGAAGGCGGGCTCGACGCCGTCGTCATCGCCGCGCCGACGACCGCCCACGTGCCGCTCGCCCTGGCCGCGATCGAGCGAGGGTGCCCGTCCTTGTCGAGAAGCCGCTGGCGGCGACAAACGACGAGGCCGCCCGGATCGTGGACGCGGGCCGTGCGGCCGGCGTGCCGGTGCAGGTCGGCCACGTCGAGCGCTACAACCCCGCGGTGCTCAAGCTCGGCGAGCTCCTGCGCGAGGGCTGGCTGACCACGATCTTCGCGATCGTCAGCCGTCGAGCCGGGCCGTTCCCGGCCCGGATCCGCGATGTCGGCGTGACCGTCGACCTCGCCACCCATGACGCCGACATGCTGTCGTGGATCGCGGGCGAGCGCCCGACACGCGTATACGCCGAGCTTGCCCAGCGAAAGCATGCGTCGCACGAGGACCTCCTGTTCGGGCTCCTCCACTTCCCGTCGGGCGCCTCGGGCATGCTCGACGTCAACTGGCTGACCCCGGCCAAGCGGCGCCAGCTGACCGTCATCGGCGAGGAGGGCATGTTCGAGCTCGACTACCTGACCCAGCGGCTCACGTTCACGAAGTCCGACCTCGCGCATCCGCAGCTGATCGCGGGGTATGCGCCGACGTTCACCGGAGACGTGCTGGAGATCGCCGTGGAGACACACGAGCCGCTGCAGGCCCAGCTCGACGCGTTCGTCCGGGCGATCCGCGACGGTTCGCGTCCGTACGTGGACGGCGAGGACGGCGCCTGGGCGGTCCGGATCGCCAACGCGCTGCTCGAGGCCGCGTCATCGGCTCGCCCCGTGTCCCTGGCGGACGCGCGCCCGGCCACGGAGACGCCGGCATGACGATCGTTCGCCGGCCGTCCGTCGGCGCCTCGATGCTCGGCGGCTCGATCACCGTTGCGGCGCGGTCGTGCAGCCACGCCCCCGCCCGGCCTGCCAGCCCCTGGGCCGGCGAGGACGGCACCGCGGGAACGGTCGCGGTGGTCGGCGCGGGCAAGATGGGCCTGCCCCTCGCGGCGCAGTTCGCCACCCACGGCTGGACCGTCATCGCCGTGGACGTCAACCCCGCGGTCGTCGACACGATCAACGCCGGCCGCTCGCACGTGGGCGAGGAGCCCGGGCTGGCCGAGATGGTCGCCGCCGTACACGCGCAGGGCCGGCTGCGGGCCACGCTCGATGCGGTCGCGGCCGCGCGCGAGGCGGACGTCGTCGTGCTGATCGTGCCGGTGATGCTGGACGAGGCACACCAGCCGGACTACCGCTACATGGATCCGGCGGTCGCCTCGATCGCGCCCGGGATCCACGCCGGCAGCACCGTGATCTTCGAGACGACGCTGCCCATCGGCGACACCCGCCGGCGCTTCGCGCCGCTGCTGGAGCAGGCGTCGGGGCTGGTCGCGGACCGCGACTTCTTCGTCGCGTTCTCGCCCGAGCGGCTGTTCTCGGGCGCCGTGCTGGCCAACCTCGCGAGCTACCCCAAGCTGGTCGGCGGGATCGGTCCCGCCTCGACCGACCGCGCCGCGCGGTTCTACGCGTCCGTGCTGGACGCCGAGGTCGTGGCCATGTCCTCGTCCGAGGCGGCCGAGTTCAGCAAGCTTGCCGACACCACGTACCGCGACGTCAACATCGCGCTGGCCAACGAGTTCGCGCACGCGGCGGACGCGCTGGGCATCGACGTCCAGGAGGTCATCGCGGCCGCGAACAGCCAGCCGTACAGCCACATCCACCAGCCGGGCATCGGCGTCGGCGGGCACTGCATTCCCGTCTACCCCCACCTGCTCCTCTCGCGCGCACCGGGGCTGCGCCTGGTCGAGACGGCCCGCGAGGTCAACGATGGCCAGGCGGACCGCGCGCTGGAAGCGATGGGCGCCGCGCTTGGCGGGCTCGCGGGGGCTCCCGTGCTCGTGCTCGGCCTGACCTATCGCGAGGGCGTCAAGGAGCTGGCCTACAGCCGCGCGATCCC
>CAVRGY010000003.1:0-94327 GCA_963720825.1 uncultured Chloroflexia bacterium | reverse complement strand
CGTAGTGGTCCCACAGGATGGGCGACAGGAGCTGGCTGGCGATGACCACCACGAGATAGGACGGAACCGCTGGCATCCGGACGCGCGGCCCACGCGACGGCTGCCAGCGCCAGCCCCGTCGATGCCCACTGGATGACCGCGGCGATGTCCCGCGAGGCGCCCAAGCTGGAATGCCACGGCGCCGGGCGTCGCGTTGTGCGGGGTCGTGATCGGATCCGAGACCCGGCCGATCAAGGTCACGTAAGTCGGGCCATGACTGAGGCCCGGCGAGGACCGTCGCGAGCACGGCCAGTACCACCAGCACGACGGCACCGACGCCGACGGCCGCCCACCGACGCGTCATGCAGCGCCCACACGAGGACGAGGCCCGGCTGGAGCTTGATCGCAGCTCCGAGTGCCCCCGCGGCACCCAGCACGCGGGGCCTGTCCATCCAGCGCCAGCCGATCACGAACAGCAGGAACAGCAGCGGGCCGACCTGGCCGAGCTTGAGGTTGTACAGGAACGGCCAGGACTGCCCGGCCAGCAGCACGACGACCCAGCGGGTGCGACGGGACACGGGCAGCAACGCGATCCCCAGCGCGAACGCCACGAGAAGCAGCCCGATCCACGCCCACGTCGCCGCCGATGCAGGCAGCAGGCCGAAGACCAGCACGAGCGGGAGGAACATCGGCGGGTAGAGGAACAGGCCGGACGGACCGGCGATGTCGTAGGCGAGGTCGTACAGCGGGCGCCCGTCGAGGACCCGGGCGGCGGCGGCGTGGTAGGCGAGGAAGTCGTAGCCCAGCGTGTCGCCGGCGACGGCCAGCGTGGCGACGACCGACAGGCCGAAGACCAGGAGCGCGACGATCGGCAGGGCAGCGTTGACCAGGCTGCCCGGAGACGGGCGATCCCGGCCGTCAGCCGGCGGGTTGATCGGTCGCTCCACGCGCGGCTCGCTTCACATCCCGGTGGAGGAGCGGCGTCCGGAACAGGTCCCACGCGACGCGGATCGCCAGCCGGACGCCCGGGTGCATCCGTGAGCCCCGGCGGTCCTCCCAGCGAACGGGCAGCACGGTGGTCGAGTACCCGCGCCGCCGGACCAGATAGATCACCTCGATGTCGAACACGATGCTGGTGATCCTCTGGCGGGCGAACACGTCGCGCGCGACCTCGCGATGGAAGCCCTTGAAGCCGCACTGCGTGTCCTGGACCGGGCCGACCACCCACACCGAGGCGAGCACGTGGAAGATCCGGCCGAGGGCGCGGCGCCACGCCGGCTGGGACTGGCGCATGTCCGAGCCGTCCGGCTGGATCCGCGTCCCGTACACCGCGTCGGCGGTGGCCAGCGCCTCGACCATCGGCTCGATCTCGTCGGGCGGGGTCGCCATGTCCGCGTCCGAGAACAGGATCAGGTCGCCGCGACCCGCGAGCATCCCGGCCCGGACGGCCGCACCCTTGCCCCCGTGCGCAACGGTCAGCAGCTCGAGCTCCCCGCTGGCGTGCTCGGGCCGGCCGCGGACGAGCGCCGCGGTCCCGTCCGTGCTGCCGTCGTCCACGACCAGGACCTGCACGTCCGGCGGCAGCGACCCGGAGCCCGGACGCCCGTCGCGCGCCGCGTCGCCGCGCCGGTGCAGATACCCGAACAGCTCATCCAGGGCAGGGCCGAGCCGCGCCTCCTCGTTGAAGGCGGGCAGCACGATGGTCAGGGATTGCTCGGGCATCGAGGCAGTGTAGTGCCGGGTGGTGCCTTCGTAACGGGACCGGTGGGTCATGGTCGCCCGTCGGGACACTGGCCAAGGTGTCAACATCTCACCGGCAACTCCAGGCCACGGGCCCACGCCGTGGCCGGCCGTCACAGGAGCCTGGCTTGTCCTTGTCCCGCTCACCGAAGCGCGCGGTCATCGCGCCCATCGACCCGTTCCGCCGCCCGGCTGCGCACCTGTTCCTGACCAGCACCTCGATCCTGTTCGTGGAGCTGCTGCTCATCCGGTGGATCCCGGCCAACGTCGTGTACGTCGGCTACTTCACCAACTTCCTGCTGATGGGCAGCTTCCTGGGGATCGGCGTCGGGATCCTGCTGGGCCGCGAGGGCTGGAGCCCGCGGATCCCGGTGTTCGCGCTGCTGCTGTTCGCGGTCGTGATCGTCGTCGCAAAGGCGAACCTGACCCTGACCCTCGACACCGGAACCGACGTCTACTTCGGGCTCCGCGAGCAGTCGCAGGGGGCCGATCCGAACTACCTGATCCTCCCGCTCGTCGTCGGCCTTGCGGCGGCCGTGATGGCGGCGGTGTCGCTCCCGCTGGGGCCGCTGCTGCGGTCGATGCCGCCGCTGCGCGCCTACGCCATCGACATCGTGGGCTCGATGGCCGGGATCGCGCTGTTCGCGGGGCTGTCCGCGCTGGGCACGACGCCGGCGGTCTGGTTCGCGCTGCTGGCCGTGCTCCTCGCCCTGCTCGGGCTCGCCCGCGGCGTGACGGCCTGGGCGGCCGTGACGGCAGCCTGCCTGCTGATCATCGTGGGCTATTCCGCGACCCTCAGCGACACCTGGTCGCCGTACCAGCGGCTGACGGTCTACCAGACCGCGGACAACTCGATCGGGATCGACGCCAACGGCGTCCCGCACCAGGGCTTCTCGCTGGACCCGAACCGCGAGCCGTTCGCCTTCTACACCCAGCTCGACAAGTGGTTCCCGGGACAGACCTACGACCGCGTCCTGGTCATCGGCGCCGGCGCCGGCAACGACACGGCGGTGGCGATCAAGCGCGGTGCCAACCACATCGACTCGGTCGAGATCGATCCCGCCATCGTCGACATCTCGAGGCGGCTCAACCCCGCCCAGCCGTACGCCAACCCGGACGTCTCGGTGAGCGTCCAGGACGGCCGGGCCTTCCTGCGCAACGCGCAGGGCAAGTACGACCTGATCGTGTACGCGGTCACCGATTCGCTCGCGCTGGTGAGCAACACCGCGAACCTGCGGCTCGAGTCCTACCTGTTCACGCAGCAGGCGTTCACCGAGGCGCGCGACCACCTGGCGCCCGATGGCGTGCTGGTGCTCTACAACTACTACCGCGAGCCGTGGATCGTGGAGAAGCTCGCCGGCATGCTCCAGGCGAGCTTCGGATACCCGCCGATCGCGCGGCTGTTCCCCGCCGGGAGCGGCGCCGGCGCGGTGCTCGCCATCGGCCCCGCGATCGCCGCCCTGGACGGGGCGCCGCCGCCCGGCGACACCGTCGACACGCTGAGCACGGCCGCGCCTCCCCGGCCCGCCACCGACGACTGGCCGTTCCTGTACCTGCTGGACCCGGGCGTCGCGCCGTTCTACCTGATCGCGCTGGCGATCGTGCTCGCGCTCGCGTTCGCCGTCGTGGTCGCGACCACGCGCGTGCGTCGGATCCCGCTGCGCCGGTTCAGCCCCCATTTCTTCGTCCTGGGCGTCGCGTTCCTGCTGCTCGAGACGCGAAGCCTGGCCACGTTCAGCCTGCTGTTCGGCACCACCTGGATCGTCAACGCGCTGGTGTTCTTCGGGATCCTGGCCAGCGTCCTGGCCGCGATCGGCGTGACCGCCTGGCTCCGGCCATCGCAGTCGCGCTGGATCTACGGCGCCCTGTTCGCGTTCCTCGTGGCCGGCTACCTGATCCCGCCCGAGTCACTGCTGGTGGATCCGCCGATCCTGCGCTACGGGATCGCGGTGTTCCTCGCGTTCGCGCCCGTGTTCCTGGCGAACCTCGTGTTCACCTACTCGTTCCGGGACACCGACTCCGCGGACATGGCGTTCGCGTCGAACCTGCTGGGGGCGGTGGTCGGCGGGAGCCTCGAGTACCTGGCCCTGGTGACCGGCTACCAGGCGCTGCTGCTGGTGGTGCTCGTGCTGTACGGGCTGGCGTGGGTGCTGGCGACACGGGTCCGACGGCTCGCGGATGTCGACCTGGAGGCTGTGGCGGTAGCAGCGTGAACCAGCGGTCGGCGCGGGGACGTCGACGACATCGTCGTCCATGATTTGACTACAGTGATCAGGACCAACCGGTATCGAAGGGCAGAAGGGAATTGCGGTGCCGCTGCTGACGGTGCTCACGCCTTGCTATAACGAGGAAGGGAACGTCCGCGAGGTCTACGAGCAGGTCAAGGCCGCGATGGCGACGATCCCGGACCTCGACTACGACCACCTCTTCATCGACAACGCGTCAACGGACCGCACTGTCGAGATCCTCCGTTCGCTCGCTGCCGAGGACCAGAGGTTCGGGTCATCGTGAACACCCGCAACTTCGGCCACATCCGGTCGCCGTACCACGCATTCCTCGAGGCCCGTGGCGATGCCATCATGAGCTGCGTGGCCGACCTCCAGGACCCCCCGGAGCTCATCCCCGAGTTCGTGAAGAAGTGGCGGGAGGGCTACAAGGTCGTCATCGGCGTGAAGCAGGGCACGCACGACTCTTGGCTCATGGCCCGCGTGCGTCGGTTCTACTACTGGCTTGTCGCGACGCTATCGAGCGATGTCGAACTGATCCAGAACTTCACGGGCTTCGGTCTGTTCGATCGCGCCGTGGTGGAGCTGTTCCGGGGTACCGAGGCGCAATACCCCTACACACGTGGCCTCGTGAGCGACTTCGGCTACGAGATGGCCGTCATCGACTACCACCAACCGCCCCGGTACAAGGGCAAGACGAAAAACAACTTCTTCACGCTCTACGATCTCGCGATGCTCGGCGTCACGAGCCACTCAAAGGTCCCGCTCCGGCTTGCGGCAATGGCAGGCTTCGCGCTCTCGATCCTTTCATTGGCCATCGCCCTCATCTATCTCGCGCTCAAGCTGATCTGGTGGGACACCTTCAATCTCGGGCTCGCGCCATTGGTGATCGGGGTGTACTTCTTCGGCGCCGTCCAGTTGTTCTTCACGGGGATCCTGGGCGAGTACATCGGGTCAATCCATACACAGGTGCACCGGCGGCCACATGTCGTGGAGCGGGAGCGCATCAACTTCGACTGACGTGGCCCTGCGCGACTCCAGCGCGAAGCTGCTCGCGAATGATCCAGAGCGCCCACACGAGGCACATCAACGAACCGCCGACCAGAACCGCGATCAACCGTTCCGGTGAGGCACCGGGCAAGACGAGGGCGACGACCTCCGCCACCGCGACCGTCGCGTACGCCTTGATGAACCGTGCGCGGTGTAAGGCCAGCTGGTAGTTGTCCACAACGAGGACGACGGCCATCGGGAGATACGCCAGCGCGAGCACGGCAAGATACGGCGCCGCCTGCTCGAAGCGTGGGCCATAGAAGAACTGGACCCAGACCCCCGCACCAATGGCCAGGATCGTCGCAAGTGCCCCCGAGGTCAGGGTTGTCATCCACAGGCCCCGGACAAGCAAATGGCGACTTGGGCGGCTTGCCGCAGCCTCCGACGCGACCATCGGGAACATGGCGATGATGATCCCGACAGGCAACCAGAGGACCGATTTGGCAAGCACCGATGCTGCGGCGTAGTGGCTTGCCTGTTCCGCAGGAAGAAACACCCGCGCCAGCACATAGTCGAACTGCGTCATCGCAACGAAGGAGAGGTTGCTGAGGGCGAGGACGACGGCGCCACGTGACAACAGGAGGCCGTGCTGCGATGCGCTCGACTCGCCTGGCGCAGGCCATCGTCCGAGCGCCAGCCACACAGCGAGAGCGCCGACCCCGGAGGCGACCGCGATCCCGGCCATCGCCCCTACGACACCGAACCCAGCTGCCACGAGTGCAACGCACGCGAGGAGACGCGCCGCTGCGGAGGCAAGACTCCCAGCCGACAAATGAGTGAACCTTTGGGCGCCTTGGAGCAGAGCGAGCCCGAGGGCCAACGCCACGTTGACTCCGATGGCAATCCACATAGCCACGATCGGCCACGGGCTTGGGCTCCCGAGCGGCCCGGCGACGACGCCGCTCGTCGCGATGCCGGCGATGACCATCAACACGCTGCCGATCGTGAGCTCCCGGACGGCTCGGCCGCGTACGGCCGTCATGGCGGGCATGTCTCCCCGGCCAGCCGCCAACGCAATGGCACGCGCGACCACAAGCAGCATCGCACTCAGCGGCACCGCAACCGTGTTGAAGATCCCCGTCAGTGCGGCAAAGAGGCTGTAGTCGGCCACGGGAAGCATCCGCCCCATCGCCGCTTGCATGACGTAGATGATCGCTGCGGCACCAGCGCTTCCTATGAACGTCAAGGAGCCAGCTCTTGCCAGGCCCGCGCTCGCCGGGGGAAGCGGCGCCTCCACTACAGATGGCCCGGTGGCGTGCACAGCCGCAACACGACGGGCCAGCGCGTGTCCCTATGCATTGCCGACGCTGGTGTGCTCTCGGGAGCGGAAGCTGCGCCGCTGGCGCCACCACCAGACTCGGCGGGCTGATGGAACCACTCGCTTCAACAGGACGCGGACCGGCCGCCAGGCGGCAACGGCGATCGTCGCGCGCACCCAGCCTGGGTACCCGAAATGGCGCAAGTAGCCGCGGAGTTCACGGAGCTCCTCTCTCGAGGCGATGGATACGACGAGCAGCAAGCGAGCCACGCCGTATTCGCGGCGCATCACGTGCCGTGCCTTCGCGCTGACGTGTTCATCTGGGAGGTAGCGCTCGAAGAGGCGCGCGTAACCGGCGAAGTCAATCCTGACCCGATTGAACGCGCCGTGTTCAAGGAAGTGGTCGTTGTCGCCCCGGCAGTACACGAGGGGCCCGGGCAAGTACGAGACGCGCGCGCCCTCCGTAAGGATTGCGAGCATCTTCGCGCTGTGTGCATAAGCCGACCCGATGAACGGTTCAACCGGACCTACGGCATCCCAGCGCGACTTGCGCACCACGATTGAGGAGAGGTAACTGAACAAGGCGCATATCGAGGAAGCGTGTGCGAGATACTCGGACAGTCCCGTGGGGGACGCAGTATCAAAGGACACCGCGATATCCGGCTCGAACAAGCCATCGCGACGGATCGGTTCCATATCGTACGTACACCAGAAGCGGCCGATCAACAGAACGTCCGGATCGGTTGCATCGAGCTCGTCGAGAATTCGATCGAGTCCTCCGGGAACAGGCAAGTCGTCGCTGCCGAATAGCCAGCAGAACTCGGCGTCGGCGGCTTCGACCGCTCGAAGATAGTTGCGGTCTGGGCCAAGGTTCGCTGACGACTGCACCCAACGAAGTGGGTGCCACGTCGCGGCAAGTCTCGCCAGCAGTTCGTTGGTGCCATCCGATGAGGCGTTATCGCTGACGACAACTTGGAGGGGACCGCCCTGCGCCGTCGAGCCTGAATGCCCCGAGGAGCGGCTCGAAGCAGTCGCTCCCGGTTAAGAGGTTCGGACGACAGCCAGCCTGTCGATGGCGCAGTCCTCCTCAGCCCGCGGTCCGCGCCTGCGCTGCGCCGTCGTCGAGCTTGCTCGGCCCACGCTACAATGCCCGTCTCAGGCCCTCGTGAATCCCGATGCGCGGCCTCCAGCCAAGTACTCGGTCAACCTTTCGAATGTCGGCCACGAAGACGCGCTGGTCGCTCTTGCGGAATGGTCCCGACTCGACCTCGAAAGGCCGGCCCATGTACTCGGCGAGCTCATGGAACAGCTCAAGCAGTGAGAGGCTGTTATCAGGCCCACCACCGATGTTGAATGCATGCCCAGCAACGGCGTCCGGATTTGCCAGCTGCCGCGACATAGAGCCGAGCGACATCGTCAGCGTGCAGGGCGTCGCGGACCTGCTTTCCGTCGCCTGAGATCTTGACGATCCCTGTCGCCTGCCGACGACTAGCCTCGACAGCCTTCTGGCAGAACCAGCCATTCCACCCCTGATTGAACGATGCAAACTGACGCTCCCCATACATCGACGAATGTCTGAACACAACGGTCCGGAGCCCGAATGCCCGGTGATATTCGAGAACGTACCTGGATCGGCTGCTCCCTTTGAGCAGCCATAAGGCGTTCGAAGATCTAGAGCCGTGGCCTCATCAAAGCCTAACGGCCGTGCATCGCAGATGTACCGGCTGGCAACAGGATGGTAGTCGAAATAATCGAAGTCGCCGTAGACCTTGTTGGTAGACGCGTACGCAACAAGAGCCGCCGGTGCGTGCGTACGAACCGCCTCGAGGATGTTCAGGGTGCCGAGCGCATTGACCTCGAAGTCGTACACCGGCTGCTCGAGCGAGGTTGTCATCGCAACCTGACCGGCCAGGTGGAAGACTGCGTCGGGCTGCGATGCGCGAACAACGGAAGCAACCTCGTCCGCTGACCGAACGTCACCATTCACGTAGGAAACTGGAGCACTCGATCGGAGCCAGTCGAGGTTCTCGACAGACGCCCCGACGCGGGAGAGATTGTCGAACAGAGTGACCGAGTCGCCCCGCTCGATCGCGACAGCCGCGAGATTTGCCCCAACGAAACCGCATCCACCGGTGATCAGTACTCTCCACCGCTGCCTCTCCGTTTCGATCGTCCTGCGCAGACCTTCCTCCAAAACATGATCCGCGGCTGCCAACCGACGCCGGTCATGTCGTTGAGGCGGGCCTCGGACACCATCACCTCGCGCGGCCGGTAGGACAAAGCCCCAAAGTTGAGACGCGTCTTGCTCCCGGTCAGGCTTTGCACTAACTCCACGAATTCCCGGATCCTGACCGACCGGCCACTGCCAATCGAGTACTCCCCATAGCCAGTGGGAAGACGCTCTGTGTTATCGACGAGCGCCTTGCAGGCTGAAACGACATCGTCAATAAACACAAAGTCCCGACGCTGTTCGCCCAGGGTCAGGCGGATTTCAGGCTCGATTCCTGAGGAGTGTCCGAATCATGAAGGCGGGAAACTTGCTCTCATCGTCGCCGGACCATACATGTGCTCCAGTCGAAGGTCGAGGAAGCGGACCCTGGCTTCCGCTGCGAAGAGTTCGCCCACTCCGCGAACTGGCGCTTTGACAGCGAGTAGGCGTTGGCCACGTTGCGGAGCGCGGTGTCCGCGTACACGAAGAGCGGGCAGCCCGCGGCAACCGCTTCAGAGAGCACCCGAAGCGGCAGCGCCGTGTTGACCTGCAGCACCTCCTTGTGCCGCTCGCCCGAACGACTGAAGTTGGCAGCTCGTGTAGATGACGACATCCGCTCCGTCGGCGAGCGCCGCGGCCAGTCCATCGCGCTCAATCTGAAACCAGGAGAGCCTCGGCGCACATCCGACAGACGTGGCGATGATCCATCTCCCCGTCCGAGCGCCGCAACCCGCTCACCACGAGCGACAAAGCGCCGAACCAGCGCGCTCCCAAGGGAATCCCGTTGCACCGACAACCAGCACCCGACGTGCGGGGTCGGATTTCGGGCGGCCACGAAGCTCACGAACGCAGTTCCTCCGCGAGGATCGCGGGATCAAGTAGCGGCGCCAGGTCCTCCAGCGGTCGCGACGCCATCGAGCCGTCCGGCAGCACTTGTGATGTTGCCCGCGGTCAGCGATCTCATCTGGGTCGCCGTCAACGACGCAGATCACCGGGTCATCGCCCGCCAGGACTTCGTCGAGAACGCGAGGCAGGTCGACGTGACGGGACATGCGCGCAGTGCGTAGTCCGTACGCCTCAGCGATCGCGATGATGTCGGGAATCTCGAGGCCGCTAGTGGCGTCGGCGCCGACCAGTCGGCCCTCGAAGTGCCGGCGCTGGCTCGCACGAATGGACGCGTAGCCCTCGTTGTCCAGCACGAACACCTTGACCGGTAGGCCAAGCCGATGGAGCGTCGCCAGTTCCTGGATGTTGAGCTGGAAGCCACCGTCCCCGTCCACTAGCGCGGTTCGCCCACGATTTCGCGCCGAGGCATGCGCCGATCGAGGCCGGCAGGCCGAAGCCCATCGCGCCCAGGCCACCAGTGAGGAACGCCCGCTGCCCGAGCGGCGCTGAGTACGCGAGCATGAACGTCTCGATCGCGGCCCCTAGAGCTCCCGATCACCATCGTGTCGGTCGCCGACAGGCGGGCTGACAATGCCTCGGCGAGGACGTAGGTGCTGACATGATCAGTCATGTCCCGATGGCGCGGCTCGATGACCGGGTATCTGGCTCTCCAGTCGCGGCAGCGCTCGGCCCAGGCCTCGCGAGCCGCAGCAGCATCGTCGGGAACGGGTGGCCGCAAGGCGCCCGGCGAGCGCATGGAGGACGCGACCCGGCATCCGCGACGAGGGGTACGTCGATGGGCGGCGTGATCTTGGCGATCTCGTGCGCGTCGATGTCCACCATGACCTTGCGGGCATGCCGACCGAAATCCGGCCCAGTCGTAGGCAACCTGCACGGGGTCGAGCCGGCACCCGATGATCACGATGAGGTCCGCCGTCTGCAGCGTCCAGTTCGCGTAGCGGGAGCCATCGAGCCAGGGCGCCCGAAGTAGAGGGGGTGGTCCGCAGGCAGCGACGTCGATGCCGTTCCGACGACTCGTCAGGAGTGGGACCCCGGACCGCTCGACGACCTCCCGCAGCTGCTCGACCGCCTTGGCAAGCCGTACCCCGTTCCCGGCGAGAATCACGGGTCGCTTGGCTTGTTCGAGTTCGTCGATGATCCTCACGGCAATCGATTCGGCGTCCGACGGTGGCTTCTTCGGCACGTGGAACGGCACCTGCTCGGCGGGCTCGATCTGTGCCGCCTGGACATCGAGTGGTACGTCAAGCCAGACGGGCCCGGGCCGGCCGTCGCGGGCGGCGTGCAGCAACCCCTCGATCGACGGGCGGGCCAAGCTGGGGTCAACCAGCTGCACCGCCGCCTTGGTGATCGGACCCGCAATCCTGACGATGTCCACCTCCTGCGGCCGAACTGGCGAACACCGCGATCTCCCATGAGATCCGCGCGCTTGACCTGGCCCGAGACCACCAGCAGGGGCGTGGACTCGATCCATGCGCCCGCGACACCCGTGAGCGCGTTCGTTCCGCCGGGTCCCGTGGTCACCAGCACCACGCCGAGATTGGCCGTGACGCGCGCGTACGCCTCGGCGGCGATCGCGGCGGCCTGCTCGTGGAGCATCAGAACCGGTTCGAGACGGTTGCTCCGACCGAGTGAGTCGACGAGGTGCATCGCCCCGCCACCCGGCAGGTAGAACACGTGGCGGACACCCGCATCGGCTACCGCCCCAAAGATGTAGTCGGAGAGCTTCATGCCGTCTCCACCGCCAGGAGCCAGCGATCGAGTTCGGCGAGCGCCTCGTCCTGCGTGCCAGGTGCGCCATTCCACGGTTGCGGCCAGCGGACCGTCGCCGCGCCCGCCGCCGCAGCCGCCTCGAGGTTCCCAGGCTGATCGTCGACGAGCATTGCCGTCGCACTGAGGCGGGCCACCCAAGCGCCCTTGTCCTTGTCGTATCGGGGCAAGGACTCACCTGCTCGCTCGGCGGGCACGAATGCAAACGCACGGATCCAGCGGCCGAAATGGCGTAGCACCCAGGCGGACGTCGACGGCGCTGCACTAAGCGCCGTGGCGGTCAGCGCCACGTGATGGCAGCGTTCCCCGTTCGCTTCGAGCCAGCTGAGAATGCGCGGATTGGGCGCCAGCGCAGCGTACCCGGCGCCGTTCCTAAAGGCGTCCAGGGACGCGTGATACGCGGCCCGCTCGATCCCCAGCAACTCGTGGGGCGGATTCGCCCGCACGTCCGCGTACGCGATCGGTCGACCCGGGTGCTCGGATGCCCAGACCCGCGCGAGCCAGGCGGCCATCAGGTCGTTGAGCACATCGTCCACGTCCCAGACGACGGTTGGCCTCAGCCCATCCAATGCGTCACGTACGTCTTGCGATCACCCGTGGTTGGGATGTCGGGGTCGGTGTAGAAGGAGTCGGGGCCGAAGTGTGTCGTCGAGATCTCCTCGACGACGGCCCCGATGCCGCTACCGAACGCGTGCTTGACGCCGCGCTCCACGGTCTGGACGTCCCCCGCCTGCAGCTTCGAGAGCGTCCCATCGAGGGTCAAGTCCATAGCCCCATACAGCACGTGGAAGGTCTCTTCCTTCCGCTCGTGGTAGTGCTCCGGGTTGGACTGGCCTGGCAGGATGATCAGCAGCTTCTTGGCGTACTCGCGGTTGACGATGTTCAGCATCGTCACGCCGTGCTCGGCGAACCGCTCGAGGCCATAGTGATGGGAGATCTCGAGGTCGACCATCGACGGGACAGCAAGACCACTGGTGCGCAGGAGGTCTTTGACTTGGGTAATGATCTCCCATACCTGCTCGCGATGGTCCACGACTTCAAGGTTGTCGAACATGACTGGCCCGCGCTCGGCCACAGTCGCACGCAGCCGGTATGAGGTGTACTTCGACAGGTCATTGGCCGTCAGCTGACCTGGCTGTCCGGGAATTGCCAGGAATGCATCGTCTGCCCGAAGCACCTCGCCTGCGGCCAAGGCTCTGGCAGCGAAGACCCCCCGCCGGAGGCCCACGAGACTGTCGCGCTCGCGTTCACTGACTGGATAGCGCTCACCGACTACACCGCAGGCACGCAGCGTCTCATCGGCTGCGGCCACCCAGTCGCGAACCTGGGCAGGATTCGCGGAATAGGCGTTCAGCTTGAAAGCGTCCGTGGGGACACCGACGTGCTTCTCGAGGATCGCCGCACCCTTGGCGACCGCCATCCGCACGGCGACCAGGTTCCCCGGGTCCTCGTGGGTGGAGAAACCGATCAGCCGGCCCGGGTACCGGGACCTGAGCAGGTCGATCTGGTTGAGCTGAAGGTCGTCGACCGCAACTGGGTACTCCGCTCGGCAATGCATCAGCGCGAAGTCCTTGCCGCGGTGGTCGAAGAAGCTGGCGACGCGGTCGATCTCGTCGAGTGTGGCACCGGCCGTCGAGGCAATGATCGGCTTGTCGACGTCCACGATGCGCTCAACGAGCGGCCAGTCCGTGAACGAGCAGCTGCCGATCTTCACGATGTCGTAGTCGTGGGCCTCGATCAGGTCCACGGAGCGTTCGTCGAACGGCGTGCACATCGCCAGGAAGCCGGCATTGGAGATCTCGTCGCGAAGCATCTTGAACTGCTCCGGCGTGAGGCGCGTCTCCTCGAAGCGCTTGACGTAGTGGAATTCGGTGGAGCCCCGGTAGTCCGGGTGGATGAACGTATCGAGTTGCCGGTACTGCAGCTTGACCGCGAAGTGGTATGGGAACCCCTTCAGCGCCTCGGCGAACTCGTGGACGATCCGGATTCCGTGATCCAGGCTGCCCATGTGGTTGTTCGCCATCTCGAGGACGAACAGCGGTGTGACGTCACTGAGCCTCAAGACTTGATCTCCCCGGTACCGGACCGTTCCCACCCAGAACGGTCCCTACTGTAGTGCTTTGCTTGGGCGCGGACCCCGGTACCGATGGGTCACTCGCCCTCGGACCGTCGAGATGCCCAGGCGATCGTCCGGCGAACACCATCGGCGAGCGGAACCGCCGGAACGAAGCCAAGGTCACTCGCGATCCGGCGAACGTCGGGCACGTACCTGTCAGCAGTCCCTGGCCGGCCGAGGACACGCACCTCCCCTGGCGGAGACGCCAGCGACGCGATCAACGCCGCGAGGTCACGCAGACGGATGGGCTCGGTGCCGCCGACGTTGTAGGCGACACCTGGCGTGCCGCGGACGAGGCATGCGAGCAATGCGACGGCGAGGTCGGCGCCGTATAGGTAGCTCCGGACGGGCGCTCCGTCACCGCGGACGATTACGGGGCGCCCCCCGAGCGCATCGGCGATGAAGTTGCCGATCGCGAAGTGAGTTCGGAGTGGCTGATATGGGCCGTAGACGCTGAAGACACGGGCGACCGCTGCAGAACTTCCGGCGCCGGACCACCGCATTGTTAGCGCCTCGGCCGCGCGCTTCGCCGATCCGTAGGCATCGCTGCTATCGGCCTGGCCCGCGTGATCCTCGGGAAGTCCGGCGAGGTTGACTGGCTGCCGACCGTAGACGGCCCCGCTGCTGAGGAATAGCACGCGAGACATTCCGCTCGCGTCAGCGAACTCGAGGCCGCGGCGCGTGCCGACAGTGATCGTTTCCATGACCTCGGCTGGGTGTGCCGTTGTCCACGCGTTGTCCGACGATGCGGCGCCGAGGATGGCGGCAGTGAACTCGCCGGTTGGGAACGCGAAGTCGCGGACATCCCCGGCGACGGCAGTCACGATCCCCCCAGCCAGGTGAGGCACGCGCCGGGTCCACGTATCAGGGGACCGCGTCAAGGCGACGACGCGAAGGTCGAGGTCCAGCCGACGGGCCGCCCACGTCAGCAACTCGAGCAGCCACGTCCCAACAAAGCCGGTCCCACCTGTGATGAACAGCCGGCCGGCCGCGAGCGTCCGGACATCCGCCTCGGCACGCTCGAGCGCGGCGTCGAGCTCGGGCGCGAGTGGGTGGCCCGAGGTCACGGCGAGCCCGCACCGGCCATTGGCACGATTTCTACCCATCCGTCGCGCAGGACACCCACCGGTCGCTCATAGGCGTGCTCGGTCCGCAGGTTTCGCGCGACCTCGTCGCTGTATCCCGCAGCCATGACGAGCACCGCGGCGGGCGGATCGACGGCGAGATGCGCGGGCGCCACCACGCGGAGATGCGTCGCGGGGGTGAGCCTCCCCTGCTTGAATGGGGCGGAGTCGATCACGTAGGAGACATCGGCCGCACCAGCCAGCGCGAGCAGGGTTAGCGCTTGGTGGCTGGCGCCCCACACGGCAACGGGCCCATTTCCAGCGTGCACGTCGATGAAACCTCGCACCGCTGCCATCGCGCGGTCCAGGTCAGCCTGCGCGCCTCCAAAGGAGGTCGGCGGCCGAAGTCGGACAATCGCTGTCAAGTCGTCGGGCCACCAGTCGCGGCGTATCTCAAGTACATGAAAGCCTGAGAGCTCGAGCGCCAGGCGGAGCGTCTCAGCCGTGAAGTACGACAGGTGGTCGGCAATGACGTCGTAGGCGCGCCGCCGCTCTACCATCCGTTCGAAGCTCGGCACCTCCACGAGCCCAACCCCGCCGACGATGAGACTCTCGCCGATCCCGGTAAGGAAGTCGCGAGGGTCAATCGCGTGCTCGAGCACGTTGGTGCTGATGAACGCGTCGAATGGACCGTCCCGCAGGGTCCGCCCTCTGGCCGGAAACGTCTGCTCGACCGTCAGGCCCCGCGCCATGCAGGCGGCCACATTGGCGGGCGATGCCTCGACGCCGAAGGCGCCCGCTCCCAGCTCGGCGAGGATCGCGAGGTTCTCGCCGGGGCCGCTGCCAGCTTCGAGCACTCGCAGTCTGGGCCGCCCGGCAAGCTCCATAAGCTCCTCGAACTGGCGCCGCCTGACGTCCCGCATCGTGGGCGAGTATCCGCCGGAGCGAATGACGTGCTGCCAATTCGATACGGGCTCGCTTGACGTCTGGACGAGCCCGCACCCTGTGCACTGCCGGATGGCGATGGCGATTGGCGCGTCCGATGCGGCTTCAGCCTCTGTGAGGAACGCCTGTGCGCCGCGCGGGGCAGATGCGAGTTCAACCAGCGCGGTGGCCGGCAGGCCTAGGCCGCAGAGGCGGCAGGCATCGGCGGAGCCGGCGCTCACTCCCATGCGTCGGTCCGGATGTCTTCTTGGGCCACGCCGCGGCCTTGCAGCTGCCTCGTGATCGCGGTGAGCATCGCCGGCGGCCCGCTGAGATAGAAGAGCGGATCCTGCAGCGTGGCGATCTCCGGCCAGGCGCCACCCACGTCGAGCCTGCCCTCCGTCGCCTCGCTGACCAGGTGACACGTTAGGGCAGAGACCTCGCGCGCCCGCGAACGAACCAGGTCGCCGTACACGAACAGGTCGGGGGTCCGCGCGCCGTAGAACAGGAGCACCCGCGACGATCGCTCCGGCGTCAGCGATCGCAGGAACGCGGTGAACGCGGTGATCCCCGTCCCGCCCGCGAACAATACTGCGTCCCGGTCCGGCTCCACCACGAACGCGCCGTACGGCAGCTTGACCCAGGCGCTGCCGCCGACGGACAGCTCGCGCTCCATGCGGGTCGTGAAGGCGCCCTTGACCGCGTACGTGATCGACAGCCGGTCCCGCTCGTCGGGCGAGCTCGCGATCGAGAACACGCGAGACTCCGGCCAGAAGCCGTCCGCCTCGTACGGATCGAGAGCGAGGTGCAGGAACTGCCCGGGCGTGAACCGAGGCACCGTCATCGATGGCTCCAGGTCCACGGTGTACACGCGCTCGCCATGGTCGATCACGTCGCGCACCGTGCAGGGCATCCGCCGGACAACCGCCACCGTCCGCTCAGCGGTCCGCCGCCGGCGCCGGGACATGCACCGGTCCAGCGGCGTCTCGCGCGCCCCGGACATGAACCGGCCGAACACCTCGGCCATGTAGTCCAGGCGGGCGTCGTCGATCCCCGGGTACACGCCCACGAAGAACGTCCGGTTCATCACGGCGTCGGTGTTCGCCAGGTCGCCGATGACCCGCCGCTCGATGTTCTCGAACGCCGGGTGGCGCAGCAGGTTGCCGCTGAACAGGCTGCGGGTCTCGATCCGGTTCGCCTCCAGGAACCCGGTCAGCTCGTTGCGGCTGAAGCCCGCGTCCTCGCGCACGGTGATCACGAAGCAGAACCAGGACGGATCCGTGTGCGGCGGCGCCACCGGCAGCAGCAGCCGGTCCTCGTACGGGCGGAGCGCCTCGAGCAGGCGGGCGTGGTTGCGCCGGCGGGCGGCGACGAACCCGTCGAGCCGCGCGAGCTGGGCAACGCCGATGGCCGCCTGCATGTCCGTGGCCTTCAGGTTGTACCCGAGGTGGCTGTACACGTACTTGTGGTCATAGCCGTGCGGCAGGCTGCCGAACTGCTGGGCGAAGCGCTTGCCGCAGGTGTTGTTCTCGCCGCCCGCGCAATAGCAGTCGCGGCCCCAGTCGCGGATCGAGCGCGCGATCCTGGCCAGGGCCTCGTCATCGGTCACGACCATGCCGCCCTCGCCGGTGGTGATGTGGTGCGCCGGGTAGAACGACGAGGTGGCCAGGTGGCCGAAGGTGCCCGTGAGCCGGTCGCGATACCGCGAGCCGAGGGCGTCGCAGTTGTCCTCGACCAGCCACAGGTCGTGCTTCTCGACCAGCTCCATGACCGTGTCGAGGTCGAACGGCACGCCGAGCGTGTGCGCGAGCATGATCGCCCGGGTCCGCGGCCCGACGGCCGCCCGGAGCCCGTCCGGATCCGCGTTGTAGCCGTCCAGGCTGACGTCCACGAACACCGGCACCAGGCCGTGCTGGACGATCGGCGCCACGGTGCTGGGAAAGCCCGCGGCGACCGTGATCACCTCGTCGCCGGGCTGGAGGCGTCGGTCGCCGAGCTTGGGCGAGGTCAGCGTCGCGAGCGCGACCAGGTTGGCCGATGAGCCGGAGTTGACGAACAGCGCGTCCGAGCGGCCGAGGTGGTCCGCGAACCCCGCCTCGAACTGCTCCGTGAAGCGGCCGGCCGTGAGGTAGAAGTCGAGGCTCGCGTCGACCAGCAGGCGCAGCTCCTCCTCGCCGAACACGCGGCCCGCATAGCGCACGGGGTCGCGCTCGGGATCGAACGGTGACCGGCTGCGTGGCGCTCGCGGTAGTAGCGGCCGACGAGCTCCAGGATCTGGCTGCGGGTGTCTGCGGCGTCGTCGCGCGTGCACCGTCACGTGGTCGTTTCCTCGCTGGTTGCAGCCCAGGGCAGCCCCGCGGTGCGAGCGTCGGCCTGGTAGGCGTGCAGGTGATCTTCGACGAGCGCTCGTGCCCGCGCAGGGGCCCGGTAGTACTCGCGGTACCACTCGGCGGTGCGACGAAGCGCGGTCTCCGCGTCCCAGACCGGCGCCCAACCGAGCTGCTCGCGCGCCTTGGTGCTGTCCAGGCTCAGCCGGTGGGCCTCGTGGGGCTGCGGCTCCGCATCGCCCGGGGTGGTCCACGTTCCGTGGCCCCAAGCGGCGAGGAAACGCTCCACGACCCAGCGGACCTCGCGATCCTCGGCCGGCATCCGTCGGTCCGAAGTTCCAGGCTCCCGCGAATCGCTGGCCCGTCTTCGAGCAGCCGGGCGCCGAGCTCGAGGTACCCGGAGAGCGGCTCCAGCACGTGCTGCCACGGCCGGATCGCGTCCGGATTCCGCACGATGACGGCGTCGCCGGCCGGCCAGCGCCCGCGCGGCATCCGGGATCAGGCGATCCGCGGCCCAGTCCCCTCCACCGATGACGTTGCCGGCCCGGACCGACGCGACGGCGGCACCGTCCGCGAAGAAGCTGTCGCGGTAGGCGGCGGTGACGAGCTCGGCGCAGCCCTTGCTGGCGCTGTACGGGTCGCGCCCGCCCATGGGGTCGGTCTCACGGAAGGCCTGGTCCGGCCTCATGGTTCTGGTAGCACTTGTCGCTGGTCACGATGACCACCGCGCGCACCGATGGGCAGGCGCGCGCGGCCTCGAGCACGTTGACCGTGCCCATGACGTTGGTCTCGAAGGTCTCCGCGGGCTCCGCGTACGCCCGCCGGACGATCGCCTGGGCGGCAAGGTGGAAGATCACGGACGGCTGCGCGGCGACTCACCTCCGCGGCGAGACGGCCGCGGTCGCGGACGTCCGCGACGACGTGCCCCATCCGCGAACCGAGGTCCAGCGCTTCGAACAGGCTTGGTTCGGTCGGCGGATCGAGCGCGTAGCCGGTGACCTGGGCGCCCATCGCCGTCAGCCATTCGGACGAACCACGCGCCCTTGAACCCCGTGTGGCCCGTGACGAGAACGCCGCGGCCCGCGTATCGTCTCAGCCAGGCGCATCCGCTGCCCCGGCTTCGCTGTGCGCTCCAGGCTGCCCAGGGCGCCTCGCCCGTGTCCCACAGCGCCTGGAGCGCGCGCAGATCCCGCAGCGCATCCATCGGCTGCCAGAACCCGTGATGGCGGTAGGCGCGCAGCTCACCCTCGCCGGCCAGGCCCTCGAGCGGGGCGCTCTCGAGGGGCGTCTGGTCCCCGGCGATCCGGTCCAGCACCGCCGGCTCGAGGACCATGAACCCGCCGTTGACCCAGGCGCCATCGCCTTCGGGCTTCTCCTGGAACGCCCGCACGACGGGTGCGGAGAAGTGCTCCACCGTCTCGTCCTCGTCGATCTGGAGTGCGCCAAAGCGACCCAACGGCTGGACGGCCGTGATCGTGGCCAGCTTCCCGTGTGCCCGGTGGAAGGCCAGGAGCTCCGTGATATCCACGTCCGCCACGCCGTCGCCGTACGTGAGCATGAACGTGTCGTCGCGAACGTACTCCCCGACACGCTTGAGCCGGCCGCCTGTCTGCGTGTCGGCGCCTGTGTCGACGAGGGTCACCCGCCATGGCTCGGCCGCGTTCTGGTGAACCTCCATCGAGTTGTCACGCATGTCGAAGGTCACGTCCGACATGTGGAGGAAGTAGTTGGAGAAGTACTCCTTGATCATGTAGCCCTTGTAGCCAAGGCAGACCACGAAGTCGCTGAACCCGTAGTGGCTGTAGCTCTTCATGATGTGCCACAGGATCGGCCGCTCGCCGATCTCCACCATGGGCTTGGGCCGGGCGGCGGTCTCCTCGGACAACCGGGTGCCGAGACCCCCGGCCAGGATGACGACCTTCAAAATCCGCCCCCGTGTGCTGCTAGGCCGTTGCGGATGATGGCGGAAGTGTAGCCACCCGGGGAGACCGAACCGAGCCCGTCACCGCTGGAGGTCGGGGCGCGGGAGGCCGAGGGCGGCACCGGACACCCGGCCGCCAGCGAGCCGTACAGGTAGAGCGGCTCCGCCGGGCCGAAGAACAGGTACTGGCGGTACGCCGATGGGTCGACCTGGATCAGCCGCAGGTCGCCGATGAGGAGTGGGCTGTTCGACACCACGGCGCAGGGACGCGATGGCATGAGCTGGTCGTCGTACCAGGCCAGGCCGTACGACGAAGAGCCCGAGACCTCCACCCCGGCGGCGTGGGAGACAACCCACACGTAGCCGGCATCGACGGTCCGTGCGTCGTAGCCCATCGCCACCGCTGCCTCGCCCGCGCGATGTGTGGCCACATCGAAGGCGAGTGAGTTGGCGGCCAGGGCGAACGCCGATAGCGCGAGCCATGCGACGGCAGCCTGAGAGAACGCATCGCTCGCGCCGAGCTTTGCGGGCTTTGTCGCTGGCCCTCGGAGGAGGAGGATCGTCGCGGCCGGGATCATGGGGTGGAGGTAGCGATCGAATGAGCCACCCAGTGGGGCGTACACGACGAGCTCCGCGCCATAGGCGGCGAGGAACACCAGGAGCGGTCCCACGTCGCTCCGGACCAGCTCGAGAATCCGCTTCCCGGCTGCCGCCGGTGTGTCGACCTGGGTGAGGATTCGCTGCGCCCATCGGAAGCCCAGCGCCGCCAGCAGGATGGCGGCGAACGCGGCGAGCTGCTCCGACAGCGTCCACACGAGCCCACCGATCACGGGAGCCCGATCGCCGTTCAGGACGGCATTCCCGCCCGATCCGTTCGAGAGCCAGTCGAGCCCCACGAACGATCCGAACGGAACGACGAGGACCAGGCCGACCAGGCCGGCGCTGAGGACGATCAGCTCCGGGCGGAAGCCAGCCAATCGCCGCCCCATCGCCAGCGCCGTGGCGGGAAGCAGGAACGCGGCGAACGTCGTGAAGGCAGCTCCCAGGACGAGCAATTGAGCGAGATTCGGCGAGGCGGGCGTGCCTCGGCCCGGGATCGAGGCCGCAGCCAGCAGGACGGCGACCACGCCGGCAACGAACAGGGTCGACATCGCGGCGAGAAACGTCCGCTCATCCTTGCGGTTCCGGGCCCAGGCGACGACCAGGATGGTGGCCGGCGCGGCAAGCGCGAACTCCCTGATGCTCACCGCCAGGAGGCCCACCCCAAGTGCCACGGCCAGCGTCAGCCGGTTGCCGGACCCCTGGAGCCACGAGACGCCCAGAAGCAGGCACAGCATCTCCAACGCAAAGGCCGGTCCATCCGTGTTGAAGCCAGTCGGTTCGCGGGCAAACCCGGGGATCGCCACCACGAGCAGGACCACCAGGACCGCCGTTCCCGTCCCCGTGAACCGTCGGGCCAGCAGGTAGCTGGACACGATCCCGATGCACGCCATGACCAACCCGAAGGCGGTGAACGCCCATGGGTCCCCTCCGGACAGCGCCAGGAAGGGCTGCGCCATCAGGACCTGCCCGATCGCTGCCGCCGTGTGCCCCGGCATGTCGATGCTGCCCGTGCGGAACAGGCTGTCGGCACCCTGCTTGTACACCCAGTCGTCGCCGTTGGGCAGGCCAATCGCGCCGGCTGCCGCCGCCAGCCACAGCGGAACGCCGACGCCGGCCACGGTCAGCGCTCCGAGGGCGATCACGTCTTGGCGCCGGAACCATCCAGGCATGCGTTGGAGAATACATGCGTGCGTCAGTGCCTCTCCGGGTGCGCTCGTGCGCGCTCGAAGGGCTGCCCCCGCCGTGGTTCGCCGTGTTCCAGGTGCCCCCGATCCGCCAAGCAGGGCGCCCACGTGCAGGAAGCCCGGCGCAGCACGGGCGCTACGCGTACGCGGTCATGGTGTTCTGGGCCACGAGCGAGCGCTTGACTACAACCAATGCCAATCGGGTGCATGGCCCGACGCACGACTAGGATCCCTGCAACGGGAACGATCGGGAAGAGATAGCGATCGGAGATCGACCCAGTCGTCGGTCGAGGGGATGCCGACGGTGTCCGCGTCGGACAGCCAGAAAGGAACGGCGACGGTCGCGATCGGTTCAGAACGCTGATCGCAGCCACATCCCTGTGTCCGATCCGATCCACCAGAGCGCCAGGCACGACTAGCGGCCCTCCGCCAGGAGGTCGGCGGTGCTGCCGTCGCCAAACGCCTGCGGCCATCGCGACTCACGGCTCGGCGTCCGTGACCTTGGTCTCCAAGGTGTGATTGGAAGCGAGGCAGGCAACAAGGGCCGCGACGGCCCACGCCGTGATCACGAGGAAATAGGCTCCGGCGAGGTTCGCGGTCAGCGCGAGCACGCGCGTTGCACGCGGTGCGATTGCGAACGCCGGCTTTGCGGCTAGGAGCAGGATCGAGAAGGCGTAGAGCAGAGAGTACGGAGCTAGCACGAGCCCAGCGAGGAGCGCGGCGACGAACCCGCGCTCGGCGTCCCGCGCAATCGCCCAGATCGTCGCTGCCGCCACGACGCACGCGAGCACGAGCGTTGGCGGGCTCAGGGGCCACATCGAGAAGTTCCCCGTATCCCGCAGCGACAGCGCGAACGTGCCGCCAACGGACTCACGGGCGGCACCCGAGAGCACGGAGAGCCAGCTGCGGTACTGATCGAGACCAACCACGATGACGCCGATGCCGGTCAGCGCAAGCGCCGTCAGCACCGTCGCCGTCAGTGCCTGTCGCCGCCACACCAGCATCCAGGCGAGGACCGGGAGCAGCAGCGGCTTGGGTGCCAAGGCGAGGGCGATGCCCAGTGGGATTCCGGTGGCTAACGCGTCCCCGCGACGGACTACCGGGTACAGGGCAGCGGCGATGAGCAGCGTCGTCTGACCCAGCAGCAGCTCGTACACGACCGGCGCAAACGTGAGCACCGCGACCGCAACGAGCAGGCGGTCGATCGGCGCAAGGCCCCGTGTCTCGAGGACGACGCCCGTGGCGAGGATTGCCACGCCGATCAGGGTCATCGTGAGCTCGGCTGTCGTCGGCGAAACAAGGGTCAGGGGACGCGCAATCAGCGCGGTCAACGGGGAGTAGAGGAACCCACAGAACTCGGTCTGACCATCGGCCAGCAGGACCGCGCATCGACGGTACAGACCGGAGTCCGCCCCGAACGTCGCCCCGGCGATGACCGCGCCCGTCGCGAGGCCGGTCAACATGTTCATGACGGCCAGCGCGAACAGGGCCGGCCGGCCTGCCCACGGCGCAAGGGCTGCGCCAAGCCGTTCACCGGCGGATGCGATGGCGGTCACCTCAAGCGCTCGCGGTTCACGACAGCCGCGGCGGCGGATCCGCCTTGGGTCGAGATTGACGAGACCGCCGACCCCAACGTGGGCGCAGACGCCGACGTGGCAACGTCGTCAGCAGCCGGCAGGGTTGGACACGATGGCGCCACAGCACCGTACAGGTAGAACGATCGATCCGGGCCTAGGAACAGGTATTCACGGTATGCCGATCGGTCCGCTGCGATCAGTCGGAATCCGGCGAGCTCCACCGGCGAGTTGGATACGACCGCGCACGGACGCGCGTCGCCGATCCAGTCGTCGTACCAGGTGATGCCATAGCCCGCGTCCGCGTTGCCCGCCCCGCTCGCGTGGTACCCGACCCACTCGTAGCCAGCGTCCACGGTCGCCGCGTCGTATCCCATCGCGGCCAGTGTCTCGCCCTCGCGCCAGCGCGCCGCGTCATAGGCGAACGAGTTGGCGGCCATGACAAAGGCCGAGACGGCGAGCCACGCGAGAGCGCCGTGGCCGAACGCGTGGCTCCGTCCTAGACGTTCTCGCCCCGGCGCGCCTCGCAGCAGGACGATCGCGACGGCGGGAACCAGCGGGAACAGATATCGATCGAGGATCGTGCCGACCGAGGCAAACGTCACGAGCCCCGCGACGTACGCCACCACGAACAGCAGCAATGGTGCGTCCGTGCCGCGGGCACCGCGTCGGAGGGCCTCCCTGAATGCGGTTCGCGAGCGGATGGCGGCGCGGGCCGTCTCGACCCACCGGATGACCAGGGCCGCGAGGAGCAATCCCGCGAACCATGCGAGCCCCTCCGTCAGCGCCCACGCCTGATCACCGATGACCGCATCCCGACTTCCGGCCAGCACGTCGTTGCCGGCGATCCCGTCAGCAAGCCACAGGTTTCCCGCGAGCGCGCCGCGGGGGAACGCCACCAGGGCGCAGCAGAGGACGACACCGGCCGCGAGCATGACCTGGCTCGCGGTCAAGGCTGCCATGCGCCAGCCCACGGCCAGCGCGGTGGCGGGAAGGAGCACCGCGGCGAGGGTCGCGAATGCCGGCCCGATGACCGCCAGCCTCCCGATGTCCAGCGTCGTCGGCACGGACCGGCCCGTGATCGAGGCAACAGCGACCGAGGACGAGCACGACGCCGACAACAAGTCCCGTCGACAGCCCAGCAAGCCACGCCCGTTCGTCTGCGCGGCCGCGGGCCCAGGCGGCGACCAGGATCGCGGCCGGCGCCGCGAGGGCGAACTCCCGGATGCTCAGCGCCAGCAGGCCGACCGCGATCGAGGCGACCAAGATCGAGCCGCCGGCCTCCGTCCTGGAGCCAGCGGACGCCCAGCAGGAGGCACAGCATCATCAGCGCAAAGGTGGGCACGTCGGTCATGAACGCCACGGTCTCCCGGGCGAACCCGGGGAACACCTCCACCAGCAGCACCACCAGGACCGCGGCACCCGTTCCCGACAAAGCGGCGGGCCAGGAGGTACGTGGCCACGACGCCGATCAGCGTGAACACCAGCCCATAGGCAGTGAACGCCCAGGGTTCGCCGCCCGACAGCCACAGGAACGGCTGGACGGTCACGACCTGCCCGATTGACGCCGCCGTGTGGCCGGGCATCTCCAGGCTGCCCGTGTGGAACAGGATGTCCGCGGCCCGCATGTACACCCAGCCATCGTTGCCCGGGATGCCGACCGCGCCCGCTGCGGCCGCCAGCCACAGGGGAACACCCACGCCGATCAGGCTGAGGATCGACCAGCGCGACCAGGTCTCGGCGGCCGATGGGAGTGGGCAGGCTTGCGGTCATCTGGCGACGCTCCGCCACCGGGCCGGCCCGCTCCCGTTCAGGCCGCGGGCCCGCCGAACGCCGCCAGCAACGATGTCAGCTGATAGACGAGCAGCCGAGGATAGGTGAGCACGGCAAGCGACACCGCCAGCGGCCAACCCCAGGCCGTGCGCGCGAAGCGAAGGGCGACGGCAGTCAGGCCAGCAACCGTGGCAAGCCATAGCAGGGGGTGGATCGCAAACGGCGAGACGTTGCGGACGTCGAACGCTAGGCTGGAGCCATGTCACGCTGCAGGTACGCAAGCGTGCCGGACGGCTCGAGCCCCACCGCGTCGGCGCCAGGCGCAGGACGAGCAGCACGCCGACAGCGACGAGCGCCACCCACAGCAGCGGCGACACCACGTATGGCGAGATGTTCACAACCTCCCCGACCTGCTTGAGCGAGATGGCCGTGACGTAGTCCAGCATCGCCTGCGGCGCGAGGATCAGCTGGATCGAGGAGCAGCCCGGCGACGGTCGCCACGAACAGCCCGAGGCTGCGCCAGTCGCGCCGCCCGATCCACCACAGCGAGACCGCGGCCGGAAACAGCTTGATGTTCGCGGCGAGCGCGATCGACCACGGCGCCCCGATCGCGGTCAGCATCGTCAGCGGGACCTGCGCCTGGCCGATCGACGAGGCACCAGGCGATCGGGGCCGCAAGCATCCCGAGCACGAGCCAGTCTCGCGCCGGCGGACGCCCATCCACCAGATCGTCGCGGCGAAGCAGCCGAGGACCACGACCTCCCAGATCCCCGCCGCGGCCTCGAACGGCAGCAGCGCCAGCGGCCGGAACAGGATCGCCAGCAGCGGCGGGTACGGGTAGCCGAGCGGCGTCTCGACGCTCTGGTCCGGCGGGTAGAGCGGCAAGCCCGGCGTTGAGCCGCCGCCCGCCCAGTAGTAGGCCTGGACGTCGTTGAGCGGGTCCGTCGTGACGTGGCGGATCAGCGAGGTCGAGCCCGACGAGGAGGCCGACGATCGCGGCCACGACGAGGATCGCGTTCACCTGGCGCCGTCCCCGCGCAGAGAGTGTCAGCCATGCCGGTGCAGTCACGCGCCGCACGATACGCGGTCGCGTGGTGGCCGCGCGACCCGCCCGCTGCCGCACCCCGATAGCCCGTTCGTACCCCTCTGAGCGACCCGTCCCCGGTGCTAGGCTGCACCGGCTGTGCGAACACCCATCGCCCTGTATGCGCTCGCCCTCGTGGCGCGCCTGGTGGTGGCGGCCGGCTTCCCGGACCCCGCGTACCCCGACTCGTTCTACTACGTGGACGTCGCGCGCCAGCTCGCGGCCGGCCACGGGTTCAACGTGGACGTGGTCTGGATCTTCGCGGAGGTGGGCGGGAAGATCCCGGCCAACCCGGTGCTGCCGATCGCGTCCAACGCGCACTGGATGCCGCTCGCCTCGATCGTCCAGGTGCCGTTCATCTGGCTGCTCGGACCCACGGCGATGGCGTCCGCGCTGCCGTTCGCGTTCGCGGGCGCGTTCGCGGCCCCGCTGGCATGGGCGATCGCGCGCGACGCGGGGCTGTCGCCGTTCGTGGCGGCCGCGGCCGGCGTGCTTGACCGCGCTCCCGGCGCTGTCGTTCGTGTACATGGCGCAGCCGGACAACTTCTCGCTGTACCAGCCGCTGGTGGCCGGGTCGCTGTGGCTGGCCGCACGCGGGCTTCGCGGCCGGCCGCGCGCATTTCGTGCTGGCGGGGCTGCTGGCCGGGCTCGCGACGCTGTCGCGAAACGACGGCGTGCTGGTGCTGGCGGTGCTGGGCGCCGTGTTCCTGTGGGATCGATGGCGTGCGCGCCGGCCGTTCGGCGGTCATCCCGCCCGGCCCGCCGCGGATCCCGTTCGTCGCGGCGATCGGTGCCGTCGCCCTGTTCGCGGTGTCCGTCGGGCCGTGGTACCTGCGCCAGCTGGCGGTGTTCGGCTCGCTGTCGCCGTCGACCGCGTCGGGCAAGGTGCTGTTCATCCGCGACATCGGCGAGTGGAACAGCATCACGACGCCGGCCACGCTCGACCACCTGCTGGGCATGGGCATCGGGCCGCTGCTGGTGAGCCGGGTCGGCGGGCTCGTGGCCGCGCTGTTCATCTTCAGCGTCCTGGTCGGGGTGCTGGTGCTGGTGCCGTTCATGGTCGCGGGCGCCTGGCGCCGGCGCGGGGACGCGACCTTTGGCCCGTTCCTGGGCTACGCCGTGCTGCTGTTCGCGTTCAGCGCCATCGTCTCGGCGGTCCACGTCCCGGGCGGGACGTTCATCCACTCCGCGGTCGCGCTGGCGCCGCACGGGTACGTGCTCGCGCTCGACGGGATCGTGGCCGGGCATCGCCTGGCTCGCGGCCCGCCGGCGCGGCTGGGACGTGGCGCAGGCGTCGCGCGTGTTCGCGGGCGGCGCGGTCGCGTTCGGCGTCCTCGCCGCCGGGTTCGGCGCGGTCACCGTCCATGCCACCTGGGACGACAAGCGCCAGCGGATGCAGGCGGTTGGTGCTGCGCTCGACGCCGCCGGCGCCCCGGCATCGGACCGCGTGATGTCGATCGACGCCGCCGGCTACCGGTACTGGACCGGGCACCCGGGCGTCGTGCTGGTCAACGACCCGCTGGACACCGTCGAGGCGGTCGCGCGCGCGTACGACATTCGCTGGCTGGTCCTCGAGGCCGCCGACACCGTGCCCGCGGCGCGCGCGATCCTGGTCGACCACCAGCGACCCGCGTGGGTTGGCCCGCCGATCACGGACCGCGCCGACGTCTCCGTGTACCCGGTCTGCCTCGCGGCCGATGACGAGCGCTGCGCGGCGGCGGCGAACGCGCTCACCGCCGGGGCCGGCATGGGGTTCGCCCGGTGAGCCGCCGCGAGGCCTGGCTCAGTGCGCTGGGTGTGTTCATCGCCGCGCTCGTCGTGCGGCTCCTCGCCGCCTCGCAGATCCCGTTCCCGAGACCCGAGGACACCGCCTACTACGTCGGCGTCGCGCGCAACCTGGTCGAGGGACGCGGCCTCGTGTCCGACGCGCTGTGGAGCTACGGGACGCCGCCCCTGGTGCTCCCCCGCCCGGCGTTCGAGGTCTGGCTGCCGCTGCCGTCGCTGCTCGACGCGATCCCGATCGCGCTGTCGGGCGCCGCGCACACCGATCCCGCTCGAGACGGCGATGCGCGCGGCCCAGGTCACCTCGACGCTGCTGGGGGCGCTGCTCGTCGTGCTCGCCTGGCGGCTGGCGGCGGACCTCGCGCGCGAGCGCAACCTCCCGGTCGGGCGGGCACGGACGCTGGCCGTCGGCACCGGCCTGACCGCCGCGGTGTACCTGCCGCTTGTCCTGCACTCGGCCCTGCCGGACTCGACGATGCTGTTCGGCGTCCTGGCCCTGGCGGCGTGCGTGCTGATGGCCCGCATCCTCCGGTCGCCGGCGTGCGAGCGCCGGGTGGACCGGCGACTGATCGGGCTGGGGCTGATCCTGGGCGCAGCCGCGCTGACGCGCAACGAGGCGGCCTGGATCGCGCTCGCCTGGGCGTGGCTCGCGTGGCGGCTCCCCGGGCAGCCTCGCGCCCTCCGGGTGCGGCTGATCGGCGTGGTGGCGGTCGTCAGCCTCGCCGTGTTCGCGCCGTGGGCGATCCGCGACTGGATCGTGTTCGGCAACCCGCTGCCCGGGCAGGCCGTGACCAACGCCCTGTCCGTGTCCGGCTTCGACATCTTTGCCTGGAACGTGCCGCCGACGCTGTCGCGCTACCTCGACGTCGGGCCGGGAACGCTGCTGGACATGCGGATCACCGGCATCGGCCACAACCTGGTCAACGTGCTCCTGTTCCTGGGCGTGCCGCTGTCGATCCTGGGCCTGCTCGCGCTGCCGTGGCAGGCACGCGACCGGGTCCTGCGGCCACTGGTGATCCTGTCGGTCGCGACGTTCCTGGTCACCAGCCTGCTGTTCCCGGTGGCGACGACCTGGGGCACGTTCCTCCACGCCGCCGCGCCGGTCCACGTGCTGCTGATCGTGTCCGCGCTCGGCGCGCTCGACGCCGGGATCGCGGCGCTTGGACGGCGCCGCGGCTGGACGCGCCCGGTCGCCTGGCTCGGGCCATTGCTCGGCGTGTTCGCGTCGGTCCTGTTCACGGTGGCCCTGCTGCCCGCGTTCGGGGGCGAGGCGCGCGCGACCCAGGGCACGTACCGCGTGCTCGCGCAGCAGATGGCGGCGATCGGCGCCCCCCTCGATGGATCCGCGCCGGTCATCACCGACTTCCCGATCTGGCTGGCCGAGGCGGAGCGGGTGCCGACGCTGGGGCTGCCGGACGAGACGCCGGCCGACGTGCTCGACCTTGCCACGCATTTCGGCGCCCGCTGGCTGATCTCCGCGGATCCCGGCCACGGCCGGTGGCCCGCGGTGCTGGACGGACCCGCCCCGGACGCCCGGTGCTTCCAGGAGGTCCTGCTGCCCCTCCCGGACGATCCCGCGCAGGCGGCGGCGCTGGGCGGGATCCGCGTGTTCCGCATCGTGTGCGCCGGCGTCGCGCGCGTCCCGGCACCGGTTTCGGCCGAGCGGCCCTCGCCATGACGCTCCACACGGATACACTCCAGCGGATGGATGGCCCAGTTGACGAGCAGGCGGGTGTCCGCTTCGACGAGCTCCAGGCCGAGGCGGCGGAGGCGCTCTCGTACAGCGCCAACACGCTGCGCGCCGTCCGCGACCGCTACCGCACCGCGTACCTCGAGGACCTCGCCCGCTGGCAGACCCTGCGCGACGACCTGACATCGTTCGAGCGCGAGGGGCCGGACGATCCGGGCTCCGTGGCCACCGCCTCCACCAACGGATCGGGTGACGGCGGTGCGGCGGTCTCGCTGGAGGCGCTTGCCGTGGCGGCCGCGGAGGCCGGCGCGGCCGATCTCCGCCTGCGGATGGTCCGCGGCGAGGTGGACCGGCTGCGGAGCGACCTGGGGCGGCGCGAGGCCGAGCTGTCGCGGATCGAGCTGGCGATCAAGAGCCTCGAGAGCACGTGGCTGTTCCTCGAGCGTGGCGATGCATCGCTGGTGAGCGACAGCACGCCGGGCACGCCGACCGACGTCCAGATGCGGATCGTGGAGGCGCAGGAATCCGAGCGCGCGCGGCTGGCCCAGGAAGTCCACGACGGCCCGGCCCAGATGCTGTCCAACGCGATCTTCCAGGTGGAGTTCGTCGAGCGGGTGTTCGACTCCGATCACCCGCTTGCCCGCACGGAGCTGCGCTTCCTGCGCGAGCTGCTGCGGCGCGAGCTGGGCGACGTTCGAGGGTTCATCGGGCAGCTGCGGCCGCCCGTGCTGGCGGAGCTGGGCCTCGACGGATCGATCGCCGACGCAGTCGCGACCCAGTCGGCGCTGTCGGGGCTCCACATCTCGACGGCGCTCGACGCGACACCCGATGGGCTGGGCGAGGCCGCCCAGACGGTGGTCCTGCGCGTGGTGCAGGAGGCACTGCAGAATGTCCGCAAGCACGCCGGCGCGACAGATGTCGTGGTTGCGAGCATGGTGGACGATGGACAATGGGTGCTGGAGGTCCGCGACGACGGTCGCGGCTTCGATGTCGGGGCGGTCGCGGCTCGCGGTCGCCGCAACTTCGGTCTCCAGTTCATGCGTGAGCGGGCCGAGCTCATCGGCGCGCAGTTCGAAGTTCGTTCGCGGCCGGCGGCAGGCACGGTGGTCCGGCTGGCGATCCCGTTGACGCGAAAGGAGAGCGGATGACCGAGTACCAGGGGCCCGAGCGCCGCCGCGGCGGGCAGGATCGTCGAAACCAGACGTTCGAACGGCTCAAGATCGAGATCGTGGACGGCCATGCGCTGATGCGGATGGGGATCCGGAACATCCTCGAGCGCGAGCCCGACTTCGAGATCGTGGCCGAAGGAGACGACTCGCGCACCGCCATCGACGCCGCCTTCGCCACCAACCCCGACGTCATCCTCATGGACCTCTCGCTGGGCACGCCCGGTGGCATCGAGACGACGCAGCGGATCAAGCGGGAGCTGCCGGCTGCCGCGATCATCGTGCTGTCCACCGAGGAGGACGAGGACGCGCTGTTCGAGTCGATCAAGGCCGGCGCCGCCGCGTTCATCCTCAAGGACATCGCCCCCGAGGACCTGGTGATGGTCATCCGGCGCGTGGTCGCCGGCGAGTACCTGATCAACGACAAGGTGTTCAGCAAGCCGGCCGTCGCGTCGCGGGTGCTCAAGGAGTTCCGCGAGCTGGCCGTGTACGGCCAGGAGGCCGCGCCGATCTTCGCGCCGCTGTCGCCGCGCGAGGTGGAGATCCTTGACAACATCGCCCAGGGCATGACCAACAAGCAGGTGGCCTACGCGCTGTCGATCTCCGAGCAGACCGTCAAGAACCACATGAGCTCGATCCTCCGGAAGCTGTCGGTCAACGACCGGACCCAGGCCGTCGTGTACGCGATGCGCCAGGGCTGGATCCGGATGCCGGAGGACTGATCACGGGCGCGGATCCCGCGGACGCGGAGCCCGGCCCCGGGGCCGCAGATGGGCTCGCCGCCCGGCTGCAGGCCGATGTCGCCGTGCTCGACCACGAGCTGGGCGAGATCGACATGCTCGTCGGGCAGGCCAGGGCCGAGGCGACCCGGCACGAGCAGAAGCGCGCGCAGGCGGCCGAGAAGATCGGGGTACCGGACAAGAAGGGCGACGCACCGAAGGAGGTGGCCGACGCCTACGCGCAGCTGGTCAACCTGACCCGCCGGGCCGTCCTGATGGAGGCGCAGGTCGAGCTGCTCGAGGGAAAGCGCAAGGCGCTGGCGCGCCACCGCGACGCGATCGCCGAGGCCGCCGAGATCGCCGGCGCTGAGGCGGCTGTTCCGGAGCCAGCGGCCGCGGGCGATGCCGCGGCGATGTCCAGCGCACGCTCGGTGCTCAACTCGCAGGAGGACCTGCGGCGCGAGATCGCCCGCGCGATGCACGACGGGCCCGCCCAGTCACTGACCAACATCGTGCTCCAGGCGCAGATCGTGGAGCGCCTGCTGGACCGGGACCCGGCCAACGCCAAGGGTGAGCTGGGGCTGCTGGTGTCGATGGTCCAGCAGACGATCGAGGCGACCAAGAGCTTCATCTTCGACGTCCGCCCGATGGTGCTCGATGACCTGGGCCTGATGCCCACGCTCCGGCGGGCGGCGCGGGACCGCGGCCGGCGGGCGCACATCGCGGTCGACTTCGAATCGCTGGGCGCCGACCGGCGACTGCCGGCGGAGGTCGAGAGCGCGGTGTTCCGGATCCTCGACGAGACGCTCGCCGCCTACCTCGGGCAGGGCCCCGATCGGATGACGATCCACCTGGACTGGACCGACGAGCTCGACGTCCGGATCGCGGCGCACCGCGCGGCGACGGCGCCCGAGGGCGAGCAGCCGCTGCCCGAAGTGCCGACCGGCGACGTGCCCGATGCGATCAAGCAGATGATCCAGGACCGCCACGACGCGCGCCGGGCCGCCGCCGAGGCGGCGGCCGTGGACGCGATCGTGGTCCTGCCCGCGGCCACGCGGCGTGACATCGCGGACCGCGCGGCGACCATCGGCGCAACCGTGGAGGTCCTCGCGGGCGGCAGCGAGCTGCGGCTGGTGGTGCCTGCGGCCACCGGAGATTCCGGGCCCCCGGCATGATCGATTCTCGCGGCGGTGGCGAGACCGGGCCGGGGATGCTGGAAACCTCGCTCGTTCTCGGCCTCGCGGTCGTGCTGGCGCTGGTCATCGTGGTGTTCTTTGGTGGGCTGCTCGCCGACGCCATCGGCGTCCTCGTCGACGTCGCACACGGGGGCCGCTGACCTCGGAAGGACTACCAGCTCCGGACCTTGGTCCCATGACCTGGGGGTTCCCAATCAAGTAGCATCCCCAAATCATTCGGGGGTGGAATCATTCGGAGGTTTCTCGTGGCACTCGTGAGCTACTACGTGGACGCGTTCCTCGCCCGGTTCGACCGCGACGAGGAGGGCCAGGGCCTCGCGGAGTACGCGTTGATCCTCGCCCTCATCGCCATCGTGGCGATCATCGCCCTGATCTTCCTGGGCAGCCAGGTGAGCAAGATCCTGTCGACGGTCGGCAAGTCCGTCTAGTCGTCTGCCGTTCCGGTGCCAGCTCGCGCCGGGACCGGCCCGCGGGACCAGGACGATCGTCTCATTGGCTTGGTTCGCGGAACCCAGTACGTTGTGAACGCCCCGATCTTGGGGCGGGACTCATCTCGGGAGGCAGTGCATGGCACTCATCAACACGTTCCTCGCATCGATCCGCCGTGACGACGAAGGCCAGGGCCTCGCGGAGTACGCGCTGATCCTCGCCCTCATCGCCATCGTGGCGATCATCGCCCTGATCTTCCTGGGCAGCCAGGTTTCGTCGATCCTGTCGACGGTCGGCAAGTCCGTCTAGTCGTCAGATCGCAGACGCAACGGAAGGCCGCCGGCTCGTCCGGCGGCCTTCGTGCGTCCACGGCCGGGATGTGGCTGTGCGCGGTGGCAACGGAAGCGGGCGCGAACCGGTTGACACCCGGCACGCGGCGACATACCGTGCGCACGCTGCGATTGATCGCGGACATCTACGGGGAAGGAGGTGGACCCAATCATGCTGAATGCACTTATCGCGCTGTTCAATCGTGACGACGAAGGCCAGGGCCTCGCGGAGTACGCGCTGATCCTCGCGCTCATCGCCATCGTGGCGATCATCGCCCTGATCTTCCTGGGCAGCCAGGTTTCTTCGATCCTGTCGACGGTCGGCAAGTCCGTCTAGTCAGGCTGACGTAGCAACTATCGACCGCCGGCTGTCCGCAAGGGCGGCCGGCGTCGTGTTCCCGGGGACATGGCACCGCATCCCGCGGTGCCTGTTCGTGTCGCCGGGCTGACCGGATCCCCGGGCCGTCACGCCTCGGGGTACATCGGCGCCTGACCGACGTCCAGTCCTGTGTCCGCGTCGAGTGCGCGCTCGCGCGGCGGGTCACGGAGGTGCCGCGCGGCTGCCTTGCAGCGCACCTTACGAGTGCGCAGCGGCTCTGCCCAATTCCTCCCAACGGTCCTAGTCCTTTCGACTAGTCGTCGCCAAGAATCGTGGTGCTAGAGTGGTGCCACCTGTCACTACGGCTCGGGGAGAACACCTTTGAAGCGCACAAACCGGTTGGTCCTTCTTATCGGGATCTTCCTCGCAATCGTCGCGTTCGTCGGCGTGATCGTCCTCGCCCAGGGGGGTGCCAACGGAAACGGCGGACCTTCTCAAGATGTCACGACGACCAAGTACGTCGTGGCCGCGCAGGATATCCCGCTCGGCAGCAAGATCACGGCCGAGATGGTCACGACCAAGGACATCGCGATCGCGGACAAGCCCGTCGAGCACGTTCGCCGACCAGTCGCTCGTCATCGGCCAGACGCGCGCAAGCCGGTCCTCACCGGTCAGGCGATCACCACGGACATCACCAACCCCGGAACCGGGGTCGGCAGCATCGAGGTCCCGGCCGGCAAGGTCGCGATCGCGATCCAGGTCGACCAGGTGACGGGCGTGGGCACGGTCATCCAGGCCGGCGACTACATCGACATGGTGGTCGCGATCACGGGCGACAAGTTCCCCGTGGTGACCGTCAACCCGGCCGACCAATCGATCACGGTCGTGTCCGGCCTCAACTCGACCAGCGTCAAGCTGCTGCTCCAGGGTGGCCAGGTGCTTGGCACGCTGCTGCCGCCCCCGCCCGCTGACACGGGCAACAACGCCGACGGGGCGACGACGACCAACCTCAACGGGCAGCAGGAGATCGTGCTCGTCGCGGTCACCGCCCAGCAGGCCGAGGTCGTCAAGTACGCCCAGGTCGATGGCAACATCTCGCTCGTCCTCCGCAGTGGTGACGACTTCCGCGATCCCGACACCGGGCTGCCGCTCGATCCGACCCTGATCCTCCCGGCCACGACCGACGGCATCACCCTCAAGAGCCTCGTCGACGACTACGGCGTGCTCGTGCCGCAGCTCGTCGAGGGCATCCTGCCGAACCAGTCAACGGCCCCCTAGGGCGCTCTCCCCGCGGGCCACTGACCCCGCGATGCGACCTGATGGGCCGGTGACCAGCCGGCCCATCACGTTCGCACCAACGTCGCCACCGGCGACGACCACCGCCAACGTACCCATCGAGGTCGAACAGCCCCCGATATGGCAGACCAGATCCGCGTCCTCATCGTCGACGACATTCCGGAGACCCGGGATCACCTCGCGAAGCTGCTGAGCTTCGAGGCTGATTTCGAGGTCGTCGGGTCGGCGGCGTCGGGGCGCGAAGCGCTCGAGATCGCCGCGCAGGTATCGCCGGACGTTGTCCTGATGGACATCAACATGCCCGACATGGACGGCATCGCGACCACCGAGCGGCTGGCGGCCGAGGTCCCCACGGCATCGGTCGTGATGATGTCGGTCCAGGGCGAGGCGGACTACCTGCGTCGATCGATGCTGGCCGGCGCCCGGGAGTTCCTGGTCAAGCCGTTCTCGTCCGACGAGCTCACCGCGTCGATCCGCCAGGTCTACACGCGGGAGCGCGAGAAGATGTCGCGGATCGCGGTCCAGCAGGGTGCCGGCACGAGCGCGGCGCGGTCCGCGGACGCCGGTCGCGCGGGCGGCGAGCCCGGAAGCGTGATCGCGGTGTTCGGACCCAAGGGCGGCGTGGGGCGCACCACGCTGGCGGTCAACCTGGCCGTCGCCGCAGCGACCGAGCTTGGCCAGCGCACCTGCCTGGTGGATGCCTCGTTCCAGTTCGGCGACGTGGGCGTGCTGCTCAACCTCAATCCCAAGAACAAGTCCGTCGCCGACCTCGTCCCGGACCTGGAGAGCGGCGATCCGGACGTGGTGGACACCTACCTGATCAACCATTCGTCCGGGATCCGCGTCCTGCTGGCACCGCCGTCGCCCGAGACAGCGGAGCTGATCACGCCGGCCGGCGTCGAAGCGGATGATCGAGATCCTGCGCCGGGACCACGACCTCGTCGTCGTGGACTGCCAGTCATCGTTCAACGACACCACCCTTGCCATCCTCGACCTCGCGGACACCGTCCTCACGATGCTGTCGCTCGAGATCACCTCGATCAAGAACATCCGCCTCTTCCTCGAGGTGGCGGACCAGCTGGGCTACGGCGTGGACAAGATCCGGCTCGTGCTCAACCGGGCCGATTCGTCGCTGGGGATCCGCGTCGCCGACGTGGAGCACTCAATCGGGCGGCGCGTCGACCACACGATCGTCTCCGACGGTCGCAGCGTGGTGTATGCCCTCAACCGGGGCGTACCGTTCTTCCTGTCGAATCGCGAAGCCCAGGTGTCCCAGGACATCCTGCGCCTCGCCAATGCGGTCGTCGGGACCAGGCCGGCCGAGGCCGGCGAAGCCGACAACAAGGCCGCCCAGAAGAAGTCGATGTTCGCGTGGCGATGACGCGACAGCGTGTGCAGCGGCCGCTCGCGGTCGAAGGGGTGTAGGCGATGTCCCTCCTGAGGCGAATTGAAAGCGCCCGTCCCGGCGCCGGCGGGGCGCCCGACGGCTCCAACGTCCCCGCTCCCACGCCCGGGGGCCCGGGGAACGCTGGCGGGACGCCGGCGCCGCAGCCGCGGCTGATGTCCCAGGCTCCGGTCAGGGAGTCGTTCCGGGACGTCAAGTTCCGGATCCAGAACCGCGTCATCCAGGACCTTGACCCGAAGCTCGACCTGTCCAACCAGGTCGAGGTCCGCCGGCAGATCGAGGAGATCTTCGGCAAGGTCATCGACGAGGAAGGGCTTGCCCTCACCCGCGCCGAACGGGTGCGGATGCTCGAGCAGATCACCGACGAGATCATCGGCCTCGGGCCGCTGGAGCCGCTGCTCCGCGACGAGTCCATCTCGGAGGTCATGGTCAACGGCCCGCGCCAGGTCTACATCGAGCGCTCCGGCCGCCTGGAGCTGACCAACGTCGTGTTCCAGAACGACGACCACGTGATGCGGATCATCGATCGGATCATCGCCCCGATCGGCCGCCGCGTCGACGAGTCCTCGCCGATGGTCGACGCCCGGCTCACCGACGGGTCGCGCGTCAACGCGATCATCCCGCCGTTGTCGCTGGTGGGACCCGTGGTCACGATCCGGAAGTTCGCGTCCTCCCCCTTCACCGTGGACGACCTGGTCCGCTTCGGCACCGCGACCCCGGACATGTTCGAGTTCCTGCGCGCCGCAGTCGAGGCCCGGCTCAACGTGTTCGTGTCCGGCGGCACCGGCTCGGGCAAGACGACCACGCTCAACGTGCTGTCGTCGTTCATCCCCAACGACGAGCGGATCGTGACCATCGAGGACGCCGCCGAGCTCCAGCTTCGCCAGGAGCACGTGGTGACGCTCGAGTCGCGCCCGCCCAACATCGAGGGCAAGGGCCAGATCCCGATCCGGGAGCTCGTCCGGAACTCGCTGCGGATGCGGCCCGACCGGATCATCGTCGGCGAGTGCCGTTCGGGCGAGGCGCTTGACATGCTCCAGGCCATGAACACCGGCCACGACGGCTCGATGTCGACCGGCCACGCCAACAGCCCGCGCGACATGCTGTCCCGCCTCGAGACCATGGTGCTGATGGCGGGCGTCGACCTGCCGGTCCGCGCCATCCGCGAGCAGATCGCATCCGCCGTCGACGTCATCGTCCACCAGTCCCGCCTCAAGGATGGGTCCCGCCGGATCACCAACATCACCGAGGTCCAGGGCATGGAGGGTGATGTCATCGTGATGCAGGACGTGTTCGTGTTCGAGCAGACCGGCATCGTCGAGGGCAAGATCCAGGGCCGGCTCAAGCCGACCGGCATCCGGCCCAAGTTCGTCGAGAAGTTCGAGGTCCAGGGCATTCACCTGCCGCCGGGCCTGTTCACCTCCACCTACTAGCCGACCAGGACGGGGAGAATTCGCTCGTGGACATGACGATCGCTATCGCCGGCGTCGCCGCCCTCGCGATCCTGCTGATCGCCGTGGGCGTGGCGATGTCCGGCGGCGGCTCCGGCGTCAACGCTCGCCTCGAGCGATACGCCTCGGGTCGCCTGGATAGGGCGGAGACGGAGCGGGGCCAGGGCGGCCTCGCCGACGCGATCCAGTCGAGCGTGGCGCTGGCCCAGCTCAACCGCGTCGTCGAGCAGCGCGACTTCGGGGCGAACCTCGCCCGCGAGATCGCCCGCGCTGACCTGCGCCTCAAGGTCTCGGAGTACCTGGTGCTGTGGGCGGGGACCACGCTGGGCGTCCCGTTCCTGATGATCCTGCTGTCGGTGGGCGTGCCCACCCTGCGCAACCCGATCGTGCTCCTGGTCGGCGCGCTGATCGGGTTCATGCTGCCGCGGTTCTGGCTGGGTCGCCGCAAGTCGAGCCGGCTGAGCTCGTTCAACAAGCAGCTGCCCGACACGATCACCCTGATCGCCAACGCGCTGCGCGCCGGGTCCTCGTTCCTCCAGGCGATCGAGCTCGTCGTGCGCGAGTCCCACCCGCCGATCTCCACGGAGTTCGGCCGCGTGATCCGCGAGGTCAACCTCGGCCTGGCGTTCGATACCGCGCTCGAGAACATGGTCCGGCGCGTGCGCTCGGACGACCTGGAGCTGATGGCCACCGCGATCTCGATCCAGCACACCGTCGGCGGCAACCTGGCCGAGATCCTGGACTCGATCGCGTTCACCATCCGCGAGCGCGTCCGGATCAAGGGCGAGATCAACACGCTGACCGCCCAGCAGCGACTGTCGGGCTACGTCGTCGGCTTCCTGCCGATCGGCCTGGCCGGCTTCCTGTTCATCGCCGCGCCCAACTTCATGTCGCCCATGTTCGACGACCGGGTGTCGGTCATCGGGCTGCCGGCCGGCGTGATCATCCTCGCGATCGGCGGGTTCGCGATGTTCATCGGCTTCATGATCATCCGCAAAATCGTCGACATCGAGGTCTAGCGTATGGACCCCCTCGCACTGCTCATCGCGGCGGTCGCCGCCGGCGCCATCCTCCTGATCGTCCTGGGGCTCGTCGGCAGCGGCCCGGTCGACCCGGTACAGGCTCGCCTGACCCAGCTGGGGACGATGCAGGCCAAGAACCTGGAGGAGCTGGAGCTCCAGCAGCCGCTGATCGACCGCACGATCAAGCCGCTGGCGGCCCGCCTGTCGGGGGTCGTGTCCAACGTCACCAGCACCTCGTTCACCCAGCAGACCGAGAAGCGCCTTGCGCTTGCCGGCAACCCCGGTGACCTGCGCACCGCCGACTGGCTGGGCATCAAGGCGATCGGTGCGGTCGTCGGTGCCATCCTGTTCTTCCTGCTGTTCGTGCCCGGCGGGTTCATGGCCCTGCCTGTGGTGCTGCAGTTCGTGATGATCCCGATCGGCCTGATGTTCGGGTACACCCTGCCGGAGTTCTGGCTCGGCGGCCGGGTGCGCGAGCGTCAGCACGAGATCCTGCTGATGATCCCGGACGCGCTCGACCTGCTCACGATCTCCGTGCGCGCGGGCCTCGGCTTCGACGGCGCGCTGGGCAAGGTCGTGGAGAAGCTCAAGGGCCCCCTGACCGAGGAGTTCCGGCGCGCGCTGGCCGAGATCCGGGTGGGCAAGGCGCGGCGTGACGCGCTGCGGGACATCGTGGCGCGGACCGAGGTCCCGGCACTCACCAACTTCATCGGCGCGATCATCCAGGCCGAGCAGCTGGGCGTGTCGATCAGCAAGGTGCTCCAGGTCCAGTCGGAGCAGCTCCGGATCGAGCGCCGTCAGCGCGCCGAGGCGATGGCGGCCAAGGCGCCGATCAAGATGCTGTTCCCGCTCGTGGGCTGCATCTTCCCGTCGCTGTTCATCGTGATCCTGGGGCCCGCGATCATCCTGATCATGATCAACCTCAAGGTCTGACGCTGGACGCTGGGGCGGGATCGGCGCGGGGTCGGCGCAGGATCAACCGGGCGTCGCGCGCAACCTCGATCGCGACGCGTTGCTCGCGGAGCGCCTCGAGACCGCGAGCTCGCTGTGGGGCAAGTTCATGGGCCTCATGGGCCGGCCCTCCCTGCCCGCCGGTTCCGGGCTGTGGCTGCCGGCCAGCAACGGGATCCACATGATGTTCATGCGCTTCCCGATCGACGCGGTGTTCGTGACCAAGCCCGACGCCGGTGGCGTCCGGAAGGTACGGTCGGTTCACCGCCGGCTGCGAGCGTGGACGGGCCTCGTGCCGCTGGTGCTGGGCGCAGACGGCGTTCTCGAGCTGCCGGCCGGCACGATCGACGCGACCGGGACGGCCGTGGGCGACCGCGTGGAGATCCGCGAGCGTTCGTAGCTCGGGGCGTGCGGGGTCGCCGGGCGCCGCCGGGGTCGCTAAGGTCGCTGGGGAGGTCGCCGGGCGCCGCCGGGGTCGCTGGGACAGTCGCCGGGCGCCGCGTTGAGCCGCCGGTCGGTTTCGTGCCTGAGATCAGCCAAAGTCGTCCATATCGGCCCGGCAGATGCCCGTTCGGGGCAGTTTCGTGACTGTGAACCACAGGATCGGTCGCTGGGGGCCGTGGAGGCGGGCCACGGGGTCACGATGGAGCGATTTGGCCGATTTCAGGCGCACATCCTGGGGATGGTCGCGTCGCAGCGGGCCCTTGTCGCGCTCGCGGTGGCGCCCGTGGTCGCGGCGTCCGCACGGGTTAGTGAAGGTAGTCGCCGATAAGTGGCGATGGCGATGCTGTCGCACATGACACTCCTCGGTGGGCCGGTCGGCCGGCTCCTCGACCTCGCGCTGCCGGCCCTCTGTCCGGGCTGCGGCGCCGAGGGCCCGCCGGTCTGCGACCGCTGCCGGCCATCGCTCGACGTCCGGCGGGATCTCGCGCCGGGCACGCCCCTGGGGCTGGCGGACGGACCGCCGGATCCGCTGCTCCAGCTCGAATGGTGTGCACCGTTCAGCGGCACGGTTCGCCGGGCACTCCACGCGCTCAAGTACTCGGGCGAGCGACGGCTCGCACAACCGCTGGGCACCGCGTTGGCGGATCGGTGGCGCCGGGCCGGGGCGGGCGGCGACATCCTCGTCCCGGTGCCCGTCCATGCGAGCCGGCGAGCCGAGCGCGGCTACGACCAGGCGGAGCTGCTCGCTGCGGCGGCGGCCGCGTCGCTCGGGTGTCCGTGGCGGCCGGCGCTCGCGCGGTCGCGTGCCACGGCGGCCCAGTACCGGCTCGATCGGCGTCACCGGGCGGCGAATGTCGGCGATGCGTTCGTCGTCCGGAGGGCCAGCATCGACGCGATCCGCGGCCGGTGGATCGTGCTCGTGGACGATGTCGTCACGACCGGCGCGACGCTGTGCGCATCGGCCGAGGCGCTGCTGCAGGCGGGTGCGTTCGCGGTGTCCGCGGTCACCGTCGCGCGCGAGCGATAGGAGGGATCGGTCATGCCCGCAGGGACGAGCAGCCCTGGCGGCCGGATGTGGTCGCACGGCTATACTCGAACCCCGGACAGGGCCCATCCGTCGGCCCGTCCGCCCCCGCAGCCAGGCGCCGCAACGCGCCGGGAGGTCAACCGTGAGGACGATCGTCAGGGGCAAGAACCTCGAGGTTCCGGACCGGGTTCGCCAGTACGCGGAGCGCAAGTTCGCGCGGCTGGAGCGACTCCTCGATGACCGGTCGGACGCCGTCGTCGAGCTGTCGAACGAGGCACACCGCAGCGCGGCCGACGCGCACATCGCGGACGTCACCCTCGTGATCGACGGGCGCACGCTGCGCAGTCGCGCGACCGGCGGCTCCTACCAGGCGGCCCTCGATGTCGTCGTCGACAAGGTCGAGCGCCAGGCGATCGACCACAAGGAGAAGCCGCGGGTCCGCGCCCGGCCCGAGGAGGAGAAGGCGATCCTCCGGCGCATCGCCGACGGTACGGCTGAGCCCGAGCAGGAACGGCAGATCGTCAAGACCAAGCGATTTGCGATCGAGCCGATGTTCGAGGAGGACGCCGTCGCTGCGATGGACGACCTGGGCCACGACTTCTACGTGTTCGTGAACGCGGAGAACGAGCGCCTGTGCGTGCTCTACCGGCGCAAGGACGGCAACTACGGCCTGATCGAGCCCGTCGTGGGCGGTGAGTACACCAAGGACCGCCGGGGACCCGGCTCGAGGAACGGTCGCAGCTGACGCGCCGGCGGGTCGGCGACGGGCGCCGTTGGCGCGAGATCGGACGCCGTCGCTGCCGCGAGCTCGGCCGCGGGCACCCGTCGCTCGGCTAGTCTTCGGGCATGCTCCCCAACGGCCGCCGTCTCGGCGCGCACCTGTCGCTCGGCCATGGCCTGGTCCGGGCGGCGGATCGAGCTGCCGCGATCGGTGCCTCCGCGATCCAGGTGTTCACCGACAACCCGACGTCGTGGCACCGCCGCTCGTCGCTGCCCGATGAGCTGGACGCGTTCCGGGAGCGCCTGGCCGCGCTGGATATCGCGCCGCTCTCGGTCCACGCCCCGTACCTGGTGAACCTCGCGACGAGCGATCCCGAGGCGGCCGACCGGTCCGTGGACCTGCTCGTCAACGAGCTCCGGGTTGCGAGCGCCTACGGCGCGAGCTTCGTCAACGTGCACATCGGGTCGCATCGAGGCGCCGGGGTGGACGCCGGCGTCACGCGCCTGGTGGACGGGATCTGTCGCGTGCTCGACGGGCTCGCCGGTCAGGCTGCCGAGGTCACGATCGTGCTCGAGAACAGCGCCGGCAACGGGTTTGCGCTGGGCTCGACGGTCGAGGAGCTGGCCACGATCAGTGCCGCGCTCGATCGGGCGGGCGTCGAACGGGGCCGGGTCGGGTTCTGCTTCGACACCGCGCACCTGTGGGGCGCCGGCTATCCGATCGATGACGCGTCGGGCGTCGACCAGGTCATCGCGGCGTTCGATGACGCGCTGGGCATCGCGCGGCTCCGGATGGTCCACCTCAACGACTCTCGCAGCGAGCGCGGGTCGCGCTCGGACCGGCACGAGCACATCGGCGGGGGCCGGATCGGCACGGCCGGGCTGCGCCGGTTCCTCGAGCACCCGGCACTCGGGCACGTCGCCTACTACCTCGAGACCCCGGGCATGGACGAGGGCTACGACGCGATCAACATCCGGCGGATCCTCGACATCGCCGCCGGCCGGCCGCTGCCGGCGCTGCCGCCGGCCGCCTTCGAGACGCGCAGCGCCAGGGGCCGCAGCGCGCCCGCGGAGGCCGCCGATGCCGGATAGGCCCGGTCGCCGCGAGCTCCTGGCCCTGCTCGCAATCCTCGCCCTGGCGGCGGTGCTCCGGCTGCCCGGACTCGACCAGCGTGGCCACTGGGACGCCGACCAGGGCCACGACATGCTGGTCCTGCGTGCGCTCGCGACCGAGGGCGAGGTGCCACTGCTGGGCCCGCGAACGTCGATCGGAACCTTCCACCACGGCGCGGTGTACTACTACCTGCTGGCACCCGCCGCGCTGCTGTCGAACGCCGATCCCGTCGCCGTCACCGGCGAGATCGCGCTGATCGGGATCGCCGCGGTGGCCGCGACGTGGTGGCTGGGGCGGCTGCTCGCGGGGTCGCTCGCGGGCCTGGTGGCGGCGCTCCTGGCCGCGGTCTCGCCCGCCGGAATCGACGAGTCGACGTTCATCTGGAACCCCAACCTGATCCCCCTCGCCGCGGCGCTCGCATTTGGCGGCGCGATCCGCGCCTGGCAGGCCCGAGAGCCACGGTGGTGGCTGCTCTCCGGCGCCGGCGCCATGGTCACGATGCAGTGCCACATCCTGGGAGTCGTCATCCTCCCGCCGCTGCTGCTCCTGTTCCTCGCCGACGTCCGGCGACGGCGGCGAGCGGGAGCACGGGTGGCGCCGCTGCTGCGGGCGGGCATCGGGGCGTCGCTGATCATCGTCGCCGGGTACCTGCCACTCGCGATCCACGAGCTGGGTCACGACTTCTCCGAGACCCGCGCGATCCTCGCCTACCTGGCCGGTGGCGGCGGCTCGAGCGAGCTGGGCCTGGTCGGGCGGCTGGCGATGGTCGGGCTGCGGAGCGTCGCGTGGCCGCTGGCCGGGCTGATCACGGACCGACCCGCGGTGACGCTCGTATCGGTGATCATCGCCGTGGCCCTGATCACGCCGCTCGCGGTCTCACGCCGGGCCGTGGCCGGAGACGGATCCGGAGGCCCGGGCATCCCCCGCTGGCTGCTGGGGACGCTGGCGTGGTCCATCGTCGCGCTGGCGCTGTTCGCGCCGGGTCTCGCGGTGGTCACGCCGGGGCTGCCCAACGACCACTACCACGCCTTCCTCGATCCACTGGTCCTGGCGCTGGTCGGCGCCGGGCTGGCACGGATCGCGCGCACCGGCGGCCGGGCGTCGTCCGCGCTCCCGGGTACGATGGCGGGCCGGACGTCGACGGCCCTCGCGAGTGTCGCGCCCCTGGCCTCGCCGGCCGTCGCGGGTGCGATGGGGACGATCCTCGTGGCCGGCGCGATCCTGGGCTGGCCGCCCCCGGTCGCCGACGATGGTGGCTGGCGGCTGGTGGACCAGGCGGCCGAACGGGTGGTGGGCGAGACCGCGGGCAGCGGCGAGGTCGCGCTCGTGGGCATCCCGCCGTTCAAGTCGGCCGATGCGCTGCGGTTCCCGCTGGAGCGCCGTGGGCTCGTGCCGCTCGCCGACGGAGCGACCGGCGGACCGGGTCTTATCACCGTGATCGTGTGCGATCCGCTGTTCGACGACGTCGTGGGCATGCCCTGCGGCGGGCCGGCGGAGGATTCGTGGGCGGCGGATCAGGCGCGCGCCATGCGCCTGACCGGGCGGTTCGAGGCAGGCCCACGACGCGTGATCTCGATCTACGCGCCCGCGGGGTCGTGACCGGCCACCGGCGACGTCCCGGGAATGGCGAACGCCGGCCGTTGAAGGCCGGCGTTCGCTGTCCCCGAGACCCGAACGTGGAGGGACGTTCAGGTCGTGCCCTGGAAGCGTTCTATGGTCGTCCGTTCGGACGGTATGGCGGGCGGGCCGCCGGGCGCTGGACACCGTAGCGCGACGGGACGGCTCTGAGCGTCGGTGCGCCGACGGCTGCGGCCGCCTGGCTGGCCGCCGCCCGCCCGTATACCTGGCCGCCACCGGAGCCGCTGGCGCCGTGCGAGCCGTTGGGGCCGCCATCGGGTGCCCCCACCGGCGAATAGGATCGGCCGAACCGACGGACGCGGACGGCGAGGTAGTACTCCATGATCTGGCGAACCTGCGGCTCCGACAGCGCCTCATCGGCGCGCAGGGCGTACTCGACCCGCGCGGTGGGGTTCTGCGGTCCCACGGACACGACGCCCAGCGCGACGGACGTGTCCGCGTCGTCGCGGATCTCGCGCAGCCCGCGGGCAAGCTTGGTCGCCGTGCCCAACGACGGCATCCGATCGCCGCGGATCAGCCGGGAGATCGTCGAATGGTCGACGCCCGACTGCTGCGCCAGCTGACGCTGCGACATCTTCTTTGCCTTTAGCTGAGCCCGGAGCCACTCGTTGAATGCGCGGGCGTTCTCGGTCGTCATGCCTCGCCTTGGGCTTGGCTCCCGCGTGCCTTGCGCGGGATTGATCGAAGTGTCGTTCGGAGGAGCACCCATTCCCAATCCCCCGTTGGTACCGTCGCGTGGTGCCTCCCCGCCTTCACCCGGATGCGGAGCGGTGCAGTCGCGCACGGTCTGTGCATGACCCTATCGGGGTAGTGGGTCCCGCGGCAATCCCCGCCCGGTACCGCCGGCCGGCCGCTACGGGATCGCGGTCGCCTCCGCAGGCTGCGACAGACCGGCCCCGCGACGCTTCGACGACAGCGCGTACGCGATGCCGCCGATCACGATGATCGAGAACACGCTGATCAGGCGGTCGACGATCACGATGACGCCCGCCTCCTGGTTGGCGATCCCGTAGGCGAGCGTGAGCACGCCCACGACCCCCAGCTCGACGGTGCCGAGACCCGCCGGGCTCAGCGGCACGGCCGTCAGCAGGGACCCGATCAGCGCGACGAAGAAGGCGCCCGACAGGCCCAGCTGGACGTCCTGGAACCCGAGCGCCTGGACGACGAACCACAGGCGCATCCCCTCGGTCGCCCAGATCAGCCCGGTCAGCACCACGAGCGGTGGCAGCGACCGCATGCGCACGGCGCCGAACACGCCCTCTTCGAACCGGTCGTACAGGACGAGGATGCGATGCGGCAGCGGCAGGCGGGACAGGATCCGGCGCCCGAAGCTGCGCATCGACAGCAGCAGCGCGGCCAGGATCACGATCACCCCGATGCCCAGCGCCACCACGAACTGGATCTCGGGCGGGAACCCGTCGCGGAAGCTCCAGAAGCCGGCGAGCAACCCCAGGACGGCGATCGCGAACAGGTCCAGGAAGCGCTCGATGAACACGGTGCCGAACGTCCGCGACAGCGACACGGGGCTGTTGATCTTGAGCAGGTAGGCGCGATAGACGTCGCCCAGCTTGGCCGGCACGAGGCAGTTGACGAGCCACGACAGGAACAGGATCTCGGTCGCGTCGCGCGCCCCGATCCGGAACCCGGTGCCGCGCAGCAGCATCGCCCAGCGCAGCCCGCGGAGCGGGAACCCGACGTAGAAGATCGCGAACCCGGCGAGCAGGAGCAGCTTGTTCGAGCGAGACACGCCGTCGATCAGCTCGTTCACGTCGATGTTGAGCGCGACCCGGAACACGAGCACGACGAGGATCAGCGGGACGACGATCGAGAGGATCGTCCGCGGCTGGCGAAGCCGGGCGCCGAGCGACACCTGGTCCGTGGTCGGTTCACGGTCGCCGATCCCGGCCGCCGACGTCATCGGAGGCACGGGCAGCGTCGAGCCCGGTTCCTGGTCGGGCACGGGCGGCTCGCTCACCGGGTGCTTCCGGCGGGATCGGCGGGATCGGCGGACGACGCCGGGACGCGCCGGTTGCCGCGCACGCGGTTCACGACCTTGGCCAGCGGGGTGAACGTGCGCACCAGGTACGACGCGCGACCCGGGACGACCTCGAGCGCGCCGAGGGCGGCTCGCAGGCCGTCCGGCGTGGACGGGTCGCCGTCCATGACCGTGTACGCGACACCGACCTCGACGACGCTGTGCGCGTCCGAGACCGCGACACCGGGCAGCCCGTGCTCGCGCGCGAACGCCGCCGCCCGCTCGTTGCCGCTGCCGGCCACAACGCGCGCGTTGTACGCCTCGACCCAGTCAACCTGCGTCGCGAGCGTCTCGAGCCGGGGGTCCTTGAGCATCGACCCGCGGTAGCGATCGAACGGGTGCGGGATCCCGACCAGGCCGCCCTGGGCCCGGACGTCGTCGATCGTCTCGGCCGCCGGCCGGCCCGGCGCCACGGCATGCTCGAGGAACAGCGCGATGAGGTCGCCGTCCGCGGTCCGGACCTCCTCGCCGATGATCACGGTCAGCTCTCCCCCGGCGGCGTCCCTCGCCCGCAGCGCGCCCTCGATCCGGTCGTGGTCCGTGATGGCGAGGTGCGTCAGCCCGCGCTTGATCGCCGCCCGTACGACGGCATCGGGTGACGCGAGCGAGTCAAAGCTCGCATTGGTATGACAGTGGAGATCGACGAACGCCTTCATCCGTCCATCCGCCGCTCGGGGTCCGGTCGGCCGGCCGGGGCGCCCATCCTCGGCGATTCAAGTCCTGCGGGACACAGATCGCCTGCGGTAGGGCGACCCGGCCGGCCTTCAATCCCGCGGATGAGAGAAGCCCCCCGTCGATCGAGCTCGAGGATATGGCAGGCGCCGCGGCGGGGCCTACCGGACGCGGTCTTTGGCCGCAGGCCTCGAACCGCGGAGGATGGCCCCGTCGTGGCGCCGACCTGAACCACCGGGCTCAGATCTGCTGGACGAGGGACTTCTTGAAGAAGTCGAAGTGCTCGAGCGCGAGCCCGGTGCCCAGCGCGACGCAGTTGAGCGAGTTCTCGGCGACGTGGCACGGCACGCCGGTGACCTGGGTCAGCAGCTTGTCGACGTTGCGCAGCAGCGAGCCGCCACCGGACATCACCATGCCCTTGTCGATGATGTCCGAGCTCAGCTCGGGCGGTGTCTGCTCGAGCACCGTGCGCACAGCGGTGACCAGCTGCTGGAGCGGGACCTCGATCGCCTCCATCACCTCGGACGAGGTGATCGGGATCGTCCGCGGCAGGCCCGCGATCAGGTCGCGACCGCGGACCTCCATGGTCAGCTCGCGCTCCAGCGGCAGCGCCGTGCCGATCTGGATCTTGACCTCCTCGGCGGTCCGCTCGCCGATCATCAGGTTGTACTTCTTGCGGACGTACGAGCCGATCGATTCGTCGAACTTGTTGCCGCCCACGCGGAGGCTGTTGAACACGACGATGCCGCCGAGCGCGATCACCGCGATCTCGGACGTGCCGCCGCCGATGTCGATGATCATGTTCCCCGAGGGCCCGCTGATCGGCACGTTGGCGCCGATCGCGGCGGCCAGGGGCTCCTCGATCAGGAACGCGTCCTTGGCGCCGGCCTTGAGCGCGGCGTCGCGGACGGCACGCTTCTCGACCGACGTGACGCCGGCCGGGACCGAGATCATGACGTCGGGTCTCGAGAAGCCGATCTGGCCCTTGCGCGCCTTGCCGATGAAGAAGCGAAGCATCGCCTCCGTGATCACGTAGTCGGCGATGACGCCATCCTTCATCGGGCGGATGGCCTGGATGTTGCCGGGCGTGCGCCCGATCATCTCGCGGGCTTCCTCGCCCACGGCGACGATCCGGTTGTCCTCGCCGACCGCGACGACGGAGGGCTCCGTGATCACGATGCCCTTGCCCTTGACATAGACGATGACGTTCGCGGTGCCGAGGTCGATACCAATCTTCATGACGGCGGGAATGCTACTCCTGGAGACGCAGCCGGCCGTGCGCGACGGTCGTCCGCGGGATGGGATTGCCGAATCTGGGGCGGGTCGTCAGGCCGGATCGGCCGAACGGGTGATGCTCGCTCCCAGCTGCTGGAACTTGCGGTCGATGTTCTCATACCCCCGGTGAACGTGATGCGCGCCGTGGATCAGCGAGGCGCCGTCGGCGGCCAGGGCCGCCAGGATCAGCGAGGCGCCTGCCCGCAGGTCGCCGATGGTGGCCTCGGCGCCGTGGAGCCGGGTGGGCCCCTCGATCACCGCGTGGTGCGGATCCTCGATGTCGACCTTCGCACCCAGCTTGCGCAGCTCGGTCAGCCACTCGACGCGGTCCTCGAAGATCGCCTCGTGGACGCGTGACACGCCGGTGGCCTGGGTCAGGAGCACGCATGCCGGCGGCTGGAGGTCTGTCGCCAGCCCTGGGTAGGGCGCCGTCTCGATGTCCCGCGCCCGCAGGTCACCCGGCCGCAGCCCGGTGGCGTCGAGCTCGATCGTGTGCCGGCCGCAGGCGACCGGGACGCCGACGTTACCCAGCAGCTCGACCAGCGCGCCGACCTCGTCGCAGGCCGCGTTCTCGAGCATGATCCGGCCGCCCGTCACCGCTCCCGCGATCAGGAACGTGCCGGTCTCGATCCGGTCCGGGATCACGGAATGCTCGGCGCCGCGGAGCCGCCGGCGCCCGTGGACCTCGATCACGTCGGGCGCGGTCCTCACGACCTCGGCACCCATCTTGACCAGGAACGCGATCAGGTCGTCGACCTCGGGCTCCTGGGCCGCGGGTCGGATGACCGTGTCGCCTTCGGCCAGGGTCGCCGCGAGCATCGCGTTCTCGGTGCCCATGACCGTCACCTGCGGAAACAGCACCTCGCCGCCGCGGAGCCGCCCCGGTGCCTGCGCGAAGTAGTAGCCGTTGCGGTACTCGATCTCGGCACCCAGGGCGCGCATCGCGTCCACGTGCAGGTTGACCGGCCGGCGCCCGATCCGGTCGCCGCCGGGGTTGCTCATGATCACGCGCCCGAACCGGGACAGCAGCGGGCCCAGCAGGATGAACGAGGCCCGCATCTTGGCCGCGGCCTCGAGCGGGACGAACAGCCAGTCCACGTCGCCGGACGCGACCTCGTACACGCCGGGAGACGGGTGGTCGACGACGACCCCGAGATCGGACAGCGTCTCGGCCATCACGCGGACGTCCTCGATCTCGGGGACGTTCGTGAACCGGCACCGCTCGCCGGTGAGCGTCGACGCGGCGAGCAGCTTGAGGGCGGCGTTCTTGGCACCGCTGACGTGGACCGTGCCCTGGAGCGGGCGGCCGCCCTCGATGCGGAAGGTCTCCGGCGGCGGCGGCTCGGGGCGGTATTCCCAGTGGAACGGGCGGGCGTCTGTCACCGTCAGCCCCGCGACCGGGGCCCTTCCCGGTGCCGGCGCTCGGCGACCCGGACCCGCAGCAGCGCCTGCTGGAGGGCGGCCCTCGCGGACGCGAGATCGGCGCCCTCGTGGTAGCCGCTCTCGAGCGCCCGTTCGGCCTCCCGGCGGGCTTCCTGGGCCTTCTCGAGGTCGATCTCGGACGCGAGGTCCGCGGTCTCCGCCATGACCACGACCTTGTCGGGCCGGACCTGGAGGAACCCGCCGACGATCGCGAAGCTCTCCTCGGAGCCGCCCTTGCGGATCTTGAGCTCGCCCACGCCCAGCAGCGACACCAGCGGCGTGTGATGGGGCAGGATCCCCAGCTCGCCCTCGACACCCGGTACGAGCACCATGTCGACCTCGTCCGAGTACGCCAGCCGCTCGGGGGTCACGATCTCCAGGAGCAGCGGCATCAGTGCGCCCCGATCGGATGGCCGCTTTCGCCGGCCGCTTTCGGCGTGGCGCACTCGGTCCGATTCCAGTCCTGCGGACTGAGATCGGCCTCCCGCGCCCCGCCTGCACGGCCGGCTACGCGGCCTGCGTTGTGGTGCAGATGACCCCCATCCCTCATTGTCCCGAGCACGACCGGCCGGCGTGCGCGGTCCTCGGTGTGGGGATGGGGGGAGGTGGAACCGCGTCCGCGTAGCCCGGTCGACTGACGGGCGCCCTCAGTCGACGGAGGAGACTGGAGGCGAGCCGGCAGCGGCCGGGCGAGAGCGGGCGCGAGATTCATCTCGCTCAGCCTTCCAGCTTGGCCGCGTTCTCGCGGACGTCGTCGAGGGTGCCGGCGAGGAAGAACGCCTGCTCCGGGAGCGTGTCGGTCTTGCCCTCGAGGATCTCCTTGAACGAGGCGACCGTGTCCCGGATCGCGACGTACTTGCCGGGCCGGCCGGTGAACACCTCGGCCACCGTGAACGGCTGGCTCATGAACCGCTGGAGGCGGCGGGCCCGGGCGACCGTGGCCTTGTCCTCCTCGGACAGCTCGTCGATGCCCAGGATGGCGATGATGTCCTGGAGGTCACGGTAGCGCTGGAGCACCCGCTTGGTCTCCTGCGCCACGTCGTAGTGCTCGGTGCCCACGACCAGCGGGTCGAGAACGCGCGATGTCGAGGTCAGCGGATCGACGGCCGGGTAGATGCCCAGCTCCGCGATCGACCGCTCGAGCCGGATCGTCGAGTCCAGGTGGGCGAACGTCGTGGCCGGCGCCGGGTCCGTGTAGTCGTCGGCCGGGACGAACACGGCCTGGAGGGACGTGATCGAGCCCTTGTGGGTCGACGTGATCCGCTCCTGGAGGCCGGCCATCTCGGTGGCCAGGTTGGGCTGGTAGCCCACCGCGGAGGGCATCCGGCCCAGCAGCGCCGACACCTCGGAGCCCGCCTGGGTGAAGCGGAAGATGTTGTCGATGAACAGGAGGACGTCGCGGCCCTCCTCGTCCCGGAAGTACTCGGCCATCGTCAGCGCGGTCAGGCCGACGCGCTGGCGGGCACCGGGCGGCTCGTTCATCTGGCCGAACACGAACGCGGTGCTCTTGATGACCCCGGAGTCGGTCATCTCCTTGATCAGGTCGTTGCCCTCGCGGGAACGCTCGCCGACGCCGGCGAACACGGACACGCCCGCGTGCTCCTTGGCGACGTTGTTGATCAGCTCCTGGATGATGACCGTCTTGCCCACGCCGGCGCCGCCGAAGATCCCGATCTTGCCGCCCTTGCGGAACGGGCACACGAGGTCGATGACCTTGAGCCCGGTCTCGAACACCTCGACCTCGGTGGTCTGGTCCGCGAACGAGGGCGGCGAGCGGTGGATCGGCAGGAAGGTCGTGGCGTCCACGTCGCCCTTGCCGTCGATCGCCTTGCCCAGGACGTCGAACACGCGGCCGAGCGTCACCTCCCCGACCGGGACGGTGATCGCAGCGCCGGTGTCGCGCACGGCCGTGCCGCGGGCAAGCCCGTCGGTTGTGGTCATGGCGACCGCACGGACCCAGTTGTTGCCGAGGTGCTGCTGGACCTCGCAGGTCAGCGGCTCCTGGCCGTCGCGGATGATCTCGACGGCGTTGAAGATCGCGGGCAGCTGCCCGGGCGGGAACTCGATGTCGACGACCGGGCCGGTGATCTGGATGACCCGGCCGGTCGCGGAAGGGGCGGCGGTCGCCATGGTGGGGAGTGCCTCCTCGTTCGCGCCGGCCTAGCGGGCCTGGGCGCCGCTCGCGATCTCGATCATCTCGCGAGTGATGTTGGACTGACGGACCTTGTTGTACGAGAGCGTCAGGTCCTCGATGAGCTCCTGGGCGTTCTCGGTGGCGTTCTTCATCGCGACCATCCTCGAGGACTCCTCGCTGGCCTTGGCCTCGAGCACCGCCTGGAACAGGCGGGTCGCGACATAGCGCGGGAGGAGCGACTGGAGGAAGTCCGCGGGGTTGGGCTCGAAGATGAACTGGTGACCCGGGATTCCCGACGTGTCCTCGGTGGGCTGGACGGGCAGCAGCTGGTCGATGACCGGACGCTGGACGAGCGTGGACACGAACCGGGAGTAGGCCACGTCGACCCGATCGTACGTGCCGGCGACGAAATCGTCGGTCACCAGGCGGGCCAGCGGCAGGACGTCGGTGAACGCGGGGCGATCCCCGAAGCCCTCGAAGTGGGCCGCGATCGGCACCCGCGAGCGTCGCATCGCGTCGCGACCCTTCCGGCCGACGGTCGCGACCTTGAGGTCGCCCGGGTGTTCGGTGATCTCGCGGGCGACGAACCGGATCGTGTTCGTGTTGAGGGCGCCGGCCAGGCCGCGGTCGCTGGTGATGATCACCATCAGGCGGCTGTGCGCGGCATCGGTGCGTCGCTCGGCGAGCAACGGGTGGTCCGTGCCACCGAGCACGGCGGCGAGATCGGCGATCACCTCGTCCAGCTTCTCGCGGTACGGCCGGGAGGCCAGCGTCGAGTCCTGCGCCCGGCGCAGCTTGGACGCCGCGACGAACTGCATGGCGCGGGTGATCTGCTTGATGTTCCGGGCGCTGCCGATGCGGCGACGGATCTCGCGCTGGCTAGGCATCGGTGCGAGCCTGGTTCGAGGGCCGCCGCCCTGTCCGCACCGAATGCGGCGTTGCCCGCTGCGCGCGCTCGCTCACGCACGCCGAGGTGCGCTCGCTCACGTGCTCGGCGGCGCCTTGCCTCGGCGCGACATGACGGCGGGTCACAGATTCCATCGCGCTACGCCAGGAAGCCCTTGCGGAATGCGTCGACCGCCTCGTCGAGGGCAGCAGCGATCTCGTCGGTGAGGGCGCCGCCCTTGGCCAGGTCCTGGAGGATCTGCGGCCGCTCGGTCTCGAGGAACTGGTACAGCTGCGTCTCGAAGTCCTTGACCCGGGCGGTGGGGACGTCGTCCAGCTTGCCCGTGGTGGCCGCGTACAGGATCACGACCTGCTTCTCGACCGGCAGCGGCTGGTACTGGGGCTGCTTGACGATCTCGGACAGCTTCTCGCCGCGGTTGAGCTGGTCCCGCGTCGCCTTGTCCAGGTCGCCCGCGAACTGGGCGAACGCCGCCAGCGCGCGGTACTGCGCGAGGTCCAGCTTGAGCGGCCCGGCGACCTTCTTCATCGCCTTGGTCTGGGCCGCGGAGCCCACCCGGCTGACGGAGATGCCGATGTTCATCGCGGGCCGCTGGCCGGCGTTGAACAGGTCGGTCTCGAGGAAGATCTGGCCGTCCGTGATCGAGATCACGTTGGTCGGGATGTAGGCGGACACGTCGTTCGCCTGCGTCTCGATGATCGGCAGCGCGGTCAGCGAGCCACCGCCGTTGTCCTCGTTCATGCGCGCCGCACGCTCGAGCAGCCGGCTGTGGAGGTAGAACACGTCGCCCGGGTACGCCTCGCGGCCCGGCGGCCGGCGCAGCAGCAGCGACATCTCGCGGTACGCCCAGGCGTGCTTGGACAGGTCGTCGTAGACGCACAGGGCGTCCTTGATCAGGCGGCCGCCCACCTCGACGCCGTTCTCCATGACCTCCTCGCCCATCGCCACGCCCGAGTAGGGGGCGAGGTACTGGAGCGGGGCCGGATCCTCGGCGCCGGCGACGACGACGATGGTGTGCTCCATCGCGCCGAACTTCTCGAGCGTGGCCACGGTCTGCGCGACCGTGGACAGCTTCTGCCCGATGGCGACGTAGATGCACACGAGGTCGCCACCGCGCTGGTTGATGATCGTGTCGATCGCGATCGCGGTCTTGCCCGTCTGGCGGTCGCCGATGATCAGCTCGCGCTGGCCACGGCCGATCGGGATCAGGGCGTCCACGGCCTTGATCCCGGTCTGCACCGGGGTGTCGACGCCCTGGCGCGTGATGACGCCGGGCGCGATGCGCTCGACCGGCCGGGTCCGGGTGAGCGGGATGTCGCCCTTGCCGTCCAGCGGGTTGCCCAGCGGGTCCACGACCCGGCCCAGCAGCGCCTCGCCGACGGGGACCTCGACGACCCGGCCCGTGGTCCGGACGCGGTCGCCTTCCTTGATCGCGGCAGCGTCGCCCAGGATGACCGCGCCGACCGTCTCCTCCTCGAGGTTGAGGGCCATGCCCATCACCCCGTCCGGGAACTCGAGCAGCTCGGACATGAGCGCCGCGTCCAGGCCATACACCTGGGCGATGCCGTCGCCGACCTCGACCACGGTCCCGACGCTGCGGGACTCCGCCGTCGTGTCGAACGACTCGATCTGGCTCTTGATGATGCTGATGATCTCGTCTGACCGGATGGCCATCGCGTCTCCGTTCGGGCGTTCGCTGGCTCCCGTTCTCGCCGGCACGAGGCCGGCGGCGCGGGCGGGGCTAGCGGAGGCGACCCCCCGCATGTAGCTGGTCACGCAACCGCTCGAGGCGGCCGCGAATGGATGCGTCGAGGAGCTGGTCCCGGACCTGGATCGTGATCCCGCCGATGAGCGACGGATCGACCTCGGTCCGGAGGTCCACGGCCGAGCCGGCCATCGCCTCGACCCGGCCCCGGATCGCGGCGGTCTCGTCGTCGGTGAGCGGCACGGCGCTGGTGGCGGTCGCCATGACGACCCCGCGGTGGGCGTTGAGCAGCCGGACGAACTCCTCCGAGACCCGGGCAAGCACGCTCACGCGTCCCCGGGCCATGAGCAGGCCGACCAGCCGCAGCGCCTCGGGCTGGATGCGCGTGCCGAGCAGGCCGGACACGAGGTTCTGGCGCTGCGCCAGCGGCACGGCGGGGCTATGGACGATCGGGGCGACCTCGGGCCGGCCGAGGATGTCCGTGGCCAGGGCGAGGTCATCCCGCCAGCGGTCGAGCCGGTCGTCCCGGAGGGCCACCTCGAAGGCGGCCTCCGCGTAGCGGCGTGCAGCGGTGTGGGACAGGGCCATCAGGCGCTGGACCCGCCCGTGCCGGCCGATTCGGCCAGGAACTCCGAGACCAGCTTGCGCTGGCGCTCCGATGTCATCGACTCACCGACGACCCGGCCCGCGGCCGCGAGGGCGAGATCGGCGACCTCCGAGCGCAGCTCGGCGATGGCGCGTTCCTTCTGGGCTTCGAAGTCCGCGGCAGCTCGCTCGCGCATGCGGCCGAGCTCCTCACGGGTTGCGGCCAGATCCTGCTCGCGTGTCTCGGATGCGACCTTCTGGGCTCGCGTGAGGATGTCGTTGGCTTCGCGCCGGGCTTCCTGGAGCGCCGTCAGCCGCTCCTGCTCACCCGACTCGCGATCGCGCCGCGCCTGCTCCGCATCCGCAAGGCCCTGCTCGATCCGGGTTCTCCGGTCCGCGAGCATGCGCGAGATCGGCCCGAACGCGAACAGCTGGAGGATCACGTACAGCAGGGCGAAGTTGAGCAGCGCGACGATCAGCCAGAACCCGTTGATCACGAGGCCTGACCCGCCGCTTTCGGCATTCGGGGCGCCGGCTGCCGCGGACACGATGCCCGCGGCGACCGCGAAGAGATGCATAACGTCCGCTCGGGGCTGCTACTTGGCGGCAGGATTGAGGAAGATGATCAGGACGCCCACCACGAACGCCAGGACGCCGAGCCCCTCGGCGAACGCGGCGCCGATGATGAACGTGGCGCGAATGGTGGCCGACGCGTCCGGGTTGCGGCCCATCGCGCTGGTGGACATGCCGGTCAGGATCCCGATACCGATGCCGGGTCCGATCACGCCCATGGCGGCAAGGCCGGCGCCAATCAGTTCCATCGAGTCTCTACCTCCACTGGCGACCGCTGTGCGCGGTCGCAACCTCCGACGAATATGTGCCTGGGCCGTCTCAATGCGATGCGACGGACGACAGGGGTGGACCGCCGCCGACCTGCGGATCTGTTGCCATCGCCGGGGCGGCATGGGCCTCCTCGTCGTGACTCTCGACCGCGAGCAGCGTGAACATCAAGGTCAGGACGCTGAAGATTAGCGCCTGCACGAAACCGATGAACCCCTCAAGTGCCACGAACGGCAACGGCAGCACCCCCAGCAGCAGGGCCGTGAACACGCCCAGCATGACGCCCCCGCCATACAGGTTGCCGAACAACCGGAAGGCCAGCGTCACCGGCTTGAAGAACTCGAGCAGGAACTCGGTCAGCCCCACGAACAGGTCGATGAACCCGTCGACGACGCTCCTCCGGAACCCGCGGAAGTTGAAGAACTTGCCCAGGTAGCGGCGAAGCCCGAGCCGGCGGACGCCCTCCACGTGGAACAGCAGGAAGCTGAACAGCGCCAGGCCGATCGTGATGTTGATGTCGCTGGTGGGCGTGCGCAGGAAGTTGACCTTGTCGCCGAAGATCAGCAGGTCCGTCCAGTTCGCGAGCGCGATGAACACGAACAGGGTGATGAAGATGCCCACGTACGGGCGCGCGGCCGGGCCGCCGAGCGCCATCGCGAAGCCCTCGAGGGACTCGTAGACGTACTCGACGGCGTTCTGGAACCGTCGTGGCAGGTGGTCGAGGTTCTGGGCGACGCCCACGAACACGACGATCATCAGGATCATCACGATCCACGACACCACGATGCTGGACGTGATGCTGGGATGGAAGTCCACGACCAGGGCGCCCGGTGGGCTCGGTCTCGCGCGGCGCGAGGTCCCAGACCACGGTCGGCGGGATCAGCTCGAGATTGCCCTTGATGCTCTCCTTGGGGCCCGGAAAGCCCGCGGGCGCGAGCACGATGCCGGCCACGATGTCGAGGGCGATGATGGCGACGATCGCGACCAGCAGCTTGCGGTTGCGGGTCAGCCCTCCGCGCGCGGCTGGACGCCATCACCGGCGGATCCCGGCGCGGGAACGTTGTCGGCGGTCACGGGCGACTCATCGGTGCCGTCCCGACGCCCACGCGTCGCGGGCGGTTGGTGTTCATCGTCAGTCGAACCTCGCAAGAAACCGGCTGATCAACTTGGCCACCGCGAGGCCGCCGAGGCCAAAACCGGCCAGAGCCCCGCCTACGGCGAATACGGGCAACGTGCCCAGCTGCTGGTCGATCCACCAACCCGCCAGGACGCCCGTAATGGTCCCTACGAAGAAGGTGATGCCGATCTCGGAAAAGAGAACCGCGTAGGCTCCGAAATCGCTGTTCATGGGCGACCGACCACCGTGGGTGGGACTATACCAGAGGCCCCCGGGGGTCAGAACCGTCCGTTTCGGATACGGACGCGAGCTGCGGGCCGGGCGGCGTCTGCGGCTCCTCGTATGCCCGGGCCACGAGCGCGTCGGCGGTCTCGGCCCGCGTCAGCAGGAACAGGGCGAGCCCGAACGCCACGCCCAGGCCGAGGAACGCATAGACCTGGCCGGTTCCGGACAGCACGAACGAGAGCACCGCGAGCGCGAGGCACAGGACGTAGATCACCACCACCGTCTGCCCGTGGCTGAGCCCGAGGCCCAGCAGCCGGTGGTGGATGTGGCCGCGGTCGGGGGTGAACGGCGAGTGGCCGGTCGCCAGCCGGCGGACGATGATCCAGAAGGTGTCGATGATCGGGACACCCAGCACCAGCAGGGCGACGGCCACCTTCGCCGTGCCGATGATCGAGAGCAGCGCCAGCGTGTAGCCCACGAACATCACGCCGCTGGTGCCGATGAAGATCGACGCGGGGTGGAAGTTCCAGCGCAGGAAGCCCAGCAGCGACCCCGCGAGGGCGAAGCACAGGATCCCCACGAACGGCTGGTTCAGGGCGGTCGTCACCGAGATCAGCCCCAGCGTCGCGGTGGCGATCAGCGCGATCCCGGACGACAGGCCGTCGAGCCCGTCGATGAAGTTGATGCTGTTGATCATCCCGATCACCCACAGCATCGTGAACCCGATCGCGAACGGCCCGTCGAGCAGGATGAAGCCCGGCCCGAACGGGTTGTTGAGGAACGTGACCGAGATCCCGAGCGCGACCGCGATCAGGCCCAGCAGCACCTGCCCGCCCAGCTGCCAGCGGGCCCGCAGCTGGAGCGCGTCGTCGAGCGCCCCCAGCGCGACGGCGACCGCCCCGCCGAGCAGCAGCGCGGTCAGCTCCCCGGTGTCCAGGGACCGGGGCACCGGGACGACGTCCAGGCGGGCGTTGAGCGCGATGATCCCGACCGCGACCGAGAGGAACGCCACCGCGACCGCGATGCCGCCGCCGCGCGGCACCGGCGACTCGTTGACCCGGCGATGGTTCGGCTCGTCGATGGTGCCCAGCCGCATCGACGCCCTCCGCACGAGCGGCGTCAGGACCAGCGACAGGACCGCCGCCACGACGAACGCCGAGACAAGGATCGGCAGGACCTCGTCGAACGTCGAGATCAGGTGCATCGCGCGCCGGTCATGCCCGGTCGCGGGGGAGGCCGGGCACGGGGAAGCGGGCGACCAGCGCGCGGACATCCGCGCGGATCCGGTCGCCCACGACGGCATCGTCGCGGCCGCGGATGGCGTCGACCACCCAGCGGCCGATCGCCCGCATCTCCTCGGGCCCCATGCCCCGGGTCGTGGTGGCGGGTGTGCCGATGCGGATCCCCGATGCGGTGTTGGGCGGGTTGGCATCGAACGGGATCGCGTTCTTGTTGACCGTGATCCCGACCTCGTCGAGGAGCGCCTCGGCCTCCCGGCCCGTGACCCCCAGCGGCGTCACGTCGACGAGCGCAAGGTGGTTGTCCGTGCCGCCGCTGACCAGCCGGGCGCCGGCCTCGGCGACCGTCTCGGCCAGCACCCGGGCGTTCTCGATCGTGCGCGCCTGGTCGCGCCGGAAGTCATCGCTCGCGGCGAGCCTGAGGGCGACCGCCTTGGCGGCGATCACGTGCATCAGCGGACCACCCTGGACGCCCGGGAACACGGACTTGTCGATGGCCTGGGCGAGCGTGTTGCGGCCCAGCGCCGGGAAGTCCGCGCGGTCGATGCCGTCGGGGAGGTCGGCGCGGCTGAACAGCAGCCCGCCGCGCGGGCCGCGCAGCGTCTTGTGGGTGGTCGTGGTTACCAGATCCGCGTGGGGGAACGGGCTGGGATGCAGCCCGGCGGCGACCAGGCCGGCGAAATGCGCCATGTCCACGAACAGCAGGGCGCCGGCGCCGTGCGCGATCCGGGCCAGCCGCTCGAAGTCCCAGGTGCGCGGGTACGCGGACGCGCCCGCGACCAGCACCTTTGGCCGCACCTCGGCGGCCTGCCGCTCGAGAGCGTCGTAGTCGATCCGCTCGTCCTCGCGGGTCACTCCGTAGGCGTGGACCTCGTACAGGCGGCCCGAGAAGTTCACCGGCGACCCGTGCGTCAGGTGACCGCCGTGGGCCAGGTTCATGCCCAGGATGCGATCGCCCGGCCGGAGCACGGCAAAGTAGGCCGCCATGTTGGCCTGGGCGCCTGCGTGCGGCTGGACGTTGACGTGGTCGGCGCCCGGGAACAACGCCAGGGCCCGCGCGCGGGCCAGCTCCTCCGCGACGTCCACGAACTCGCAACCGCCGTAGTAGCGCCGGCCGGGCAGGCCCTCGGCGTACTTGTTGGTGAGCCACGAGCCCTGCGCCTCGAGCACCGCGGCGTAGACGTAGTTCTCGCTCGCGATGAGCTCGATCTTGTCCGCCTGGCGGTGGCGCTCGCCCTCCATCGCCGCCCACAGCTCGGGATCCACCTCGGCGATGGGTGCCCACGCGGACGGCGGGACGGCAGCAGCTGACACGAGCGGACCTCCAGGCGGTCGACGGACGAGGGCGGGCGGGACGCCGCCTATCTTCCCACGTCCCCCGTCGCCGACGAGTCGATCCGATGGTCGATGCCGGCGGAATCCAGCGCCGCGGCGATGATCGAGGGCGCGATCGCCCCGACCCGCCGAACGACCGGGGATGCGCCCGAGCAATCGACGACGGTGGAGGCCGATCCGCCGCGTGCCGGTCCGCCGTCGAGGACGAGCGCGATCGCGCCGCCGAGCCGGGCGGCGATCTCGCCGGCGTCGCGCGCTTCCGGCTCGCCCGACAGGTTCGCCGACGTGGTGGGCAGCGGCCCCAGCGCCGCGGCGAGCGCGCGGGGTGCGGCATGGTCGGGAACCCGGACGCCCACCGTGGCGGCGCCGGCAACCAGGATCGCGGGCAGCCGGGCATCGGCACGTCGGGGCAGGACGAGCGTCAGCCCGCCGGGCCAGAACCGCTCCGCCAGGACGCGGGCCGCCGGGCCCAGCACGCCCAGCACGCCGGCCTGATCCGCATCGGCGAGCAGCAGCGCCACGGCCTTCTCCGGCGGCCGCCGCTTGGCGGCGAACAGCCGCTCGATGGCGTCCGGGAGGGCGAGGTCCGCGGCGATCCCGTAGACCGTGTCGGTGGGGATGGCCACGATCTCCCCGGCGCGGAGCAGGGCCACGGCCTCGGTTCGCGCCGCGGCCCCGTCGGGCAGGATCCTCGGCCGGCGATCCGCGGCGGTCATGCGTGGACCACGGTCGGGCCCGGTCGCCGGCGAGCCTCGCGGGCGGCATCGGCCAGGCGGGCGGCGTTGCGCCGCGCAGCCTCGGGTCCGGCCAGGACCAGGTCCTCGATCAGGACCGCCGCACCGTCCTCCTCGACCGGACCCGTGACGTAGCGCGCGGCTCGCCGGACCTCGTCCGGCGCCGTCGCCATCGCCGCGCCGTGACCCGCGTCCGCGATCATCTCGAGGTCGTTGAGCGCGTCGCCGATGGTCATCACCTGGGCATGGGGAATGCCCGCCCGATGCGCGAGCCAGGCGACCGCGCCACCCTTGGACACGCCCGGGGCGACGAACTCCAGGAACCGGGGGTGGGACACGGTCGCGTCCGCGCGTCCCGCGAACGCCAGGCGCGCTTCGCCGATCAGCGCCATTGGCCGTGGCGGCGGGCCCACCGAGATGACCTTGGACATCGGATGGGTGATCGCGGCCTCGAGATCGTCGACGACGGCTGCACCGGGGCCCAGGTAGCCCGAGTAGTCGTCGAAGCTCGGATCGCCGGACCAGGCGACGATCCGCTCGAGGTTGTTCACGTGCGGCTCCAGGCCGTGCGCCCGGCACCAGGCGATCGCCTCGCGCACGACCGCGGCCGGCATCGGCTCGTGGTGGAGCAGCCGCCCGACCCGTGCGCGCCACGCCTGCTCGTCCACGACGGCTCGCTGGCGCCGGGTCGGCATCGCCCGGATGACCGCGCCCTGGTGCGCCACGATCGGCTCGACGATCCCCAGCTGGTTCGCATACACGGCCGCCGAGCTGGCCATGCGACCGGTCGCCAGCGACACGCGGACGCCCCGCCGCACCGCCTCGGCGATCGCGACCCGGGTGCGCTCGGAGATCCGGAAGTCCGGGCCGACCAGCGTGCCGTCGATGTCCAGCGCGATCAGCCGGATCGGGAGCTCGGGTTCCGGGCGGACGGGCGGACGGAACCGGTTCACGCGGGTCGCGCCAGCCGGACGAGCCGGGGCCGCCCGGCCAGGTCCGGGGTCACCGTGGCGGGCCAGCCGGGAAGCCGCACCGAGGCTTCGCCGAGGATCGCATCGCCCTGGTCTGCGCCGATCTCGACCAGCGCGACCCCGTCGGGCGCCAGCGCGGACGGCAGCTGGTCCAGCAGCCGGCGGATGACGTCGAGCCCGTCCGGGCCCGCCGTCCAGCGCGGCACGCGGCTCGAACGCGAGCTCCGGCCCGAGCCCGTCGATGTCCGCCGAGGGAATGTAGGGAAGGTTCGCGCACACGAGCGCGTACGGCGGATCGACGTTGGCGGGCAGCAGGTCCGCGGACACGAACACCATCCGGTCCGCGACGGCATGCCCCACGGCGTTCTCGCGGGCAAGGTCGAGCGCGCCGTCCGAGGCGTCGATCGCGATGACCAGGACCTGCTCGGCCATCCGGCGCCGCCGCAGCGCGGCCAGGATGGCGATAGCGATGGCCCCGCTGCCGGTGCCGACGTCGGCCACGCGGAGCGCCGCTGCGCCCGGCGGGCGGGGGTGCGCGGTCAGCCGCGCCACCACGTCGGCGATGGCCGCATCGACCAGCAGCTCCGTCTCGGGGCGCGGGATGAGCGCGCGGGCGTCGGTTGCGAGGGCAAGGCCATGGAACTCGCGCAGACCGCGGATGTAGGCGACGGGCTCGCCGCCCTCGCGCCGCTGGAGCGACGCCTCGAAGGCCGCGGCGGCGGCGTCACCGACGGGCGCCTGCGAGTGCGTGATCAGCGACGTGCGATCGATGCCCAGGGCCTGGCCGAGCAGCAGCTCCGCGTCCAGCCTGGGCGACTGCGAGCCCGATGCCGTCAGCCGCGCGGCGGCGAGACGGACGAGCTCCGAGACCGTGGGGGCGGGGGCGGGCATCGGTCAGGACGGGTCGGCCGCGCCGGGCAGGACGCGGCCGGGACGAACGAGAGGACGAGGGGCCGGCGCGGCGGCGCAACGACGCCGGGGCGCGGCGGCGCAACGACGGATGGGCACGCTAGCCATCGTCGGTCTGCGTGAGGTGGCGAAGGCGATCGGCCTGGTCCGCCATCACGAGCGCGTCGATCAGCGGGTCGAGCTGGCCCTCGAGGACGCCTGGCACGTTGTGGATCGTCACGCCGATCCGGTGGTCCGTGACCCGGTTGTCGGGGAAGTTGTAGGTCCGAATCTTCTCCGACCGGTCGCCGGCGCCGACCATCGTCCGCCGTTCGGCGCTCTGGAGCTCGCGCTGCTTGGCGAGCTCCAGGTCGTACAGCCGCGAGCGGAGCACGGCGAGCGCCTTGGCCTTGTTCTTGTGCTGGCTCTTCTCGTCCTGGATCTCGACGACCAGCCCGGTCGGGAGGTGGGTGATCCGGACCGCGGAGTCCGTGGTGTTGACGGACTGGCCGCCCGGCCCGCTGGACCGCTTGACGTCGATCCGGAGATCCCGCTCCTCGTCGATGTCGACCTCGACCTCGTCGGCCTCGGGCATCACGATCACGGTCGCCGTGCTGGTGTGGATCCGGCCGCTCGATTCGGTGGACGGCACCCGCTGGACGCGATGCACGCCGCCCTCGAACTTGAGCCGGCTGTACGCGCCGTCACCGGCAACCTCGAGGAACGCCTCCTTGATGCCGCCGATGCCGGTCTCGTTGAGACTCATCAGGTCGGCGTGGAAGCGATGCTCCAGCGCGTAGCGCGTGTACATGCGCAGCAGCTCGGCGGCGAACAGCGCCGCCTCCTCGCCGCCGGCGCCGGCCCGGATCTCCACGATCACGTTGCGGTCGTCGTTGGGGTCGCGCGGGAGGAGCGAGACCTTGAGGTCCTCGACCAGGCTCGTCTCGCGCGCCTCGAGCGACGCGATCTCGTCGCGGGCCATGGCCTTGAGGTCGTCATCGATCTCCGCGTCACGCATCTCGCGCGCGCCGGCCAGCTGGGCCCGGACGTCGACCAGCTCGCGGTAGGCGGCGACCACCGGCTCAAGGCGCGCCAGCTCACGGCCCAGCGTCCGGAGCTGGGCAGGATCCGAGTGCACCTCCGGGGTGCCCAGCCGGGCGGTGACGTCGTCGTACTGACGCGCCACGCCGGCGAGCTTGGTGTCGAGGCTGTCGATGTCGGACATGTCCGGCGGGCCGGTCCGGCTCAGCCGGGCAGCGGCGGGTCGATCGATACCGGCGCGATCGCCTCACCCTCGACCGCCGCGGTAGCGGCCGCCCGCACCTCCGCGGCCGTCTCGCCGGGCAGCGGCATCGGGTACCGCTCGAGGTCGAGGCCTCCGGGCGGCACCGGCTCCCCGTCGGCGCGGAGCGCCTCCTCCATCGATACGACCGCGACCTCGATCATGTCGTCGGTCGGCTGCTTGGTCGTGATCATCTGGACCAGGATCCCGGGCCACATGATCACGCGCACGACCGGGTTGGCCCGGTGACGCGCACCGAGACGGAGCAGCTCGTAGCCGACGGCGGCGATCACCGGGATCAGCAGGATCCGGCTGCCCACCATGACCAGCGGCGACTGCCGGCCGACCAGGCTGAACGCGAGGATCGACAGCATGATCACGACGACCAGGAACTCCGTGCCGCAGCGGGGGTGGGCCGTCGGGTGCCTGCGGATCTCGGACGGGACCAGCGGGTCGCCGTGCTCCAGGGCATGGATCGTCATGTGCTCGGCGCCGTGGTACTGGAACACGCGCGCGATGTCGGGCGTGCGCGCGATCAGGACCAGGTAGCCCAGGAAGATCAGGACCCGCACCAGCCCCTCGACCAGGTGCTGGACGAGGCCGTTGTCGATGCTGCCGGCCGTGAACGTCGCGATGACCAGCGGCAGGATGAAGAACAGCCCGATCCCGACGATGGCCGTGAACCCCAGCATCAGCGCGACCGCCCCACGGCCGATCTCGACCCCCTCCTCCTCCGCCTGGAGGCCGGCGGAACGGATGAGCCATCGGGTGCCGACGACGAGCGTCTCGTACAGGACGACGAGCCCGCGGACGAACGGCCAACGCGACACGCGGTTGCCATGGAACCCGGAGTCGAGGCGCTCTGTGGCGAACACGATCCGGCCGTCGGGGTGGCGGAGGGCGACCGCGATGGCGTCGCGGCCGCGCATCATGACGCCTTCGATCAGCGCCTGACCGCCGTAGGTGAAGCGGGGCATGCGGTGAGTCTACCGGTTGCCCTTGCCACGGCCCGCTCGCATGGCCGGGTCACCCGGCGTCCGAGCGCAGCCGTTGCCGTTCCGACGCATACTCGGGGCGATGCGTCTCGAGCTGACGAAGCGTGGCGACTACGCCGTCCGGGCCATGCTCGCGCTGGCCAGGGGGTCTCGCAACGGCCTGCTCTCCGCGCGCCGGATCGCGGACGCGATGTCGATCCCGGTCCGGTTCCTGCCCCAGGTCCTCTCGGATCTCCAGCACGCGGGCCTGGTCGAGGCTGCCCCCGGACGTTCCGGGGGGTATCGGCTCGCCCGCGACGCCGATCGGATCAGCCTCCTCGACGTGATCGAGGCGGTGGAGGGCGACACTCGTCGCCGCGACTGCGTGCTCCGCGGCGGGCCGTGCGGGGTGGATGGGACCTGCGACGTTCACGCGGTGTTCTTTGCCGGCCAGGAGGCGCTGCGCGGCACGTTCGCGGCCTCGACGCTTGCCGAGCTCGCTGCGCCCTGCCACGGTCCAGGCACTGGGGTCGACCCGCCCCGGCTGACGCGGAAACCCGGATCGCCCCAGGGTTGTGCCGGCGGGGACGACGCCTTGTCATGACATGGGCGCGCCGTGCCGCCATATTCCGGCTGGAATTCTCTGGCGGCTCATGATCTAAGGTCGCGGGCCGTCCCTCCCTCCGGACCGTTTCGTACCCGGCGCATCCGCTTCGAGGAGTCATGGCGCGGCGACGGCATCGGATCAGCGCCGCCCATGTCGCAGATGGCCCGTCAGCCGGTCGAACGTCCAGCCGACGATCCAGGCCATCAACCGGAGGAGCCAGTACAGGATCGCCAGCGGCCAGGCGACGATCATGAGCATGATCTTGGCCAGGCACCCGTGGTCACCGTCCCGGTGGACGACGATCACCTGGGGCCGTTCCCTAGCCATGAATCGCGTCCGATCGGCAATCCCACGCCGAGGAACGGCTGTCCATGCCGTTGCTACGCTTGCCCTGACTTGGCGTCGGGCTTCCGGACCGCGTCCTGTACGGCTCCAAGAGCCCGCTGCCCGGAGCCCTGGATCTGCCCGGCCTTTCCGTGGAGCTGCTGGCCCTTGTTGCCGGTCACCTTGCCGGCGACTTCTTCGAGCGTGCCCTTGATCCTGCTGACGGTTCCCCTGGCATGCTGGTCGCCCATCTCGGAGATCCTTCCGGAGGTGATGGCGCCGGAGGTGTTGCGGTGCAAGCGCCGACGACAGCCATTCGGACTGTCTCCGGACGGCATGGCAGTGTCATGACCGACCGTCATGACGCGCCCCCGGCTCGACGAGACACTTGGAGGCCAGGGCTCCCTCGCGGCGAGGGACCACGCGGAGGGCGCGATCCGCTCCAGGCGCGACGGCTCAACGGCCCTGACATCGCTCAACGGGAGGTCGAGATGAACAGAGGCGGCGGCGTCGGGATTGTCGGCGTGATCGTCATCGTCCTGGTGATCCTTTTCCTTGTCGGCGTCATCAAGCTGTAATGCCGGGATCGTCAGGCCGGGGTTCCGGGGGACGGTCCTGGCGGCATCCTGATCCCGCCGTGAGCGTGGCACCCGCGGGAGGCTCCTGAGATGTCGTTCAACCCGGGCGCGAAGCTCGATCCATCGCAGGTCGAGGACGTCCGCGGCTCGCGGGTCGGTGGGCGCGGCCTCGTGGTCGGCGGCGGCGGCGGGATCGGGATCGTCATTGCCCTCGTGTGGGTGCTCCTGGGCGGCAGCCCCCAGACCGGCGAGACGGTCGGCGGTCTCGTCGGCCAGACGATCGGCGGTGCTGTCGAGCCCGGGCCTGCCGGCAGCGCCCTGGCGGCCGAGTGCCAGACCGGCGCCGACGCAAACGCCAACGAGGATTGCCGGATCGTTGGCTACGTCAACAGCATCCAGGCCTACTGGAGCGACGAGTTCGCCGCCTCGGGGCAGCAGTACGTCCTGGCCAGGACACGCTTCTTCACCGACCAGATCAACACAGGCTGCGGCGTCGCGTCGTCGGCCAGCGGCCCGTTCTACTGCCCCAGCGACGCGTACGTCTACATCGATCTCGGGTTTTTCGACGAGCTCCGGTCGACGTTCGGCGCCCGGGGCGGCCCGTTCGCCCAGGCGTACATCCTTGCCCATGAATACGGGCACCACGTCCAGGATCTCCTTGGAACGCTGTCGGGCGGGACGAGCCAGGAGGGAGCGGCCGGACAATCGGTCCGGACCGAGCTCCAGGCCGACTGCTATGCGGGCGTCTGGGCGGGCAACGCGGCTGCCACGGGGTTCCTCGTGCCGCTCACGGACGCCGAGATCGCCGACGCCCTCGATGCCGCGTCGGCCGTTGGCGACGATCGGATCCAGCAGGAGATGCAGGGCCAGGTCAACCCCGAGACCTGGACCCACGGCTCGTCCGCCCAGCGCCAGAAGTGGTTCACGGCCGGCTACCAGGCGGCGTCGCCGGACGGCTGCGACACGTTCAGCGTCAACCCCTGAGGCGGGCGGCAAGCAGCCCTGCCCACGCTCCGGACGAGGTGGTCGCTGTCCGCCTGGAGGTCACGCCGCATGACGGACCGTCATGACAAGGCGGGCTCGCGCCCGGATCTTCGGGTCACGCCTCGGAGTTCGCGAGGACAGGAAGGTCGGGCCTCGCTCGAGCTCCGGAGCAGCGACGCAGAAGGAGACAGTCATGACCATCGACCAGGTCGATCGAACGGTCGTCACCGAGACACCCGTCCCGGTCACCACCAGCGACACAACTCCACCGCCGGCCCCTGGCCGCCAGACGGTCACCACCGACAGCCGGCATGTCACGCGATCGGGTCCCAGCGGCCCGGAGATGACCCGCCGGATCATCGTCCTTGTGTTCGGGCTCATCCAGATCGTGATCGGGCTCCGGATCGTCCTGCTGCTGCTCGATGCCCGCACCGGCAACGCGCTGGTGTCGGGGATCCTCGATGTCAGCAAGATCCTCGTCGCGCCGTTCGAGGGCATCCTCAACACGAACGCTCTCACATCGGGCGGCTCGATCCTCGACGTCGCGGCCGTCGTGGCTCTCGTTGGCTGGACGATCCTCGAGCTGATCGTGATCTGGGCCATCGGGATCTTCCGGCGCGAGCCGGCCTGATCTCCGGACTGCCTGGCCGCGCGGCGGTCACTCGGCGGACGGGTCCTCGTCCGCGGCCAGCGTCGGCCCCTCGTGGTCCGCGCGACAACGTGACGGAACATCTGCCATGGGCTTCATCGCCTGGATCGTCGTCGGCGCCATCGCCGGCTTTCTGGCCAACGCCGTCATGGGCTCTCGCGAGGGGCTCGTGATGATGGTCGTCCTGGGCATCGTCGGGGGGCTCGTGGGCGGGTTCGTCGCGACGAGCGTGCTCAAGATCGGCACCGTCGACGGCATCAACATCGAGAGCATCGTCATCGCCACCCTGGGGGCCATCGCGGTCGTGTTCGTGGTCGGCGCGCTGCGCGGCGGGTCGCGCGGTCTCACTCGCCGTTGACCGCCGCCAGCTCCCGATATCCTCGCCAGTCGCGCCGGCCGCGCGGTCACGCGTGACGAGATCCTCGACGCCATCTGGGGCACGGACTTCGTGACCGAGAGCAACATGGTGGACCGCCACATCCGGAGCCTGCGGATCAAGCTCCAGGACGACTACCGCCACCCTCGCTTCATCGAGACCGTGCCGGGCCGGGGCTATCGCTTCATCCCGACGTTCTCGAACCTGGGCTGGGGCGGGGCGCCCGCCGGCATCGAGCGCCCCCACTGAGCCGCCGGCGTACCCGCGGATGACGCGGCGTCATGACGCCGAGGGTTCGTGACCGCACCCTCGTGACACGTCTCGGAGTCCGCGTCGCCATGACCGCCTGATCCGCGGATCTCCACCTGTCGAGGCGGACCGATCAAGACCGACCTCGCCCGGCAGGCGATACTGGGTGCCGCACTCGCCAGCGGAAGCGCCGCAATGCCTGGGCGCGCTGGGAGCAGATTGTGACCTTGCAGCGGTCCCTCCGGGACCCTCCCGATCGGCGGCCGGCGGGCTCCGACACCGATCTCGACGAGCCGATCCTCGACGAGCTGTTCAGCGTCGAGCGGCTCGAGCAGCACGCGCGGACGCTTGCCGCCGCCCAGGCAGTCACCGACACGCCGCGCCAGGGGCGAGCCGTGCATCCCCGCATCGCGGACAACGGCCGGGTCCTGCTCGAGTCGTACCGCGTCCTTGCCAGCGCAATCAAGGACGAGCGCTCGATCACCCCGGCGGCCGAATGGCTCGTCGACAACTACCCGATCGTCGACGAGCAGCTCCGTGAGATCCGCGACGACCTGCCGCCGGACTACTACCGGGAGCTGCCGAAGCTGGCCGGAGGTCACCTCGCCGGCTATCCGCGGGTCATGGGCCTGGCATGGGCCTACATCGCGCACACGGACAGCCTGTTCGAGCCCGAGAGCCTGCGTCGAATGGTGCGGGCATACCAGGAGGTGGAGCCGCTCACGATCGGCGAGCTGTGGGCCATCGCGATCACGCTCCGGATCCTCCTCGTCGACAACCTTCGCCGGATCGCGGAGCGGATCGTGCGCAGCCGTGCGTCGCGGCAGATGGCGGACGAGCTTGCGGACAGCCTGCTCGGCTTGAGTTCCGACAGCCCGGACAGTGCGGCGGCCTCCCTGCGCAGGCTGTCACGAGCGGGTCTCCCGACGGCGGCCCGGGTGCAGCTGTTCCAGCGCCTGCGGGACCAGGATCCGGCCGTCACCCCCGCGCTCGGCTGGCTGGAGCAGCTCCTGGCGGCCCAGGGGACCACGGCCGAGGAGACGGTGCGCCTGGAGCACCAACGCCAGGCGACGATGAACGTGACGGTCCGCAACGTGATCACCAGCATGCGGCTCATCTCGTGGTTCGACTGGGCCGCCTTCATCGAGAGCGTCAGCCTGGTCGACGAAGCCCTCCGCGAGCGGAGCGCGTTCGCGGACATGGACTTCGCCACCCGAGATCGCTACCGGCACGCCATCGAGGACCTGGCCAGGGGCTCCCAGCTGACCGAGGTCGAGGTCGCCCGACGGGCCGCAGCATCCGCGAACGCGGCACGGTCGGCCGACGATGCCGACCCGGCGCGGACTGCCGGCGATGCCGACACGGCGCGCGCCGCCCGCCACCAGGATCCCGGCTACTACCTGATCTCGGATGGCCGCGCCGCCTTCGAGCGCCAGATCCAGGTTCGCGTGCCGGTCGACGTGCGGTTGCGGCGGGCCTACGTGCGGGCCGGGCTCGCCGGCTACCTCGGCACGATCGGGGTCGTCACCGCGCTCGTGCTCGCCGTCACCCTCCTCCTGGCCGGGTTCGGCCCCGGCGCCGGCGCGTGGGTCCTGCTCGTCGCGATCCTCGGCCTCGGCCCTGCGTCCGACCTTGCCATCGCGCTCGTCAACCGGACAGTCACCGACGTGCTCGGCCCGCGACCCCTGCCGAGGCTCGATCTCGACGGCGGCGTCCCATCCGAGCTGCGAACGCTGGTCGTCGTCCCCACGCTCCTGGCGAGCGAGGCGGATGTCGAGGCCCAGGTGGGCGGCCTCGAGGTGCACTACCTGGCGAACCGCGACGGCGACCTCCGGTTTGCGCTGCTCTCGGACTGGCTGGACGCCCCCACCGAGCACGTCCCCGGCGACGACGGGCTGCTCGCGACCGCCGGGGCGGCTGATCGACCGTCTCAACGAGCGCTACGGCGAGGCCCCGGGCGGTGGCGCCCGGTTCCTGCTGTTCCACCGCCAGCGACGGTGGAACGAGGCCGAGGGCTGCTGGATGGGCTGGGAGCGCAAGCGCGGCAAGCTCCACGAGCTGAACGCCATCCTGCGCGGTTCGACGACGACCGGGATCCTGATGACGGGACGAGCGGCAACGACGCCGCCGGACGGATGTGCGCTACGTGGTCACGCTCGATGCCGACACGCGGCTCCCACGGGGTGCCGTCGGCCGCCTCGTGGGCACGATCGCCCACCCGCTCAACCAGCCGACCTTCGACCCGCTCGTCGGCCGTGTGACCCAGGGCTATGGCGTGCTCCAGCCGCGGATCACCTCGACGCTGGCCGCAGAGCAGGACGCCTCGATCTACCAGCGAAGCTACGCGGGCTCGGCGGGCATCGACCCCTACGCGTCCGCTGTCTCGGACGTGTACCAGGACCTGTTCCGCGAGGGGAGCTTCACGGGCAAGGGGATCTACGACCTGGACGCCTTCCGGGCCGCGATGGAAGACCGGGTGCCCGAGAACACGCTGCTGAGCCACGACCTGTTCGAGGGTGTCTTCACCCGCGCCGGACTGGTGACCGACGTCGAGCTGTTCGACGAGTTCCCGTCGAACTACCTGGTCTCGGCGGCGCGCCAGCACCGCTGGGCGCGCGGCGACTGGCAGCTGCTGCCATGGATCCTCGGCCGGGCGCGTGACGCCAGGGGCGACCGCGACCGCGGCGCCATGCCCGGGGTCGCGCGCTGGAAGATGCTCGACAACCTGCGGCGGACGATGTCGGCACCGCTGTCGCTGGCGACGCTCATCGCGGCCTGGACCGTCCCATCGGTCCCGGCGGGCCCGTGGACCGCGCTCGTGCTGGCGTCGGTCCTCGTCCCGGCGGCCCTGCCCGTGGTCGCGGGACTCCTCCCGCGGCGTGCGGGGATCTCCAAGCGCAGCCACCTCCGGGCGGTCGGCGCCGACGTGGCCTTGGCGGCGACCCACGTCGGTCTCGGGTTCACGTTCCTCGCCCACCAGGCGTGGCTGATGGGCGACGCGATCGTGCGCAGCCTGGTGCGGATGCTCGCCACGCGACGCAACCTCCTGGAGTGGACGACCGCCGCCCAGGCGAAGGCCATCCACGACCTCGGTCTCGCCGGGTTCTACCGGCAGATGGCGGGCGGCGTCGCGATCGCGACGGTCACCGCGCTCCTCGTCCTCGCCGCGAAGCCGGGCGCAGCATGGATCGCCCTGCCGTTCGTCGCCCTGTGGCTGGTGTCGCCCGTCATCGCCCGGTGGGTCAGCCTGCCGCCCCCCGAATCGCTCGCGGATCGACTCTCGGCCGCCGACCAGGCCACCCTCCGGCTCACTGCCCGCCGCACGTGGCGGTTCTTCGAGACCTTCGTCGGACCGGACGATCATGGCCTCCCACCCGACAACTTCCAGGACGATCCGGTGCCCGTTGTCGCGCATCGCACGTCACCGACGAACATCGGGATGTACCTGCTTGCGACCGTCACGGCGCGCGACCTGGGCTGGATCGGCACGCTGGAGATGGTGGAGCGCCTCGAGCTGACGCTCGGGACGATCGGCGCCCTCGACCGCTTCCGCGGCCACCTGTACAACTGGTACGACACGCGTGACCTGCGCCGGCTCGAGCCGGCCTACGTGTCCTCCGTCGACAGCGGCAACCTGGCAGGACACCTGCTCGCGCTCTCGAACGCCTGCCGCCTGATGATCGACCAGCCGCTTCCCGTCGCGGCGGCACGGGCCGGGATCCGCGACGCGATCGCGCTGACCCGTGAGGCCGCCGCCTCGATCGGCGACGACCGGGCGGGCCAGACGGTGACCCGGCGCCAGCTCGACGAGGCACTGGCGCCGTTCGCGAGCAACGGCGACCCGTTCCCCGCGACGCCCGAGGCCTGGACGGACCACGTCCGGATGCTGTCGGCGAGCGCCGCGACCCTGTCCGACGTGGCCGTCGCCCTGACCGCGGAGCGTGGAAACGGCCCGAGCAGCGAGCTCGCGACCTGGGCCAACGCGGCCCGGCTCGCCGTGGGCAGCCACGAACGCGATCTGTCGCTCCACCAGCCGCTGCCACCGCCGGCGGCCTTTCCGACGCTCGCCGAGCTCGCGGATGCGCCGGGCGGTGCAGCCGGCAGCGGTCCGACGGCCGCGGCGATGCTCGTTCGACGCCTGGCGGCGATCGCCGATCAGGCCCAGGCGCTGTTCCGGGAGATGGACTTCGGCTTCCTGTTCGACCCGACCCGCAAGCTGTTCTCGATCGGGTTCCGCATTCGCGACGGCTCGCTGGACCCGAGCTACTACGACCTGCTCGCGTCAGAGGCCCGGCTCACCAGCTTCCTCGCGATCGCCAAGGGAGACGTCCCGCCGGACCACTGGTTCCGGCTGGGTCGCTCGCTCACGCCGGTCGGCCGCGGCTCCGCCCTGGTGTCGTGGTCGGGGTCCATGTTCGAGTACCTGATGCCCGCGCTCGTGATGCGGGCGCCGGCCCGCAGCCTGCTCGACCACACGTACCAGCTGGTCGTGGCGCGCCAGATGAGCTACGCGGCCGAGCGCGGGGTTCCGTGGGGCATCTCGGAATCGGCGTTCAACGCGCGCGACCTCGACCAGACATACCAGTACGCGGGCTTCGGGGTCCCCGGCCTCGGGCTCAAGCGCGGCCTCAGCGAGGACGTGGTCGTCGCCCCGTACGCGACCGCGCTGGGGGCGATGATCCGGCCCCAGGCCGCGGTGCGGAACTTCGCCCGCCTGCGACAGGCCGGAGCCGCCGGGCTGTACGGCTTCCGGGAGGCGCTGGACTACACGGCTCGACGCCTGCCCGAGGGCGCGACGGTCGCCGTCGTGAACAGCTACATGGCGCATCACCAGGGGATGGCGCTGGTCGCCCTGGGCAACGTCCTCAACGACGGCGCCATGGTGTCGCGCTTCCACGCCGACCCGATCGTCGAGGCGACGGAGCTGCTGCTCCAGGAGCGGATGCCGCGCGACGTGCTCGTGGCTCGCCCGCGAGCCGAGGAGGTGAAGAGCGCCTCCGACGTCCGCGATCTCGTGCCGCCGGTGCTGCGCCGGTTCACCTCACCGCACGATGCAATCCCGCGGACGCACCTGCTGTCGAACGGGCGATACGCGGTCATGGTCACATCGGCCGGGTCGGGGTACAGCCGATGGGGCGACGTGGCGGTGACGCGCTGGCGCGAGGACGTGACCCGCGACGCGTGGGGCAGCTACCTGTTCCTCCGCGACACGCACACGGGCGCGGTGTGGTCGGCGGGTCACCAGCCCAGCGGCACCGAAGCCGACAGCTACGAGGTCACCTACTCGGAGGATCGGGCCGAGTTCTCCCGGCGGGACGGCTCGATCTCGACCGTCCTCACGATCGTCGTGTCGACCGAGCACGACGCGGAGATCCGGCGCGTCTCGCTGACCAACCTGGGCTCCCGCGCCCGCGAGATCGAGCTGACCTCGTACGCGGAGATCGCGCTCGCGCCGCAGGCTGCCGACGTCGCCCATCCCGCCTTCCAGAACCTGTTCGTGCAGACCGAGTTCGTCCCCGACATCGGTGCCCTGCTGGCGACGCGCCGTCCTCGCTCCGCCGGCGAGCCGCCCGTCTGGGCCGCCCACGTCGCGGCGGTCGAGGAACAGGCGGCCGGCGTCGTCCAGTACGAGACCGATCGGTCCCGGTTCCTCGGCCGGGGGCGATCGGTCCGGTCGCCGGCCTCGGTCATCGACGGCCGCCCGCTCTCGAATACGGTGGGCGCGGTGCTGGATCCGATCTTCAGCCTCCGGTGCCGGGTCAGGCTCGCGCCCGGCGCGACCGCCCACGCGATCTTCTCGACGGTCGTCGCCGAGTCACGGGAGCAGGTCCTGGACCTGGCCGACAAGTACCGCGAGTCCGGCACCTTCGAGCGCGCCGCGACCCTGGCCTGGACCCAGGCCCAGGTCCAGCTCCACCACCTGGGGATCGAGGGCGACGAGGCCCATCTGTTCCAGCGGCTGGCCAACCGGCTCCTGTATTCGGATCCGTCGCTGCGGCCGTCCTCGGGGCTGCTGGCGCGCAACGAGCGGGGCGCATCCGGGCCTGTGGGCGCACGGAATCTCGGGCGACCTGCCCATCGTCCTGGTGCGGATCGACGAGGCCGAGGATATGGCCATCGTCCGGCAGCTGCTGCGCGCCCACGAGTACTGGCGGCTCAAGCTCCTCGACGTCGACCTGGTGATCCTCAACGAGCATGGCGCCACGTACGCCGAGGATCTCAACGACGCCCTGCAGACGGTCGTGCGGGCGAGCCAGTCGCCCGTGGTCCGCGGCGGCCCGGCGGGCAGGGGCAGGGTGTACATCGTGCGCGGCGACCAGCTGTCCGCCGAGGACCGCACGCTCCTGCAGGCAGCCGCCCGGGCGGTCCTGCTCAGCCGCCGCGGGAGCCTGGCCGACCAGGTCATCCGCCTCGAGCGTCCCGCGGGTGAGGCCGTGGCGCCGCCGCCCGAGGCACGGGAGAGCGCGGGAGGCGAGCAGCGGGGCGACCCTGTCCCGCCCGGAGCTGGAGTTCGACAACGGGCTCGGCGGGTTCGCCGACGGCGGGCGGTCGTACGTGACCATCCTGGGTCCCGGCCAGACCACGCCGGCCCCGTGGATCAACATCGTCGCCAACCCGTCGTTCGGGTTCCAGGTCTCCGAGTCCGGGTCGGGCTACACGTGGTCCGGGAACAGCCGTGAGAACCAGCTCACCCCCTGGTCCAACGATCCCGTCAGCGACCCCGTGAGCGAGGCGATCTACGTCCGCGACGACGACACCGGCGAGCAGTGGGGCCCGACGGCGCTGCCGATCCGGTGCGAGGAGTCGACCTACGTCGCCCGGCATGCGGCCGGATACAGCCGCTTCGAGCACCTCCACCAGGGGATCGACCTCAACCTCGTCCAGCTCGTCGCGCTCGACGACCCACTGAAGGTGTCGGTGCTGAGGATCGAGAACCGCTCGGAGCGCTCCAGGCGGCTGACGGTGACCGCGTACGCGGAGTGGGCGCTGGGCACCTCGCGCGGCGCGAGCGCCCCCCGGATCGTCACCGCCGTCGATCCGGAGACCGCGGCGATCCTCGCGCGCAACCCGTGGAACACCGAGTTCGGCGGCCGGGTCGCCTTCCTCGATCTGGGCGGACGCCAGACGGCGTTCACCGCGGATCGGACCGAGTTCCTCGGCCGCAACGGCGGCCCGGAGCGACCCGCCGGCCTCGACCGCGGGCACCAGCTGCTCGGGGCGACCGGCGCCGGCTTGGATCCCTGCGCCGTGCTGCAGACGAGCGTCGAGCTCGCGCCCGGGGCGGGGACGGAGGTCCTGGTGCTGCTCGGCCAGGCGGACGGCGCCGCGGCGGCAGCCGAGCTCATCCGCCGGGGGCGCGCGATGGACTCCGAGGCGATGGTCCGCGACATCAAGACGCGATGGGACGACATCCAGGGCACCGTCCAGGTGCGAACACCCGACCGTTCCATGGACATCATGCTCAACGGCTGGCTCACCTACCAGACGCTTGCGTGCCGGCTGTGGGCGCGGACCGCGTTCTACCAGGCGGGCGGTGCCTACGGGTTCCGGGACCAGCTGCAGGACGTCCTGGCCCTGCTGGTCACGAGGCCGGACCTGGCCCGCGAGCATCTCCTCCGCGCCGCCGCCCGTGAGTTCGCCGAGGGGGACGTGCAGCACTGGTGGCACCCGCCGTCGGGTCGCGGCGTGCGCACCCGGATCTCGGACGACCGCCTGTGGCTGCCCTACGCCGTCGAGCGCTATCTATCCGTTACGGGCGATTCCGCCGTCCTCGACGAGATGGTCCCGTATCTCGAGGGGCCGCTGCTGCGCGCCGACCAGGCGGACGCCTATTTCGAGCCTGGTGTCGCCCCGGACCCGGCGTCGCTGTTCGACCACTGCGCGGCGGCGCTCGATCGGAGCCTCGAGGTCGGCGCGCACGGGCTGCCGCTCATCGGGTCCGGCGACTGGAACGACGGCATGAACCTCGTGGGCCGGGAGGGCCGGGGTGAGAGCGTCTGGTTGGGCTGGTTCCTGCACACGGCGCTCGCCGCGTTCGTGCCCATCGCACGGGCACGCGGCGAGCGAGCCGGCGCGGAGCGCTGGCAGGCCCACATGAAGGCGCTCAGGCGAGCGCTCGAGCGAGACGGCTGGGACGGCGACTGGTATCGCCGCGCCTTCTTCGACGACGGCACCCCGCTCGGCTCCGCCGCGAATGTCGAATGCCGGATCGACTCGATCGCGCAATCGTGGAGCGTCCTGTCCGGCGCGGCCAACCCGCCCCACGCGGCGCGGGCCATGGCCGCCGTGGACGAGTACCTCGTGCGGCGCGGCGATGAGCTGGTCCTGCTGTTCACCCCGCCGTTCGATCACTCGGACCTCGAGCCGGGCTACGTCAAGGGGTACCTGCCGGGCATTCGGGAGAACGGTGGCCAGTACACCCACGCGGCCGCCTGGTCGATCCTCGCGTTCGCGGCGCTGGGCGACGGTGACACGGCGGCCGAGCTGTTCTCGCTCCTCAACCCTATCAACCACGCCAGCACCCGCACCGGCGTCCATCGCTACAAGGTCGAGCCATACGTGATGGCCGCCGATGTCTATGCGGAGCCGCCGCATGTCGGCCGCGGCGGCTGGACCTGGTACACCGGGTCGGCGGGCTGGATGTACCAGGCCGGCATCGAGTCGATCCTCGGCTTCCGCCTGCGCGGGACGACGCTGGTGCTGGATCCCTGCATCCCCCGGGACTGGCCCCGATACGAGATCGACTTCCGGTATCGCTCGGCGCGCTACGAGATCCACGTGGAGAATCCGGGCGGCGTCAGTCGTGGCGTGGCTTCAGCGGAGCTCGACGGACGCTCGCTGCCGGCCGGCGCCGCGATCCAGCTCGCGGACGATCAGGCGACGCACCAGGTCCGGGTCGTCCTGGGCTGACACGAACCGGGCTTTCCGGCGCCCGCGCGGGAGGTTACGGGCCGTCATGACGTGGCCTCCGCGGGATCCAAGACTTCCGGTGGGCGCCGTCCTCCGGATGAGCGCCGGCCCCGCGTCGCGCAGGAGCCCGCATGTGACGACCTTCGCCGGCCCGGAGCCGCGCAGCGAGACCGGCGACCTTGTCCGGGCTGTCGCCATTCGCGCTGGCGTCGGCGCGACAGGCTCAAGCCGGCGCGAAGCGTTCGAGACGCTGGGTCTCCTGCTCGCCGTCCTCGGGATCCTGCTCGGCCTCGCGCTCACGGTTGGCGCCTCCATCCCGATCGGGCGATAACCGGCGCGCGCACGTGCAGCGCCGGTGGCGTCGCCTGACACTATTCGTCGTAATGACACCGCGGCCACCGGACGCGACGTGGCGGCGGCTCTGGTGCGCCGGCTGACTTGCAGCAAACCGGTCGGCATCCGTGCCGGAGGCCATGCACATCGTCCGTCGCCGGATGGAGCGCTCTCCGCACCGCCAGGCGGTGGAGGCGCTCCGTCGGCGCCGCCTCGCGTCAGGCGCGGCTCCGCAGCGTCTGGATCGCGAGCACGACACTCCCGAGGACCGAGCCCGCCACGAGCACCGCACCCGCGACCGCCGCAGACCCGGCGCCCGCCGGCCAGCCGATCGCGAGCAGCGCGGTCCCTCCGTTGAGCGCCACCAGGCGCGGGGTGGCCGCCCGACCCAGGATCCTCCGCCGGACCGCGTGCCCGGACGGCCCGCCGGGTCCGATCGCCGGCAGGAGATGCGTCCAGGACGCGATCAGCACCTGCGTGATCCAGCCCACCGCGAGCGGCACGCCCGCCAGCGACGTCGACCAGGCATCGGGCGCCGCCCCCATCACCAGCAGCCGGCCGACGGCAAGCGCCATCCCCGCCGTGAACCACACGATACCGGCCAGCAGCCCGATCCCGGTCAGGCGGTGCCAGCCGGGATCGGTCGTCCACCGGCCGCGCGCCCGCGTCACCCTGGTGGCCTCGAGCGCGAGGGCGCCCACGCCGACGGCGGTCAGCAGCGCCCCGCCGCGAACCAGCGGACCGGCGTCGAGGCCCAGCCCCAGCACGATCACGGGCGAGCCCATCGCGATCCCGAGCACGGCCACGACGGCGCTGGCCCGGGGCACGATCCGTGTCCCCAGCACGGTCGGCAGGAAGTGCAGCAGCGTGCCCACGATGATCAGCGACACGAACCCGACGAGGTTGGTCCAGGCGTGCGCGGGCCTGAGCAGCGCCCAGCGCTCGAGGACCGGCAGCCAGCCGGCAACGAACAGGGTGCCCAGCGTCGCGCCGATCGCCACGTTGGCCAGGGCGAGCTCGTAGGCGAGCGTCACGATCGGCCGGCGGACCATGAGGCCCGCGCGGCCCGCACCCTGGAGCGCGACGGCCGTGAGGCCGATCCCGGCGAGATACACGACGCCGCCCAGCGGTGGCAGCGCCGTCCACCCGGGCACGAGGCCGCGTGTGGCGACCAGCAGCGCACCCGAGGCGACCAGGATCACGGCCCCGGCGCGCACGCGGGCATTCGCCGGGTGCCCTGCGGACAGGGCCGCCACGAAGAACGGCATGACCCCCGCGATCGCGGTCGAGGCGCCGCCGGCGAGCGCGAGATGGAGTGGGAGCCATGGCGCGACCGTCCCGCCGGCCATCGCCTCGCGGATCGCCGCGAGACCGGCGGCGGCGAGGAACGAGGCCGCGAGGAGCACGGCCGCCACGGCAACCCGGCGGTCGTCCGCGCGCCGGGGGCCCGGCGGGGCGTTCCGCAGCGGGGACCCGAGTCGGGCCGGACGGCCCACGTCATTCGGGCGCATTGTCACCTTCACAAACACATAGTAAGTTACTGATAGTTACCACGCACACCGCGAGAGACCGGCGCCACGGGACGCACGGCAGCGGTGAGGCCGGCCCGGGACGGGGAACGACCCGGGACCATCGAAAGGATCGGACATGTACCGCACCCGGCGCCTGCTCACGGCAATCGCGCTCCTGTCACTCACCACGGCGGCCTGCAGCTCCGCGGCCAAGCCCGCCTGGACGTGGGGGCCCGACACGGGTCCTGCCGCCGCACCGGTCTCGGCCGTGTCATCCGCGGCGCCGGCGGCATCCGCCGCGGCCCCCGCGGCATCCGGCACGACCGATGGGATGGCCGGCATGTCCCCCGCGCCGGCCGCCGCGGCGCCCTCCCCGGACCCGAACGCCCCGGCGTACGAGGTGTTCGATCCGATCGCGCCGGAGGTGCTCCCCGGAACGCTCCACGACGTCGACTTCCCGATGATCGAGAAGGACCTCACGGTCGCCACCGGCTTTGTCGTCCACACCTGGACCTTCGGCGGCACCGTTCCCGGACCGACCATCCGGGTCCATCTCGGTGACACCGTGCGCGTCCACCTCACCAACAAGACGCCGATGAGCCACTCCATCGACTTCCACGCCAGCCAGACGGCGATGAACCACCAGATGGTCGAGATCAAGCCCGGCGAGACGTTCACCTACACGTTCACCGCCGACTATGCCGGCGTGTGGATGTACCACTGCGGCACCGCGCCCACCCTGTGGCACATCGCCAACGGGATGTTCGGGATGGTGATCGTGGAGCCCAAGGGCGGCCTGCCCAAGGTCGACAACGAGTTCACCATCGTGCAGAGCGAGTGGTACCTCGGGGCGCAAGGCCAGCCCGCGGACTACGCCAAGGCCAACGAGGTCGCCGCCTCGCCCGACTTCGTGGCGTTCAACGGGGTCGCCAACCAGTACAAGGACAACCCGATCCCGGTCACGACCAAGGGGCGGGTCCGGCTGTTCGTGCTCAACGTCGGCCCCAACATGGATAGCTCGTTCCACATCGTGGGCACGATCTTCGACACCGTCGAGAAGGAAGGCATCGAGCTCAAGCGGGGCAACGCCGCCGGGTGGGGCTCGCAGGCCGTCGATCTCAGCCCGGCCCAGGCCGCGATCATCGAGTTCAGCCCCCAGGAGGACGGCGTGTACGCCTTCGTCACCCACGCGTTCAACCTGGTCGGTCATGGCGCCGTGGGCCTGTTCCAGGCCGGCGACGGCGACCCGCTGAACTGACAACTCCCCCGTCCCGCGCCGGCGACCGTCTTCCCCGGACGGTCGCCGGCGTCTCTGCGTCCCGGGCCAGGCCCGATGGCGTCGGGTCCGATTGCGCCGGTGAGCCACGACACCCCGTAGACTCCGATCCATGAACGTGATCGACTGGCTGCTGGATTCCGATCCTGCGATCCGCTGGCAGGTGATGCGCGACCTGACCGATGCCCCCGCGGACGCCGTCGCGGCCGAGCGCGCGCGGGTCGCCACCGATGGCTGGGGGGCACAGCTGCTCGCGCTGCAGGGACCCGACGGGCGGTGGGACGGCGGCACCTATCGGCCGGGCTGGGTCGACGAGTCGAAGCCGTTCTTCGATGCCTGGACTGCCACCCATTTCTCGCTCCAGGCGCTGCGCGAGCTCGGGCTTGACCCCGGCTGCCCGGAGGCACGCCGGGCGGTGTCGCTGGTCCGCGACAATGTCCGCTGGGACGCCAACGGGGCCGGCTATTTCGACGGCGAGACCGAGCCGTGCATCAACGGCGTCGCACTCGCCAGCGGCGCCTACTTCGGCCAGGCGGTCGACGGCATCGTCGAGCGACTGGTGGGCGACGAGCTCGGCGATGGTGGCTGGAACTGCTGGGCCGAGTTCGGAGCGAGCGTGTCCTCGTTCCATTCGACGATCTGCGCGCTCGAGGGCCTGCTCAAGTGGGAACGCGCGGGCGGCGCCTCGGACGCCGCCAGGGCAGCACGCGAGCGGGGTGAGGCGTACCTGCTCGAGCGCGGGCTGTTCCGCCGCCGCTCGACCGGCACGGTTGCCGACCCGCGGTTCACGATGTTCTCGTTCCCGACGCGCTGGTACTACGACGTCCTTCGCGGGCTCGACTACTTCCGGTCGAGCGGGGCCGCGCCCGACGAGCGGTTCGCGGACGCCCTCGCCCTCGTCGCGGACAAGCGCGAGGAGGACGGGCGATGGGTGCTCGAGAACAGCCACCAGGGTCCGATCCACATCGAGATGGAGGGTCCGGACGGCTTCCCGAGCCGGTGGAACACGCTGCGCGCGCTGCGGGTGCTCCGCTGGGCCGAGGCCGGCGTCAGCTGATCCAGGTCACGGCTGCGTCGGCGAGCGCCGCGATCTCGTCGTCGCCGTAGCCGAGCTCGGCGAGGATCTCGGCGGTGTGCTCGCCGGCCATCGGAGGTGCCGTCCGGATCGAGGCGGGGGTCGCGGACAGCTGGAACGGAAGCCCGACCTGGCGCACCGCGCCGAGGACCGGGTGCTCGATGTCGACCGTCATCCCGCGTGCCTGGGCCTGCGCCGACGCGAACGCCGCCGGCACGTCGTTGATCGGCCCGCACGGGACCTCGGCGGCGTCGAGGATCGGAAGCCAGTCCGCGGTCGGCCGGGCGGCGAACCGCGCGGCCAGGATCGGGCGCAGCTCGGCCCGGTTGGTGACGCGGTCCCCGTTGGTCGCGAACCTCGCGTCCGCGGCCAGGTCTGCCACGCCGAGCGCGGCGCACAGCCGCGGCCACTGGCGCTCGCTGCCGACGGACACCGCCAGCTCGCCGTCGGCCGTCTCGAACGTCTCGTAGGGCACGATCGTCGGGTGCCGGTTGCCCAGGCGGCCCGGCGCGGTCCCGGTCACGAACGCGTTCTGCGCCTGGTTGACGAGGACGGCCAGCGTCGATTCGAGCAGCGACACGTCGATCCGCTGCCCGCGACCGCCGATCCGGTCCCGGCCGATCAGTCCAGCCAGCACCGACACCGCACCGAACAGGCCGGTGACGACGTCGCTGATCGCGACCCCCACCTTGGTCGGTCGCCCACCGTCCTCGTCGCGGCTGCCGGTGATCGACATCAGCCCGCCGATCGCCTGGATCACGAAGTCGTACCCCGGCTTGTGGGCATCGGGGCCGTCGGGTCCGAACCCGGAGATCGCGAGGTGGACCAGCGCGGGGTTGAGCGCCTGGAGCGCGTCCTCGCCGAAGCCCAGGCGCTCGAGACCACCCACCCGGAAGTTCTCCACCAGCACGTCCGATGACCGGATCAGCCGGCGCAGGACCTCGCTGCCCGCGGCCGTCCGAAGGTCGAGCCGGATCGATCGCTTGTTGCGGTTGACGGCGAGGTAGTAGGCCGCCGTTCGCGTGCCGGCCGCGGCGTCGCCGACCCACGGCGGTCCCCAGCCGCGCGTCGCGTCACCCTCGGGGGGCTCGACCTTGACCACGTCCGCGCCGAGGTCGGCGAGCAGCATCGTGCAGTACGGCCCGGCCAGGACCGTGGAGCAGTCGGCGACGCGGATGCCGGCCAGGGGGCCGGCGGCGGTGGGTTCGAGCATCGCCCGGATGGTACGGCGGCGGAACGGCCGGCGGCGAGCCGCGTCGCTGGCGTCGACCCGAGCTCGGCGCGGCGATGCGCGGCGTCCCGCGCGGCCGATCAGTCCCCGGGGGGCGGGTCGGGCACCGTGATGTCCACGACCTCGGCGCCCGTGGCGGCCACCAGGTCGACCGGCGACAAGTGGACGTTGACGCCGCGAGCACCGCCACCGATGGCCACGACCTCGTGCCCGGTGATCGAGGCGTCCGCGATCACCGGCCACGCCCGGAGCGCGCCGAACGGGGTGATGGCGCCGCGCTCGTAACCTGTGATCGCCTTGGCCTCTTCGGCATCGGGCAGGGTCAGGCGGTTCGTGCCGAGGAAGGCGCGCAGCCTGGGCCAGTCGAACCGGCGACCACCCGGCACCAGCACGAACACGTAGTCGTCGGCGGTGCGCCGGACGAGGATCGAGCGCAGCAGCGAACCCAGCGGGATCCCCTGGAGCGCGGCGCTCTCCGCGGCGCTGTGCGCGATCTCCGTGCGCACGAGGCGGTACGGGATGCCGGCGGCGTCGAGGGCCGCCGTCGCCGGAGTCGAGAAGGCTGGCTGCGCGTCGCTCGTCGTCGGAGGCTGCGATTCGCTCATCGCCGGACCTTACAGCCCGAGCGTGAACAGGATCCCGTCCCAGTTCTCCCGCAGGTCGTACAGCGCCACGGCGATGAGGATCGCGCCGGACAGCAGCTCGATCGCCCGATGCCGGTCGAGTACGAAGCGCACGATCGCGCGCTGCTGCGTCCCGGCCAGCAGCGACAGCAGGACCAGCGGCAGCCCGAACCCGAGCCCGAACACCACGAACGTGCCCAGCCGCGCGACGGCGTCACCAAAGCCGACCGAGACGGCCAGCAGCGCGGCCAGGAACGGACCGGCGCAGGGCAGGGCGATCGGTCCCAGCATCACGCCGTAGATCCATGCCTGGGCGTACGGGTTCGAGACCAGCGGGACCTGCATCCCGGGCAGCCGGTTGAACGGGTTGCGCCCCGCGAGCAGGAGCAGCCCGAGCACGATCAGGAAGCCGTCGATCACGGGCACGAGATAGCTCGCGACGCGCCCGATGGGGACTGCGACCAGGAACAGCACGAGCCCGACGGCGACCATCGTGGTCAGCAGCCCCAGCAGGACCAGCAGCCCGAGCAGGCCGCTCGCGCGGCGTCCGGACAGGGTGCCCGCGTTGGCTGACAGGTAGGCGAGGAACCCGGGATAGAGCGGCAGCAGGCACGGGCTGGCCGCACTCGCGAGACCGGCCGCGAACACGGCCGCCAGCTCCCCCACCGGTCAGGCGCCGGCGGTCTTGACGATGTCGTCCACGCTCTCGCCGCCGGTATGGAACGAGACCTCGCCGGCCGGGCTGATCAGCACCAGCGGCACGGTCGGCGGGTTGAGCACGTTGGCCCCGAACTCCGCCTCGAGGGCGGCCGAAACATCGCGACCGGCGACCGCATACCGGCCGGTGAACCCGCGCTGGTCCTTGTAGCGGGCCAGGTCCTCGGCGGTCTCGCCCGGGTCGACCGTCAGCACCACGTAGGCGACCTTGGCAGGGTCCAGCGTCGCGAGCGCCTCGGTGAAGCGGCCCTGCTGCGCACGGCAGTTGGTGCACCAGATCGCCATCGCCTCGACGAAGACGGTCCGGCCGCCCAGGCTCGCGATGCTGAACGTCTCGCCGGTGTTCACGTCCGTGAGCGTCGCGGCAGCCCAGGGGTGCGTGGCGAGTGCATCGGCGACCGGGTTGCCCGCAGGCTCGGCGCTGGCGGACGCGCTGCCGCCGGGCGCCGGAGCGCCGCTCGCGACGGGCGTGGAGGCGGCAGAGGTCGCCGCAGTGGTCCCGGCCGCGCTCGGGTTTGTCGTCGCCGACGCGTCGCCGGCCGGGGCGCCGCAGCCGGCGATCCCCAGCGCGAACACCAGCAGCGCGATGGTCGAGGCGCGGCGTGCGCGCAAGGTCATGGGTTGTGCCCTCTCGGTCGAATTGGTCCAGCCGGGGTCGACCCCGAATCTGCCCCGACGAGGTGACGGTACCGTGACGGGCTGTGGCCGGCGGAGACACGCCCGCAGAGCCTGCCGGGACATGGCGCTAGCATGGGGACATGAGTGAGCAAGCGTCCCCCGCCGTCCATGTCCCGACCCTGATGACCGTCCATGCCCACCCGGATGACGAGACGATCGGCACCGGCGGGACGATGGCCAAGACGGTCGCACAGGGACGCAGGGTCGTCCTCGTGACGTGCACCAGGGGCGAGATGGGCGAGATCGTCGTGCCCGAGCTCGACACCCCCGACAACCACCGCCGGCTGGGTGAGCTGCGTGCCGTGGAGCTCGAGAACGCGATGGCGGCGCTTGGCGTCACCGAGTGGGACAACCTCGGCTACCACGACTCGGACATGATGGGCCGGAGCGGCAACCGCGACCCCCGGTGCTTCTGGCAGGCGGATGTCGACGAGGCCATCGGTCGCATGACCTGGATGGTCCGCCGCTTCCGGCCCGATGTGATGACGACCTACAACGACTTCGGCGGGTACGGGCATCCCGACCATATCCGGAGCCACGTGGTGGCCGTCGGATCGTTCGCGCGGGCCGGCGATCCGGCGTGGTACCCGGAGCAGATCGCGCCCGAGCACGGCGGCACCGGCGCGGCCGTCGGCGAAGGCGGGTTGACTCCGTGGACCCCGGCGAAGCTGTACGAGCAGGCGATCCCGTCGTCCGTCCGGATGGCGATGAAGGAGCGGCTCGAGGCGCTCGGCGAGACGTCGTTCTGGTCGCCGCCCGTCGACGCGACGCCGGCGCAGCTCGCCGAATTCGAGGCGCAGATGGCGCGGATGCTCGTTCCCGACGAGGCCATCACCGCGTGGGTGGACGTGTCGGACGTGATCGATGCGCGCTGGAACGCGATCAAGGCGCACATCACCCAGATCTCGAACGACAACCCGTTCGTCCGCTTCGGCAAGGACGCGTGGCAGGAGTACTGGAACCGCGAGGCGTACATCCGGCGCGAGACCCGGGTTCCCGCGCCGGATGCCGAGGACGACCTGTTCGCGGGCCTGCTCGGTCGGTCGCCCGGCGCGGACGGCTGGGACGGGTCAGCGCAGGTCGCCTGACGCCTCGTCCGACGCCGATGGGCCGTCCCCCAGGGACCTCGCCGGCCGGAACCCTGTCACGCACCGCGTGGGGCGGTGCAATCCGCGGATCGGAACCGATGTGCGGTCAGCCACCGCGAGGGTCGGTGTTAGACCGGCCCGGCACCGATTCACGGCCGCTCGGAGGCCATCCTCGTGCGTGGCTCGGGTCCTGTATCGGGCCCGGGAGTGACAGGACCGCGACTACCACCACATGGCGCGGTGCCTGACACAACCGGGGGCTCCGTCGCCCGAGTGCGCGCCACGTGACCGGCGACCCACCTCCGGCAGCGCCCTCCGGCGTCGCCTGACGCCCTACCAGCCCAGCAGCCCCTTTGATGCGTTGAACACCTGGTTCATGACCACCTTGCCGTCCGTGGCCGGGTCCATGAAGTTGGGCTGGGCGCGACCCAGGATGAGATGCGGCCGCATCCGGACCTGGACGAGCTTCGTCCCGTTGAACGTCAGCTCGAGCGTGATCCCCTCCATCGTCGGCTCCGACCAGGTCTGGTCGAACACGAAGTTGCCCAGCGCGTACCAGATCGGCTTGCCCTTGTAGACCTCCATCGCCTCGGCCCAGTGGGGGTGGTTGCCGATCACGAGGTCGGCGCCGGCGTCGATCGCCGCATGGGCGAGCCGCTTCTGCGATGCGGTCGGCTTGGCCCGGTACTCGATCCCCCAGTGCGGGAACACGATCACGATGTCCGCGCCGGCCTTGCGGGCTGCCGCGACATCGGCCTTGAGCGCCGCCGATGTCATCTGGGCGCTGCCGGGCTTGCTCGTCCCGGCCGCGTACGTGGGTGCGATCGTGTCGTAGCCGAGGATCGCGATGGTCTCGCCTCCGGCTTCGAGCAGCGCCGGCTTGTGCGCGTCGGCGGTGTTCTTGCCGGCGCCGGAGTGGAGGATCCCCTGCTTGTCGAGATTGGCCATGGTCTGCAGGATGGCGGTCCGGCCCGCGTCGCCGATGTGGTTGTTGGCGAGCGAGACCCAGTCGATGCCCGCCTTCGCCAGGCCGGCGATATAGGCCGGGTTGGCCGAGAACGTGGTGCCGTGGTCATGGAACCGGAAGCTGTCGGGCGCCGGGTTCTCGAAGTTGGCGATCGCGATATCGGTCCCCGAGACGAGATCGCGCACGACGCCCGCGTTGCCGGTCTGCTTCGTCCGCGGCAGCTTCCAGCCGAAGCTCGAGCAGCAGGTGTGACCCGTGATCGCCGCGGTGCCCCCGTTGAACGGGTAGTCCGACCCGGCGGAGCTCCCCCGGATCGCGAGCGAGACGCCGCGATCGAGCAGGATGTCGCCACCGGCGAACAGCGTCCAGGCCGTCGCCGGGTCGTAGGTTGAAGCGGCACCTGCCGCCGGGCCCAGCTGCGCGACGAGGGGCCAGGCATCGATCGAGGCCACCCTGCCGACCCCGAACATCGCCTTGCCGTCCCAGGCCAGGGCGCGGACGGAAGCGGTCACCTCGTCGACGCGCAGGAACCCCAGCTGCGTCCGGGTCTTGGCCACGCTGGCCGCCAGGGCCTCGGCGTCGGCGACGATCACGAGGTGCTTGCCGAGCGCTGTGCGCTCGACGCCGAGGGCATCCAGGATCGCATCCGCATCGCCGTCGACCAGCACGAGCGCCGTGTAGTCGCTGGCACCGGTCGAGATCGAGGTGACATCTGCGCTCGTGACCCCGGTGGCGGCCGACCGGAAGCTGGTGACCGGCACGATCGCGATCCGGGCCGTGGCCGGCGTCGGGACCGGGGTGGGCTCGGGGGTGGGCGTGGTGGCCGCCGGCGGCGTCGATTCATGCTGCTCCGGCGTTCCGGACGGAGCGAGCGAGGTCGTCGATCCGGCGAGCGCACCCGAGGCGCTGGATGACCCGCCGGCACCGAGCAGCCCACCGACGACCCCGCCACCGAACCCGAGCGCCACGATGAGGACGAGGGCCACGATGGCGGCCGGCACAAGCAGCCCGCCCGTCTGGCCACCGGAGATTGCCGCGCGCATGCCGCGGCGGGCGGGGGTCGGTCGACGGGGGTGGGAGCCGGGGTCGCGAACGGTCACGCGCGCAGGGTACCCGAGCATCGCGAGCCCTGGTCCAGTAACGACGGTTGCTCGTTTTGCGTACGAGGACGCCGATCTGCGGACGAGGGCACCCCGTCCGGGACAGAGGGACGCCCCGTCCGGGCGGGCGGACGGGGCGTAGGAAGAATCGCGATCGATGGCGGACCCGACCGGATTCGAACCGGCGATCTCCAGCGTGACAGGCTGGCATGTTGGGCCGCTACACCACGGGTCCGCGGTCGGTGGCGGATGATATCAGGCAGGTTTGGAAGCCGCCACCCGGCTGTCCGCCACCCGGCCGGCGCGAACGCCCGGGACCGCGCGTGGGGGTGTGCCGACGGTCCGTGGCCGGCGGGAAGCGACGTCGCCCTGGCCCGGGACGCCGAATCGGGCCGACAGCCGGGCCCGCGGACCCGCGCTATCCTCGCCCGGATGGTCCGCATTGATCTCCGCTCCGACACGGTCACCAAGCCCACCGACGAGATGCGCCGCGCGATGGCCGCTGCAGAGGTCGGCGACGACGTGTTCGGCGACGACCCCACCGTCAACGCCCTCGAGGAGCGCGGGGCCGATCTCCTGGGCAAGGAGGCGGGACTGTTCGTCGCAAGCGGCTCGATGGGCAACCTGGTGTCGCTGCTCGCACACCTGCCGCGCGGCCACGAGGCCATCGCCGGCGCGACGACGCACACCGTCATGGACGAGGCCGGCGGTCACGCCGTCGTGGCCGGGGCGACCGTTCGCGCGCTCGCGGAGGGGCCGGACGGCACCATGGACCCGACCGAGATCCGGGAGGCGTTCCGCGACCCGACCGACCTCCACGAGCCGATCAGCGGCCTGGTCGTCCTCGAGAACACGCATGCCCACTCGGGCGGGCGCCCGTTGCCGCTGGATTACGTCCGAACCGTGGCCGCGATCGCCCACGAGCGGGGCGTCCCGCTCCACATCGACGGGGCCAGGTTGTTCAACGCGACCGTCGCCCTGGGCGTCACGCCGCGAGCGCTCGTCGCCCCCGCGGACAGCGTGACGTTCTGCCTGTCCAAGGGCCTCGCGGCGCCGGTCGGATCGATCGTGGTCGGATCCCGCGAGTTCATCGGGCGCGCCCGCCGCGCGCGAAAGCTCGTCGGGGGCGGCATGCGCCAGGTCGGCGTGCTGGCGGCGGCGGGACTCGTGGCGCTACGGGACGGTGACGCGGGCATGATCGACCGACTTGCGGACGATCACGCCAACGCGCGCCGCCTGGCCGAGGGCCTGGCGGGCCTGCCGGGGGTCGGCTCCCCGGGCGGGATCGCCCAACCGGACCCAGGTCCGCTCGATCCGGCACGAGCCGTCACCAACTTCGTGCTGTTCCGCGTGGACCGGGACCGGTCGGCGTTCCTTGCGGCGCTCGAGGCCCGGGGGGTGCTCATGGTCCCCTATGCGAACGGCTCGATCCGCGCCGTGACCCACCACGGGATCGATGCCGCGGACATCGACCAGGTGGTCGCCATCGTGGCCGAGATCCTGCGCGACACGGCGCCGGTCCGGTCGACCGATCACGCGACGGCCGCGGCGGGGTGACCGCGGGCAGCGTGCAGCGCCGCGAGATCGACCCGGCGCACGACGTGCGTCGCGCGATCATACCGGCGCTCATCGTGCGTCGCGGGAGCAGCCGCACGTGGACGTGATCCCGGCCATCGACGTCGCCAACGGACGCTCGCGGGTCGTGTACTGGCCGGGCGCGGCGGCCGGTATCGGTGCGCCCACCGACCGTCCCGAGCAGATCGCGGAGCAGCTCGTGCACCAGGGCGCGAGGATCCTGCACCTGGTCGACTTCGACGGGGCGCGGCGCGCGGCGCCGGCGGACCTGGACGTCGTGGGTGCGGTCGCGGCGCGCGTGGCGGTCCCGCTCCAGGTCGCAGGCGGGCTCGAGGCGGCCGACCACGTCCGGCTGGCCTTTGCGGCCGGCGCGACGCGGGTGGTGCTCTCGATCGCGATCGTGGAGCATCCCGAGGCGCTCCGCGAGTGCCTGGCCGTGGCCGGGGACTGGCTCGCCGTCGGCCTCGATCCCCGGCCGGAGCGGCTCGCGGCCTTCCCCTGGGCGCGCGCCGTGCCGCCCACGATCGACTCGCTGGTCGAGGAGCTCGTCGGGCAGGGCGTCCACCGGCTCGTCCTCAGCCATGGTGGCGCCACGCCGGACGCCACGCTCCTGACCACGCTGGTGAACCGCCACGACGCCGACATCCTCGTCGCCGGCGGCGTTGCCGGCCTCGACGGCATCCGGCGTCTGCGTGACGCCGGCGTCACCGGGCTCATCCTCGGCGAGGCGATCCTGTCTGGTGCCATCGAACTCCCACGCGCCCTGGAGGCCGCCGGATGACCCGTCAGGGCACCGCCCGCGGGCTCGCAACCCTGCTGGCGCTCCCCGCCCTCCTCGCAGCCTGCGGCGGCGGCTCCTCGCCGCTGCCGACCGTCCCCACCGCGACATCCGCACCGAGCGCGGCGACTGGAACGTCGCACCCCACCACCGGGATCCCGGCGAGCTGCCCCAAGGAGCAGCCGGCGCCGCTCCCCGCGGGCGAGACGCGAACGGTCACGGTCGAGACGCCGCAGGGCACGTTCACGCTCAAGATCGAGGCCGATCTGTCGCCCATCGCCGCCGGCAACTTCGTCGCCCTGGCCGAGTGCGGGTACTACGACGGCGTGGTGATCCACCGGATCGCACCCGGATTCGTGATCCAGGGTGGCGACGGCGAGTTCGGCCGTGTCCCGATCGCCAACCCCGACATCGTCGGCTCCGGCGGGCCCGGCTACGAGATCCAGGACGAGCCGGTGACTGGCGAGTATGTCCGCGGCACCGTGGCGATGGCCAAGACATCGGCGCCCAACAGCGCCGACTCGCAGTTCTTCATCGTTCTCCGCGACCTGGGCGACTCGCTGGCGAAGAACTACCAGATCTTCGGGCACGTGATCGACGGCATGGATGTCGTCGACGCCATCTCCAACCTGCCAAACGACGGCTCGCAGATGAGCCTCGCGATCAATCCGGTCCCGATGACCAAGGTCACCGTCAGCACCCCGTAACCTGTCAGGAACCAGCAAGGAGACCGCCCATGACCCGAGCCGTCATCGCCACCGAAGCCGGCACCATCGAGGCTGACCTGTTCACCGACGGCGCCCCCAAGGCCGCCGGCAACTTCGTCAAGCTCGCCAAGCAGGGCTTCTACGACGACGTCATCTTCCACCGCGTCATCCCCGGATTCATGATCCAGGGCGGCGACGGGGAGTTCGGCAAGAAGGCGTCACTCAACACCGGGCGCGTCGGCACGGGCGGACCTGGCTACAAATTCGACGACGAGCCGTTCACCGGGAGCTATGTCCGCGGCACGCTCGCGATGGCAAATGCCGGACCAAACACGAACGGCTCGCAGTTCTTCATCATGCACGCGGACTACGCGCTGCCCAAGAACTACACGATCTTCGGCCTGGTGACCAAGGGGCTCGACGTCGTGGACGCGATCGCGAACGCACCGCGCAACGGTCGCGACCTGCCGGATTCGCCCGTCGCGATGACCTCGGTGACGATCGTCGACGACGAATAGCCGTTCGCATTGCGCCGTGGGCAGCGTCCGTTCGACCCAGTTCGGCACCGGCACGCAACCCGAACGTTAAGCAATTTTCACCGAAGGACCGGACAAAACCCTTTCCTAATCCGCACCTGCGCAGTAGGATATCGACGCTGCAAGTCAGCCAGCGCTGCCCCAGCATCAAGGTCATGGGTAGGTAGGGTTAGGGTAGTCGGTTCAGCCGACGCGATAGATGACCTTGGCGCGCGGCAGAAGGTCCGCTCTCGGGTGGACACCTTCACCGGGACAGCAACGAGGCGGCTCCTTCGGGAGCCGCCTCGTACGTTTACCCGGGCGGCGTTGCGCCGTTGCGGCCTCGCGCAGCGCGCCGTTGCGGCCTCGCGCAGCGCGCCGTCGCCCCTGCACGCCGTTGCGGCCCCCTGTCACATACCCGGCAGGCGAGCGTTCGCCGGCGTCGCGAGGCTTCGCCGGACGGACATGCCCCCGAGGTTGCTCCCGCAACTCCGGTCCGTGCACGTATGCCGCGCTCGCCGAGCTGCGCTCGTTGGGAAACCGCTCGTGCCGCTGCCAATCGACGGCAAACGCTCGCCTGGTGGACATCTGGCCGGGGAATGGGCGACGGCGCGCGCGAAGGCACGGGCGGGGAGACTGGGCATGGATACGGGCCGTGGATCCGCTTCCTCCCGCGGTGCGTGCCGCTCGAGCCGGGGGCACAATCCCCGACATGGCAGCCGTTCCTTCCCGAAGCCCCGGTCAAGGCGATACCCCCGAGCTCCTCTGGTCGCCACCCGCCGATGTCCGTGACCGATCACGCATCGGTTACTACCTGACCTGGCTGGAATCCACGATGGACCTTCGGTTCGGGGGCTACGACGCGCTGTGGCGCTGGTCGGTGGATGAACCCGGTGCGTTCTGGCAGTCCATCTGGGATCACTTCGGGGTGAACGCCGCGACGCCACCGGAGACGGCACTCGCGGATGCGTCGATGCCCGGCGCACGCTGGTTTCCGGGCGCAAACCTCAACTATTCGGCCCACGAGCTGGCGCTCCCCGGTCGCGTCGGCTCGGACGTGGTGGTGGTCGCGCACTCACAGACCCGGGGACCCCTGGAGCTGACCGCCGACGAGCTCCGGGACGCCGTAGGGAGGTGCCGCGCGGGCCTGGTCCGCTTGGGCGTCCGGCGAGGCGATCGCGTCGCTGCGCTGCTGCCCAACATCCCGGAGGCGCTCGTCGCCTTCCTCGCCACCGCGTCGCTGGGGGCCGTCTGGTCGTCGTGCGCCCCGGAGTTCGGCGTGCGGGCGATCATCGACCGCTTCGCCCAGATCCAGCCCGTCGTCCTGCTCACCATCGACGGCTATCGCTACGGCGACCGCGACATCGACCGGCGCGACGCCGTGGCCGAGATCCGCGCGGCGCTGCCGACCGTTCGCGCGACCGTGCTCGTGCCGTACCTCGAGCCGGCGGCCGAGGGCGCCGGGTCGTTCGAGGACGCCGGCGACGGCGACCCCCACGGCGGCGGCGACGACGACGACGGCCGGACGACGATCGAGGACGCCATTGCGTGGTCGACGCTGCTCGCCGACCGCGGCCCGCTGGCCTTCGAGCCCGTCCCGTTCGACCACCCCCTGTACATCCTGTTCTCGTCGGGCACGACCGGTCTCCCGAAACCGATCGTCCACGGGCACGGCGGCATCCTGCTCGAGCACCTCAAGGCCCTCGCACTCCACATGGACCTCGGTCCGGATTCGCGTTTCTTCTGGTTCACCACGACCGGCTGGATGATGTGGAACTACCTGGTGTCAGGGCTTGCGGTCGGGGCCACCATCGTCCTGTTCGACGGGAACCCGGCCTGGCCGGACCTCACGACGCTGTGGCGGCTGGCGGCAGAGACGAGGACGACCTACCTGGGCACGAGCGCGCCATTCCTGATGGCGTGCCGGTCGGCCGGCCTCGAGCCGGGGGCGATGCACGACCTGTCGGCGGTGCGGGCCGTCGGCTCGACGGGGGCCCCGCTGGCGGCTGCCGGGTTCCGGTGGGTCCGGGACGCCGTCTCGGCCGCCATCCCGGTCCATTCGTTCAGCGGCGGGACGGACCTGTGCACGGGGTTCCTTGGGCCATCGCCGCTCGTCCCGGTATGGGCGGGCGAGATCAGCTGCCGGATGCTGGGCGCGAAGGTCGAGGCGTACGACGAGGCGGGCCGGTCGGTCGTCGGGCGCCAGGGGGAGCTCGTCATCACCTCCCCGATGCCGTCGATGCCCGTTGCGCTGTGGGGTGACCCGGACGGCTCGAGGCTCCGGGCTGCGTACTTCGAGCCGTGGCCCGGCGTCTGGCGCCACGGCGACTGGCTCACGATCACCGAGCGCGGCTCATGCGTGATCACCGGACGGAGCGACGCGACCCTCAACCGCGGTGGCGTGCGGCTCGGGACGGCAGAGTTCTACGCGGTGGTTGAGGCAATCCCCGGGATCGCGGACAGCCTCGTCGTCCACCTCGAGGACCAGGCCGGCGGTGCCGGGGAGCTGCTGCTGTTCGTCTCGCTTCGCGACGGGGTGGCGCTCGACGATGCGCTCGTCGGGCGGATCCGCTCGACCCTCCGCGCGGAGCTCTCGCCTCGGCACGTGCCGGACGCGATCCGTGCCGTGCCGGCGATCCCGCGGACGCTGTCGGGCAAGAAGGTCGAGGTGCCCGTCAAGCGGATCCTGCTCGGCCAGCCCCCGGATGCGGCGGCATCCCGGGATGCCCTCGCCGACC
>CAVRGY010000002.1:0-128532 GCA_963720825.1 uncultured Chloroflexia bacterium | reverse complement strand
CGGCTCGCGGTCCTCGGCAGCCCACGTGGCGGCTGGGTCGAGCGGCGCCGGCCCACGGACGAGGCGACCGCGGCCGTCGCCGGAGCGCGCGAATTTGTGCGCGAGGCGCAGACTATGGGCGATGCGGAGGTATGCGGCCTGAGCGCTCAGCCCCTCGTCCTCGTCGCCGATGACGAGCCGAGGATCACCAAGCTCGTCTCGATCGCACTCTCGGAGGAGGGGTTCCGGGTGCTGACCGCGGCGGGAGGCGAGGAGGCGCTTGCCAAGGCCGAGGAGGTCCGCCCCGACATCGTCCTGCTCGACATCGTGATGCCGGACCTCGACGGCATCGAGGTGATGCGCCAGCTGCGTGAGCGCCGCCCGGTCCCGGTGATCCTGCTCACGGCCAAGGGGTCGACGTCGGACAAGGCAAAGGGCCTCGACCTCGGCGCGGACGACTACATCGCCAAGCCGTTCCACCCGGACGAGCTGGCGGCGCGCGTGCGTGCGGTGATGCGACGCTCGGGCGGAACACAGCCCGCCGCCGGCGTTCTCCACTTCGACGACATCGAGATCGACCTCGAGCGCCGGATGGTCACCCGCGCCGGGACGCTCGTCCAGCTGTCGCGGACGGAGTGGCTGCTGCTCCAGCACCTGGCGGGCAACGCCGGCAAGGTCGTCCTGCACAGCGAGCTGCTGACCAAGGTCTGGGGACCCGAGTACCGGGACGACCTGCAGTATCTCCGCGTCTGGGTGTCGCGGGTCCGCCGCAAGCTGGGCGCCAAGCCGGGCGACCCGAGCCGCATCCGCACCTTCCAGGGAATCGGGTACCTGCTCGATGTCGAGGACGGGATGCATGGCCCGAGCTCGCCCGCGGCGCCCGGTGCCGGCGAACCCTGAACCCGGCCGCGGGGCCGCGGTCATTCGCACTGACGCCGGGGTACGCTTCCGTCCATGCGCAGCTACCGTCGCGGCGTCGCCCTGATCGTGGTCGACGTCCAGAACGACTTTGCGGATCCGGGGGGCAGCCTCAGCGTCCGCGGGGGAGCGGACATCATCGCGGCGATCAACGAGCAGGTCGCGATGGCAAACGCAGGCGGAGCGCTCGTGGTGTGCACCCAGGACTGGCATCCGCATCACACGCCGCACTTCGCAAAGGACGGCGGCGTGTGGCCGGACCACTGCGTCCAGGGCACCTGGGGTGCCGAGCTCCATCCCGCCCTTGTCGTCCCCGATGGCACGGCGATCGTGCGCAAGGGCGCCAACGGCGAGGACGGCTACTCCGGCTTCACGATGCGCGACCCGGTCACGGGTGAGTCGATCCCCACCATGCTCGAGGGCCTGCTGCACGAGGCAGCGGTGACTGATGTGGTCGTGGCCGGGCTGGCGACCGACTATTGCGTCAAGGCGACCGCGCTCGACGCGGTCCGGGTCGGGCTTGCGACCACCGTGCTGATCGATGCCGTGGCGGCGGTCGACCTGGACGCCCGGCGACGGTGACCGCGCACTCGCCGACCTGCGGGCAGCCGGGGTGACGCTGGCGACATCACAGCGGACGGGTACCGGGAGCGCCGCCCGATGATCCGGCGGCTGGCGATGCTGGCGGCGCTCGGGACGGCCGGCGCGTTCGTCATCGACCGCGCCCTGGGTGCGCGTCGCGGCGATGCGCCCGCGACGCCGCTGCGGATGCTGGCCGTCGTGGACGCGCCGATCGAGGAGACGTGGGCGGTGGTCGCGGACATCCCGCTCCAGACCGAATGGATGCGCGAGATGAAGCGTGTCGAGGTGCTGACGCCGGGACCCGTGGCCGTGGGCACCCGTGGCGTGGCGACCGTCCGGATCTTCGGGATCCCGGTCAGCGATCCGGTCGAGGTGACCGAGCTGGACGCGCCCACCCGGTACGCGATCCGGCACGACGGCCTGTTCTCGGGTGGCGGCCTGATCACGCTCGAGCCGGGTGCCGACGGCAGCACGACGATCGTGCGCTGGGAGGAGACGCTCGTCGCCCCGGTGCTGCCCGAGCTCGCGGCGGTCGTCACGGGGCCGATCCTGCGCGCGGTCTTCCAGGCCGACCTCCACCGGCTCAAGCGGCTGGTGGAGACCGGCTCGGCAGACGGCTGACCGCAGGCGGCCGACGGCAGACGGAGATGGACGTCCACCTGGTCGACGCGACCTATGAGCTGTTCCGTGCCCACTTCTCGCCGCGTCCGCCCGTCCTCGGCCGCGATGGCGTGGTGCTGTCGGGTGTCAGCGGCCTGGTCGAGCAGCTGTGCTACCTGCTCCGCGAGCAGGGAGCGACCCATGTCGGCTGCGCCACCGACCGCGTCATCCGCTCGTTCCGCAACGACCTGTATCCGGGCTACAAGACCGATGCCGGGGTCCCGCCGGAGCTGCTCGCCCAGTTCCCCATCGCGGAACAGGCGATCGAGGCGCTGGGGCTCGTCCTGTGGCCGATGGTCGAGTACGAGGCCGATGACGCGATCGCGGCTGCCGCCGACCGGTTCGAAGCCGACCCGCGGGTCGACCGGGTCGTGATCTGCACGCCCGACAAGGACATGGCGCAATGCGTCCGCGACGCCCGGGTGGTGCTCTGGGATCGTCGCCGCGACGTGACCTACGACGATGCCGGCGTGCGGGCGAAGTGGGGCGTCCCGCCGGCCAGCGTGCCGGACCGGCTGGCGCTGGTGGGCGATGCGGCGGACGGGTTCCCGGGGTTGCCGGGCTGGGGCGACAAGTCCGCATCGGCCGTGCTCGCCCGCTACGGGCACCTGGAGGACATCCCGGTGTCAGGGAGCGCCTGGGACGTTCCCGGGCTGCGCAACCCCGTCGGCCTGGCCGCGACCCTGCGCGACCAGATGGCCGATGCCCTGCTGTACCGCGACCTTGCCCGGCTGCGGACCGCCGCTGACGGGGTGCCGATCCCGGAGGCGAGCGTGGACGAGCTCCGCTGGGACGGCGCGGATCGCGGGGTGTGGTCGGCCTTCTGCGACGCGTGGGGCCTCGACCGGCTGCGGGCGCGACCGCATCGATGGCGCGCGCCGGGGTCGTCCTGAGGACGTCGCCCGGGCGCCGCTTCGGTCAGGGGCGCGGCGCCGCCTCCCCGGCAAGCCGGAGCAGGGCTGCATGGTGGGACGGCGGGGCGGCGACCACGCCGAACGCCCGGGTTGCCTTGGCCACGTCGAACCACGGGCCACCCGAGGTATCGGTGACGATCGCGCCCGCACGCTCGGCGATCAGACCGGCGGCGGCGACGTCCCACGCCGACATGCCGCCGGACTGGACGAACGCGTCGAAGCGCCCGTTGGCGACGTACGCGAGCGCCAGCGCGGCCGAGCCCATGTTGCGCGAGACCCGGATCGCCCGGCGAACGGCCCGAACCCGCGTCGCCACGGCGCGTCCGCCGAGCGCCAGCGACACCACGAAGTCGCTGAGCAGGTCCTTGTCCGACGCGGTCGTCGGGTGCCCGTTGAGCAGGGCCGGACCGTCGGCGGTCGCCGAGAACGTCTCGGCCCGCATCGGGTCGTGGACCGCGCCGGCGGCGGGCCGGCCATCGACGATCAGGCCGACCGAGACGCAGAACACGGGGATGCCGTTGGCGTAGTTGATGGTCCCGTCGAGCGGATCCACGATCCAGGTCCGCCCGTGCTCGAGCCGGCGCGCCAGCCCGTCGTCCTCCCGAACGGCGCCGTCACCCCGATCGGCGGCTGCCGGCGTGGACCCCGGCCCGTGGTGCGCTCCTGACTCCTCGGCCAGGATCCCGTCGCCCGGAAACCGCGCCCGGATCGCATCGAGGATCAGCCGCTCCGAGAGGTGGTCCACCTCGGTGACCACGTCGCGCGCCGACTTGTGATCGATCTGCTCGACCCGCTCGTAGCGCTCCAGCAGCACGCGCCCGGCCCGTTCCGCGATCTCGATGGCGAACGCCGCGTCGGCGGCAAATCGGCCAGGGCCGGGGCCGGAGGCAGATCGGCCGGGACCCTCATCGGCCGCCGTCACGACCCGCAGTCCGCGGTCAGCGGCCGGGTCGTCGTGCCCAGCGACACGACCACGGCATCGAACGAGACCGTGGCCCCGCCGTCCACCATCGGGCTCTGGACGTACGCGGTCTCGGGTCCGATCCCGCGCAGCGACGGGTCGTCGATCCGGCACGTGGTCCGACCCGCGGACGAGCCCGTGTTGGTGATCGAGATCGTCACCCGCAGGCCGGCCGGATCCGCCTGGATCCCCGTCACCTCGGAGGTGAACGGCCCGACATTGGTGATGGCCAGCCGCGCCAGCACGGCGAGGATCACGACAGCCGCGCCGATCGCGACGAACACCGTCCCGTGCGCCTGCGATGCGCCGGGCGCCCGGAGGCCGAGCGGGTTGCAGCGCTCGCACATCGACTCCGACAGCGGGATCCGCGCGCCGCAGCGCACGCAGCCGTGGAGCGGCTCGCTTGCCGAGGGCAGCTGGGAAGGCGTGGAGGTCATCTCGTCCGTTGCGTCTGGGCGGCGGGCCGCCGGATCGGGTGGAGCCGTCGATGGTGCCACGGATCGCCGGTCGGCGACCTCCGGGGCCGGTCCGCCAGCCCTACAGCCCGGTCTCGTACAGCCGGATGTCGTCCGGCGATACTGCGTGGCCGTCGCCGCGCGTGAACGCGAGGGCGTCCTTCGCCCCGAGCCCATCGAGATCGGCCGGGAACCGCGCGATCATGTCCAGCACCACCGTGCGGATCGCCTCGGCGTTGCGATTGAACACCTCCAGCACGTCGTGGGCGGTGACCGCCTCGGTGCCCTCGAGCACGCCCGCGTCATAGTCGGTGATGAGGGCGATGTTCACGACGGCCATGCCCAGCTCCCGGCACAGGTACGCCTCCGGGTACTGGGTCATGTTGATGACCTCCCAGCCGGCATCGCTGAACCACTTGGACTCCGCCTTGGTCGAGAAGCGCGGACCCTGGATCACGACCACGGTTCCGCCCTCGTGGACCGTGATCCCGTGCTCGCGGATCACGTCGATGGCGAGCTGGCGCAGCGTCGGGTCGTAGGTCTCGGCCGAGGACACGTGGGACACGATGGGGCCGTCGAAGAAGGTGTGATCGCGCCCCGAGGTCCGGTCGACGAACTGGTCGCTGACCACGAAGTGACCCGGCTCGACGTTGAGCTGGAGCGAGCCCGCGGCACACGGGCTGATCACGGCCTTGACGCCAAGGGAGCGCATCGCCCACACGTTCGCCCGGTAGTTGATCCGGTGCGGCGGGATCGTGTGGCGACGGCCGTGGCGGGGCAGGAACGCCACTCGCCGGCCATCGACCGAGGCGAGGAAGAAGCTGTCCGACGGCGGGCCGTAGGGCGTGTCGACCTTGATCTCGCGCACGTCCTCGAGCAACGAGTAGAAGCCCGAGCCACCGAACACCCCGATCTCCGCCAGATCCGCCACCGACCATCCTCCTGCAAGCTGCAGGGCATTCTCGCACGTGCCGCCGGCGCCTAGGATGGGCGGATGCAGGACGACGAGGACGCGACCGCGTCGACCCAGGCCCGGCTGTGGCTGGCGGACTGGCGGCGGCGCGTGTTCGAGCTGTACGCGGAGGTCCGCGCGATGGCGGCGACGGATCCCGCGGCCGCCCGGGACGCCTGGCGTCGCGAGCGCGAGGCGCTGTACCGCGGCCACCCCCAGTCGCCGGTCCCCGCCTCCGAGCGTGCGACATTTCGCACCCTGGTGTGGCCGTACGACCCGGCGCTTCGGTTCTCGGTCGCCGTGGAGCCGCCGCCCGCGACCTCCGACGCCGGCATCGGCATCTCGCTGCCCAACAGCGGCGATGACCAGCTCTCGTTCCGCCGCGTCGGACACGTCGCGCTCCAGCTGCCGGCTGGCCCGAGGCGCCTCGCGGTGTACTGGATGGACGGCTATGCGGGAGGCCTGTTCCTGCCGGTCCGTGACACCACCAACGGCTCCGGGACCTACGGTGCCGGGCGGTACCTGCTGGACACCGGCAAGGGCGCGGACCTGGGTGGCGACCCCGCGGCCGGGACGCTCATCGTGGACGTCAACTTCGCGTTCCAGCCGTCGTGTGCGTTCGACCCGGTCTGGGCCTGCCCGCTGGCCCCGCCGGAGAACCGGCTGGACGTCGCGCTGGAGGCCGGCGAGCGGCTGCGCTGAGCGCGTGACCGGGGCACATGCCCGGGCTCGCCTACCATGGCGGCATGCCTGACCAGACCGACATCCTGTCCGACCCCGTCCGCCGCTTCCTCGCGGAGCCCCATATCGCGTCCGTCGCCACGATCGACCCCGACGGCAGCCCGCGCCAGACCGTCGTGTGGTACCGGCTCGATCCCGACGGTCGAGTGCTGCTCAACGGGCGGATGCCGCGCCGCTGGTGCACGAACCTCGCGCGCGACCGGCGCGTGGCGATCTCGGTCGTCGACGGCGCGGACCTCTATCGATGGATCGGTCTGACCGGGGTCGTCGAGGAGATCGATGACAGCCGTCCGCGGGCGCAGGACGACATCGTCGCGCTGGCGCATCGCTATCACCCGGAGGGCCCCGGCGACGATTCGATCGCGGTGTTCCGAAGCCAGTCGAGGGTGACCTTCCGGATCCGCGTCACGGGCATCCACCAGCATCTCGAGGATTGACGCGGTGACCGGCGGACGGGTCGTCGCTCTTGCCGGGGGCGTGGGCGGCGCCAAGCTCGCGGACGGCCTCCAGGCGCACGTGGGCGATCGTCTCTCGGTCATCGTCAATACCGGCGACGACTGCATCCGCCACGGGCTGCTGGTCATGCCCGACCACGACACCGTCGTCTACAACCTGGCCGGGATGGAGCAGGTGGCGCTGGGCTGGGGGATCGAGGGTGACACGCACGCGGCGATGTCCCAGCTCGGCGTCTACGGCGAGGAGACATGGTTCGGGCTGGGTGACCGGGATCTCGCGCTCCACGTCGTGCGCACGGCGCGGGTGGCTGCCGGCGGAGCCTGACCGAGGTCTGCCGTGGGATCCAGACGTCGCTGGGGCTGGCCGCGGCCGTCCTCCCGATGACGGACGCGCAGGTCGCGCACCGAGGTCCACACCGCCGACGGCTGGCTCGAGTTCCAGGAGTACTTCGTCCACCGGCGCCAGGAACCAGAGGTGGACGGCGTCCGGTTCGCCGGCATCGAGGCCGCGACACCGACGCCCGAGGTGATCGCAGCCCTCGGGGCGGCCGACGCGATCATCGTCTGCCCGTCCAACCCGATCGTGTCCGTGGCGCCGATCCTCGCGGTGCCCGGGATGCGCGAGGCCATCGACGAGGCGCGGCGGCGCGGCGTGCCGGTGGCGGCGGTGAGCCCGATCATCGGCGGACGCGCGCTCAAGGGGCCGGCGGACCGGATGCTCGTCTCGCTCGGGCGTGAGGCGACCGCGCTCGGTGTCGCGCGAGGCTACGCCGATCTCGCGGACCTGTTCGTGCTCGATGCCGTGGACGCCGCGCTCGCCCGGGACATCGAGGCGCTCGGCCTGCGCGCGGTCGTGACCGACACGGTCATGAGCGACGACCCGTCGCGCACGCGCCTCGCCGGCGAGGTCCTGGCGGCCGTCTCGCGGAGCTGAGGGTCGCGCGCCCGGCGCCCGAGCGGGGGGCGGCTGGGCGAGCGTCACGGCCACTGCGCCGGACTGCGACAAACCTACAGCCCGGCCGTCGATGCCGGCGGGCCACGCGCTAGCATCGCGTGGTGCACAGCGAACTCCCCGGCGCAAGCAAGCCCACGCTCCCCCGCCCCGCGACCGCGGTCATCCCGATGCGCTCGTTCGAGGGCGCGAAATCCCGGCTGGGCTCGGTGCTCGATGCCGAGGAGCGTCGGGACCTCGTGACGCGCCTGCTCCAGCGCACCATCGCGGCGTCGCTCGCGACTCCCGGCGTCGACGAGGCGATCGTCGTATCGCCCGACCCGGAGGTGCTCGAGCTCGCACGTGGCGCCGGCGCCCGGCCAGTCCTCCAGTGGTCGCGCGGCCTCAATCCGGCGCTCCAGGAGGCTCGGCGCGCGGCGCCGGCCGCCACCCGCCTGCTCATCGTCCCCGGGGACCTTCCGGCCGTCTCGCCGGCCGCCCTGTCCGCGCTCCTTCGCGCCGGCGACGACGCCGGCTCGCCGAGCGTGGTCCTGGTCCCGGACCGGCACGGGCGTGGCACCAACGCCCTGCTGCTCGATCCGCCCGACGTGATCGACCCCGCGTTCGGTGGCGACAGCCGGGCGGCGCACGCCTGGCTCGCGTCCTCGGCGGATGCCGCGTTCGTCGAGGTCGCGGGAGATCTCGGCCTCGATCTGGACACGCCGGACGACCTCCTGCTCGTCTCGGCCGCACGACCGGAGGCGCTCGGTGTCGAATGAGGCCGGCGACGGTCGCGTCGAGGTCCTGGCGCTGGCCGGCCTGCCGGAAGTCGGCATCGGCGACGACCTGGGGCTGCTGATCGGCGACGGACTCGAGGCGACGGCCGGCGCCCTGCCGCTGCGGGCCGGCGATGTCCTGGTCGTGACCCAGAAGATCGTGTCCAAGGCCGAAGGCGCGATCGTGGACCTGCGCACCGTCACGCCGCGCGCCGAGGCCGTCGCCTGGGCCGAGGCGTGGGACCGCGACGCGCGCCAGATCGAGGTCGTGCTCCGCGAGGCGCGCCGCGTGGTCCGGATGGAGCGCGGGGTCCTGATCACCGAGACCGAGCACGGGTTCGTGTGCGCGAACGGCGGCATCGACGCTTCCAACGTCGGCCCGGGGTCCGGCGACCTGGTCACGCTGCTGCCGCTCGACCCGGATGCGTCCGCGGCGCGGATCCGGGCGGCCCTCCGGGCTCGCTTCGACCACGACCTGGCGGTCATCATCTCGGACAGCTTCGGGCGGCCGTGGCGCTGGGGCATCGTGGACGTCGCACTGGGCGTGTCGGGCGTGGTGCCGCTCGAGGACCTCCGGGGTGTGCCGGATGCGGACGGACGCGTGATGAGGACGACCGTGCGTGCCGTCGCCGACGAGCTGGCATCCGCGGCCGAGCTCGCGCTGGGCAAGACCGCCGGGCGGCCGGTGGCGCTCGTGCGAGGCGCGAACCCGCCCCGGGGAGAAGGAACGATCCGCGAGCTGCTGATGCCGGCCGAGAACGACCTGTTCCGCTGATCCGGGCATCGCAGGGGCGCTCGTCCACGGGGCCGGCACGCCGGCCGCGCCCGCGGCATCCGGCACCGCCCGCGCCATCCGGCACCGCCCGCGCTACTCTCCAGTCATGAAAGCAGGACTGCAGATCTCGTCGTTCACCTGGCCCGACGGCACGGAGGCGATAGGCCCCACGCTCGGGCGCATCGTTCGCGCCGCCGATGACGCCGGGTTCGATTCCATCTGGGTCATGGACCACTTCTTCCAGATCCGTGGCGTCGGGCGCGCGGAGGAGCCGATGCTCGAGGGCTGGACCGCGCTGGGCTTCATGGCGGCACACTCGACCACGGCGCGGCTGGGGCTGATGGTGGGCGGCGTCCACTACCGGCTGCCCGGGCTGTGGGTAAAGGCCGCCACGACGCTCGACGTGCTGTCCGGGGGCCGTGCCTGGCTGGGCATCGGCGCGGCCTGGAACGAGGAGGAGTCGCACGGGCTCGGTTTCCCGTTCCCGCCGCTGGGCGAGCGGTTCGGGATGCTCGAGGAGACGCTGCAGATCGCCCATGGCATGTGGCAGGGCGAGCGCGGCAGCGAGGCTGCGTTCGACGGCACGCACTACCAGGCGACGCGCCTCATGAACTCTCCCCAGGCCCTGTCGCGGCCCCATCCCCCGATCATGATCGGCGGTGGCGGTGAGCAGAAGACGCTCCGGCTGGTCGCCCAGTACGCGGACGCGTGCAACGTGTTCGGCGACCCCCAGCGGATCCACCACAAATATGAGGTCCTGCGCGAGCACTGCGAGGCGATCGGGCGCGATCCCGCGGAGATCGAGCGATCGACCCTGCAGTCCGTCAGCCTGGCGCTCGACGGACAACGCGGTGACAGCGCGGCCCAGGTGGTCGACCGGTTCGGCGAGCTCGCGGACGCCGGCGCCCAGCACGTGATCTTCGGCGTCCGCGACGTCTGGGATCCACGAACGATCGAGATCCTCGGCCGCGACGTCCTGCCGCAGCTGCGACGGCTGTAAGCGACCGTCCAGGGTGCCGACCGCGCGACCTCGCCCGATACCCCCTGGGGGTATGCCTCGGCCGTGCTACGCTTGGGCCACGAAACGGCTCCACGCAGAGATGGCCATCCCACGATGAGCGACGACAAGCAGCGCGGCGGCGACGCCGCGAACGGCGACGACAACGGCACGGGAGGCCGGCTCGGAGCCATGAAGATCAACTTCGGCGCGGACCCGCCGGCGGACACGCGCACCGCCAGCCCCGCAGGCCCGGCCCCCGGGCTCAATCCGTTCGGGGCGATCTCGATGATCTCCGACGCGCCGTCCGATGCGATCCCCGTTCCGGACGGGCCGGCTGGCGGATCCGACGCGGCCCCCCGCAACGAGTCGAAGGTGCTGATCATCGGCTCCGGTCCCGCCGGCCTGACGGCCGCGATCTACGCTGCCCGCGCGAACCTGGAGCCGCTCGTGATCGCGGGGTCGGCACCCGGCGGACAGCTGATGCTGACCAGCGAGGTCGAGAACTACCCGGGCTTCCCCGACGGAATCGACGGTCCCGACCTGATGGCGAAGTTCCGCGCCCAGGCCGAGCGGTTCGGCGCCCGGTTTGCGGACGTGGACATCGACCGCGCCGACTTCTCGGCCCGTCCGTTCCGGGTGTGGGCGCGCGGCACGGAGTATCGCGGCGATAGCGTGATCATCGCGACCGGCGCGTCCGCGCTGTGGCTCAACCTCGAAAGCGAGCAGCGTCTGCGCGGTCGCGGCGTGTCCGCCTGTGCCACCTGCGACGGGTTCTTCTTCCGTGATCGCGAGATCGCCGTCGTGGGCGGCGGCGATTCGGCCATGGAGGAGGCGAACTACCTGACGCGGTTCGCGAGCAAGGTGCACCTCCTCCACCGGCGCGACGGGTTCCGGGCATCGAAGATCATGATCGACCGCACGTACGGTCACCCGAAGATCGAGGTCCACACCAATACCGAGGTGGCGGAGGTCCTGGGCGACGCCAAGGTCGAGGGCCTGCGACTGCGCGACACCCGGACCGGCGATGAGCGCGAGCTCGCGATGGACGGCCTGTTCATCGCCATCGGCCACAAGCCCAACACCGACGTGTTCCGGGACTGGCTCGACGCCGACGAGAAGGGCTACCTCGTCGCACACGACCATACCGAGAGCCAGATCGAAGGCGTGTTCATCGCCGGTGACGTCCGCGATCACCGATATCGCCAGGCGGTCACCGCCGCGGGCGACGGCTGCAAGGCCGCGATCGACGTGGAGAAGTGGCTCGAGGCCAAGGGAATCGCGGAGCCGACCCCGGCGACTGTCTGGTAGTCCTTCCGACGTCCCGGAGCGGGTCGCCCCCCAGCACGTTCTCGCCCCCGCCGTGCTGACACATGCCCACCTGGTGGACGCAAGCCGGTGGGCACACCGGCCGGCCGCCGCCGAAACGGGCAATCGGCCGACGATGGGCCGTCTGGCGGACATCTGGCAGCCATCTGGCGGTTTCGAGCGGCTTCCGGTGCGCGGATCGGGCCACCGACGCAAGTCGGGGCCGGCGAAGGGTCGCCTGGCGGATATCTGGCAGATGGGGACGCCCGCGGCGCGGTTGGCGAGGCCGCGATGCGAGACGCGGGTCTGCGCGACACGGGTCGGCCGCGACGTGCGACAAGGTCGGGGTGCGCTGACACGGGTCGGCCGCGGCGCGCCAGCCCCGTCGGCTGGATCCCAAGCCGTTGCCGTCGCAACGATCGGGATCGCGTGCTAGGGTCCCATCGATGAGCTTTCGAGGCGGTGGAATGCGGTCGCTCGCGCGCGCCGGCGGGTCCACCACGGGGGGCCGCCTGACGCCCCCGTCGGACGAGTTCGATCGGGTACCCGCGGAGCGGCGTGGCCGCACCGCCCGCCGGATCACGACCTTCTTCGGCCCCTACCGCGCCCAGATCGTCATCGTGCTCGTGGCCATCCTCGTCACGAGCCTGGTCGGCCTGGTCAATCCGTACCTGCTCAAGCTCCTGATCGACGATGTGATCGTCGGCCACCAGTTCGACAAGCTGAACTTCTACGTCGGGCTGATGATCGTGCTCCCGATCGTGTCGGGTCTGATCGGGGTCGGGCAGAGCTATCTCAACAACCTCATCGGCCAGAGCGTGATGCAGGATCTGCGGAACGCGCTGTACGCCCATCTGCAGCGGATGCCGCTCCGGTTCTTCACCGCGACCCGGACGGGCGAGATCCAGAGTCGCCTGTCGAACGATGTCGGCGGCGTCCAGCGGGTCGTGACCGACACCGCCAGCTCGGTGACCTCCAACGTCGCGGTCGCCCTGAGCACGATGGTCGCAATGGTGTTCATCGATTGGCGCCTCACCCTGCTGTCGCTCGGGATGCTTCCGTTCTTCCTTGTGCTCACGGCCCGCGTGGGCAGGGTGCGCCGATTGGTCAGCAGCGAGACGCAGAAGCGCCTGGCCGAGATGAGCGCCGTGACCGAGGAGACGCTGTCCGTCTCGGGGATGCTGCTGGGCAAGACGTTCGGTGCACAGGAGCGCTCGGTGGCGAGGTTCAGCGCGTTGAACCTCGAGCTTGCCCGGCTCCAGATCCGCCAGGCCATGGTCGGGCGCTGGTTCTTCATGATCATCGGCACGATCTTCTCGATCACCCCGGCGTTCGTGTACTGGCTGGCCGGAACGCTCGCGGCGAACGGCGACCCGAGCGCGCCCACTGCCGGCGACATCGTGGCGTTCACCACGCTCCAGAGCCGGCTGTTCTTCCCGATGGGCCAGCTGCTCAACGTCCAGGTCGAGATCCAGGGCTCCCTCGCGCTGTTCGACCGCATCTTCGAGTACCTGGACCTCGATCCAGAGATCATCGACGCGCCGGACGCGATCGCGCTCGAGCCCGCCGACGTCCGTGGCGCCGTCGCGTTCCGCGATGTCGGCTTCCGCTATCCCAGCGAGCCGTCGTCCGCGGGCGAGGCGTCGCCGGGCGACGAGGCGGCGGCCGTGGACGGCGAGGCCAACCCGGCCGTGGCCGAGGCGGCGGCGCGCGAGCTCGTCACGCTGGCCGACGATGCGCCGCCCGGACCACGGGGCGACGGCCGGGGGCGCGACGGCCGAGCCCTCCCAGCCGTTCGGCCTCGACGATGTCTCGTTCGACGCGAGGCCCGGGGAGCTGGTCGCGCTCGTCGGCCCGTCGGGGGCGGGCAAGACCACCACCACCTACCTCATCCCGCGCCTGTACGACGTCGCTGCCGGAAGCGTCGAGATCGACGGCATCGATGTCCGGCAGATCCGGCTCGCGTCACTCGGGCGGATCATCGGCTTCGTGACCCAGGAGACGTACCTGTTCCACGCCTCGATCCGGGACAACCTGCTGTACGCCAAGCCCGATGCGACGCAGGAGGAGCTCGAGGCCGCGGTCGCGGCTGCGGCCATCGGTGACCGGATCGCGGAGCTGGCCGACGGGTTCGACACCATCGTCGGCGAGCGCGGCTACAAGCTCTCGGGTGGCGAGAAGCAGCGGATCGCCATCGCCCGGGTGCTGCTCAAGGATCCCCGGATCCTGATCCTCGACGAGGCGACGTCGTCGCTCGACACCGTGAGCGAACGGCTGATCCAGGCCGCCCTGAGCCGTCTGACCGAAGGTCGAACCACGATCGCGATCGCCCACCGCCTGTCGACGATCCTGCGCGCGGACCGGATCCTCGTGTTCGACCACGGGCGGATCGTCGAGCGCGGCACACACCGGGAGCTGATCGCCCAGGGCGGCCTGTACTCGCGGCTGTACCACGAGCAGTTCGAGGCCGAGGCCGCGCAGCTGGCAGATCTCGGTGACGACGTGGATTACGCCGTCCACCGCTCGTCGTCCGCTGCCCCGCGATAGCCGCATCCGCGGCTCCTCCCGACCGTGGTCTTTCGAGCCACGAAGACGCCCATCTCGAGTGGTCGATGGCCTATGCAGGCGGATTCGCGTCCACGTCGGCCAGGGCAGATTCGTGGCGCTCCAGGCGGCGGTCGATGCCTACATCCGCGTCTGTTGCATGACTATGCATTTGCGATGTATAGTCATGCCGTGACGACGATCCGCCCGATCTCCAAGCCCTCGAGCCTGCGGCCGGCGAGCCGCCGCGCGCGCCGGTGAGCGTGGACTCGACGGGAGCGGCGATCGAGGCGGGCCGTCATCTCGCAGGCTCCCCTGCCCCGGGTGTGGCGCCCGGAACAGTGGCGCCCGGCACGGCCGCAACGGCGGCGACGGCCATCGCGCGCGGCACGCGTGCGCTCGGCGGTGATCCGCTCCGGGTCGCGATCGTGGGCGCAACGGGCTACGTCGGCGCGGAGCTGATCCGCCTGCTCGCGCTGCACCCGTACGCCCGGATCGTCGGGCTGGTCGGGCGTGAGCGGAAGGGCGACCCGATCGCGGGCATCCATCCCCATCTCGCCACGCGGGACCTGCGCGTGGTCGACACCGTGCCCGACGACGCCGAGGCGGTGTTCACCGCCCTTCCCCACGGTGCCGCCGCCGCACGCATCGACGAGCTCCTCGGACGCGAGAGGAGCGTGATCGACCTGGGTCCGGACTTCCGCCTCCGGAACCCCGCCGACTACCCGACCTGGTATCACCTCGAGCATCCACGGCCCGACCTGCTCGCAGGCGCCGTGTATGGCCTGCCGGAGCTCCACCGTGCCGAGCTCGCCGCGCTGGGGACGATGGCCGGCGCGATCGTCGGTGCGCCCGGCTGCTATGCGACGACCACGATCCTCGCGCTCGCGCCGCTCGCCCGGGCGGGGCTCATCGCTGACCTGGTCGTGGACGCCAAGAGCGGCGTGTCCGGCGCCGGCCGGGACCCCAAGGCGGACCTCCACTTCGGCGAGGTCAACGAGAGCGTCAGGGCGTACGGCGTGTTCACGCATCGCCACATCGGCGAGATCGAGCAGGAGCTGGGGACGCTGGCGCCGGACACGGCGTCGAACCCCGGCGTCCGTGGCGTCGACTTCCTGCCGCACCTGATCCCGATGACCCGGGGAATCCTCGCCGCCTGCCACGTCCGCCCGACGCGCGCGGTGACCCAGGCCGAGCTCGACGAGCTGTACTCGGCCGCCTACGCCGGAGAGCCGTTCATCACCGTGACGGACACGCCGCCCGCGACCAAGCACGTCATGGGCAGCAACGAGCTCCGCGCGTGGTGCCGGCTCGACGAGCGCAACGGGCGGATCCTCGCGATCGCCGTCCTCGACAACCTGGTGAAGGGCGCGGCCGGCCAGGCGATCCAGGCGTTCAACATCGTCCACGGCCTGCCCGAGACGGCCGGCCTGCTCCAGCTTCCGCTCGCGCCGTGACGGCGCGCTGATCCGTCCCGAGGTTTTCTCGATGTCCATCGCAACCGACCCGCTGCTTGCGCCGCTCCCCGCGGATCGTCCGCCGGTCGACCGCGCCGCGCGGATCCCCGCCGGGTTCGTCGCCGCCGGGACCCGCGCGGGCATCAAGTTCTCCGGTCGCCACGACTTCGCCCTGATCGTCGCGGAGGATGGAGCTGTGCCGGCGGCCGCGGTGTTCACCCCCAACCGGGTCGCGGCCGCGCCGGTCCGCCTGTCGCGGGCAAACCTGCGGACGACCGGCGGGACCGATGCCGCGGCCGGCCTCGCCCGCGCGGTGATCGGCACCTCTGGAAGCGCGAACTGCGCCACCGGGCCCGATGGCGACGCCGACCAGGTCGCCATCGGCGAGGCGGTGGCGGCGGCCCTGGGTGCCGCCACCACCGAGATCCTCCACGTCTCGACCGGGATCATCGGGATCCGGCTGCCCGTCGAGAGGGTGACCGCGGAGATCGCGCGGGTCACGATCGGCGGGCTGGCCGCGACCGATGACGCGCTCACGAATGCCGCGCTGGCGCTGCGTACCACCGACACGACGACGAAGATGGCCACGACGACCGTGCGGCTACCGGGTGCGGACGGCGTCGCGGCCGTCAGGGTCACGGTCACCGGGATTGCCAAGGGCGTCGGGATGATCCACCCGCGCATGGCGACGATGCTGTCGGTGGTGCTGACGGACGCGCCCGCGGACCCCGCGACGCTGCTTGCGCTGCTCCGGGGCGCCGCGGCGAGGACCTGGGACCAGCTGTCCGTCGACGGCGACACCAGCACCAACGACACCGTGTTCGTGCTGGCGTCCGGGCGGGCGCCGGCCGCGCCCGTGGGCGCCGATGGAGGCGCCCGGAACGCGCTCGCGGCCGGGATCGAGGCCGTCGCACGGGACCTCGCCCGGCAGCAGGCGGCGGACGGCGAGGGCGCCACGGCGCTGATCACCTGCCAGGTCTCGGGTGCCGCCGACGATGCGGACGCGCGGGCCGTTGCGCGGGCGGTGATCTCGTCGTCGCTGGTCAAGGCCGCCGTCCATGGCCGCGACCCCAACTGGGGCCGTCTCGCGGGCGCCGCCGGCAACGCGACGTTGGCCGAGGCGGCGATCCTCGAGGCCGCCGGGATGCCGCGCGCGGACGCGGCCGCCCGGGCAGGATCCCCCGCCGCCGTCGATCCCGCCCGGTTGCGGATCGCGATCGCCGGCCACCTCGTGTACGACGGCCCGCGCGGCGGCCCCGTCCCGATCGACAAGGTCGCCGCGCGCGAGGCGATGGGCGGCGACGAGGTCCTGCTCCGGCTCGACCTCGGGCTGGGCGGCGGAACCGGCGAGGCCTTCGGATGTGACCTGACCGAAGCGTACGTGCGCGAGAACTCGGAGTACACGACATGAGCGAGATCGTTGTCGTCAAGCTCGGCGGGACGACCCTCAGCGAGCAGCGCCAGGTCCTGGCCGAGGTGGCCACGATCGCGCGCAAGCGGCCAGTCGTGCTGGTCCACGGCGGTGGCAAGCGCATGACCGAGTGGCTGGAGCGGCTGGGCGTCCCGTCGCGGTTCGAGGGCGGGCTGCGGGTCACGGATCCCGCGGCCCTCGAGGTCGCCGCGGCGGTGCTTCGCGGGGTCGTCAACAGCGAGCTCGTGGCGGCGCTCCATGACGTGGGTTGCGATGCGGTGGGGCTGTCCGGCGTGGACGGCGGGCTGCTCATCGGGCAGCGGGTGCCGGAGATCGGGCTGGTCGCAACGGTGGTCGGCGTGCGCCGCGACCTGCTCGACTCGCTGCTCGTCGCCGGCCAGGTGCCGGTCGTCGCGCCGCTTGCGCGCGACGAGGAGGGCATCGTGTGCAACGTCAACGCGGACGACGCCGCAGCCGGCATCGCCGCCGGGCTCGGCGCCCGCCAGCTGGTCCTGATGACCGACGTCGATGGCGTGCGCAACGCCGCCGGCGAGCGGCTCGCCTCGATCTCGATCGAGGAGGCCGAGGCCCTGATCGCCGATGGAACGATCAGCGGCGGGATGGTGCCCAAGGTCAGGGCCGCGCTGGCGGCGCTGACCTGGGAGGGTGCCGAGGCGGTCATCGTGGACGCCGCCGCGCCCGCTGCGCTCGCCCGCGCCCTGACCGATCCGGCCTTCGGCACCCGGGTGTCGGCCCACGCTCATGCGGGCGCGGCGTGACCCGATGATCGTCAAGCGGGACCGCCACGCCGCCATCCGCCGCCTCGTGGCCAGCCGTCCGATCGGCAGCCAGGGGGAGCTCGTCGCCGAGCTGTCGGCGCTCGGGTTCGAGGTCACCCAGGCCACCGTCAGCCGTGACGTCGCGGAGCTGGGCCTGGCCAAGGTCATGCGCGGCGACCACGCCGCCTACGTCAACCCGGAGGATCTCGCCCCCGCGCAGCGACCGCCGTCCGACGAGCGGCTGCGCCGGATCCTGGGCGACATCCCGGTCACCGTCGGGCGCAGCGGCCTGATCCTCGTCCTCACGGGCCAGCCCGGCACCGCCAATGTGATCGCCCAGGCGATCGACGAGTCCACCCTCGCGGACCAGGTGGGCACCGTCGCCGGCGACAACACCCTCATCGTGCTGTTCCCCGACGAGCGCGCCCTGGAGCGCTGGCTCGATCGGTTCCAAGCGATCCAGGCGCCGGTGGAGCCGGCGATCCCCACGGAGGCCATGTCCCGATGAACAAAGTCGTGCTCGCCTACTCCGGAGGCCTTGACACATCGGTCGCCGTTGCCTGGCTCAGGGAGCAGTACGGCGTCGAGGTGATCACGCTGACGGTCGACCTCGGCGGTGGCTCGATGCGCGAAGGCGTCGAGCGGCGGGCGATGAAGGCCGGCGCATCGAAGGCGTACGTCGTCGATGCCCGGGAGACCTTCATCCAGCAGTACGCATGGCGGGCGCTCCAGGCCGGCGCGGTCTACCAGGGCGCGTACCCGCTGGCGACCGCGCTCGCCCGGCCGCTGCTGGCCCAGCTGCTGGTCGAGGTCGCCCAGAAGGAGGGCGCCGACGCGGTCGCCCACGGGTGCACGGGCAAGGGCAACGACCAGGTGCGCTTCGACATCGCGGTCCACGCGCTCGACCCCGGGCTCGAGGTGATCGCGCCGATGCGGGTGGGCATGGGCCTGTCGCGCGACCAGGAGATCGACTACGCGATCGAGCGCGGGATCGAGATCCCGATCACCAAGGCGTCTCCGTACTCGATCGACGTCAACCTGTGGGGCCGCTCGTGCGAGACGGGCGTGCTGGAGGACCCGTGGGTGACCCCGCCGGCGGACGCCTACGAGTGGACCGTGGCGCCGGGCGACGCGCCGGACCCGGTCGATCTCGTGATCGGGTTCGAGGGCGGCATCCCGGTGTCGATCGACGGCCAGCCGCTGGGCTCGGTGGAGCTGGTCCAGCGCCTCCACGACCTCGGCGGCGTCCACGGCGTGGGCAGGATCGATCACGTCGAGGACCGCCTGGTGGGGATCAAGAGCCGCGAGATCTACGAGGCGCCGGCGGCCGTGATCCTGCACACCGCCCACCACGCGCTCGAAGGGCTGGTGCTGTCCAAGGAGCAGCTGCGGTTCAACCGCCTGGTCGCCGACGAGCTGTCGCAGATCATCTACGACGGGTTGTGGTTCAGCGCCCTGTCGCGCGACCTCCGGACCTATGCGCTGTCCTCGCAGCGGGTGGTCTCGGGTGACGTGCGGATGCGGCTGGACCATGGACGCGCGATCGTCGTCGGCCGTCGTTCTCCGCTCAGCCTGTACGACAAGAACCTCGCGACGTACGACGAGGGCGATGCCTTCGACCACGCATCTGCGGTCGGCTTCATCGAGATCTTCGGCCTGCCGCTGCGGGTCGAGGCCGCGCGCCACGGGGCCGTGGGCAAGCACCACGGCGCCGCCTGGACGTGGACCGAGCCGCTGCTCGCGGACCTGCCGACCAGCGTCTCGGGAGAGGCCGTGGCCGGCGAGACCGGCGGCCGCTGACCCGTCCGGCTGCCGCTCCCGCGCGTCCGCGCCCGGCGGGCCGTCCCGCGCGCCCGGCGGGCTGTCCCGCACTCCCGCCGCCGGGTACGCTGTCGCGGTGACCACCACCTCGGAATCGGGCACCGGCCGCACCACGGGGCGGCGCCGCCGTGCATCGGCAGGTACGGCCGCTGCGTCGCGCGTTGACCAGCTTGCGTTCCTCCACGAGTTCGCCCAGCTCGCCACGCAGGCCCGCGACTGGGATGAGCTGATGCGAACGCTGGTCGACCGGACCACGGTGGCCCTGGGCGTCGAGGTCTGCTCGTTCTACCTGCTCGACCGCGATGGGCTGCGGCTGACGCTCGCGGCGACCAACGGGCTCGACGTTGCCAAAGTCGGCCAGGTCACGCTGCGGCTGGGCGAGGGCATCACGGGCCGGGCCGCCGAGACGCGATTGCCGGTCACCTCGCGCGACGTGACCGCCGATCCCCGCTTCAGCTGGGTGCGCGGCTTCGACAACGTCCAGCTGCACGGGATGCTGTCCGTCCCGCTGATCTGGAACGAGGCGGTGGTCGGCGTGCTCAACGTCCAGACCGCGGGCATCCGGGCGTTCACGCCCGACGAGGTCGAGTTCCTGTCGACGATCGCGGCCCTGCTGGCCGGCATCGTCGAGAAGGGCCGGCTGCAGGCGGAGGCCGAGGCGCAGCTCGACCGGCTGTCGCAGCTGGACGCGGCACGGGCGGAGCTGCTCGCGGTCGTGACCCATGAGCTGCGCACGCCGCTGGCGGTGGTCCGCGCGTACGTTGACCTGCTTGCCGACGAGGCCACCGATGGGGAGGGCGGCAACCGGAACCTCGTCGAGACCTGGCGCGAGAGCGCCATCGACCAGGTCACGCGACTCGACCGCCTGGTCGACTCGATCCTCGCATCGGTGCGCGGCGAGGGGCTGACCGGCCTCCTGCGCGATCCGTTTGACGTGGTCACGGCGATCGGCGCCACCGTGGGCAACCTGGCGCTGCTGCTCCGTACCCGAGCCGTCCGCTGGGACCCGTCCGCCCACGCGGTCGTCGCCCGGGGCGACGAGGCCCGCTTCCGCCAGGTGCTCGAGCAGATCCTCGACAACGAGGCGAAGTACGCGCCGCCGGAGCTCGCGGTATCGATCGGCGTGTGGCGGCAGGACGACGAGGTGCAGGTCTACATCACCGACGACGGGCCGGGCGTCCCGATCGACGACTGGGAGGCCGTGTTCCAGCCGTACGTGCGCGTCGACCGCCTTCGCGCGCGCGGATCCGGCATCGGGCTGTTCGCCGCGCGACGGCTGATGGAGGCGATGGGCGGCCGTGTCTGGATCGAGAAGAACGGCTACGGCGGGTCGCGGTTCGTGGTGGCGCTGCCCATCGCCTGACGCCGCCGTCGCTGCCACCGGCGCGGCCGCTTCGCCCTACCCGATTGAGGTCACCACCAGCGACTCGCGGGCGCGCAGGTGTGCGTACCGCGGCTTGACGACCTCGCTGATCAGGCGCAGCCGCTCGTCGAACGCGACGAACGCCGACTTGAGCGCGTTGATGGTGAGCCACTCCATCTCACCCAGCCCGATCCCGAACGCCGCGTCCAGCGCCTGGAATTCCGACGACAGCGAGACGCCGCTCATCAGCCGGTTGTCGGTGTTCACCGTCACCCGGAACCGGAGCCGGCGGAGGAGGTCGAACGGGTGCTCCTCGATCGATGCCGCCGCGCCGGTGTGCACGTTCGACGTCGGGCACATCTCGAGCGGGACCCGGCGGTCGCGGGCAAACGCCGCCAGCCGGCCCATCGAGACCGACCCGTCATCGTGGACCGTGATGTCGTCGACCATGCGCACACCGTGCCCGAGGCGCTCAGCGCCGCACAGCTGGAGCGCCTCCCAGATCGACGGCAGCCCGAACGACTCGCCGGCGTGGATCGTGATGTGAAAGTTCTCGCGCCGGACGTGCTCGAACGCGTCCAGGTGGCGCGTGGGCCGGTAGCCGGCCTCAGGCCCGGCGATGTCGAAGCCGACGACGCCGGCATCGCGCCACCTGACGGCCAGCTCCGCGATCTCCATCGACCGGGCAGCCTGGCGCATCGCGGTGATCAGCGCGCGGACCACGATCGGACGCCCGGCGGCCTCTGCGCGGGCCATCCCGATCCGGAACCCCTCGAGGCTGGCCTCGACGACCTCGTCCAGGGTCAGCCCCTTCTCGACCGACAGCTCGGGCGCATACCGGATCTCCGCATACACGACGCCGTCCGCGGCAAGATCCTCGACGCACTCGGCCGACACGCGGGCGATGGCATCGCGATCCTGGAGCACGCCGATCGTGTGCTGGAACGTCTCGAGATACAGCTCCAGCGACTTGCGATCCGCGCCGCGGCGGAACCACGCGGTCAGCGCGTCCACGTCCTCCGTGGGCAGCTCGCGGTACCCGTACTCGCGCGCGAGATCCACGATCGTCGCGGGGCGGAGACCGCCGTCGAGGTGGTCGTGGAGCAGCGCCTTGGGCGCCTCGCGGATGGTGTCGAGCGTGAGCATGGCGGCCTCCGGACGTTCGAGCGATCGTAGCGCGATGACGTGCAACCGGTAGGGCCGACCGGATCCCGCGCACCTGCGCGCCGACCAGGCCGAAGCACCCCTTCGTGCACGGTAATGAACTTCCCCAGAAGTGGACCCCCTGGTCGTGTGGCGCAGCCGCCAGCGCCATGCCCCTACCGTGGCCGCAGGTCTCCGGCGCGTCATCCGGCAACCGCTCGATGAGGCATCAGGAATCGACTGACATGCCGCGGTAGACGACCGATGAGGCGGCGATGGACGCCGTACGATCGGTCCAGCGCACACGGAGAAGGGACGAGTACGGAAATGGCAAGGACCTGGAAGGCCGAGGGCGGCGGCGTGGACTGGACCCTTCAGCTCGCGAGCGACCGGCTGCTGCCGGGCCGCCTCGTTGACGGGCATGTCACGGTGGCCGCGCGGCGCGCCGTGGAGGCCCGTGGACTCGTCGTGACGCTGCGCGGCGAGGAGCACTGGAAGTACCACGTCACGACCACGGACAGCGAGGGCCACCCGAGAACGGAGACCCGCACCGGGCACCAGGACCAGCCGCGCGTCCCGGTGCTCGCGGTTGCGCCGGTCCGGCTCGCCGCCGGGGAGACCCGCGAGCTCGATGTCCAGATCCCCGTCCCGGGTCTCGGCCCGGCCACGCTCGAAGCCGATGTCGCGGGCGTGTCCTGGACCGTCGAGGCCAAGCTCGACATCGAGGGCGGGCGCGACAGCTCGATCGAGGTGCCGGTGCGGATCCTCCAGCCCACCGCGCTGCTGCGCGCCGGCGTCGTCCATGTGGGCGAGCTCGCCCTGTACGAGGCCGCCGACGCGCAGGCGGGCGGCGTCATCGGCTCCATCCGCATCGACCCCGTTCCACTGGTCCCGGGGCAGCCGTTCCGCGGCCAGCTCTCCCTGCGGCCGTCGGCGCCGATGCGGCTCCAGGAGATCCGGATGGAGCTCCGGGTCAAGGTCGAATCCACGGTCTCCGGTGGGTTCGACCAGACGATCGTGCCCTGGTCCGCGGTCGTGTCACCCGCGCTGGAGCTCGCGTCGGACCAGGTGGTCGAGATGGCGGGTACCGTGCCGGATGTTGCTTTGCCGACGATCGAGCTGCCCCACGGCCGTGCCGCCGCCGAGCTGCACGTGATCCTCGCGCGTGCCTGGGCGCGCGATCCTCACCTGGTGCGCGACCTCGCAATCGCGACCACGCTGGAGCTCTGACGCCGGCGCCCCTGCCCGCGATGCGCGAACGGCTGCCGGTCAACCCTCGAGCCGGGCCTTCGCCTCGGCAAGCGCCGCGGCAACGCGCGCCGGCGCCGTCCCACCGGTGACGTCCGCGCTCGCCAGGGCTCCCTCGATCGTCGCCGCGGCCCGGAGCTGCGCCACGATCCCCTTCTGGCGACGGAGCCCCTGCGCGACCGGATCGTCGCTGCCGTCGAGCGCGGCCTTGTACGCCTCGTCCGGCAGGTCCGCGAGGGTGGCGACGCCCTCAGCTTCGGCGCCCCCGACGAGCCCCCCGACGATGTGGTGGGCGGCACGGAACGGCACCCCGCGCATGACCAGCGCGTCGGCGAGCGCGGTCGCCGTCGTGTAGCCCTCCTCGGCCGCGGCTTGCATCCGAGCACGGTCGATCACGAGGGTCTCGATCAGGCCGGCCATCACGCCCAGCGACGCGTCGAGGGTCGAGACGGCGGCGAACAGCGGTGGCTTGTCCTCCTGGAGGTCGCGCTGGTAGGCCAGCGGCAGCCCCTTGAGCAGCGCGAGCATGCCCGCCAGCGCGCCGATGACACCGGCGGAGCGCCCCCGCACGAGCTCCGCGGGATCGGGGTTCTTCTTGTTGGGCATCATCGACGACCCAGTCGAGAACGCGTCGGCGACGTGCATAAACCCGAACCGTGGGTTGGACCACCAGGTGATCTCCTCGGCAAGCCGGCTCAGGTGGACCATCGCGAGCGCCACCGCCGCCAGCACCTCGACCACGAAGTCCCGATCCGAGACGGCATCGAGCGAGTTGCGGGTCACGCCGTCGAAGCCGAGCTCCGCCGCGGTCGTCTCGCGGTCGAGCGGGTAGCCTGCGCCGGCCAGCGCTCCGGCACCCAGCGGCGAGACGTTCAGCCGCCGACGCGCGTCCACCAGGCGGCCGCGATCCCGCTCCAGCATCTCGACGTAGGCGAGCAGGTGATGGGCGAAGAGGACCGGCTGGGCCGGCTGGATGTGCGTCGTGCCGGGCAGCACGGCATCCCCCTCGCGCTCGGCGAGGTCCACCAGCGCCCGCTCCAGGCCGAGGATCCCGGCGACGAGCCGGTCCGCGGCTCGCCGGGTCCACAGCCGGAGGTCGGTTGCCACCTGGTCGTTGCGCGAGCGGCCGGTGTGGAGCTTGCCGCCCACGCTCCCGACGCGCTCGGTGAGCAGCGTCTCGAGGTTCATGTGAACGTCCTCGAGGGCGGGATCCCAGGCAATCGCTCCCGCCTCGACGTCCTCGCGAAGCCCGACCAGCCCGCGCTCGAGAACCGCGACCTCGTCCTCGGTCAGCAGCCCGGCTCGACCGAGCCCGCGGACGTGCGCGATCGAGCCAGCGATATCGTCCAGCGCGAGCACCGCGTCGATCTCGATCGAGCGCGTGAACTCCGCCATCCGCGCGTCCGGCCCCTCGCCGAACCGACCGCCCCACAGCCGCATGGAAGCCTCCGTGCCGGGTAGGGGCCCATCGTACCGGGTGTCCCGGGCGGGATCGGCGCGAACGAGGATCGTGGCGAGGGTGCGGCGGAACCCCGAGCCGCGGACCGATCAGCGCGCGGCCGACGGCACCACGGCACGCAGGCGCTCGGCGGCCTCCTCGGCCGTCAGGTCTCGCTGCGGCTCGGCGAGCAGCTCGTACCCGACCATGAACTTGCGCACCGTGGCCCGCAGCAGCGGCGGGTAGAAGTGCGCGTGCACCTGCCAATGGGCCGTCTCCGCACCGCCGAACGGAGCCTGGTGCCAGCCCATCGAGTACGGGAACGGGCGCCCGAACAGCGCGTCGTAGCGGCGGGTGAGGTCGCGCAGCGCCGCCGCCAGCCCGTCGCGGTCGTCGTCGCCGACGTCGGCCAGCCGGGCTGCCGGGAATCGCGGGATCACCATCGTCTCGAACGGCCACGCGGCCCAGAACGGGACCACGGCCAGCCACTCGCCGTGGGCGGCGACCACGCGCGGCCCGTCAATTTCGGCGGCCGCGTAGTCCACCAGCAGGCGACGCTGGTGCTGGGCGAGGTATCGCGCCTGCGACTCGTCCTCTCGTGCGGCTTCCACCGGCAGCGCGTCGCCCGACCAGATCTGGCCGTGGGGATGCGGGTTGGAGGCGCCCATCGCCTCGCCCCGGTTCTCGAACACCTGGACCCACCGGTAGTCGCGGCCGAGGTCCGTCGTCTGCTCCGCCCAGACGTCGATGACGCCCCGGATCTCCGCCTCGGACATCCCGGCCAGGGTAAGGTCGTGACGCGGAGAGAAGCACACGACCCGGCACGTGCCACGCGTGCCCTGGGCACGGAACAGGCCGTCGCCCAGGCGCACCGCGGACGTGTCGGGCCGGAGCGCGGCAAAGTCGTTGGTGAACACGAACGTGCGGTCGTAGGCCGGGTTGACCTCGCCGTTGACGCGGGTATTGCCCGGACACAGGTAGCACTCGGGGTCGAATGCCGGCCGGTGCTCGGGCGGCTCGGGTTCCTCGGCCCCCAGCCACGGCCGGAGCGTCCGCCCGGCGGAGACCAGCACCCATTCACCGGTCAGCGCGTTGAACCGGCGGTGGGGCTCGTCGTCGAGCGCGGCGAGCGCCTGGTCGTCCGGCCTGGCGGCCGGGTCAGTTGGCACGGATGGACGCCCCCATGGCAGGAAGCCCGTCGTCCGCGATCGCAACGGCGTCGGATGGCTCCGGGGTGCCTTCGCCGGCGTCGACCACGACAACCTCGGGCACCGAATCCCGGAGGATGCCCAGGGCCTCGCCGTCGAGGCCGCTGTCCGTCACGACCACGTCCGCCTGGTCGAGACGGGCGATGGTCGCGATCCCGACGACTCCCCATTTCGCGTGATCCGCCACGACGATCAGCCGGCGGCTGGCGTCGATCAGCGCCCGGTCGGTCTCGGCCTCGCTCAGGTTGGGACACGTGAACCCGGCATGGGCGTCCATCCCGTGGACGCCCATGAACGCGAGATCGAGGTGGACGGTCCGGATCTGGGCGACGGCGAACGGGCCGACCAGCGCTTCCGATCGGGTGCGCACGCCGCCGGTGAGGATCACCGTCTGGTCGCGTCGTCCGATCCGGTGCAGCACGTCCGCGACCCGGATGGAGTTGGTCACGATGGTCACACCCGGCACCTCGCCGACCCGGCGCGCGAGGACGTGCGTGGTCGTGCCGGCCGAGATCGCGATCGACATGCCCGGCTCGACGAGCTCCACGGCTGCCGCGGCGATCGCCGCCTTCTCTGCCTGCTGGAGCGATGTCTTGGCGGTGAAGCCGGGTTCGTACGAGGCCAGCCCGGACAGCGCCGTCGCGCCACCGTGCACCTTCTCGAGCAGACCCTGCTCGTGGAGCACCTCGAGATCGCGACGCACGGTCATGTCGGAGACGTCCAGCTCGCGCGCGAGCTCGACCACGCGGACCGCGCCCGACGCGCGGACGCGATCGAGGATGAGTGCCTGGCGCTGGCGGGCGAGCATCGCTCCGGCGTTCCCTCGGCGTCGACTCGATCGCGCTGGGCAGGAGGCTCCGGCCTGCGATCGAGGGACCGGCGCGCCACCATCTTGATCCCGGATCACACCTAAGTCAACGCACTCGCACAAGAAAGTATGTGCGAATCCGCGCGAGTCTCTTGACATTGCGCAATCGGGTCGCAACAATCCACGTTGTCGGCCCGCCCCGCATATGCATCGCGGAAGGTCGCGGAGGAGGTTCCAGCATGGCTGATCACGACGGCCACCTTTCCGTCACGCGCCGCCAGGTGCTCAAGGGAGGCGCTGCTGTCGCGGCGCTGGGCGGAGTCTCCGCCTTCCTCGCGGCCTGCGGCACTTCGGGTGCCACGACGGCACCCCCCGCCTCGTCCACCGCGCCGGGCGAGTCCACCGCCCCGGCAGAGTCGATGGCGCCGGTCACCGGCAGCCTGACCTTCGGATCGAACTACTCGGACCAGGTCCCCAAGGACGCGATGCAGGCCGTCGTCGACGCCTTCACGGCGAAGACGAGCATCACGGTCACGGTCAACACGGTCGAGCACGGCAAGTTCCAGGACACGATCAACGCCTACCTGCAGGCGACGCCTGACGACGCGTTCACCTGGTTTGCCGGATACCGGATGCGGTTCTTCGCCGCGCAGGGCCTGGCGACCGACATCAGCGACGTGTGGGCCTCGATCGCGAGCAACTACTCGGATGCGTTCAAGACCGCGTCCACAGGTGATGACGGCAAGCAGTACTTCATCCCGTTCTACAACTACCCGTGGGTCGTCATCTATCGCAAGAGCCTCTTCGCCGACAAGGGCTACGCGATCCCCAAGACGATCGACGAGTTCACCGCGCTGGGCGACAAGATGAAGACGGACGGTCTCATCCCGCTCGCGTTCGCGGACAAGGACGGCTGGCCCGCCATGGGCACGTTCGACATCCTCAACATGCGGATGAACGGCTACGACTTCCATGTCGGCCTGATGGCCGGCAAGGAGAAGTGGACCGACGCCAAGACCAAGGCCGTGTTCTCGAAGTGGGCGGAGCTGCTCCCCTACTTCGACCCGCAGCCGCTGGGCAAGACCTGGCAGGAGTCGGCACAGGACATGATCGGCAAGAAGGCCGGCATGTACTTCCTGGGCACGTTCGCCGGCGAGCAGGCCACGGACCCGGCCGTCCATGACGACCTCGACTTCTTCCCGTTCCCGACCTTCGGCACCAGCTTCGACAGCGAGGCCGCGATCGACGCCCCGATCGACGGGTTCATGGTCTCGGCCAAGGCCGTCAACGTGGACCAGGCGAAGGCGTTCATGGAGTACCTCTCCACGGGCGAGGCCCAGGGCATCTTCCTCAAGTCGAGCCCCAACAACGTCGCGGCCGCCAAGGACGCGGACACCAGCACATACACTCCGTTCCAGCAGAAGATGGCCGAGATCATCGGCGGCGCCCAGAAGATCGCGCAGTTCCTCGACCGCGACACGCGGCCGGACTTCGCGGGAGCGAACGGCATGCAGGGATTCATCCAGAACTTCCTGGGCGACCCGTCGCAGGACCTCGACAAGTACCTGTCCGGCATCCAGGACTTCTACGACAGCCTGCCGCCGCAGTGATCACCAGCTGAGCAAAGGGACCGAGCGCCCGATGACGCAGTCCGTTCCGCAGAACGCCCCGTCGGCCAGCACCGACGGGGCGTCCCTGTCGCTGGGCCCGTCGGCAACCGGGCCGCGCCGGTCGCGGCGCCGGTTCAGCCTGCTCACCCGGCGCGACAAGGTGACCCTGGCGCTGATGGTCGGGATCCCTGCCTTCATCCACATCTTCCTGATCTGGCTGCCGACCCTGGGGTCGATCATCCTGTCATTCACCGACTGGAACGGCATCGGCGGCCTGGACAAGATCAGGTTCGTCGGCCTCAAGAACTACGACACCCTGGTCAATCTCTACCAGCCGTTCTGGCCGGCCCTCCAGAACAACCTCATCTGGCTCGCGGTATTTCTGTTCATTGCCACGCCGCTGGGCATGCTGATGGCCGTGGTCCTGGACCAGAACATCCGGGGCACGCGGATCTACCAGAGCGTGCTGTACATGCCGGTGGTGCTGTCGCTCGCGATCGTGGGCTTCATCTGGGAGCTGATCTACTCGCCCGGCCAGGGCTTCATCAACAACATGCTGGTCCTGGTGACAGGCGACCACCGATGGGTCACCTCGGGCACCACGATCGACTGGCTGGGTACCCGCGGGCTCAACTTCGCCGCCGTGATGGTCGCCGCCAGCTGGCGCCACGTCGGCTACATCATGGTCCTCTACCTGGCAGGGCTGAAGAGCGTCGACAACACGCTCCGGGAGGCCGCGTCGATCGACGGTGCCAACGCCCGGCAGACGTTCTTCCGGGTGGTGTTCCCGGTCCTCGCGCCGATCAACGTCGTGGTCCTGGTGGTGACCGTGATCGAGTCGCTTCGCGCGTTCGACATCGTGTACATCATCAACAAGGGCCTCAACGGCCTCGGCCTGCTGTCGGTCCTGATCACGACCAACCTGCTGGGTGAGGCGAGCCTGGTCGGGTTCGGGTCCGCGATCGCCGTGATCCTGCTGCTGATATCGATCGGCCCGATCATCTTCTACCTGTACCGGGTGATGCGCGAGGAGCCGGCATGACCGCGACCACGCTGCCCCGCGTCGAGGCGACCGCCGCCCGGAAGAAGGGGCACCGGCCGAAGTACGGCACGCATGCCTTCCTGATCGCGATGTGCGTGCTGTGGATCTTCCCGCTCGCGTGGACCGTGTACACGGCATTCCGGCCGTACGGCGACACGGCCCGGCTGGGATACGTGTCGATCGGCGGGTCCTACAACCTCGACAACTTCTTCCGGGCGGCCGACGGCATGGACCTCTGGCTCCACCTGTTCGACACGCTGATCGTGGTCGTGCCGGCGATGATCCTGGTGCTGTTCTTCGCGTCGATGATCGCGTTCGCGGTGTCGCGCTACAGCTTCCGGTTCAACGTCGCGATGCTGATGCTGTTCACGGCCGGCAACCTGCTGCCGCAGCAGGTCGTGATCACGCCGCTGTACCGGATGTACCTCGCGCTGCCGCTGTTCTCGCCGCTGGCGGACCGTGGCATCTGGTACGACACGTTCTTCGGACTGATCGCGATCCACATCGCGTTCCAGCTCGGGTTCTGCACGTTCGTGCTCTCGAACTACTTCAAGCAGGTCCCCAAGGAGATCAACGAGGCGGCGGTGATGGACGGGGCGTCGGTCTGGAAGACCTACTGGACGGTGCTCCTGCCGCTCACCCGGCCGGCGCTCGCGGCGCTCGCCACCCTCGAGTTCACCTGGATCTACAACGACTTCTTCTGGGGCATCCTGCTGCTGCGCACCGGGGACAAGTTCCCGATAACCTCGGCCCTGAACAACCTCTCGGGCCAGTTCTTCACCGACAACAACCTGCTCGCCGCCGGCGCCCTGCTCGCGGCGATCCCCACCCTGGTCGTCTACTTCGCGCTCCAGAAGCAGTTCGTCGCCGGCCTGACCCTGGGTTCCACCAAGGGCTGACGCGCGACACCCGGCCGCCGCGGCCGGGTCGAGGAGGATCCGTACCGATGACGCCCACGCCGTGGGCCGACCCCGAGCTGACCGCCCGTGGCCGGCTGCCGATGCATGCCGTGCCCCACACCGACCGGCTCGCGCTGGACGGGACGTGGCGGTTCCAGCTGCTCCACCGGCCTGATGCCGATCCGGCGGGTGGCGAGTGGCGCGAGATCGAGGTCCCGGGCTGCTGGACGATGCAGGACACCCGGGATGTCCCGATCTACACCAACGTCCAGATGCCGTTTCCCGATCGCCCGCCGGCGACACCCGATGAGAACCCGACCGGCGTCTACGAGCGCTCGTTCGAGCTGCCGGCCGGGTGGGCCGGCCGGCGCCTCGTGCTCCACGTGGGTGCCGCAGAGAGCGTGCTCATCGCCCATCTCAACGGCGTCGAGGCCGGCATCAGCAAGGACTCGCACCTGGCCGCCGAGTTCGAGATCACCGGCCTGCTGCGGCCCGGCGCCAACGACCTCCGGCTGACGGTCGTCAAGTGGTCGGACGCCTCGTTCATCGAGGACCAGGACCAGTGGTGGCACGGCGGGATCACGCGGTCGGTGTTCCTGTACGCGACCTCGCCGGTCCATCTCGCCGAGCTGCGGATCGATGCGGGGCTGGACGAGGGCCTCTCGACCGGGACCCTTGAGCTCGAGGTCGCGCTGGGCTGGCCCGATGATGCGGCGCTGGAGCCGGGCTGGCGGGTGGAGGCGACCATCGACGGGGTCGCGGAGCCGCTGGTCGCCGCCGTCCCGCATGCTGCCGTGGCCGACCGCGGTCCGGGCGCGTTCGTCGTCCCGGGGCCGCCCCGGCGCGGGATCCTCGACCTCCAGAGCCTCAACGCGTCGGGCACGCTCAGCGACCCCGAGGACCGAGCCAGCTGGCGCGAGGCCGAGGCTGTGGTCCGCCCGCCGCGCGTCGGGCGCGTGCGGCTGATCGCCCGGATCCCCGGCGTGACGCCGTGGTCCGCGGAGGTGCCCGCCCTGCGCACGCTGCGCGTCGTGCTCCGCGCGCCTGACGGCGCCGTCGTGGAGCGCGTCGAGCGGCGGATCGGGTTCCGGCGGGTCGAGGTTCGCGGCGTCGAGCTGCTGGTCAACGGGCGAGCCGTGCTCATCCGCGGCGTCAACCGCCACGACTTCGACCGGCGAACCGGTCGCGTGATCTCGGCCGACGACATGCTCGCCGACGTGGTCGCAATGAAGCGCTGGGGCTTCAACGCGCTGCGCACCTCGCACTACCCCAACGACCCGTACCTGCTCGACGTGTGCGACGAGCTGGGGCTGTACGTCATCGACGAGGCGGACATCGAGTCCCACGGCTGGTACGACGACGTGTGCCACGACCCCCGGTACCGGTCGGCGTTCGTGGACCGGGTTGCACGGATGATCGAGCGTGACCGGCACCACCCTTCGATCATCGCCTGGTCCCTGGGCAACGAGTCGGGCTACGGCGTCAACCACGACGCGGCCGCCGGCTGGGCGCGCCGGGCGGACCCGTCGCGCCCGCTCCACTACGAGGGCGCGATCCGGTTCGACTGGACCAGCCCCCAGACGGCGAGCGACCTCACCTGCCCGATGTACCCGCCGATCTCCGCGATCGTCGCGCACGCCCGTTCGGGCCTCCAGCGACACCCGCTGATCATGTGCGAGTTCAGCCATGCGATGGGCAACAGCAACGGCACGCTGGCGGAGCACTGGGACGCGATCGAGGCGACGCCCGGGCTCCAGGGCGGGTTCATCTGGGAGTGGCGCGACCACGGCCTCGACCAGCGGCTGCCCGACGGGACGCTGCGCGCCGCCTACGGCGGGGACTTCGGCGACGTGCCCAACGACGGCACGTTCGTGCTGGACGGGATGGTGTTCCCCGACCGTCGGCCAAAGCCCGCGATGTTCGAGCACATGCATCTCGCGTCGCCGATGCGTACCGCGACAGACGATGCGGCCATCGCCGCCGCGCGCGACGGACGGGTGACCCTCGAGAACCGGGGGGAGTTCCGCGGCACCGGCTGGCTGCGTGCCACCTGGGAGGCGACCGTCGACGGCGAGCCGGTCGCGGGCGGCGACCTGCCGCTGCCCTCGATCGCCCCGGGCGACCGGGCCGAGGTGTCGATCCCGGGCTGGCGCCTGCCGCCGGAGGGCGCCGGCGAACGCTGGCTCACGTTGCGGTTCCTGACCGCCGACGCCACGGGATGGGCGCCGGCGGACCACGAGATGGGCTGGGCACAGGTGCCGCTGGATACGGCAACCGGGCCCGGCGCCGCCGCCTCGACGGCGGCGGGCTGGACCGGCGGCGTCGTCCTGAACGAAGCGGGGCAGCTCCTCCTCCCCGCGTTCGCGGCGCCGCCGGCCCTGTCCCTGTGGCGGGCACCCACCGACAACGACCGCATCGGCGGCATGGCGAAGCGCTGGACCGGCTGGGGGCTGGCAAACCTGACCCGTCGCCTCGACGGAATCGAGCGCGCGGCCGACGCGGTGACGATCCGCGCGACGTGGACCACCGAGACCGGGATCGAGGTGCCGCACATCCAGCGGATGTCGCTCGCAGCTGACGGCCGGATCCTCGTCGAGGAGACCGTCGAGGTGCCGGCCATCCTCGACGACCTGCCGCGGGTCGGGACCGTGCTCGAGCTGGCCGCCGGTCACGAGGACCTCGAATGGTTCGGGCGCGGGCCGCACGAGACGTATCCCGACCGCCGGCGTGGCGGGCAGGTCGGCCGGTGGCGGTCGACGGTGACCGACGCAGCGACGCACTATCTGCGGCCGCAGGAGAACGGCGGGCACGCCGACACACGCTGGCTTCGGATCGGCGGGCCGGCCGGCGGGATCCGGCTGGACCTCGACCGACCCCGCCAGGTCTCGGTCACGCACCTGCGGGCGGCCGACCTCGACGCGGCGGCCCATGACGACGAGCTGCGGCCGTGCCCCGAGACGATCGTCCAGCTCGATGCCGCGCACCGTGGCGTGGGCACCGCGAGCTGCGGGCCGGATACCCTCGAGGCGTACGTCCTGCGCCCGGGCACCCATCGCTGGGCGTGGACGATCTCGACGGAGCCCACCCCCGCATGACGATCCGCCCGGCATGACGATCCACTGGGACGCGGACGCCCGCGAGTGGCACCTGGCGAACGGCCGGATCAGCTACGCGCTGCGCGTGCTCGAGAACGGCTGGCTGGGACACCTCCACGCCGGCGCCCCGCTCGAGGCCGGCGCCTCGCTGCGCCAGCTCGGACCGGACGAGTTCACCGGGTTCTCGAACCGCGTCGGGGAGCCCGTCGCGCTCGAGGTCCCCGTCCCGGGCGTCGGCGACTGGCGGATCCCCGCGCTGGTCGTTGAGGCAGCCGACGGCTCGACGGTCCTCGACCTCCGCTACGCGGGCCATCGGATCCTCGCCGGCAAGCCGGACCTTGCTGGCCTGCCCTCGACGTACGTCGAGGAGCCCGCCGAGGCGGAGACGCTCGAGATCGACCTCGACGACGCGCCAACCGGGCTGCGCGCCACGCTTCGCCTCACGCTGTTCGCGGACCGGCCGGTCGTGGCGCGCTCGATGACCCTCGCCAACCTCGGCGCGACGCCGCTGACGGTGCGTTGCGCGATGAGCTCGTCGCTGGACCTTCCGGACGCCGACTGGCGGCTGGTCACCCTGAGCGGGGCCTGGGCGCGCGAGCGTCACGTCCAGGACCGCCCGCTGGTCCCCGGCCGGCAATCGGTGGGCAGCCTGCGGGGCGCGTCGGGCCTGGAGCACAACCCGTTCCTCGCCCTGCGCCGGGAGCACACGACCGAGGACGCCGGCGAGGCGCTGGGCCTGAGCCTCGTCTACTCGGGCAGCTTCCTGGCCGAGGCTGAGGTGGAGCCGCTGCGCACCGCCCGCCTGCGGATCGGCATCCAGCCCGAGGGGTTTGCCTGGCGGCTGGAGCCGGGCGCCGCGTTCATCACGCCCGAGGCCGTCCTCGCCTGGTCGGGCGAGGGCCTGGGCGGCCTGAGCGAGGCGTTCCACAGCCTGTACGGATCCCGGCTCGTCCGCGGCCCGTGGCGCGACCGGCCACGCCCGGTGGTGATCAACAACTGGGAGGGCACCTTCTTCGACTTCGACCATGACCGGCTGGTCGCCATGGCCGGCAAGGCGCGCGACCTGGGCGTCGAGCTGTTCGTGCTCGACGACGGCTGGTTCGGCCACCGCGACAGCGACGACTCGTCGCTGGGCGACTGGATCGTCGACCGGCGCAAGCTGCCCGGCGGGCTCGAGGCGCTGGCGCGTGACCTGCACGGGCTCGGGCTGCGCTTCGGCCTGTGGATCGAGCCCGAGATGGTCAACCCGGACAGCGACCTGTACCGCGCGCACCCGGACTGGGCGATCGGCGTGCCGGGCCGGCCGCACACCGAGAGCCGCCAGCAGCTTGTCCTCGACCTGTCGCGGCCGGAGGTCGTCGACCACCTCGCGGACGCGCTGATCGCGGTCCTCTCGAGCGCGCCGATCGACTACGTCAAGTGGGACATGAACCGCAACATCACCGAGCCCTGGACGCCGTCACTGCCCGAGGACCGCCAGGGCGAGCTGCTCCACCGCTACATCCTCGGCGTGTACGAGCTGTACCGGCGGCTGATCGAGCGGTTCCCGGACATCCTGTTCGAGTCGTGCGCCAGCGGCGGGGGCCGGTTCGACCCGGGCATGCTCGCGTACGCCCCGCAGACCTGGACGAGCGACGACACGGACGCCGTCGAGCGACTCCGGATCCAGTGGGGAACGTCACTCGTGTACCCCGTGTCCTCGATGGCCGCCCACGTGTCCGCGGTGCCCAACCACCAGACCGGCCGGATCGTTCCCATCGCGACCCGCGCGGCGGTCGCGATGTTCGGCGTGTTCGGGTACGAGCTGGATCCGACCGCGATGAGCGCGGCCGAGCACGACGAGGTCCGGCACCAGATCGCGTGGTATGTCGAGCGCCGCGAGCTGCTCCAGCACGGCCGGTTCCTCCGGCTCCGGAGCCCGTTCGAGGGCGACGGCAACGAGACCGCCTGGATGGTCGTCGACGCTGACGGCGGCCGCGCGATCGTCGCCCACTTCCGGGTCCTGTCCCACCCGCTGCCCGTGCGCAACCGGCTGCGGCTGCGCGGCCTCGATCCGGCGGCCCGGTACCGGGTCAGGGCCTGGTCCGACACGCTCGCCACGCCCGACGGCGCGATGGAGCGGGCCGGGGATGAGCTGATGGCGGTGGGGCTGGGCATCGAGCCGCGTGAGCCGGACGTCGCCGGGGTCCGGATGCACGAGGGGATCCGCGTGATCCGGGGCGACTTCGAGGCGCGGCTGTTCGAGCTCGATCGAGCCTGAGGATCAGCCGCCGCAGCCCGGCCCCGCCGCGATGGACGGCACCGCCGGGCCGAGCGTGAACCCCTCGCCCAGCGCTGCGACGAAGGCGGCCCGGAGCGTCGGATCCGCAGCGATCCGCCAGTCCACGACCGCGCCCACCTCGGCCTCGGTCTTGCGCCACTCGAACCAGTTGACCATCCGGAGCCGCGGGAAGCGCGCCGATATCTGCGTGCCGAACACCTGGCCAAGCCAGGCGAGCTTGATCTCCGACTCCGCCGCCCCACCCGCGCCGGGACGGTAGAACGCGGCCGTCTCCACGATCGCCATCGGCTTCGAGAACCGCTCCGCGTAGCCGGCGTAGAAGTCCGGGACCGAACCCGACCCCGTCATCAGGCCCGCGAACGTGCCGTCCGGCGGGAGCTCGTTCTCGCCCCACGGGTACTCGAGGCCCCAGAAGTACAGGCTCATGCCGACCCAGTCCACGTACCCGGGCCCGGGCCAGTACGGCGCATACGGATCGTCGGTCGCGTCCAGGAGCCCGTCGCCGTCGGTGTCGAGGGCGAACGCCGCCGGGCTGCCGGGCGCGGCCGCGTACGTGCCGCCGGCGTACGGGTAGCCGTCCCCCTGGTTCGGGGCCCACAGCATCGCGGACGTCGGTGAGCCGGCGTGCACCGCGTCCGCGACCCGCCGGTAGGCCGCGACGTAGGCCGCGGGATCCTGGCCCCACGGATACCAGGTGCCGTTCATCTCGTGCGCGAACCGGACGATCGTCGGCACGCGCGCGGCGCCATAGCGGGCGAGCCGGGTCGCGAGGTTCACGGCGACGGCCTCGGTCACCGCCGACAGCCCGTCCCACGGCTCGAGCGTGACGACCAGGACGGCCCGGGCGCTCGCCGCCTGGTCGGCCGCCGCGTCGAGGTTGCCCTCGTCGCCGGCCGTGAGCGGGAACGACACGAAGCTCACGACGTCGGCGGGTGGCCGGCCGAGCTGGGCCTGGAGGTCTGCGACGGTCTGCGATCCCCAGTCGAGGTTCATCCCCACCCAGGCGCCCGTTTCCGGCCCGTGGCGAGCAAGGTCCCCGATGGCGTCCGCCGCTGACGCGCCCGATGCGCACGGGCCGGCCGCAGCGGTCGGTGCGCCGGCGCTCGGGGCGCTCGCCGCCGGTTCCGGGGTCGCCGCGGTGGGGCTGGTGGTCGGCGCGGCCGGGCTCGCGCCACAGGCGGCGATGGTGACCGCGAGCACCAGGACGCGGGCGACGAGTCGTGCGGGAGGAAGGATGTGCGGCATGGGATCGCTCGCCACTGTGGAAGGCGGGTGCGAAGCCGTCAACGGGACCATCGTCCGGCGTCGGACGCCACCCTGCCCGCGATCAGTCGAGGCGCCGCGCCCCTGCGCTCGCCTCGACCGGGAACACCCGCGGCACCAGGCCCGTCCGGGCAGGGTAGTCGCGCATCACCGCCTCGCGCAGGGCCTCCACCGCGTCCCGGCGAACCAGGTTGATCGTGCAGCCGCCGAAGCCCGCCCCGGTGAGCCGGGCGCCGATCACCCCCGGCGTCGCGCGCGCGATCTCCACCAGCGCATCGAGCTCCGGGCTGCTGACCTCGTACAGGTCGCGGAGCGACGCGTGGCTGGCGTAGAACAGCCGGCCGACGGCGTCGAGATCGCCGGCCTCGAATGCCGCGATGACGTCCAGCACCCGCTGGTTCTCGGCCACGATGTGCTCCGCCCGGCGGGCGGCGACCGGGGCCAGCCGGTCTCGCACCCGATCGAGCATCGAGGGGGTGACGTCGCGCAGGGCGGTCACACCGGGCTCGACCGCGGCGATCGCCGCGACGGCCGCCTCGCATTGCGAGCGACGCTCGTTGTACGCCGACGCCTCGAGCTTGCGCGGTGAACCGGAATGGCAGGCGACCAGCGCGACGTCGTCCAGCGGCAGCGGCACCGACCGGTGCTCGAGCGACCGGCAGTCGAGCAGCAGCGCGCGGCCCGGCTCGCCGAAAACGGACGCGAACTGGTCCATGATCCCGTTGTTGAGCCCGATGTAGCCGTTCTCCGAGCGCTGGACGACGTGGACCAGCCGCATCGGGTCGAGCGGCGGGCGGTCACCGCCGGATAGCGCCCAGGCCGCCACGACCTCGATCGCCGCGGACGAGGACAGTCCGGCGCCCTGGGGCAGGTCGGAGGCAAGCAACCCGCGGAACCCACGCGGCCCGGTGCCCGCCTCGCCCAGCGCCCAGGCCATCCCGGCCACGTAGTCGAGCCAGAAGCCCTGTCGGTCGCCCACCCCGTGCACGTCGAACACGCCGGTCTCGCCGCTTGCCGCCAGCGTCAGCTCGACGCGCGGGTCGTCGGTCGGAACGAGGGCGATCGAGATCCCGAGGTCGATCGCGACCGGGAGCACGAACCCCTCGTTGTAGTCCGTGTGCTCGCCGATCAGGTTCACGCGCCCGGGCGCATGCACGACGCGCACGTCGTCCGGCCGGGCGGCGGCGACCGGGTCGATGGCGACCAGCGCGTCACGCAGGGCCGCGGGGTCGCGCGCGAGGTCCGCCTCGGACGCAGCGTCGCGGGTCGTCACGCCACGTCGCGGCGGATCGTGAGCGACGCGATCACGGCGAAGAACACGGCGATCAGCGCGAGCACGCCGAGATCGAGCTGGAGCTCCGGCGTCGCGAGGTCCGCCCCCCGGATCAGGACCTGGCGCAGGCCGTCCACCGCATACGTGACGGGCATCACGGCGGCCAGCGGTTGCAACAGCCCCGGCAGGCCGCTGATCGGGATCAGGATCCCCGACAGCAGGAACTGGGGGACGATCACGATCGGGATGAACTGCACGATCTGGAGCTCGGTGCGGGCGAAGGTGGACAGGAAGATGCCCAGGCTGACGGCGCCGACGGCGACCAACAGCACGACCAGGAACGCGACCACGGGGCTGCCCGCCAGCTCCACCCCGAGGCCGATCGAGAACGCGGGCAGCGGCCCGATCGCGGCGACATGCACCGTGCCGAGAGTCCAGGTGAGCAGGATCGCGACCTGGAGCGTCGCGAACAGGGCAAAGCCCATCGTGTACCCGGCGACGACCTCGCCGCGCGTGACCGGCGTTGCCATCAGGCGTTCCAGGGTGCCGCCGGTCCGCTCGCGCAGGAAGCTCACGCCGGTCAGGATGTACACGAAGAAGTAGACGAAGAACCCGATGATCGCCGGTGCGTACGGCGCGATCGGGTCCGCGCTGGGCGTCCCGTACACCGTGACGTGCTCGATCGCCGGCATCGCGCCCGACGTCATCACGCCGATGAGCGCCTTGGTCACGATGCCCACCTGCGTGGCCTCCGCGAACGGATCCAGGCCGTTGGTGATGAGCGTGATGGTCCCGCCGACTGCCTTGTCGGCCGGCAGGATGATCCCGATCGACGCCGTCCCGTCCGCAACGGCGGCCCGCGCGGCTGCCTCGTCCGGCACCTGCGTCACCGTTCCGCCGTCGGCAGCGAGGCTGAGCTTGAGGTTCTGGATGAAGCTGGCCGCGGGAACCCCGGTCTCGACGACCGCGACGTTGACCGCCGGCGTTTCGCCCTCGCGCAGGATGAACGTGAGCAGCCCGGTCATCAGGACGGGCGCGATGAACAGGAGGGCGAGCGACGGACGGTCGCGCCGGATCTCCTGGACGACGCGCCGGAACAGGGCTCGCAGGCGACGCGGGTTCATCGGGCGGCCTCCGTCTCGCCGGCGAACTGGAGGAAGGCCTGCTCGAGGTCGTCCGTGGCGGCCGCGGCCCGCAGGTCGCGGCCGGTGCCACGCCCGATGACCCGGCCCGCGCGCATGAACAGCAGCTCGTCGCAGCGGTCGGCCTCGTCCATCACGTGGCTCGACACGACGAGGGTGACGCCGTCCGCGGCGAGCTTGCGGAAGTGGGTCCAGAACTCGACCCGGAGCAGCGGGTCGATGCCCACGGTCGGCTCGTCGAGGAACAGGATCGTCGGGCGGTGGACGAGCGCGCACGCCAGCGACAGCCGCCGGCGCTGGCCACCCGACAGCGTGCCCGCGACCGACTCGGTTCGATCGGCCAGGTTGACGAGCTCGAGCGCCTCGACCACCGGCGCATCGCCGTCGACCCCGTAGACCGCGGCGAAGAACCGCGCGTTCTCGCCCACGGTCAGCGCCGGGTAGATCCCGTCGCTCTGGGTCATGTACCCGATCCGGCTGAGGTTGGGACCGCGACGGCATCCGGACGCCCAGCACCTCGGCGTGGCCGGACGTGGCGCGCGCCATGCCCGTCAGCAGCCGGATCAGCGTCGTCTTGCCGGAGCCGTTCGGTCCCAGGATCCCGTAGATCCGGCCGGGCGCGAGCTCGAACGACACGCCATCGACCGCGCGCAACGGACCGAAGGCCTTGACCAGGTCGACCGCGCGGACCGCGGGCCGGGCCGCGGCCGCCGCGTCAGCTGGGGAGGGCGCGTCGCTGTGCACTGTTGGCTCCAGGTGCGGGAAGCCGCCACCGGCGATTCGTCGGTTGATGAATTCTAGGGCCGCCGTCGCAGCCGACCACGGGCCGCCGGACACCGCGCGGCGGTCCGGACGGCGCGTCGATGTGGGCGTTCAGTCCCGGAGGGCATCGCCGTCTCCGAGCGGCAGATCGGCTCGACGCCATCGACGGGCGCCCCTGGCCGGGAGATAGCGCCAGCCCACCACGGCGCCGGCCACGGCGAGCAGCGCGGAGATCCCGAACAGGACCTCGGGCCCGCCCTCCGCGTACAGGAGCCCGCCGACGACGTTGGCCAGGAACGCCGCCACACCCGCCGTGGTGATCGAGATCAACGCCTGCCCCGATCCCTGGAGGCGGGGCGGCATCACCTGCTGGATGGTCATCACGCTCGCGATCCAGAGCCCCGCGAACCCGGTGCCCGAGATCAGCCGGGAGGCGACGATCGCAAGCGCTGACCCGAGCACGGCCCACAGCAGGAACGCCACCACGTACAGGGCCACGGACACCACGAACAGTCCCCGGATCCCGATCCGCGGCACCGCACGGCCGGCGGCGACCATGGCGCCGACCTCGGCGGCGGCCGCAACCGCGGATGACAGCGCCACCTCGGGCGCCCCACCGCCGAGCTCGACGATCCGCAGCGACAGGAACGTGAAACCGGCGAACACGCCCACGTACGCCAGGCCGACGGCGACCAGGACCCGGGGCATGGCAGGGTCGACCGCGAATGCCTCGCGGATCGCGCCCCCGCGACGGTGCGCCGTGAGCTGCGCCCGTCCCAGGTCCGGGACCCCACGCGCGACCAGCGCGATCGCGATGCCCAGCACGAGGAACATGACCCCGGCCGGCCAGTACCCGAGCGAGCCGTAGAGCACCCCGAATGCGACCGCGGCGACCGCGAACGCCGCGCTCGACCCGCTGCGAACCCGCCCGTACTCGCGCGCGGGGTCACGCATCGCGTTGACCGCCAGCGCATCGGACAGCGGCCCCGCGGCACCGTAGCACGCGGCATATGCGACATAGGCGGCCCCCACCGCGAGCGGCGGCAACGGCAGCAGGAACAGCACCAGCAATCCCGCCGCCAGCAGGATCGACACGCTGAGCGCCCGGGCACGCCCGAGCACGACATCGCCCAGGTGGCCCCACACGGACACCGACACGATGAACGCGACCGAGGTGAGCGCCGTCACCAGGCCGATCACGGCCGGGCTGAACCCGCGGCCCGCGAGGATCACCGAGGCGAACGGACCCAGCACGGCGATCTCCGCGCCGTTGAGCACGAACAGCAGGCGAATGCGGACCATCGTGGACCAGTCCAGAGGGCGCCGAAGCGGGATGCCGCCGGCGCGGCGGCGTCAGCCGAAGCGCTCGCGAAGCCTCGGCAGGATGACCTTCCCGTAGCGCGCGATGGCCGTCTCCTGGTCGTTGCCCGGGAAGTGGAACACGAGGTGGTTGAGCCCGTAGGAGAGGTACGGGGCGATCTGATCGACGTGCTCGTCGGGATCGTCGGACACGAGCCAGCGGGTGTGCGCGTAGGGCTCGGCGTGCTTGGCGAGGATCTCCATCTGGCGCGGGTCGTGGACGCCGACCTTCATCTCGCCCGGCAGCGCCAGCGCCGACCACTCCTTGGTGTCCTCCATCGCCCGCGAACGATCGGGGTCGAAGCTGACCTTCATCTCGATCATCCGGTCCATCGCCGCGGCGTCCCGGCCCACCTTCGCGGCCCCCTCGGCGAGCGCCGGCAGCAGGGTGTCGGTGTACAGCTCGGCACCCTTGCCGCTGGTGCAGATGAACCCGTCCGCGATCCGCCCGGCCAGCCTCGCCGCGGCCGGACCCGAGGCCGCGATGTAGATCGGCACGGGGGTGTCCGGGCGGTCGTAGACGGTCGCCTCGTGGGTGCGGAAGAACTCACCGCTGAAGTCGACGAACTCCTCGCGCCACAGCCGGCCGATGAGGGTCACCGCCTCCTTGAGACGCGCGAACCGCTCCTTCTGCTCGGGCCAGTCCACGCCCACCGGGACCTCGTTCATCGACTCGCCCGTGCCCACGCCCAGGATCACCCGGCCGGGGGCGAGGCAGGCCAGGGTGGCGAACGCCTGGGCCACGATGGCCGGGTTGTACCGGAAGGACGGGGTGAGCACGCTCGTGCCCAGCGTCACCCGCTGCGTCACCTGGGTCGCGGCGCCCAGCCAGACCAGGGCGTTGGGGGCATGACCGTCGGTGTGGCGCCAGGGCTGGAAGTGGTCGCTGGTCCAGACGGAGTCGAACCCTGCGGCCTCGGCCGCCACCGCGAGGTCGAGCAGGCGGCGGGGCGGGAACTGCTCTGCGGACGCCTTGTAGCCGAGGGTCAGTCGGGGCATTCGGGACCTCTGTGCGTTTGGGCGTGCTCAGCGGGCGATGGCGAGCACGCCGGCTCCCGCGAGGACCAGCATAGCCCCGACGATCCGGCGGGACACCTCGCCGGGGTCCCGGGCCTCTCGCAGCCGGACCACCCCCCAGGTGGTGGCGAGCAGCACGGCCGACTCGCGGAGCGGGGCAACCACCGCCAGCGGCGCGCGCCGCAGCGCCGCCAGGACCAGCCCGTACGCGGCGACCGTGAGCACGCCCGCCGACACCGCGCGCCGGCGGGCTGCCATGACCCCCATCGTCGCGATGGGGACATCGCCGCGCCGGGCCCGGACGACGGCGATCAGGCCAAGGCCGATCGCGCATGTCGGCCACAGGATCCCCGCATACAGCCACGGTGGCACGAGCTGGACGCCGACGCGATCGATGGCCGAGTACGAGGCGATCATCGCGCCCGTGAGCAGCGCGAACCCGGCCGCGGATCGATCGTCGCGCGCCTCTGCCGCGCGCAGCAGGCGCCACGGCCGCTGGACGATGAGCAGGCTCGCGACCAGGAGCGCGACGCCGAGGATTGCCCCGGGCGCCAGTCGCTCGCCCAGGACCCCGAGACCCAGCACGATCGCGAGCAGCGGCGCGCTGCCGCGCGCGAGCGGGTACACGAGCGACAGGTCGCCGCGACGGTAGGCCGCCGCGAGGAACAGGAAGTACACCACCTCGACCCCGCCCGAGGCCACGCCGAGCAGCCACGCGTCGGTCGGGATCGCGGGCCGCCCCAGGACCAGCCACCCGATCGCGACCGCGGGCACGAGCACCACGGAGACCGCGACGAGCCCGACCGTCGCGGTCCACAGCGGGTCGTCGGCGGTCTTGAGCAGCACGTTCCACGCGGCGTGGAGCACCGCCGCCAGCGCGATGAAGGCGAGGGCGAGCGGGTCCACGCGCGAAGTCTAGGCGCCGCGCAAGCGCCGGACCGGCCGCTCGCCGCCGGGCCGACGGACCGGTAGCGCCGGCCCGCGTCTGCGCCCGCTGTTGGACCGGCTACCCGGAGCCGCCCACCGGCCATCCGCCGAGCTCGGCCAGCGTCGGCGGGTCGGCGCCGGCGCGCTCGCAGGCCATCGCTGAGGCGCGGATCGCGAACCGCACCGCGTCGAGCACCGCCCCGGCAACATGCAGGTCAGCCCGCCCCAGCCCGGCGCGGACGATTGCTGCGAGGAACGCGCCGCCGAAGGTATCGCCCGCACCCACCGTGTCGACGACCCGCACCGACGGGACCGGCATCGTGTGGTTCGCGCCCCCGGCGTGCACCGTGACCGAGCGGCCGCCGTCGGTGAGCAGGACGACGCGGTCGCGGTCGCCGGCCAGCCGCGCGACGGCCTCGGACAGCGGGACGCCCGGGTACAGCCAGGCGAGGTCGTCGGCGCTGACCTTGACCACGTCGGTCCGCTCCAGCACGCGCGCCACCCGCGCCCGGTAGGCGTCCGGATCGGTGGTGATCGACGGCCGGCAGTTGGGGTCGACCATGAGGGTCACGTCATCGGGAAGCATCGCGACCAGCGATTCCAGCGTTGCGGCCATCGGCTCGAGCACGAGCCCGAGCGTGCCCACGTGAACGGCCCGCGTCCCCGCCGGCAGCCCGCCTTCGAAGGGCCCGGTCACCACGGCCGGCGCGGACGTCCCATCGACGTAGAACCGGTACGCGGCGACGCCGTCCTCGTCGAGCTCGGCCAGGGCGAGCGTCGTCGGCAGGTCGGTTCGCTGCACGAGGTCGAGCGACACGCCGTCGCGGACGAGCCCGGCCTCGAGCATCCGCCCGAAGCGATCCGACGACAGCCCGCCGATCCAGGCCACCGGGACCTCCAGGCGGGCGATGGCCCTGGCGGTGTTGTACGGCCCGCCACCGGGTGCCGGGACCAGCCGCCCGTCCGGGAGCACGATGAGGTCGATCAGCGCCTCGCCCGCGACCACGATCACCGCGGGTTCGCCGGACGTTCCCTGGCTGGTCATGTCGGGAGGCTACTGCCTCGCAGCGGGCCTCGCCAACCCGCGAGGCGCAGCCCGTTGCTGCCGCGATTCCCGCTGCGCCATCGCAATCCCGGGTTGACACCGGTCCCGGCCACGCCTAGCATGCGATCTGCACATATGAGCATGAATGTACGCACATGAGCAATCCGGAGCGCGTGTGACGACCGCCGCTGCCCCGGTTCGTGGCACCTCGGATCCGCGGCTCCTCGTCCGCGTCGCGCGGATGTACTACGGCATGGCGCTGACCCAGGAGGAGATCGGGGCTCGCCTCGGCCTCAGCCGGTTCAAGGTCGGCCGGCTGCTCGACCGGGCCGTCCGCGAATCGATCGTACGGATCGAGATCGTCCACCCCGCCGCCCGGCTGGTCGAGGTCGAGGAACAGCTGGTCGCCCGCTTCGGGCTGCGTGCGGCGATCGTCGCCGACGCAGGCGCCGGTCCGGGCACCGCGGAGGGTTCGGCCGACGCCGCGACCGCCGTCGCGCGAGAGGCGGTCGCGAGGGCTGCCGCCGCGCTATCTCGCCGAGATCCGGCCGACGGGCGCGATCGGCGTGTCGTGGGGCCGGACGATGCTCGAGCTGTCCCGTGCCCTCGAGCCGGGCTGGACGACCGCCACCGAGATCGTCCAGCTCAACGGGGCGACGTCCCGCTCGGCGACCCCGACCCGTGCCGGCGAGATCGTGGACCGGTTCGGGGTCACCAGCGGCGGATCGATCCGGCTGATGCCCGCGCCGGCGATCGTGGGGTCCGCCGCGCTGCGGGTCGCGCTCGAGGCGGACCCGTCCGTGGGCGACACGCTGGAAGCCGCCCGGCGCGCCCCGTTCGCCGTGTTCAGCCTCGGCATCCCGGAGCCCGGCAGCGTCCTCGTCGAGTCCGGGTTCGTGGCGCCCGCGGACCGGAAGCTCCTGCGCGAGGCCGGAGCCGTGGGCGACATCCTGGGCCGGTTCGTCACCCCCGAAGGCCGCATCGCACTGCCGGACCTCGACCAGCGCACGGTCGGCCTGCCGCTCGCGGAGCTCGCGACCAAGGACCATACCATCGGGCTCGCCGCCGGACCCGGGCGCGGGCCCATCGCGCTCGCCGCCATCCGGGCCGGCTGCGTGAACACGCTGATCACCGACGAAGGCACCGCGGACTGGCTGGCTGCGCATGGCTGAGCTGCGGGTCCGCCCCACCGAGCAGGACGTCCGGGACGTAGTCCGCCGCATCGTCGACGCCGTGTACGTGCCCGCTGCCACGGCGACCGTGACGACGGCTGCCGCGCACATCGATGCCGGTGCCCCCGACGGGCAGGGTCCCCCCTCCATCGCCATCGGCGCGGACCACGGCGGGTACCGGCTCAAGGAGCAGCTCCGGCAGGCGCTCGCCGAGCGCGGCCACGTGGTCCACGACTGCGGCACGGGCAGCGAGGATGCCGTCGACTACCCGGATCTCGCGCTGGCCGTGGCGAAGCTGGTCGCCGACGGCACCTGCGCCGTCGGGATCGTGGTCGACGGCGCCGGCATCGGCTCGTGCATGGCCGCCAACAAGGTGCCCGGCGTCCGCGCCGCGATGTGCCACGACCTGTCAACGGCACGCAACAGCCGCGAGCACAATCACGCCAACGTGCTCACGCTGGGGGCGCGGCTCACCGGCGCCGGGCTTGCGCTGGACATCGTGACCGAGTGGCTGGCCACGCCCTGGGGACCGGGTCGCCACGCGGCGCGCGTGGACAAGATCACCGCCATCGAGCGGCACTACCTGAAGGACGGCACCGGGGTTGGGACGCGATGACGACGATCGATGACCGGGACCTGCTGATCGAGACGATCACCCGGGAGGTGCTGGCGACGTTCTCGCTGGGCGGCGAGACGTGCATCAACTGCGGCGGGTCGTGCGCCGCGCATTGCGCGGACAAGGTCCGCGACGTCGTGACCAACGGCGCCACCCGGATCGCGTACCACGGGCGGGGCAGCGACGTGCCGCTGGACCTCGCCGGGTACATCGACCACACCCTGCTCCGCCCCGACGCCACCGCCGCCGACATCGACCGGCTGTGCGCCGAGGCGGTCGAGCACCACTTCGCGGCGGTGTGCATCAACCCCACCTGGATCCGACGCGCCGCGGACAACGTGCGCGGGACCGATGTCGCGGTCGCCTCGGTGATCGGCTTCCCGTTCGGCGCCGCGACGACCGAGGTCAAGGCCATGGAGGCGCGCCGGGCCATCCGCGACGGCGCGCGCGAGATCGACATGGTGATCAACATCGGGGCGCTCAAGAGCGGCATGCTGGACACCGTCCGCGAGGACATCGATCGCGTCTCGGACGCGTGCCACGAGTCGGGCGCCCTGAACAAGGTGATCATCGAGACCGCGCTCCTCACCGACGAGGAGAAGGTCGTCGCGTGCCACCTCGCGAAGGAGGCCAAGGCCGACTTCGTCAAGACCTCGACGGGCTACGCATCGGGTGGCGCGACCGTGTTCGACGTCGCTCTCATGCGCGAGGCCGTGGGCTCGCGGATGGGCGTCAAGGCCTCGGGCGGGATCCGCACCGCCGAGGATGTCCAGGACATGATCGCCGCCGGCGCCACCCGGATCGGGGCTTCCGCCGGCGTCAAGATCGTCACAGGAGAGAGGGGAGCGCGTGAGCAATATTGACCTTCGCGCCTATGTCTTCCTCGACAGCCTCCAGGCGCAGTACGCCGCGTTCCTGGGGACCGTCGCGCAGGGGTTCCTGCCGCTGGCCGGCGACGCGTCGCTGTCGATCGAGGTGTCGCCCGGCATCGAGATCAACCGCCTGACGGACATCGCCCTCAAGTCCACCTCGGTCAAGCCGGGGATGCAGATCATCGAGCGCTACTACGGCATGCTCGAGGTCCACTCGCCCTCGCAGGCGGAGGTCCGGGCGGCCGGCGCGGCGATCCTGCGCGAGATCGGCCTCGAGGAGAAGGACCGGATCAAGCCCCGGATCCTGTCCAGCCAGATCATCCGCCGCATCGATGACCACCAGGCACAGCTCATCAACCGCACCCGGCACGGCCAGATGCTGATCCCGGGCGAGACGCTGTACGTGCTCGAGCTCGAGCCCGCGGCCTACGCGGCCCTGGCGGCCAACGAGGCGGAGAAGGCGGCCCACATCAACATCCTCGAGGTCCGCACGTTCGGCTCGATGGGCCGGATCTACCTCGGCGGCGAGGAGCGGGACATCGACGTCGGCTGGCGCGCGGCGCTGGCCTCGATCGAGGGCCTCGACGGTCGCGAGGCCAAGAGCTGACACCCACCACCCACACGGCAATGACAACGACGAAGGAGAGGATCGATGGCTGAAGCACTGGGCATGATCGAGGCCCGCGGGTTCGCCGCGATGGTCGAGGCGGCCGACGCGATGGTCAAGGCGGCCAAGGTCGAGCTCGTCAGCTACGAGAAGACCGGCGGCGGCTACGTGACCGCGGTCGTGCGCGGCGACGTCGCGGCGGTCAAGGCCGCCGTCGAGGCCGGCGTCCGGGCGGCCGCCAAGGTCGGCGAGGTGGTCACCAGCCACGTCATCGCGCGGCCGCACAGCAACGTGGACCTCGTGCTCCCGCTCGGTCGTGCCGAGCAGGCCAAGGGCGAGAAGGGCGACGACTGACGTTCGCACCAGGGGCCGCGGTCGCAGCGCGATCGCGGCCCGGACCCGGGAGGAAGCCATGCTCCTTGGACGGGTGGCCGGAACGGTCGTCTCCAGCCGCAAGGAACCGCTGATCGAGGGCTGGGCGTTGCTCCTCGTGCGCCAGCTCGATACCGACAACCACGAGGGCGGCGGCTACGTCGTCGCTGCAGACGCCGTGGGCGCCGGTGTGGGCGAGGTCGTCCTGTACGCGACGGGCAGCTCCGCTCGCCAGACCGAGATGACGAAGGATCGTCCGTGCGACGCCGTGATCATGGCGATCGTCGACACCTGGGAGGTCGGCGGTCGTGAGGTTTACCGGAAGTAGCCGATGAGCGATCTCAGCGAGCGCGACATCCAGGACATCATCGAGCGCGTCAGGCGGCGGATCGACGCCGCCTCCGATGGCCGGTTGGGCACGGCGCTGCGCGCCGAGGCCGAGCTGGCCGCCGCGCCCACGGAGCTGGGCGACGGCATCCACGCCACGATCGACGACGCCGTCGCGGCGGCCACCGGCGCGTTCCGCGCATTCCAGTCGATGGGTCTCGACGGGCGGCGCGTGATCATCGAGGCCATCCGCCAGTCGATGCTCGACCACGCCGAGCAGCTGGCCCGGATGGCCCACCAGGAGACGCACCTCGGGCGGTACGAGGACAAGGTCGTCAAGAACCGCCTGGTGACGATGAAGGCGGCCGGCCCCGAGGACCTCGAGGTCGAGGCGGTATCCGGCAGCCTGGGCATGATGGTCACCGAGTGGGCTCCGTTCGGCGTCGTGGCCGCGATCACGCCGGTCACGAACCCGACCTCGACGGTGATCAACAACACGATCAGCATCGTGTCCGCCGGCAACGCCGTGGTGTTCAACGCCCACCCCAATGCCAAGCGCAGCTCGGCCGAGACGATCCGCCTGATCAACCGAGCGATTGTCGGCGCCGGTGGCCCGGCCGACCTCGTCACCGCGATCGTGGAGCCGACGATCGACAGCGCCCGGGCGCTGATGAGCCACCCCGGCGTCCGGGTGCTGCTGGTCACCGGCGGCCCGGGCGTCGTCCGCGAGGCGCTCCGAACCGACAAGCGGGCGATCACGGCGGGGCCGGGCAATCCGCCCGCGGTGGTCGACCAGACCGCGGACGTCGAGCGGGCGGGCCGCGACATCGTGCGCGGCGCGTCGTTCGACAACAACATCATCTGCACCGACGAGAAGGTGGTGATGGTCGTCGATTCGGTCGCGGACCGGCTGATCCGGTCGATGACCCAGAACGGCGCCTACCTGCTCAAGGAGCACGAGCTCCGGCGCCTGGAGCGGGTGATCTTCCGGGAGCTCGGCGAGCCGGGCAAGCCCGGCGTGATCAACCCCGCCTGGATCGGCCGCGACGCGGCGAAGATCCTGGCCGAGATCGGGGTCAGCGTGGAGCCGGAGCCGCGGCTGCTGATCGCGGAGGTGCCGCGGGATCACAGCCTGGTGTGGACCGAGCAGATGATGCCGGTGCTGCCCGTGGTTCGGGTCGGGACCGTCGACCAGGCGATCGACCTCGCGGTCCGCGCCGAGCACGGGTTCCGCCATACCGCCTCGATCCACTCGACCAACGTGGACACGATCACGCGCATGGCGCGGGCGATGAACTGCAGCATCTTCGTGGCCAACGGACCCAACTTCGCGGGGCTGGGCGAGGGCGGCGAGGGGTTCTCGTCGTTCTCGATCGCCTCCCCCACCGGCGATGGCCTGACCCGGCCGCGCACGTTCTCGCGCGAGCGGCGGATCACCGTCGTCGGCGCGCTCCGGATCGTCTGACCATGCAGCCGGCCATCGCCCTGCTCGAGCTCGACTCGATCGCGGTCGGGATCGAGACCGGCGATGCGATGGCCAAGCGCTCCCCCATCGACGTCATCTACGCCGGGACCGTCCATCCGGGCAAGTACCTGGTGCTCGTGGGCGGGGCGGTCGCCGACGTCGAGGAGGCGCTCGAGGCAGGACGCGCCGTGGGCGGCCCGTCGATCCTCGATGTCGTCCTGCTCGCGGACGTCCACCCCCAGGTCGTGGCCGCGATCCGCGGCACCCGGCGCGCGTCGACGGGCGAGGCCCTGGGCATCATCGAGACCCAGACCGTGGCCGCGATCATCGATGCGGCCGACGCCGGGGTGAAGGGCGCGCGGGTCCGGCTGCTCGAGCTGCGCCTCGCCGACGGTATCGGCGGCAAGGCATACCTGCTGTTCGGCGGCGGCGTCGCCGATGTCGAGGCGGCGGTCGAGCTGGGCCGGGACCGGATCGGCGCCGCGGCGCGCTCGATCTCGCGGGTGATCCCCCAGCTGCATGGCGAGATGCGTGTCAACCTCGAGGCAGACTCCCGGTTCCGCGACCGGATCGCGCGCCGCGAGGACGGCTGAGATGCAGCTCGCGCGGGTCATCGGCACCGTCGTGGCGTCGACCAAGTCGCCCGGGCTCGAGGGGGTGCCGCTGCTGATCGTCCAGCCGCTCGATCGCCGGCAGCAGCCCGAGGGATCGCCGGTCGTCGCCGCGGACGCCGTCCGGATGGCCGGACCCGGAGAGCTCGTGTACATCGTCGCCGCGCGCGAGGCGTCGCTCGCCCTGGACGAGCCGTTCGTGCCCGTGGACCATGCGATCGTGGGCATCGTGGACGCGGTCGCGACCGACGGGGAGCGCATTCCACGCGGGAAGCGCGCGCGATGAAGCTCGCCCGAGTGGTCGCAACGGTGACATCGACGATCAACGTCCCGGTCTTCAACGGCCGCAAGCTGCTCCTGTGCGACCTGCTCGATCCCGAAGGCGCCGATGCCGGCGGGTACCTGATCGCCGTGGACACCGTGGGTGCCGGCCCGGGCGAGACGGTGCTGCTCATGGACGAGGGGAACTCCGCACGCCAGATCCTGGACGCGAGAGACGCGCCGGTCCGGACGCTGGTCGTGGGCATCGTCGACGCCGTGGAGCTCGCGCGGCCGGCGGCCGATGCGTCGACGGCGGCACAGCCGCCGCGCAAGCGGGCTCGACCCGCACGCCGCCGCGCGGCGAGATGACCTCGGACGACGGGGTCCCCCGGCGCGTCCGCCTGGCCGCCTACGCGTGGATCGAGGACGCCGGGCGGGTGCTCCTGGTCCGCGTCGCCGCGGGGACGCCGGGAGCCGGCGGGTGGACGCTGCCCGGCGGCGGGCTCGAGTTCGGGGAGGACCCGGTCGAAGGCGTCGTCCGCGAGGTGACCGAGGAGACCGGCTTGACCGCCAGGGTCGGCAGCCTCGTCGCGGTCCGGTCCGTGGTGCTCGAGCCCGGGGAGACCCCGAGCGGTGACCGGATCCACGCGGTCGGGATCGTGTACCGGGCGAGCGTCGACGACGGCGAGATACGCCATGAGGCCGACGGATCTTCCGACATGGCGGCGTGGATCCCGTTCGGCGAGCTCGATGCGCTCCCGTCCGCGCGGCTGCTGCGTTGGGCGCGCAGCGTCATGGGTCGATGACCCGAACGACGCACGCCTCCGCGCGATACCCTGCCCCAATGTCGAACCTTCCGTTGTGGGAGCGCCGTTTCCGCGCGCCCGTCCTGTCCTTTCCGTCATGGTCAGCGGAGGCACCCGACAGGATCGTCGTCGCCTCCACCGAGAGCGGGAGCTACCAGCTCCACGCCTGGGACCGGGCCACCGGCCGTCGCCGCCAGGTCACCCGCGACCCCGTCGGGGTCACCGAGGGCCGGCCGACCCGCGATGGCACGGGGGTCATCTGGTTCCGTGACGACACGGGCGACGAGACGGGCACGTTCGTCATCGCCCCGTTCGACGAGGACGTCGCGCCGGAACCGTTGATCGAAGGGCTGCCCAAGGCCTGGTCCGAGGGCCTCGCGATCGGCCGGACGCGCTCGGTCGCCGTGATCAGCTCGATCGACGGGTTCTCGGTGTGGACCGCGGCCAACGGCTCGGCTGCGCGCCGGATCCACGCCCACCGGCAGCCGGTCCGGCTGGCCGGAGGCTGGGGCGTGATCGCGTCGGTGGATCGCAACGCCCTGTCGGCCGACGACGCGGTCGTCGTGCTCGAGATCATGGAGGACGGCGACGTCCTGCATCCATCGCTGCGGGCGATCGACGCCGACACCGGCGAGACCGTCCGCGATCTGCGGGATCCGGGGCTCGAGCTCGCGGGGTTCGGCTTCTCGCCCGTGCCCGGCGACCGGCGCATCGCCATCACGCACGAGCGGACCGGCGATCGCCGGCCGGCCCTGTGGGACACGGACAGCGGCGACGTCATCGACCTCGAGATCGACCTCGAGGGGCCGGTTGAGCCGGTCGGCTGGTGGCCGGATGGCTCGGCGCTCCTGCTGCAACAGCTGGTCGAGGGCCGCCACCGCCTCCATCGGTACGACCTGGCCGGCGGTCGCGTCCAGACCCTCGACACGGTGCTGGGCTCGATCACCGCCGCGGCCGTCCGGCCCGACGGGTCCGTGTGGTATCGCGTCCATGCCGGCGAGCATCCGGCGATGCTGCTGGCGGTGGGCTCGCCGACGCCGCTGCTCGTCGCCGATGGAACCCCGGCGCCGGCCGGCCGCCCGTTCGAGTCCTGGTGGTTCGGCAATCCCGCCGGGCAGCGCGTGCACGGCTTCCTCGTCCAGCCCGACGGCCCCGGGCCGCACCCCGTGATGATGCGCGTGCACGGTGGCCCGCAATCCACCGACATGGACCGCTGGGCACCCGACATCCAGGCACACGTGGACGCGGGCTTCCTGGTCGCCATGGTCAACTACCGTGGATCCGAGGGGTTCGGCGGCGCGTGGCGCGACGCGCTCGTCGGCAACGTCGGCTTCCTCGAGCTCGAGGACGTCCTTGCCGGGCTCGATGACCTCGTCGACCGGGGCCTCGCGGACCCGTCTCGAGCGGTGCTCGCCGGCTGGTCATGGGGCGGGTACGTCACGCTGCTGGGCATGGGCCGCCACCCGGAGCGCTGGGTCGCGGGAATCGGCGGCGTCCCGGTGGCCGACTACATCGCGGCCTACGAGGACGAGGCTCCGACCCTGCAGGCGCTCGACCGGGCACTGTTCGGCGGTTCACCCGAGACGGCACCGGACCTGTTCGTGGAGCGCAATCCGATCACGTATGCCGACGATGTCCGCGCACCACTGCTGATCCTCGCGGGCGAGAATGACAGCCGTTGCCCGATCCGCCAGGTGTGGAACTACGTCGAGCGGCTCCGAGCGCGCGGCGTCGAGCCGCAGGTGTACACGTACGCGACCGGACATGCGTCGTACGACATCGAGGAACGTGTCCGCCAGACGCGGATCGTGCTCGAGTTCCTGGTCCGGACGGTGCCGGGCGTGCGTCGGCTCGACGGGCTGGACGCACCGCTGGAGACGGCGCCGGCGTAGCAGATCGAGGGCATGCAGCGGTGGACCCTGCGGGCGGCGGCGGCGGCCCGGGCAGGTACGAGCGACGGCGCAGGGCCAGGCGCCCGGCGGGCCCTCAGTGGAACCGGTAGCGGTCCTCCTGGCCGCGGCAGGGCTGCCCGCCGCCGTACCTGATCTCGCCCGAGGTGACGTCCGCGAGGCACCAGAACGCCGTCGTCGTCGGATCCGTCCCGTCGTCGTGACGGCAGATCGAGGGTGTCGTCGCGTGGTCGGAGAGGGCCGCGAGCATCGTGTCCGGCGTGATCGACCCTGCAGTCGGCCCCACGCCGGGAGGGCCATCCAGCAGCTCCAGGGCTCGTCCCAGGCGGACCGCGGAGCGCCGCACGTAGGCAGGGTCGCCCTCGTAGGTGAGCATCCGCTCGCAGGCGTAATGGTTCGTGTGCGCGAACGTTCCGTTGCCGCTCAGCCCGCTCAGCTCGGCGTCGGTTGCCGACCCCTCGACGTTGACGACCCGTCCGTCGCGATGGGCGAGCACGGTGTTGTACGACGACGCGCGGTCCGGCCGGAGGGCCATCCGGACAGCCTCGTCGAGCGACGTCGCGGTGAGCTGCTCGCGAACCATCAGCAGCCGGGGGACCCCGACGCGCTCATCGTTGGGTGATAGCTCGTTGCCGGTCAGCGACAGGCCGGCCGCGTTCCAGCCGACGCTGATCCAGGGGCCGATCCCGAGGGAGAGCACGATCGGCTCGCCGGGCACCCGCCACTCGATGGCGATGATCGAACCCTCGGACGCGGGCGCGAGATCGTTGTTGTGGGCGACCCACACGTGGCCGTCGGCGGTCGCCGGAGGCCCTGCGACCAGGTCCGTGCAGCGGCCGTCCACCACCGCGCCTCCAGTCGTCTGCGATGGACGGACGGACCAGATCTCCTCGATCGAGGCAGCGAACAGGGCCATTGGATCGACCCGCGCACCCTCTGCAGCGCCGTCGATCTCGTCCACCAGCCACGGCGTCGCCCGGCGCGTCGCTTCGCGGTAGGCGGCCGCGAGCACGAGCTGCCCGTCCCGGGTCCGCCCGGCGGGAAGCTCGGCGTCGAACGCCACCGCCTGCCGCAGTACCTCGGCCGTCGCCTCGCCGACCTGGCGGCCCACCTCGCGATGCGATCCCCGCACGACCAGGAGCGGGATGCCTGCATCGGTGCCGGTTCGGCGAGTGGACATCGGATGGCCACTGTACGCCAGGCGCGGACGGCAGTCAGGCACGGACGGCCGTCGGTCGCGGGCGGCCGTCGGTCGCGGGCGGCCGTCGGTCGCGGACGGCCGTCAGGCGCCGGCGCGGTTCCTGGGGGCGGGCGGCAGGCGCCGGGCGCCCTGGACCAGGAAGTGGACGAACCAGTCGCGCACCTGGACCAGGTTCTCGGCACGGCGGAACGGCACCCCGCCGCGGGTGAGCTCGTGGGTCTCCTCCGGGACACGCATGAAGCGCACCGGCCTCCGCAGCGAGCGCAGGACGGTGAACAGCGCCTCGGCCTGGCCGATGGTCGTCCGGATGTCACGCTCCGAGTGCTGGATCAGCAGCGGCGTGCGGATGTCGGGAGCTCGCGAGATCGGCGAGATCGAATCGAAGTAGGCAGGGTCCTCCCACGGCCGGCGCCCGAACTCGGTCCAAGCCCACTCCGCGTTCGAGATGTCGCCGGTCAGGAACAGCATCCGCATGTCCACGACCGAGCGACACGTGAGCGCGGCGCGGAACCGGTTGGTCCGGCCGACGATCCAGTTCGTGAGATAGCCGCCGTAGGAGCCGCCGGTGACGCCCAGGCGATCCGGGTCGGCGAGGCCGTCGGCGATCGCCTGGTCGACGCCGGCGAGCACGTCAGCCATCGGGCCATCGCCCCAGTCGCCCAGGTTGGCGCGGTTGAAGGCCTCGCCGTACCCCTCCGACCCGCGCGGATTGGCGGCAAGCACCGAGACGCCGGCGCCGGCCAGGATCTGCCACTCGAGGGCCGGCGCCCAGCCGTAGAGCGTGTGGGGACCGCCGTGGATCTCGAGCGCGAGTGGCCGCCGGCCCGCGCCGGCGGGGAGCAGCCAGCCCTGGATCTCGCGTCCGTCGCTCGTCCAGCGGCGCTCGACCGGGGCCACCCAGTCGATCTCCGCCGCGAGCTCGGCGTTGAGGCTGCTCAGCGGCCGCGCACCGGCAGGGCGACCGCCGGCATCCACGTCGCAGACGACGACCTCGGGGAACGACACGGCCGTCGACCGGACGGCGACCAGGACATCGCGGCCGGCAAGCCGGCCATGATCCCAGCCCGACAGGTAGTGGCGATCCGTGGTCAGGCGCTCGGGCGAGGATCCACCGCCGACCGGCACCCGCCACGCCTCGACGCTGCCCTCGACCGGAGCCGTGAACAGGACGTGCTCCCCATCGGCCGAGACCGCAAGCCGTGCACGTTCGCCCAGCGCGACATCGCTGTTCATGCCGGCGTCGGGCTTGAGCTCGCTGGTCGCCAGCAGGTCTTCGCCGCCGTTTCCGCCGGCATCCGCGCCGTCGGCGGCGAACCGCCAGATCCCGGTCCGGTACTCACCGCGCGGAAACCGGTCGCCGAGCGCGACGAGCGCCGACCCGTCGGGCAGCCAGGCCGGCTCGCGGAACAGCGGGTCGCGGCCACTGGCGATGCTGGTGACGGTGCCGGTGACGACGTCGACTGCGTAGATCCCCGATCGGGACTCGACGTCCGGGTGCCGGCTGCGGTTGGCGGTGAACGCGATCGTGCTCCCATCGGGCGACCAGGCCGGCGATTCGACCGACGTACCACCGACGACGAGCGGGCGTGCCGCCCCCGTTGCCACGTCGACCAGCCACAGGTGAGCGATGCGATCGTCGATGAAGCCGGCCCCGTTGGCCATGTACTGGAGGCGGTCGATGTACCGGAAGTCGGACCGCGGCGTGGCACCCGGCGCGGGCTTGGGTGGCCGGCGCCGACGCCGACGCTCCTCGTCCATCGTCGCCCCGACCGAGAACGTCAGCACCGCGATCATCCGGCCGTCGGGCGACCACGAGAACGCCTCGATGCCGCGCGGCAGGTCCGTGAGCCGGTGCGCCTCGCCGCCGTCGAGCGGGAGCAGGTGGACCTGGAAGCAGTCGTCTCGATCCCTCGGGTCCTTCGGTCGCCCCGGCTCATCCTCGGCGAACAGTCGCCGGTCGCTGACGAACGCGAGCGTGGTCCCGTCGGGCGAGAAGCGCGCCTGGCTGTCGTTCCGGGCGCCGATCGTCAGCCGGCGGGCGTCGCCCGAGCCGTCGGCCGGGGCCGCCCAGATCGCCGTCCGATACGCGTCCTTGCCGGGCGCCGTCGTCCTGACGCTGAAGGCGACCATCCGGCCGTCGGGCGACAGTCTGGGGTCGAACGGGATGCGGAGGCGATACAGGTCCTCCGGGCGTGCGGGTCTGGGCACGAGCCTCTCCGGGTGGGCGGGCGGCCTGCCCGCAGCGGGCGCCAGCGGTGCGCCGGGGATTGCCGGCAGTCTAGCGCGGAGGGACGGGCTACCATCGGGGCTCGATGGCCGAGCAGCTCTCTCTCCGGCTCGATCCGGCGCTCCCGCGCCCAGGTGACGTGGCCCCGATGTGGCCCACGGCCGTTGCCGATGCCTTCGATGCTCCCGACTTCCTGTTCGAGCCGACCTGGGGCGGCCACCGGGTGCTTGCCTTCGTCGGGCCCGCGGACCGGGCGGGCGCCGGCGACGTCCGGCTTGTCGATCCCAACGGGCTGGAGCTCGTCGAGCGGCTGCCGGAGCTCGCGGGGCTTGCCGTGCGGGTGGCGGCGCGCTCCGCGGTGCTCGACGGCGAGCTCGTCCTCGTGGACGGACAGGGCCGGGCCGACGACCAGGCGCTGCGCGAGCGGCTGAGCGGGCGGCCGGGGCGTCCGGTCGCGTTCCTGGTGTTCGACATCCTGCATCTCGATGGGCGGTGGCTGCTCAACCAGCCGCTCGAGAAACGGCGCCAGCAGCTGCGCGCGGTCCTGCGCCCGGGTGACGAGGTCGTCGTCGTGCCCGCGATCGTCGGCGAGGGCCGGGCGCTGTTCGACGCGGTCGTCGCCCAGGGCATCGCGGGCGTGCTTGCCCGACGGCGGTCGAGCCCGTACCTGCCCGGCGTCCGGAGCATGCTGTGGCGGTCGATCCTCGCGACACCCGGTGCGGTCGCGAGCGAAGGCGGGGCCGAGGCGGGCACGACCGGCGAGGGTGCGACCGACGGCCCGGGGGCAAGCGGCACGGCGCCCGTCCTCGCGCTGTTCCGACGACTCCCGTTCGACGACGACCCGGACGGGTAACCGGGCCGCCGGGGGGCCGCAATGGGCCGCAGCGGGGGTGGGGTCGCGGACCGGTCGCTAGCCGCGGACCGCGCGCGCGAACGCACGGAGCCCCGGCGGCTGCCCGTACATCAGGACGCCGGCACGGAACACGCGGATCGAGAACCACATCGCGAGCGGCACCGTCAGCAGCAGCAGCCCGATCGAGAGCACCAGCTCCCATGGCTCCACGCGACCGACCGAGAGCCGGGACAGCATCACGAACGGGCTCCAGATCGGGACGTAGGAGGCGATCCTGATGATCGACGAGCTGCCGCCACTCAGGGCGAGCACTGCGGGCAGGTACCCGGCGATCGCCGGGATCGACAGGGGCAGCGCGATGACCTGGAGATCCTCGGCGCGGCTGAGCAGCGAGCCGGCACCCGCGTACAGCGAGGCGTACAGCGCGAACCCGAGCACGAAGTACACGAGGAACGCCGCCAGGAGCCCGGGCGACAGCCCGGCCAGGGACGATACGGACCCTGGATCCTCGCCCAGCAGCGCGTTGCCGATCCTGCCCGACAGCAGCAGCGCCGCGAGGGCCGGTGCCAGCACGAGCAGCACCTGGGTCAATCCGGACAGGCCGATCCCGAGGATCTTGCCCAGCACCAGCTGGGGTGCCGTGCCGGCCGAGATGAGCAGCTCCATGACCCGGCTGGCCTTCTCCGCGACCACGCCCGCGGCGACCCACAGCCCGTAGAACACGAGCGTGAGGAACGACAGGACCACGAACACGATGCCCACGATCCGGCGGCTTGCGTACTCGGCGGTGTCGATGGTGTCGCCGCCACCGGCGCCGCCCGCGGCGCCCGGATCGACGACGTTGAACGTGGGTGCGACGAACTGCCGGCTGCTGGGCGGCTGGGTCGCCGTCCAGTCGAGGATCCCCACCGCGAACGCCCCGATCTGGAGCAGCTGCGCGCGATCCTGGCTCAGCGCGCCCACGGTCAGAACCCGGAAGTCGAGGCCGCCATCCGCGCCGCGCGCGATCAGCACGGCGCCGGCCAGCGATCCGTCCCGGACGTCGGCGGCCGCCGCCACGGCGTCGTCCTGGCGCTCGAAGTCGAAGCGGCGGCTTGCCGTGGCGCCGGAGTCGAGCCGCGCGTTGAGGAAGCCGTCCATGACCGACACGGCGCGGTCCCCCAGCGCCTGCTCGTCGGCGACCACGGCGATCCGGGTCACCGTGACCTGGTCGACGAACCGGACCGCGAGCGGGATGAGCGCGATCATGACGGCCAGGCCCGCGAGCAGCACCGTCGAGAACACGAACGCCCGGGCGCGGACCCGCTCGGCGTACTCGCGCCGCGCGACCAGCCCGATGTTGCCGAGGCCAATGCTGCCAAGCCCGGCGTCGCGTCGCACGTCACCGCCGGCGTCCCGCTCGACGCGGGGATCCCGCTCGTCGCTCATGCCGCATCCCCGACGCGAGACACGGGCGACTCCGGGGCACCGGGCGCCAGATGGGGCTCGTCCTCCGGGGGATGACCGACATGGTCGATGAACACCTGCTCGAGGGTGGGATCGGCTGCCTCGAAGTGGAGGACGCGGGCGCCGGCGGCGACGGCCGCCAGCAGCACCGACTCCGGCTCGACCCCGGGATCGAGCTCCACCGACGAGCGATCCATCCCCGCCTGGATGATCCGGGTCCCGGGCACCGCGCTCAGCCACGGGAGGCGATGGTCGCCGGCAACCGAGATCCGGACCAGCCGCCGGCCGGTCGACCGGCGGACCTCGCGCACCGGACCCCCGACCACCATCCTGCCCCGGTCCACGATCGCGACCGCCTCGCACAGCGATTCCGCGACGTCCATCGAATGCGTGGAGAACACGACGGTCCGGCCGCGGTCGCGGAGCTCGAGGAACGCCTCGCGCAGGAGCATCACGTTGACCGGATCGAGCCCCGAAAACGGCTCGTCCATGAGCAGCACCTGCGGGTCGTGGAGGACCGCGGCGATGAACTGGACCTTCTGCTGGTTGCCCTTGGACAGCTGCTCGGCCTTGCGTCCGGCGAGATCCTCTGCCCGGAACCGCCGGAGCCAGGCCAGCGCCTCCCGCCGGGCGCGCTCGCGCGGCATCCCGTGGAGCCCGGCGAAGAACAGCAGCTGGTCGAGCACCCGCATCCGGGGGTACAGGCCGCGCTCCTCGGGCAGATAGCCCCAGGTCGAGCGCGGGAGCCTGGTGCTCGGTATCCCGCGCCAGGTCACCTGCCCGGCGTCGGGCTCGAGCACGCCGACCGCGATCCGCATGGTCGTCGTCTTGCCCGCGCCGTTCGCCCCGAGGAACCCGAACACCTGGCCCGGGGCGACCTCGAACGTGAGGTCGTCGACGGCCACGACGGCCCCGAACCGCTTGGAGAGGTGATCGACCACGAGCGCCATTCGCGCCCGAGCATACCGGGGCCCAGCCCGGAGGCCATTGCGGGATAGTCCGCATCGGCGACCCGATGAAGGTCCCGGTTGCCGCCCGGCCGGACGCCGTGCACCCGGCCGGCGTCGATGCACCCCGCCTGGCACCGTGCACCCGGCCCGCCGAGAGTACGATCGAAGCGTGCAGGACCCTCGATCGACGACACCCGTCCGCATCGACGCGGACCGCAAGACCGGCACGCTTCGCCTCGAGTGGGCGGACGGGCACCAGACGGCGTACGACACCGCGACCCTGCGCTGGCTGTGCCCCTGCGCCTACTGCCGCGGCGAGGCGGGCCAGCCGGGCTGGCTTGACACCAACCCGACGCTGACGCCGGACCAGACGACGCTGGTCGATGTCGCCCTGGTGGGCTCCTATGCGGTCCAGGTGACCTGGGGCGACGGACACCACACGGGCTACCACACGTTCATGCTGCTGCGCGACCGCTGCCCGTGCGCCGAGTGCACAAGAGCCCGCGCCCAGCGTCACGAGCACGAGCCCCGCGCGACCGCTCAGGCGAGCGACCGCCACTGGCATGGAGGAGATCGATGATCATCTCGACTGCGCCGTTCATCGCCGGCCACCGTGTGACCGAGACCAAGGGCCAGGTGTTCGGCCTCGTGGTCCGCAGCCGCGGCCTGGGCGGGAACCTCGTCGCCAGCCTTCGCTCCATCGCCGGCGGCGAGATCCACGAGTACACGAGCCTGCTCGAGGACACCCGTCGCCAGGCCGTCGACCGCATGGTCCAGAACGCGACCATGATGGGCGCCAACGGCGTCATCTCGATGCGCTTCGACTCCTCGGAGATGGCATCGACCATGACCGAGATCGTCGCCTACGGGACCGCGGTCGTGGTCACGCCGGACGCGGGCGCAGCACAGCCGCTGGAATAGCCCATGGGCGTGGCGCTCGCGCGAGCCGTCATCGGGACGGCCGGCGTCCTGCTCCTGGTCGGCGGGATTGCCGTGGCCGCGACCACCGGCCCAACCGGCGACGCGTTCTCGGCCCTGTTCCTGTTCATTCCCGGCGCGCTGCTGATCGCCGCCGTGATCCTCGAGCGGACCCGCTACCGCTCGCTCACGGCCGAGCAGTCGGGCGACGGCCACGGCCTGGGGGGCGGCGAGACCGCCGTCCCGGATGCCCGATTCCAACCGACCGACGAGCGGTTCGTGGATCCCACAACCCGTGTCCCGATGCGCGTGTTCGTGGACCCGCGCACCGGCGAGCGGCGGTACGTGGCTGAGCGGTAGCCGGGGCTTCACGATGGCCCGGGCGGGGCTTCGGGCCGGGTGTCCGAACGCGGCCCGGGCACGGCTGCGTGCTATTCTCGGCCGTCCGACCGGGCTCGGGTGACGTGGCTCAGGTCCGCCGGCCGGGTGCCTGGTCCGACGCGGGCCCCGACGTTGCCGTCCGGCACCCACCAAACTCGTCGGATTCTGATGCGGATCGGCGTTGACATCGGGCGGCGGATGGAGGATTGGACGGGGAGGCCGTTGTGGATACGGCTGTTCTGGCGCCTGCCACGTCGACTTGGGCGGGACGTCGCACATCTCAAGTCAGTGAACCCGACAAGAGCCAGACGATGTCCACGATCAGCCACATGAGCCCCACAACGAACCAAATCGGCCCGTTCCGACGGAGGTTGATGCCTCGGATCGTTGCTTTGCTCTCCTGAAGCCTCGCCGCGTAGGCGCCGAACGACAGCAAGCAGAATGGCACGACGAGGGAGCCAGCCCACGGGACCGCGGCGAACATGGCGAGCAACCCCAGGGTAATCGCCATGACAACCAGGAGCCACCAAATCGCCGCCAGCCGCTCCCTGGGCCGACCGGTTGTCTTGGACCAACCGTACCCAAGGAGGAGTACCCAGACCGCGATGACAGCGACGAGACCAAGCATAGGATTAGGGCATTTGTCCTGCGTCAGACTGAGTTGGACACTCGGCACTGTGATCCCTGCCGGGGCCTGACGAGGTGATGACGACGTGGGCCGCAAGCCGTTCAAGACGCCCGACGAGAAGCTCGCCATCGTGCTCTCGGTGCTCAAGGGAGAGGGCACCCAGGTCGAGGTGGCGCGTCGGCTCGGGATGAGCCAGACCACGATCGCCAAGTGGCAGAAGCAGTTCCTCGAAGGCGGCCGAGAGAGCCTCGCCCGGGGCGACAACGCGGTCTCCCTCGCCTCGAGACGCGAGACGGAGCTCGCGGACCAGGTCGACGACCTGACGTCCGCGCTCGGGGAAGCCTACGTGGAGCTCCGCGTGTGGCGAAAAAAGGGGGCGCTCTACCCGCGTACGAAGAGCTCGAGCAGCTGAGGGCCGAGAGAGCGGTCCCGGTCCGCCGGTTCCTCGCCCGCCTTGGGCATCCCGAGCTCCACCTGGTACCACTGGCGGGCTGCGCTACCTGCACGGGCGGTCGGTTCGCCGCTGGCCGGCCCCGGTCGTCGACGCGATCGAGACCCGGTGCGGCCGAGCAGGCGTATCGCTGGTCAGCATGGGGCCACCGCAAGATCTGGGCGATGCTGCGCGCGGACGGCGTGCGCGGTGTCGCGCAGCTCGGTGCTGCGGGCGCTGGCGCGGCGCAATCTGCTCCTGCCCGTGCGCTACCAGGCCGAACGACGGCAGCTCGCGGTCGCGCGCCGGGCCCTGTTCGTCGAGGCGCCTACACGCCGCTACCGCGTGTGGCAGACCGACTTCACCGAGTTCGAGACCAGCCGCCACGGGACCTGGCGGCTGGCGCCGGTCGTCGACTACGCGACCAAGCTGTTGCCTCGGGATCCCCGTCAGCGGCACCACCGGCGCCCGCTACGCCATCGCTGCGGTCGAGGCCGCAATCGCCGCTCGCCGAACGCTCCTGGGTCATCCCCTCCTCCAGGACTGCATCGATCACGAGACGGCGAGATCGAGCCCGTGACCATCGTGACCGACAACGGTCCCGCGTACAAGAGCTCGGACTTCCTCCACTTCATCGCCAGTCTGCCGGAGCTCGCCCACGTGCGGAACCTCTACCACGCGCCCGAGACCAACGCGTCGTCGAGCGTTCTACCAGACCCTCAAGTACGAGCACCTCTACCGTCTCGAGATCCCGGACGTGATCGCGCTCGTCGACGAGGTCGAGGCATTCCGCCAGCTGTACAACGGGATCCGGCCCCACAAGCGCTCGACTTCGCGACCCCGATCACGGCCTACCTGGCGCATCCCGTATCACACCTATCCGAGCCCGTAAGTGTCCAAGAATTCTTGAGCGACGCCATCCGGTCCGCCTTGTCGAAGGTGTAGTCGACCGCGGTGGCGTCGGGATAGATGAGCCGGCGTCGGTTGCCGTCTAGGTCGTAGCGGTAGCCGACCGTGACCGGGCCCGGCGTGGTCACCGAGGTCAGCCGGTTCTGCTCGTCGCGCGCATAGCTCGTCGTCCCGGTGCCGTCGGTCTTCGAGGCACGGTTGCCGTTCGCGTCGTACTCGTAGGTGGTGGCATTTCCGAGCGCGTCGGACGTCTCGGCAAGTACGGGGCCCAATCACGGTATTTGCGGCGACTAGATCCTCGCGATGCGACTTAGCCGGGCACTCGACGATGTAGAGGCGATGTTTCGTGGGTGCCAAGACCAGGGCACCCACGACGGCGGGCCCCGATAGAACCAACACCTCGTGCCAACGGATTGTCGAGCGCTCAACCGACGACTCGGCATCGCCCTTCACCGGATGCCGCCTGGATCGACCGCCTCCACGAAGTCCTCGATCTGCCTCAGCGCTGACCTGTCGCCCCCCAATATCGGTCCCAGGCCAACCGCGAGGCCAGCTGCCATCAGTCGCATTGCGCCGTCGATCTCGCTCTGGCTCCGGACGTCGATCGGGCCTCGCTGGGTTGGCTCAAGCCCGAGAACGAAAAGGAGATTCTTCACGTCCACAATCCGAGTGCCCGAGTCCTCTGACAGAGCGAGCGACGCTTCGAGCATTCCCTCCCAGTCGTCCCACAGAACAGTTACCTGTGAACCTGGTCGGGAGAAATGCGCGACGACCTTCCTCCCGTCCGCCGTGGACCCGTCCCAGCGGTATTTGTGATCACGCTCGAGAAAGCTGAAGCAACGGCGTACCGCGGCCGCAATCCAGGCGGCGGTGATCTCTGGATCAGCCACGATGGAGCCCTCGCCACAGCGAACCCCTCCACAACGGGACCCTGCCCGGATAGCTGTAAGTCAACCGGTACTCGAGGAAGTAATAGGGGCTGAGGAAATCGCGCTGCCCCCGAGCTCTCGCCACTAGGTCCGGCCCGATATCGAAGATGATCCTGCCCTCTGCCATCATCCTGCTTATCCATTTGGCATTGTCTCGCAGTTGCGCTTGGCGTACGTACTTCTCAGAGATGCTCGGACCACGGTATCCTCGCCACAGGTTCATCTGCGGGGAGTAGGTCTCGCAATGCCAAATCCTTGCCTTAACCTCGACACGCAGCGCGTTCTCGCCGATTACCGCGCATTTTCGGGGGCTCGGACGATTCTGGCGAGCTGCCTTCTCGGCGGCGCGTACGATTTCAGTGGTCAGGGATGATACGGGCGGGATGAGAGCCAGAGCTAGCAGGCCCGTGATACCCCAGCAGAGGGCCTCGGCTCCAATGCCAACCGGACCGGTGGCAGTGGCAGAGAGCAGCAACGCACACCAGGATCCACCCGAGGAATCAACCCGTGAGACCGGCCCGTTCCCGGCGTACCCGTACAGGTTCGCCTCCGCCGCACTTGGGTCCGGCTGGAGGAACCGCCCGTACTCTGCGTCGTAGTGGCGAGCGCCCATTAGGTAGAGGGGCGGACCGTTGCGATCGTCCCACATGACGCCATAGTGACCGGCGTAGAGGAAGCGGAAGCCGAGGTCGCCGTACGGCTGGCTGGCGTTGTCGCTGTTCGTGCCCCAGCTGATGCCGGGCTCGCCCCAGGTGCCGTAGGTGAACGTGTTGGCGCGCTCGAGGCTGCCGTCGGCCTTGACCCGCCACAGCCCGGTCGCGTCGCCGTGCCCGTTCCAGACGACGATGTACGTGCCCGGGTTTGACTGGCCGGTCGGGATTACCATCTTGACGATCGCCCCGGACTCGTCGGTCAGGTACTCGCGGTTGAGCACGCCGTCGAGATACTCGGCTGTGACCACGTCGCCGTCGTATCGGAATGTGACGCTCTCGCCAGTGCCGCCCTCGCTGAAGTCGATCGACGTGCGCCGCCCATCTGCGTCATAGGTGAAATTGAGGTGCGTCGACATCCCGGTGCATGCCGCGTCGCAGATCTCGGTGATCCGGCCCTCACCGTCGTAGGCCAGGATCCGCCAGAAGCCCTCACCATTGGGGATCTCGGCGGTTCGTCCGGCCTCGTCGTAGGCGATGTTGCCGCCGGTGCATGACGGCGCACCCGGCGACGCTCCGGACTCGACGTCGCACAGCTGACCCTCGCCGTCGTATGCCGAGCGGACCCGGAGTCCACCGTTGATCGTCCAGTCGGTCCGGTTGCCCGCCGTGTCGTACGTGCCCGTCTCGAGCGACCCACTTGAGCAGCCGGCGGCCGTGTCGACGCGCGTGAGCTGGCCCCGGGCGTCGTAGCAGTAGTAGCGATCGGACGACGCCGTGCCGTTGGACTCGTCGACGCGGGTTCGGTTGTCGGTCGTGTCGTAGGCGTAGATGTCGGAGCCCGTCGCGGTGGTCGAGCTGCAGGCGTGGCCCGAGCTGATGACGCACAGCTGCTGGCTGATCGAGGTAACCCGATGACGGCCGTCATAGCCGTAGAGGGTCTGATGCTCGCGGCCCGAGCCGGTGGGCACGTAGACCGCGTTCACCTGGTAGTTGTGGTCCGCGTCGTAGGTCGTGGTCGCGCCCGTCGTGCCGTCGGTCAGGCTGACCCGCTGATTGCGGGCGTCATAGGCGCTCGAAGCGACGTGGGTCGGCGGGTTGGTCCAGGGGGTCGTGCCGGCGGACAGGCACAAGCCCACGGTCGCCCCGGCCTCCCAGCGGCAGACATCGGCGACGTTGCCGGCGGGGTCATATGTCCGCTTCGTCGTGGTGCCGCCAGTGATTGCCTCGGTCATCACTTGGTCGAGCGGGTTGAGGGTGTATGTCGTCGCGTTCGCGCTGACCCAGGCGCTCCCGTTCCAGGATGCCGTCGCCGCAGTCAGCCGGTTGCCAGCAGCGTCGTACGTGTCGTCCCGCGTGCGGCTGGCGCCGGCGATCTCGTCGCGCGTCGCGCGTCCGAGGCCGTCGTAGGCGTGGCTGATCGTCACCTCCGAGCCGCTCGTGCCGCAGCCGCCGCCTGTGTGGCCCTGAACGGTCTGGGTCACGAGGTCCCGGTAGTCGAACGACTCGGTCGTGCACGTAAACTCGTCGTCGACCGCTGTCGTCCGGCCGCCCAGGTCGTACGTGTAGCTCGTGGTCTGCGCGGTCGCCGTCCCGTACGCGGTCACCTCGGCGGTCTTGCGGTCGAGAGTGTCGTACGCCAAGTGGGTTGTGGAGGCCACGCTCGGGCTGCTCCCCGCAGCTTCAGTCACGTCGATCTCGCGGCCCAGCTCGTCGTAGGTCATCTGGTTGTAGCCGAGACTGCCCGATGCGACCTGGCGCTGATCTTTCATCGTCAGGACGCGTCCGGCGGCGTCGTGCGTCGTCGCGCCGGTCTGGACGGCGGCCATGGCGCCGGCGCCATCGGTGTCCTCGAACGTCTTCGTGCCACGCCCAGTTCGGTCGTACTCGGTCCCGGTCACGAGACCACCGAAGTCCGTTGCCTGGCGGACTCTGCCCAGTTCGTCGTAGACGGAGCTCGCGGTCTTCTGGGTGATCAAGATCCCGGGCGTCGTCGCGGTCGTGCTGGTGAGGGTCTGGCCCAGCGGATCGAAGGTCGAGCGGCCGATGAAGTCGTCGGCGTTGAGGGCCGTGCCCTTGGCTGACTCGATCGCGCGCCGCGGGTCGGCAGTAGACACTCTGTTGCCAGCGGTGTCGTAGATGTGCGCGATCGTGAGGTCGGTGCGCGCGCCGGTGGTGGCGTTGGGCGTGATGTCGTCGCCCGGGCTGGTCACCGTGCCATTGACGTAGTTCGCGATGTCCGAGGTGACGTCGCCCTTGTCATCGTAGGTGTGCCCGATCGCGCGCGAGTCGAGCAGCGTGCCGGCCGTGGTGTAGTTGGCACGCGTCTCGCGGGTGACCTGGCCGCAGGTCGCGCCGCCCGCGCAGGCCGTGTCATACGTGAAGCTCGTGGTGACGTCCTCGACGTTGGCGGCACCGTTGCCGGCCGTTCCGTCAACGTAGTTGTCGATCCGCCTGAGCAGCGTGAGCCCGTTGCCCGATGTCGTGCACGACGCGTCGTAGCAGAACCTGGTGATCGTCCGGATCGAGCCTGAGCCATCGAGCGCGACGATCTGCTGGGTCACGTCGTTGTGGGCGTTGTAGGTGTAGTCGGTCGTGCGGTGGGTGGACGCGGTCAGCGGCTCGGTCAGCCGCGACACGAGGCCCAGCGAGCTCGTGACGTACGTGTAGGCGGTGATCCGGTCCTCGTCGGGCGCGGTGTCCGACGGGGTCCCGTCGACGTAGTTGTCCGTGATTGAGGCAGGCTCGATCGGGTACGTGCTGTTGTACGCCGTCCGCTGCTCGATCCAGGTCGATGCGCCGAGCAGGCGCTTGACCGAGGTGATCCGCCCGTATGCGTCGGTGGGCGAGGCGAGCGTATATCGGGTTGTGGAGGCGGGGGTCCCGGGGCGGACGACCTGTGTCTGGCCGGGATTGAGGTGGCTGAAGGTCGCCCCGCTGCCGCTGGCTGCGACCTGCTCGGCGTCCTTGACCGCGGCGACGTCGGAGCCTGAGTACACGACGTCGGTGTTCATCGCCCGGGTCGCGGAACCCAGGACGCCGGACGCCAGCGTCTCGTAGGTCTGGGTCTTGCCGACCCGGGTCACCAGTCCGTTGGTGAGCGTGAGGCAGGTGAGGTGGCTGCCGCCGGTTGGGCAGGATCCGGTCGTGTTGAGCGGGTCGGCCCAGCCTGCGAGGTTGGACGAGCCGTCGTAGAAGAAGCGGCTGACCCGGCGGCTGCCGGTCGCGCCCGTCTGGACGACGCCCCCCGACACATATGCCCAGTCGGTGATCGAGGTCAGGCGGTTGGAGCCGTCATAGGCGAAGTTGACGACCCGGTTGGGCGAGGCCGCCGTGTCGGTGATCGTCGTGATCCGGTTGGTCCCGGACACGTACGCGAGAGTCACCCCGTTACCGAACCGGTCCTGCTCACGCGTCAGCAGGCCCTCGGAGCCCGCGATGTCGAACATGTCGAGGCTCTGGCCGCTGTAGGTGAGCGTGAACTCGACCTGCTGGCTCGTGTCCTTCACGAGGGTCGCGTACAGGTTGGACGGCCGCGGGTAGGTGGTGACGGTGCCGTTGGTCTGCGGGTTGGTGAACGTGTACCGTGCGCCGCTGCCGTCGATGAACGTGACCGTGTTGTCGGCGTTGAGCGTGAGCCGGCGCTGGACGTTGAGCCGCCAGCCGGCCCCGAACCCGACGTTCCCGGCATCCTGGCTGTTGTACGTGAGCCCGATGTCGAGCGAGCTGCCGCGCATCGGCAGGCTCACGATCGGGTGGTTGATGAGCACGTTGCCCGAGCCGACGCTGACAGCGAGGCTGTCGCCAGCGCCGAGGTCCCAGGACTCGGTCCGCAGCTGGGGCTGTGACCCCAGTACGGCGCTGGTGTCCGTCAGGATCGTCCCCGACGTGACCGCGGTCGCCGCGTTGCCGTTCTGGTCGGCGGCGGTGAGCACCCACTGGTAGCACTTGCCGACCGTCAGGCTCTGACCGCTGTGCTGACCGGTGCCGGCACTCGTCCCGGTCACCGCGGCGCCGTCGTTCGCGAACGTGCCGCAGGCACCGCCCGAGGGGGTCGCCACCTTGCGCTGCAGGCTCCAGCCATTGGTGCCGCCGAAGCCCGCGACGGCGTCGGTCGCGTCGAACTCGACCGTGGCAAAGGCCGACGGCACGACCGCAGGAGCGGCCGGGGTCCCGGTCGACGGGCTGCTGATCGCGATCGTGGGCACGGTCGCGTCGTAGGTGACGGTCTGGCTCGTGTTGGTGCTGTCGAGCGCGATCGGGTCGCAGTTCGCGCCCGGGCGGTTGTTGGTCGTCCCGGTGCTGAACGAGGTCGGCGACGCCTCGGACCCCTTCTGGACCTCGGCTCCGTAGTAGGGGGTCGTGGCGCAGTCCGAGTGGACGAAGCTGTAGTCGCCCTCGCCGTTGTGCGAGGCGTCAGCTTGGTAGACGCGCTCCTTGGTGAGCTGGATCGAGAGCACGTTCGAGGTGTCGGTCGACGGACAGACCTGGGTGCCGTTCGCCTTGAGGTAATCGGTCGAGCCGACGCCCCAGTTGCAGGACACTGACGTCGAGTTGATGATCGTCCCGTAGTCGAAGATGCCCAGAGTCGAGGTCACGTTCCAGGTGAGCCCGGAGTAGCGGCGGTAGAGGGTGCAGCTCCACGCGGCGTCGACACGGCTGATCCAGCCGTAGACGGTGTTGCTGGTGATCCAGGCCGCGGTCGACGGGGTGCCCGAGTTGACGAGCTGCTGGGTGAGCTTGCCCTGGAACGAGGGGCCGCTCGCGCAGTAGGCGGCGAGCGCCGTCTGCGGACCCAGCCCGAACGGCAGGGGCAGGCTGAAGGGGTGATCCGGGATGTCGTGGGACGGGGCGACCGGAGCCGCCTGGACCGCAACGCCGGTGACGGTCAGGACGATCGTCATCGCCACCACGCGCAGGCGCGGTAGCAGGCGCGGACGGGCGGTCATCGCGAGGCCTCCGGCTGCCCGACCGCACCGATCGGATCCGGCGCCAGCGTCGGTGGTGGTGGCGCCGTGGGCGAGGCGTCCGGGAACGCGCTGAGATGGTCGTAGTCGAAGGTGATCGTGGTCACCACGATGAGGTCGAAGTCGGCCATCCGCGTGTTGCGCATGGTCGCCGTCAGCTGGGCCAGCCGGCCGCTGGCATCGAACGCGAACGAGAGCGGCTGCGCGAACACGGTGAACGGGGCCGCATCGATCGCCATCAACCCGGGTGCGTCGGCGACGGCGGCGGCCGCTGCCACGGTCGGCAGCTGCTGACCGGCGAGGAGCGTCGCAGGCGCATCCTTCGCCGCGGTCGTGTTGCGCAGCATCGCGGGCAGCAGCGCGGCGGTGCGCGGGTCGAGCCCGATGCCGGGCGGCTGATCGGTCACATACCACCCGTCGCCGTCGTTGCGCCAGGTGTGGCCGTCGCGCACCAGGGCCGCGAGCGAGGGCGCAAGCGTCGCCAGGTCGACCGGCTTTCCGGGGTCCGTCGGGCCGTCGTACAGCTGAAGGAAGAAGTCCTCCCCCTTGACGGTGCCGATGGCGGCCGTTGCGCCGAGGTCGTAGCTGTCGGCGACGCCGGCAACCGTGTACGGATCGGCTGGGTCGGGCACCTCGATCTTCGGACCGTCGGGCTTCGCGTACAGCGTCGAGCGGGCGACCACCGTGAAATCGAAGCCAGACGACAGCGACGCCGTCATCTGGGTCGCGCCGCGGTCCAGCTGGGCGCGGGCGGAGAGTCCGGACTGCTGAGCGCCGGCGTTGAGGGCAGGCCCGCTGGCGGAGCCGGCGCTGATTCCGCCAGCCCGGACAAGCGCCAGGCCCGCCACAAGCACAACCGGCAGCACCAGCGTGATTGCACCGTGTGCGATCCGGACAATTCTCAGGGCCATGCGGGAAGCCACACCGGCCACCCGACGCACGTGCCGTGCCATCGCGATTTCCCTCCCATTGGCCAGCGCGACCTGGGCAAGGCAGGGATGACGGGCACGACCGGATCCGGTGCATCTCGACGGAAGCCGACGAGCTTCGGACGATCGCCGCGTCCTCCCCAGTCCAGGCGACCGATCCGCCCCCGTTGAGAGGCGACCGTCGGTCTAATCACGCAGGATTCGGCCGGGACCGGCGGACGCAATGGGGCCTTCGGCCCACCAACTTCGGGCGTTGCGGGCCGGTACCTATTCGATACCTATTCGCCATCAGGCTTGAGCCTCGCGGGACTTCCAGGCGCCCGTCGGCGTCGTACCCGAAGAACGTTTGCCACCGGGCCCGCGCACCGCCGCATGCTATTCTCGGCGGCCCAACCGGGTTCGGGTGACGTGGCTCGCGTCACGCTCGCGTCCCCCGTCTCGCGCCCGGCGGGCACGCCTGCGAGAGGATCATGACCGCCGTTCGACCCGCTCCCGGACCCCGCGCCGCGCCCCGCGGACGACGGCGGGCGGTGCACGACCACAAGGCCCCGATCCTCAACCGCGAGCTGTCGTGGATCGAGTTCAATGCGCGCGTGCTCCACGAGGCACGGGACGCGCGCAACCCGATCCTCGAGCGCGTCAAGTTCCTGGCGATCTTCGCGTCCAACCTCGACGAGTTCTTCCAGGTTCGCGTGTCCGGGCTGCGGCGGCAGGACCTGGCGGGCTCGCAGCACCTGTCCTCGGACGGCCTGACCCCCGCACAGCAGCTGGACGCGATCCGGGCCCGGGTCCGTGACCTGGTCGCCGAGCACTCCCTGATCTTCACGACCATCCGCGAGGAGCTCGCCGCCGAGGGCGTCGAGATCGTGGACTACGACGACGTGCCCGAGCACCACGACACGCTCCGGCGCCGCTTCCACGACGAGATCTTCCCGGTGCTGACGCCGCTCGCGGTGGATCCTGGCCACCCGTTCCCGTACATCAGCACCCTGTCGCTGTCGATCGCGGTCGGGCTGCGGGACCCCGAGACCGGCGAGAAGCGGTTCGCGCGGGTCAAGATCCCGCCGATCCTGCCCCGCCTGTTCGAGGTCGAGCGCGACCGGTTCGTGCTCCTGGACCAGGTCATCGAGGCCAACCTCGACGAGCTGTTCCGGGGCATGGAGATCCTCGAGACACACCTGTTCCGGGTCACCCGCGACGCGGACATCGCGATCGAGGAGGACGAGGCCGACGACCTGCTGCTCGCGATCGAGGAGGAGGTCCGGCGGCGTCGCTTCGGCGAGGCGGTCCGGCTCGAGGTCGAGCGCTCGATGCCGGAGCTGACGCGCAAGATCCTGATCAACGGCATCGGCCTGCGCGAGGACGACAGCTTCGAGGTCGCCGGGATGATGGACCTCACGGCGCTGTGGCAGCTCGCCGAGCTCGACCGCCCCGACCTCAAGGCGCCGGCCTTCACGCCGGTCGTGCCCCAGCGCCTGCTGCCGCCGGACGAGGACGAGCCGGTCGACGTGTTCGCGCAGATGCGCGCCGGGGACCTGCTCCTCCATCACCCGTACGACTCGTTCACCGCCTCCGTCGAGCGGTTCATCTCGCAGGCCGCGGATGACCCCCTGGTGCTGACCATCAAACAGACCCTGTACCGGACGTCGGGCGACTCGCCCATCGTCAAGGCGTTGATCCGCGCGGCGGAGCAGGGCAAGCAGGTCGTGGTCCTGGTCGAGATCAAGGCGCGCTTCGACGAGGAGGTCAACATCGTCTGGGCGCGCAAGCTGGAGCAGGCGGGCGCCCACGTCGTGTACGGGCTGGTCGGCCTCAAGACCCATTGCAAGGTCGCGCTCGTCGTCCGGCGCGAGGGCAACGGGCTCCGGCGCTACGTCCACATCGGCACCGGCAACTACAACTCGCGGACGGCTCGCCTGTACGTGGATCTCGGCCTGCTTTCCTGCCGCGAGGAGCTGGGCGCGGACGTCACGGACCTGTTCAACGTGCTGACCGGGCTGTCACGCCAGAGCGTGTTCCGCCGGCTGCTCGTGGCGCCGATGACGCTCCGGTCGCGGTTCCTCGAGCTGGTCGAGCGGGAGGCGGCGAACGCCCGCGCGGGCCAGCAGGCGCGGATCGTGCTCAAGGTGAACTCCCTGGTCGACACCCAGGTGGTCGAGGCGCTGTACGAGGCGGCGCGGGCGGGCGTCGAGATCGAGTGCATCATCCGTGGCGCGTGCTGCCTGGTTCCCGGCGTGCCCGGCGCCTCCGAGCAGGCCCGCGTGCGCTCGATCATCGGCGAGTTCCTGGAGCACTCGCGGATCTGGATGTTCGCCAATGGCGGGCGCCCCGAGTGGTACATCGGGTCGGCGGACCTGATGGAGCGCAATCTCGATCGCCGGGTCGAGGTGGTGACCCCGGTCGAGGATCACGAGGCGCAGGTCCGGCTCGCGCGCATCATCGAGGTCATGCTGTCCGATGACCGTCGCTCGTGGCAGCTGCAGTCCGACGGGCGATGGGTCCGGACCGAGGTGCTGACGTCGGCCGCCGGCGAGATCGACACGTTCGCCGTGCTCAAGCAGGATGCCGCAGCCGCAGCCGCCGCCGCGGATGTGCCGAGACGGCCCCACTCGAACGTCGGATCGATGGACCCGCGCGCGTGACCGATGTCGCTGTCCCGCGACCCGGCGGCGCGGTCGAGGTCGAGCTCAAGTTCCGCATGTCGGGGACCGGCGCCGGAACGCGCCTGATCGCCGCCGACGACCTGGCCGGGTTCACCGCGCTGGCCCCCGCCGCGACGGTCCAGCACGAGGACCGGTACGTCGACACGGCCGATGGCCGGCTGGCCGCGGCGGGCTACGCCGGGCGATTCCGGTCGGCGGGCGATGTCACGGTGCTCACGCTCAAGTCCCTTCGCTCGGACGCCGCCGGCGGCGCGCTCCACCGGCGCGAGGAGCTGGAAGGCCCGGCGATCGCCGAGGTTCCGCCCGATGCGTGGCCCGACTCGGCGGCTCGTACCGCGGTGCTGGAGCTGCTGGGCGGCGCCCCGCTCACGGACCTCGTGACCGTCCGGCAGACCCGGCACAAGCGGACCTACGGGCGCGAGGGGGTTGTCGTCGAGCTGTCCGTCGATGACGTGGAGATCGTCGCCGGCGAGCGGGTGCTGGACCGGTTCGCAGAGCTCGAGGTGGAGCTCATCGAGGGCGGCGAGGCGGCCCTCGAGCCGCTGGCGGACCTGCTCGCCGAGGTCGAGGAGCTGGTCCCGGCCGAGTCGTCGAAGCTCGAGCGGGCGCTGGAGGCGGTCGAGCACGACCGGGCGGGCACGGGCGAGCCGGGGGCGGACGATGAACGCAGCGACGGAGCCGACGAGCGTTCGGCAGCGGCCGGCGGCGACCTCCGCGAAGCGCCCCAGGGCCCCCGCACGAGCGTGGCCGGCGGACCGGTCGAGGTGCCCGCACCGGGCACCGACGCGACCGCCACCGAGGCGCCGGAGCCGGTCGTGCCGCGGATCACCGTGCCCAAGGCGCCGGGCGTCATCGCCGAGGACCACCTCGCCGAGGCTGGTCGCAAGGTGCTGCGGTTCCACCTGGCCCGGATGATCGCCCGCGAGCCCGGCACCCGCATCGGCCGCGACGATGCGGAGCTGCACGCGATGCGCGTGGCCACCCGGCGACAGCGTGCCGCCTGGCGTGTGTTCGGCGAGTCGTTCGACCGCAAGGCGACGGCCCGCCACCGGGTCCGGCTGCGCGAGGTCGCCCGGGACCTGGGTGCGGTCCGAGACCTCGATGTGCTGATCGGGGCCGCCGAGACGCATCGCGACCAGCTGCCGGCTCGCGAGGCGGCGGCCTTCGACCGGCTGATCGAGGGATGGCGCGGGCAACGGGACGGGGCCCGCGAGGTGCTGCTCCGGGAGCTCGATTCGGGTCGCTACCGCAAGTGGGTCGACGCATACGTGGAGTTCGTCCAGGCGGAGGGAGCGGGCGCCCTCCCGGTTGGGCCGACCCAGCCCCATCGCGTGCGGGACACGATGCCGTCGCGGATCTGGGCGGCGTACGAAGGGCGTTCGGGCCTACGAGCCAGTGCTTCGATGGGCCGACGTGACCACCCTCCACGACCTCCGGATCGCGGCCAAGTGGCTGCGCTACACGCTGGAGTTCGTGCGCGAGGCGCTCGGTCGTGACGCGGGCCTGGTCATCGAGAAGATCGTCGCGCTGCAGGACCACCTCGGCTGGCTCCACGACGCGGACGTGGCGGCGGCCCTCGCACGCCAGTACCTGGTGGAGCACGCGGGCGACCTCACGGAGCTCGAGAGCGCGGCGATCGGCCGCTATCTCGTCGACCGCGAGCGGGAGCTGGCGCGGCTCCGGCGGACCGTCGGCGGACCGTGGCGCGGGCTGTCAAGCCTCGCCTTCCGTCGAGCGCTCGGCCGGCTCGTGGCAGGCCTGTAGCCCTAGCCCTCCCAGCCGCCGGCCAGGACGGGCAACCGGTCCCGCCAGGCGCGACCCGCGATGGCGCTGACCAGGATCGCCCCTTCCCGGATGCCCGCCTCGGAGACGCGCAGGCGGTCGACACCGTACCGGTCCAGGATCGCGTCAACGATCACGGCTCCAGCCGGCAGGATCCTGGCCCGGGTGTGGCGGAGCGTGTGGCGCGCCGCGGTGTCGGCACTGGTCCCGACCGTCAGCATCGCGAGCGCGATCGTCACGCGGCGGCTGGTGAGGATGCTGTCGGACGTCGTTCCCGGCAGGATCCGCAGCAGGTTGGACGCCGTTCCGCCGACCGCGATCATCTCCTCGGGGCGGGCGTCGGGCGCGTCGGCGATGACGCGTCGAGCCTCGACGACCATGGCGTCGATCTCGTCCATGGTCGGCGGATCGGATCGAACGTGATCCTGCGTCAGGCGCGCTGATCCGAGTGGCAGGCCGATGCACCGGGCAGGCTCGCCCGGCGAGGAGACGACGATCTCGGAGCTGCCGCCGCCGATGTCGAAGACCATGATCTCGCGGCCGGCGGCGCGCCCCATCGTGACGCCTGCCAGCGTGAGCATGCCCTCTTCGCGGTGGTCAAGGACGTACAGCGGGAGGCCGGTTCGCGCTTCGACATCGCGGACAAGGATCGCGGCGTCAGCGGCGCGCCGGATCGGCTCGGTGCCCATCAGCACGACCTCGACGGCACCGAGGTTCCGGGCGGCATCCGCGTACGTCGCCAGGGCGGCGACAAGGTCCTCGCGCGCGGCCGAGCCGAGGAAGCCGTCCGTCGCGACCCGATCCCCGAGCCCGAGAAACACCAATTCGTCGAGCAGCGGGTCGAGCTGGTGGGCGCCGGCCGCGGCGACGAGGAGATGGACGCTGTTGGCTCCGATGTCGATGGATGCGCCGACGACGAGCTCGGCGCCGGTCGCCAGCAGGGGCTGCGAGAATCGCCCTCACGCTCACCGACGGTCGCTCCGGCTCGGACTCGGCTGCGGGCTGGGGCACGGCTGCCGGATCGGGGGCGAGTTCAGGTTCTGCCGCGGGCGCGACGGGGCCGGCGTCGGGAGCGCCGTCCTGCACGTCGAGGTCCAGATCGGGCACGTGCGTGGGTGGGATCCGGGCGTCAAACGCGAACCTCGTCCGATCGGCGGACGTCGTGAACGGCGTCTCGACCGGCCACGGATCGGACCGCTCGGTGAACGGTCGTGGCTCGGGCTCGGGCTCCGGTTCCGGCTCGGGCTCGGGTTCGGGCTCCGGTTCCGGTTCGGGCTCCGGTTCCAGCTCGGGTTCCGGTTCGGGCTCGGGTTCGGGCTCAAGTCCGGGTTCCGGCTCCGGCTCCGGCTGAGGTTCAGGGTCGAGGGCCGCCTCGGGTCCAGGCTCGACGGCCGGCTCGCGTTCGGGCTCGGCCTCCGGTTCGGGTCCGCGCTCGCGCCGCCCGACACGGTCGACGATCCGCGACGCGGCCGGCTCGGCCGTCTGGCGGACGAGATCGGCGACCTCCTGGAGCACTGCTTCGGCAGCCGCGGCCATCTCGCCCGGTCGCTCTGCCTGCTCCGGCACCGGCTCGGGCACGGCGACCCGCGCCGCGCGCACTCGTCTGACCCGCCGGGCGTCCGCGTGAACGTCCACCGCCGTTGCGGCAACGTCCGCGGCCGTTCGTTCGACCCTTCGGGCGGCTCTCGCCGCCCGCTTTGCTGCCTTGGCCGCCCGTTGCGCCGCCTTCTCGGCTGCTGCCGCCTCCCGCCGCGCCGCCCTGGCCCGCCGTTTTGCTTCCTTCCGGACGGCCTTCCGTTCCGCCTTGCGCGCTGCCTTGCGCGCGGCTTTCTCCTTCTTCGCGGCGCGCTTCGCGGCCTTTGCCTCGCGCTTCGAGGTCGCGTCGCCGGCCGGCTCATGGTCCGGCGTCTCGCGCACGCCGCCCGCAGCCAGCGACCCTGCGCCCGTCGGCGGGACGTCCAGACCACCTGGCGCGCGCGCAAACGGGTCGTCGAGCCCGCTCGTCTCGCCACTCCGACGCCAGTCGGTCCTGTCGTGATCGCCCACCGCACAAGTCTGCCCCACCCGCGGCGACCCTGCGAGGCCGGCGTGACCCCATGAGGTGCGGCGGCCGATCGCTCGCGTTCGAGGACCGGCCCGGAGGCGGGAACGTGACCCGTGCATGGACCCAGCCGGCGCCGCCGAAGCGTTAACCCGCACTTAACAGTCCGCACATCAATCGTTGACGGCCCGGCTCGAACGTGAGAGCGGCAAGAGACGGAATCACTGTGACGGCGCGTGGCGCCGGCCCATCCCATGGAGGAGTCCTGATGACGATCACCCCTGCGAGGCGCCTCGGCGCGATCGCCCTCGTCGCGACCATGTTCGTCGCAGCCTGCGGCGGCTCCGGCGCCACCACCGAGCCCACCGGCCAGCCCGCAGCGAGCACGGCGCCCGGATCATCGAGCGACGCGATGACCGGACCCGAGCCCGGCACGGCGAGCCTCGTGCTCCAGGGAGCCGGCGCCACCTTCCCGGCCCCGCTGTACCAGGTCTGGTTCGAGAAGTACACCGAGCTGCACGGCAACATCCAGTTCGACTACCAGGCGATCGGCTCCGGCGGCGGCATCAAGGCGATCACCGAGCAGACCGTCGACTTCGGCGCATCCGACGCGGCGATGAAGGACAGCGAGATCTCCGCCCTCCCGGCCGGCGTCACGCTGCTCCACGTCCCGACCGCGCTGGGCGCCGTCGTGGTGATCTTCAACATCCCCGGCGTGACGGACCTGAACCTCGACGCCGACGCGGTGGCCGGGATCTTCCTGGGCACGATCACCAACTGGAACGATGCCGAAGATCGCGGCGCTCAACCCCGGCGCCACGCTCCCCGACCTCGCCGTCACGGTCGTCCATCGCAGTGACGGCTCGGGCACGACCAACGCGTTCACCACGTACCTGGACACGGTGAGCCCCGACTGGCACGCCGGACCCGGTGCGGGCAAGGAGGTCGACTGGCCGGTGGGCATCGGCGCCCCGGGCAACGACGGCGTCGCCGGCGGCGTCAAGCAGACCGACGGGACGGTGGGCTACGTCGAGCTCAACTACGCCGCGCAGGCCGGCCTGACGTCGGCCAAGGTCAAGAACGCGGACGGCCAGTTCGTCGCCGGCTCGACCGCGGGCGTCACCGCAGCCGCCGAGGCCGCCGCCGCGAGCTTCCCGGCCGACTTCCGCCAGGCCCCGATCATCAACGGCGCGGGCGCCTCGACCTACCCGATCGCGTCCTACACCTACCTGCTGATCCCGGTCGACTGGACGGACGCCGACAAGGCGCAGGCGATGGTCGCCTTCACCTACTGGGCGCTGACCGACGGCCAGGCCGACGAGGACGGGCTGGGCTACGCACCGCTCCCCGCCCCGATCCAGCAGAAGTCGCTCGACGAGCTCCACAAGGTCATGGCCAACGGGTCGGCCGTCTGGCCCTGAGCCAACCCCTCGCAGCTCCCTCCTCCGCCGACCGGTCCCGCATCTCGGAGCGGGACCGGTCGGTCCCGTTCGTGGGCACTACCCTTGGCGACGTGACCCTTCCCCGCGACTCGAGGATCACCGCATGACGACGCTCCAGGTTCCCGGACGACGGCTTGCCTCCGGCTCGGGCAAGGTCGCCGACCGCCTGTTCCGTGGCGGATCGGGCCTCGCCGCGTATGCGGTCATCGGGATCCTCATCCTGCTGGCGGCGATGCTGACGCTGAGCAGCACCGAGGCCCTCACCCATTTCGGGATCCTCGACTTCATCACCGGCACGACCTGGGATCCGGTCAACCGGATCTTCGGGGCGCTGCCGTACATCGTGGGCACGCTGCTGTCCGCCGCGATCGCGCTGGTCATCGCCACGCCGATCGCGCTGCTCACCGCGATCTACCTCGCGGAGCTCGCACCACGCCGGGTAGCGATCCCGTTGACGTTCCTGGTCGAGCTGATCGCAGCGGTCCCGTCCGTGGTCATCGGCCTGTGGGGCGTGTTCGTCCTGACGCCGTTCCTCAAGCTGACGGTCGAGTCCTTCTTCGTGGGCACCCTGGGCGGCTCGATCAGCATCTTCGAGGGCCCGCCGCTGGGGATCGGGCTGTTCGCCGCCGGCGTGATCCTCGCGATCATGATCCTGCCCACCATCGTGTCCGTCTCGCGCGAGGTCATCACCTCGGTGCCGATGGCCCAGCGCGAGGCGATGTTCGCCCTCGGCGCCACGCGCTGGGAGGTCGTGACCAAGGCGGTCCTGCCGGCAGCGCGGTCGGGCATCGCCGGGGCGGTCATCCTGGGCCTGGGCCGGGCGCTGGGCGAGACGATGGCCGTGACGATGGTCATCGGCAACGCGCAGGACATCCCGACATCGCTGTTCGACCAGTCGCAGACCATCGCGTCCAAGATCGCGACGACCTTCAACGAGGCGTCGGTCGGGCTCCAGACATCGAGCCTCATCGCGCTCGGCCTGATCCTCCTGGTGCTGACGATCGGGCTCAACATCGTGGCCCGGCTGCTGGTCTGGCGGGTCGCCGGCGCGGTCGGCACGGAGTGATGGCATGACCGCAGCGTCGCCCGCCGTCGCCGTCCGGGGCGTGCTCACCCGATCGGCGTCGGACCGTCGCCGCAGCCTCGTCGATCGCGCGTTCCGCGCCATCGCGCTGCTCGCGGCGATCAGCGGGATCGTGCCGCTCGTGTTCATCGTCGCGTTCGTCACGATCAACGGCATCGGGGCCCTCAACCTCGACCTGCTGACCAGGCCACCGAAGGCCCTGGGCGTCGGCGGGGGTGCGCTGGCGGCGATCCTGGGCTCGCTCCAGCTGGTCGGCCTGGCCACGCTGCTGGCGGTCCCGTTCGGGATCCTCGCCGGCGTCTACGTCAACGAGTTCAGCGACCGGCGGTCCGCCCGCGTGATCCGGTTCGCGGCCGACGTCCTGGTGGGCGTCCCGTCGATCCTGGTCGGGATCTTCGTGTTCAGCTTCCTGGTGCTGCCGTTCAAGCAGTTCAACGCGTTCGCCGGCGCGGTGGCCCTGGCCGTGATCATGGTCCCGGTGATCATGCGCACGACCGAGGAGATCCTCAAGATCGTCCCCGGCACGCTCCGGGAGGCGTCGCTGTCGCTGGGCATCCCGGTGTGGCGGACCGTGCTCTCGGTCGTCATCCCCACCGGGCTGTCCGGGATCCTGACCGGCCTGATGCTGGCCATCGCCCGCGCGATGGGCGAGACTGCTCCCCTGCTGTTCACGGCGCTCGGCAGCCGCCTCGTCAACGTGGGTGACTTCGGGCGGCCGATGGACGCCCTGCCGATCTTCATCTATGTCAATGCCCGGCAGCCGTACGAGGCGCTGAACCAGCAGGCCTGGGGTGCGGCATTCCTGCTGCTGGCATTCGTGCTCGTGATCAACGTCCTGGTGCGGTTCCGCACCTGGGGCCAGCGGGCCGGTTGAGGGAGCCATGACCGTGAACCTGACCACACCGCCGAACCTCGAGCCGTCGCCCGAGCCGGGGACCGATCCCGCGACCCCGTCAGCGTCGGAGGGCGCCGTCGTCCGGCGCGCGGTGCCGCCGGACCCGGCTGCCGCCGACACGCCGGCGCCGGGTGCCGCCGAGGCGACGAGCGGCAGGATCGAGATCAAGGGCCTGTCCGCGTACTACGGCTCGTTCAGGGCGGTGCGCGACGTCTCGATGACCATCCGGCCGCACGCGGTCACCGCGATCATCGGGCCGTCCGGCTGTGGCAAGAGCACGTTCCTGCGAAGCCTCAACCGGATGCACGAGCTGGTCCCCGGGGCCCATATCGAGGGCCAGCTGCTGCTCGACGGTGTCGACCTGTACGGCGAGGACGTGGACCCGGTCCAGCTGCGGCGGGTGATCGGGATGGTGTTCCAGCGGCCGAACCCGTTCCCCACGATGTCGATCCACGACAACGTGGTCGCCGGGCTGCGGCTCACGGGTCGTCACTCCCGGTCATTGCTCGACGAGACGGTCGAGCGCTGCCTCCGGTCCGCGGCCCTGTGGGACGACGTGAAGGACAAGCTCCGGCAGCCCGGGACGTCGCTGTCGGGTGGCCAGCAGCAGCGGCTGTGCATCGCGCGCGCCCTCGCGGTGGACCCGGCCGTGCTGCTGATGGACGAGCCGGCGTCGGCGCTCGACCCTGTCGCCACGCTGCGGATCGAGGAGCTGATGCACGAGCTGCGGGCCAACTACACGATCGTGATCGTGACCCACAACATGCAGCAGGCTGCCCGGGTGAGCGATCAGACGGCGTTCTTCAACATGGGCGACGACCGGGCGGGCTACCTTGTGGAGATGGCGGACACGACCACGATCTTCACCAACCCGGCCGACCGGCTGACCGAGGACTACGTGTCCGGCCGGTTCGGCTGAGACGGGAGGCGACGATGACGGACAACGAGACGCCGACCGCGGCCAGCCTCGAGGCGGAGGTCGCCGCCCTGGCCGAGGCGGCCCGCGACGCGACCGTCCCCCTGCCGGCTGAGCCGCGGCACCCGATCCGATCGACCTACGACCGCGAGATCGGCGAGGTCAAGGACAACGTCCTGCGGATGGGCTCGCTGGTCGAGTCCCAGATCCGTGCGGCGATCGCCGCGCTCATCGCCCACGACGCGGATGCGGCGCTGCGGGTGATCCTCGATGACCGGCAGATCAACGAGGTCCAGCGCAAGGCGACCGCGATGATCGCGGCCGTGATCGCGACCCAGAACCCGGTGGCTCGGGACCTCCGGTACCTGCTCACCCTGGACCACGTCTCGTACGAGCTGGAGCGGATGGGCGACCATGCCGGCTCGGTCGCCAAGCAGGCGCGCAAGCTGGCCCCGTATCCCCCGATGGGGAACTTCGTGGACCTCCCGACCCTCGGCGAGCGGGTGGCCGAGCTGGTGCACGGGATCATTCGCGCGCTGGTCGAGGTGGACGAGGCCCAGGCGCGCGAGGTCGCCCGGCTGGACGACCAGGTCGACGACCTGTACCACGCGATCTTCGACCGGGTTCTCGTGCTGATGCGCGACGATCCCGCGAACGTGGAGCCCGGCACCCGGATCCTGTTCGCCTCGCACTACCTCGAGCGCATCGGGGACCGGGTCACGAACATCGCGGAGGACATCGTGTTCCTGGCCTCCGGCGAGGTCGAGGACCTCAACCCGTGACCGACGATCCCGGCGTCCACCCCGTGTTCCTGCTCCGCCATGCCCACGCCGGCAACCCCGAGCGCTGGCGCGGCGACGACGCGGCCCGTCCCCTCTCGGACAAGGGACGCGGCCAGGCCGAGCGGCTGGGCCGGCTGCTCGCCGCCATCGACGTGTCACCGGACCTGTTCATCACCTCGCCCAAGGTGCGTGCGGACGAGACGGCACGGATCGTGGCGGCGGCGGTCGGCGCCCCGGTCGCTGTCGACGCGCGCCTGACCGGCCCGCTGGACGCGTCGGTGCTGGCGGACATCCTGCTCGCCGCCGGCCCCGCCGAGCGACCGTGCATCGTCGGCCACGACCCCGACTTCTCGGAGCTGCTGGGCGAGCTGGTCGGGCTGCCGGGCCTGCCGATGCGCAAGGGGGCGCTCGCCCGGGTAGACCTGCCGAGCCGTGCCCCGTCGGCCGGACGCGGGGTCCTCCGCTACCTGCTGCCACCGGAGCTGCTGCCGGGCGGATAGGACGCGCGCATCCGTCGGCGTCCGTCGGTGACGTGTCAGCCGCGTGTCCAGCGCCAGCGCATCAGGTGTGTCAGCGGTGACCCAGGGCGGACGACGTCCGCGTCCCCGTTGAAGGAGTCCGGCGGCCCGCTCTGGGGCTCCACGCAGATCGCGTCCTCGGGCTCCGTGTACACGACCCACCAGGCACAGCTCGACGAAAGCTCGAGCCGCAGAAGGCCGGGCCACACGAGCACGGGGTCGTGCCGGATGCCGGTGAACGCATCGTCCCACGGGCCCGCCGGCGGCGGCACCCGCCGGCCGCTGGGCATCCCCTCCGCATCGCGGACGAGCATCTCGTCGGCGGCGAAGTCGAGCGCGACCGGGACGTCGCCGGGCTCGAGGGCCCTGCGGAACCAGGGGTGCCAGCCGATCGTCGCGGGCATCGGCTCCACGGCTTCGAGCGTCATCGCCACCTCGAGCCCATCCTCGTCCAGTGCAAACCGCTGCGTCACCGAACCCTGGAACGGCCACCTGCCGTCGAGGTCGATCGCGATCGTCGCGGCGTCCACCACGCGCCACGGCCGGTCATGGGCGACGCCGTGGATGGCGTGCGGCGGCATGCCCAACGGGAGCTGGTGCTCGCGGCCGGCGAACGAGAACCGGCCGTGGCGGACCCGGCCCGCCCACGGTGCCATCGGAAACGCGCCCCAGTACATGGACCCGCGCTCGCGGTCCGTCACCAGGAGCTCCCGGCCCGCGACGAGCACGGAGGCGAGCCGGCCACCGTTGTGTGCATCGACGATCGCGCGTGCGCCGGCCGCTTCGAGGACGAGGCCCTCCGCTCCCCGGCCGCTATCGCGCACCCCTGCCCGATTGATCGCCATGTTCGCGCTCCGTTCGTGGCGGGCGGACCCGCTTGTGTTCACCCGCGGGCGTCGTTGTCTGGTCATCACCGTTCACGGTATCCGATCATCCGCGGCGGCCGGCCTCGCGGCGACCGCGATGCGGCGATCGCCCGGCGCCGAGCGCGTCGCCCTCCACGCACGCTGCCGCCACGCCCAGCGCGGCCAGGCGTGCGAAGGCCTCGCGGCTGCGCACGGGCCACGCCGCCAGCTCGAGTCCGGCCGTGCGAACGCGAGCCAGCGTTGCGGGCGTGATCGCGGTCCAGCGAACGGAGATCACCCGGCAGCCGAGGTGGACCGCGCGGGCGATCGTCGCCGGCGCCAGGTCATCGGCGTTGAGCCAGCGCGTCCAGCCGGGCAGGTGCACGGCCATGGCCGCCAGCGTCGAGTCCTCGAAGGACGAGATCACGGCCGTGCCGGGCCGCTCGCCACGGGCTTCGCGCAGGATCGTCGCGGTCGCCGACCCGTGATCCGTCCCCTTGAGCTCGACATCGAGGAATGTCGGGGGACGGAGCGCACGAAGCACCGTTGCGAGGTCGGGGATGCCGGCCGCACCGAGCTCCGCCGCGGTGAGCTCGTCCACCCGGCCCGGACGGTGCTGGACACGCGCGAGGGTCTGGTCGTGGAGCAGCACCGGGACGCCGTCGCGCGCGACCCGGACGTCGAGCTCCACCCCGTCGCAGCCCGCGATCGCGGTGGCCGCGAGGAGGGCCTCGAGCGTGTTCTCCGGGGCGCGCCGCCAGTCGCCGCGATGGGCCAGCCGGAGGATCCTGGTCCCCTCGTTCAGGCCCCGATCGCCCGCGTCCGGGCCCGGGTCGCCCGCGCTCAGGCCCCGGTCCCCCGCCCGATCGCGACGTGCGCGGCGATCCCCAGGTGGTCCGACGGGTAGAGCGTCGGGTCGCCCACGGCGGGCCGGTCGAACACGAGCCGGGCGTCGTCCACCTGCACGGCCCCGCGGACCCAGATGTAGTCGAGGCAGCCGGGTTCTCCATCCGCGTCCATCGCCGGCGCCTGGAGCCCGGACGGCCAGGTGACCTCGGGCTCGGCGCCGTTCGCCTCGGCAAACGCGGACCGGAAGCCGGCGGCGGCCATCCGGGCGTGGGCCGGGTCGCCCGGTCGCGCGTTGAAGTCGCCGACGACGATCATCGCGTCGTGGGCGGGCGAATCATCCAGCCACGGCAGCAGCGCATCGACCTGACGCAGGCGCGCCTCGTGATCGCCGGTCAGGTGGTGGAGATGGGTGACCGCGAACACCAGCGTGGAGCCTTCGGAAAGCACGATCCGGACGCGGTGTGCCGCGCGCGAGAGGCCCAGGTCAAGCCGATCGACGTCGGTCACGGCGAGCGGTGAGTGCACCAGCAGGCTGTTGCCGTACTCGGGCCGCCCCGCCCAGCCCCGGACGGCCTCGTAGCTGGCCTCACCCGCCGCACCGAGCAGCCGGTCCTGCTGCATCGGGTAGACCGCCTCCTGGAGCCCGATCAGGTCCGGCTGGAGGGCCGCCATGTCCGCCAGCAGCAGCGGCAGCCGCTCAGCCCAGCGATCCGCGAGGTTGAGGATGTTGAGCGTGGCGACGAGCAGGTGGTCCATCGGCCCTCCATGGCGTGCTGCCGGGTTCATCGATCGGGGTGCGGCGCGACCGGAAGCGCCGGGATCGCGAATGCAAACGTGGAGCCTTGTCCCTCCTCGGACTCCACCCAGATCCGGCCGCCGTGACGTTCGACGACGTGGCGGGCGATCGCGAGGCCCAGGCCCGTCCCACCGCCGCGCACGCGGGCGCGGTCGGCCTTGTAGAAGCGCTCGAAGATCCGGGCGGCATCGGTGGCCGAGATCCCGATCCCGTGATCCGTGACCGAGACGATCACGTCACTGGCGTCCGCTCGGACATCGACGGTGACCACGCCACCGCCGGGGCTGAACTTGACCGCGTTGTGGACCAGGTTCACGATCACCTGCCCCAACCGCTCTTCGTCGCCACGGACCGGCGGCGCGGCCGGGTCCACCTCCACGGCCAGCTCCACGCCCTGGCGCTCGGCAAACAGCCGCAGCCGGTCCGTCGACGCGGGGGCCAGCAGGCCGAGGTCCACGTCGTCGGCCAGGCGGATCTCGGTGCCGCCCTCGATCCTCGCGAGGTCGAGCAGCTCGTTGACCATCTGGACGAGGTGGCCGGTCTCGACTTCGACCTTCGCGATCCGCTCGCGCATGCGCGGGGGGACGTCGGCACCCTCGGCATCACGGGCCAGGGTCTCCGCCAGCAGGCTCACCGTCGTCAACGGCGTTCGCAGCTCGTGGCTCAGGTTGTCGATGAACTCGGCCCGGATCTGCTGCAGGCGGCGGAGCTCGGTCACGTCCTCGAGCACGATCCAGGTGCCGTCGAGGGGTCGATGGATCCGGAGGACCACCGTGCGTGGCTCGCGCACGCCGACCCTCGCCTCGCCGGTCGCCGTGCCGCCATCGGGGACGCCGTCGACCAGCGCCTCGACGCGGGCGTCGAGGAACGTCTCCATCACGGTCCGGCCGATGAGCCGGCCGGGACGGATCTCCAGCAGGACGTGTGCCCGGGCGCTTGCCCGGTCGACGCGCCGGTCTGCGTCGAAATGGAGCACCCCGACCGGCATCAGGCCGTCGAGCGGGTCGGGTTGCGCGTCACCGGGCACCACTGGCCCTGGACGGATGCCGGCGAGGGGCGGCAACGACGCGGTGGGGGCCGTTGACCCGGCGGCTATCCCCGACCCGGCGGGTGCCGTTGACCCGGTTAGTGCGCCTGACGCGGCGGCTCCTCGCGATCCCGCGGCCGCGATGAGGTCGTCCATCTCCGCGGCGCGATTGCGCAGGGCAACCAGCGCCGCGACGAGCGCGAGCGAGAGCCCTGCGACGGCGATGACGAACACGGCCTCCATCGGGCAACAGGATCGCACGGGGGTGGCCGGGCGCGTGACACCTGCGCCTGCGTTCGGCGCGTGCGTTCAGCGCCTGCGTTCGGCGCGTGAGCTCAGCGCGTGCCATCGGCGCAGCCATGGCAGGGCGGCCGTCGCCGGGCGGGCGCTTCAGCGCGTCCGCGACACCCCGGGGGGCGGCACCGGGCGCGTCGTCTCCGCGCCCGTCGCCTCGGCGAACGGCGCGAGCAGCGTCGCGTAGGCCGCGCGCGGGAACGCGTGTCGGAGCGCGACCACATGGCCCAGGCGTGCGAGGAGCCGCCGGCCGCGGGTCGCCGTGGCCGGAGAAAGTCCCGCGGCGGGCATCGCGGCCGCCACGTCCCGCGCAGCGAGCAGCGCCGAGATCCTGAGCGCCTCGTCCTCATCGCGGCTGAGCGCAGCCGGCCACGGGCGGTCGTCGCCGGCGATCCCCTGCGATCGGCGGATCAGCGAGGCGACCTCGGCGGCGGTGATCATCCCGGCCCTCGCGCGGAGCGCAATCACGTCGGCTCCGTTGGGGCCGTATCGGGGCTGGTCGATGGAGGCCTCCCACGCTCGCAGCAGGCGCTCGCGGGCGCGTCCGCGGAAGGGCTCCGCCAGCAGGTCGTCGAGGAACTCCGCCAGCACCACCTCCGCGGCGACCCCCAGCAGGCCCTCGCGCACGCCCACCTCGGCCCAGCGCTCGTGCGGCACCCGCGTGACGAGCACGGCCTCCGCATCCGCGAAGGCGGTCCGGGCATCGGGCGCGAGGAAGCGGCGGATCGTGGCCAGGAACGCGATCGGCGGCGGGTCCGACTCGGCAAGCCGGTCCAATTCATCGCCGGTCAGGCGCTCGACCCGCGCGAGGAACCGGGCAAGCACGGTCGTGGGGTCGCCGCGGAACAGGCTGGGACGAGCCGCCGGTGCCCGACGGGACGCCGGCGCTCGGGCGGACGGAGGCGACGACGCGGCCGGCCACGCGGCCCGGCGCGGTGACCGCCCGTGCCGGACACCGGTCCGGCCGCCGGTGAGCCCGAGATGCTCACGGTCGTAGCGCCCCCGGAGACCCGGGTCGCTCAGCCAGTCGTGGGCGACGTTGATCCGCTTCGCCCGCTCCAGCGATGCCGCATCCTCGCCCGCGATGTCCGGGTGATGCCGTTTGAGCAGCGCGCGCCAGGCAAGCTCGATCGCCTCGGGCGAGGCGTCGACGTCCACCTCGAGCCGGGCGTACAGGTCCTCGTCGGGTACCAGGGGGCGCGGCATCGGGCCGGATCGTCCCGGGCGCCGGCCTCAGGCCGGGGTCGCCGCCTGCCCGGTGAGGAACGCGGTGACGTCGTCCACGCTGCGGACCGATCGCTCGCCGGTCGCCCGGTTGGTGACCTCGATCCCGCCCGCCGCAAGCGACCGCGGGCTCACGGTCAGGATCCAGGGCATCCCCAGCAGCTCCGCGTCGGTCAGCTTGACACCCGGCGACTCGTCGCGGTCGTCGTACAGGATCTCGTGTTTCGGGCCTGCGGCCGCGGCCGCCGCGTGCAGCGCCTCCGCGACCTCCGTCACCTTCGGCTCCCGGTTCGCGCCCAGGGCGACCAGGTGCGCGGGATACGGCGCCACCTCGGCCGGCCAGGCGATCCCCTTCTCATCGTGGTGGGCCTCGACGATGCAGGCGACGTTTCGCCCGACACCGATCCCGTATGAGCCCATGACGATGGGATGGGCCTGGCCATCCTCGCCGAGGTAGGTCGAGCCGGCGGCGTCGGTGAACTTGGTGCCGAGCTTGAAGATGTTGCCGACCTCGATCCCGTTGCGCAGGATCACGGGCTTCGCCGCAGGTGGGGCACGGGTCGCCCTCGCGGGCGTTCGTGATGTCCGCGGTCGTGTCGGGCGTGAAGTCGCGCCCGACGTTGACGTTGCGGTAGTGGAACCCGACGCGGTTGGCGCCCGCGACGAGGTTCGGCGAGCGGGCGACGAGCTCGTCGACCACGACGACCGTGCCGTGCGCCCCGATCGGCGACCCGTATCCCGGCTCCATCCCGGCGGCCTGGATCTCCTCGGCGGTCGCCGGCCGGAGCCCGGTGCTGGCGCCCACCGCGTTGGCCAGCTTGGTCTCGTTGACCTCGAGGTCGCCGCGCACGATCGCGGTCACCAGGCGTCCATCGCCGGTCATGAAGAACGCGGCCTTCGCGGTGCGGGTTTCGGGGATGTCCAGGAACGCGGCGAGGCTGGCGATGGTCGTGGTCCCGGGCGTCGCGACCTCCTCGAGGGCGAGGGGCGCCTCGTCGCCGCCCGCCGGGCGGGTGATCCGGGCGACCTGGCGGTTCGCCGCGTACCCGCATGCCTCGCACAGCACGAGGACGTCCTCGCCGGCCGGGTTGAGGACCATGAACTCGTGCGCCTGGCTGCCACCCATGATCCCGACGTCGCTCGCGACTGCGACCGTCTCGAGCCCCAGCCGTTCGAAGGTTCGCGTATAGGCCTCGTACTGCGCCTGGTAGCTCACCTCGAGCCCGGCCGCGTCCCGATCGCAGCTGTAGGCGTCCTTCATCACGAACTCGCGCACCCGGATCAGCCCGGCGCGAGCCCTTGGCTCGTCCCGCCACTTGGTCTGGAAGTGGTAGACCATCATCGGCAGCTGGCGGTACGACCGCACGATCTCGGACAGCAGGATGCCGACGACCTCCTCGTGGGTCATCGCGAGCACCATGTCCCGCCCGTTGCGGTCCTTGAAGCGCGTCAGCTCGGGCCCGATCGCGTCGTAGCGGCCGCTCGCCCGCCAGATGTCGGCGGGGTGGACGACCGGCATCTCCATCTCCTGGCCGCCGATCCGGTCCTGCTCCTCGCGAATCACCTGCTCCACGCGGTCGTTGACGCGCTTGCCCAGCGGCAGCAGCGAGTAGATACCGGAGCCCAGCGGCCGGATGTAGCCCGCCCGGAGCAGCAGCCGGTGCGACGGCATCTCGACGTCGGCCGGATCGTCGCGAAGCGTGGTGAAGAACAGGTGGCTCAGGCGCATGGCGCGAAGGATACCGGCGACCGGGCGTCCCGCGTCGCTGCGGCCGTCGAGACGCGGCTGAGGTCAGCTGCGCTCGGCCGGAGAACCGTGGGTTTCCGAGCCCCGCCGAGTGCGTTCGGCACGCTCACGCCATGACCCGTCATGGCCAACGCGGGTACGTCGGCGGGTCAACGATGGCGGCGTCCAGCGATATCCTTGGGTCGCGGTACCCACCCACCGCGCGGCCCAAGCGCCCGAGGATCGTTCGATCGAATCCCTGAACCTGATGCTGCTCGCCGTGCTCGCCCTGGCGGTGGTGTTCGACTACATCAACGGCTTCCACGACACGGCAAACGCCATCGCGACGTCGGTGGCGACTCGCGCATTGCGTCCCCAGTACGCCCTGTTGATGGCGACCGCGTTCAACTTCATCGGTGCGTTTGCGGGCACCGCGGTGGCCAAGACGATCGGTGCCGGGCTGGTGGACGAGCAGACGACGACCCAGGTCGTGGTCGCCGCTGCGCTCATCGGCGCGATCGCCTGGAACCTCATCACGTGGCTGCTGGGCCTGCCGAGCTCGAGCAGCCACGCCCTCATCGGCGGCCTGCTGGGGGCGACGGCCACGGCGGTGGGCACCGGCTCGTTCAAGCTCGACGGGATCTTCAGCAAGGTGGTGGTCCCGCTGATCACGTCCCCGATCGCGGGCTTCGTCCTGGCGCTGGTCCTGATGGTCGCGCTCACGTGGATCTTCCGGGGAGCGGCGCGCAAGCCGCTGGGTACCGCGTTCCGACGATTACAGGTGTTCTCCGCCGGCTACATGGCGTTCGCGCACGGCTCCAACGATGCGCAGAAGACGATGGGCATCATCACGCTCGCCCTGTTTTCGGCGGGGGTCATCCCGACCAACGACGTGCCCGCCTGGGTGATCGTGATCGCGGCGTCGGCGATCTCGCTGGGCACGGCCATTGGCGGCTGGCGGATCATGCACACGATGGGCCAGCGCGTGGTCCAGCTCGAGCCGATCCACGGCTTCGCCGCCGAGACGACCGCGGCGACCGTCCTGCTGGTCACGGCCCACCTGGGCATGCCCGTGTCCACCACGCACGTGATCTCGAGCGCGATCATGGGCGTCGGTGCCAGCCGGGGCGTGCGCGCCGTTCGCTGGGGCGTCGCACGCCGGATCCTGGTCGCCTGGGTGCTCACGATCCCCGCCGCAGCGCTCGTCGGCGGCCTGACCTGGGTCGTGCTCAACGCGATCGGGCTCCGATGATCACCATCCGCTCGACCCGCTCGATCCTCACCCCACCCCAGCACGCCACCGGAGGCCCGCGATGGTCCGCCTGATCCCACGCGACGAGAAGTTCTTCGAGCTGTTCATCAGGGACGGCGAGAACCTGCTCGAGGCCGCCCGCAAGCTCGAGGAGATGGTCGCGACGTACGACCGTCTTGACGAGCGCATCGCCGAGATCCAGGCGCTGGAGAAGCGCGGCGACGAGATCGACGACGAGCTCGCGGGCCGTCTCGAACGGAGCTTCATCACCCCCTTCGATCGCGAGGACATCCACGAGCTCGGTGTCCTGCTCGACGATGTCGTCGACGGCATCCAGGCGGCCGCGGAGACGTTCACGATCTACCGCATCACGGAGCCCGACGATGCAGCCAGGCAGCTGGTCGGCATCCTCACCGCCCAGGCGGTCCAGCTGGTCGAGGCGCTGCGCAAGCTCGAACGTGGCAAGGACATCGGCCGCCACCTGGCCATCGTCCACGACCTCGAGCACCAGGCGGACGGGCTGTCGAGGTCGGCCATCGGTCGGCTGTTCCACGGCAAGCTTGACCCGCTCGAGGTGATCAAGCTCCGCGACCTGTACCGGACGCTCGAGGAGACGATCGACGCGGCCGAGGACGCGGCCGAGGTCATCGAGCGGATCCTCGCCAAGAGCTGAGCCTCACGGGGCGGGGCGGACGCGCGGGGTACGACCGCCGGGTCAGTCGTCCGAGGACGCGTCGTCCTCGTCCACGACCTCGTCCTCGTCCTCGGACCGGGGGCCCATCGATGCCGACTTGGCGCGCTCCATCCGGACGTCCCGGGACGCCGACGAGCGCATGCCCGCGTGCGGGTGCCGGCCCTCGGCGTCGATCACGTGCATCACCGCGTTGATCAGCGCGAGATGGGTGAACGCCTGCGGAAAGTTGCCCAGCTGTCGGCCGGTCTCCGCGTCGATCTCCTCGCCGTACAGGTCGAGCGAGCTCGCCAGCGACAGCAGCCGCTCGCACAGGCGCCGGCCGCGGGCGATCTCCCCGATCTGGACCAGCGCGGACACCAGCCAGAACGAGCAGATCGTGAAGCTCCCCTCGTCGCCGGACAGTCCGTCGTCGGTGTGCTCGGTGCGGTAGCGCAGGACCAGCCCGTCCTCGGTCAGCTCGTCCGCGATGGCGAGCACCGTTCGCCGGATCCGTTCGTCGTCTGCGGGCAGGAACCGGACCAGGGGCAGCAGCAGCAGCGACGCGTCGAGCGCCGTCGTGTCGTAGTGCTGGGTGAACACGCCGCGCGCATCGACGGCATTGGCCAGGACGTCCGCCCGGATCTCGTCTGCAGCCGCCTGCCAGCGCTTCGCGATCTCCGCCTCGCCGCGCAGGTGTGCGAGCCGGACACCGCGATCCGCCGCAACCCAGCACATCACCTTGGACGAGGTGAAGTGCTTCGGCTCACCGCGCACCTCCCAGATCCCGCGATCCGGCTCTCGCCAGTGCCTGATGGCCGCCTCGACGAGCCCGCTGAGGATGGGCCACATGCGATCGTCGAGCCGGTCGCGCGACGTGGTGTGGAGATAGAACGAGTCGAGGATCGCGCCCCACACGTCGTGCTGCTGCTGGCTGTACGCCGCATTGCCGATGCGGACCGGGCGTGAGCCCTCGTAGCCGGACAGGTGGTCGAGCGTCTGCTCGGTGAGCGTCCGCTCGCCCCCTACGCCGTACATGACCTGGATGCTGCCGTCCGCCCCGGCCATGTCGGCGAGGAAGTAGAAGAAGTCGTTCGCCTCCCAGTCGAAGCCGAGCGTGTACAGGCCCCACAGGGCGAAGGTCGAGTCGCGGACCCAGCTGTAGCGATAGTCCCAGTTGCGCGCGCCGCCGGGCGCCTCGGGCAGCGATGTCGTCGCAGCCGCCGCGATCGCGCCCGTCGGCGCGTAGGCCAGGCCCTTGAGCGTCAGCGCCGAGCGCTGGAGGTGCGACCGCCAGGGATGGTCCGGGAACCGGCCACGGGCCAGCCAGTGCTGCCAGTGGTGCGCGGTCCAGGTCAGCCGCCCGATCCCCTCCTCGACCGTGCGCGGCGGCCGGCCGGCGCCCCACGACAGCGCCGCGAAGCGCGTCTCGCCCTCCTTGATCAGCGTCCGTGCGATCGCCCGGGGTCCCTCGAAGCCCATGCGCATGTCGCTCGTGAGCGTGACCGACACGTCGTCCGGCCCGCGACAGATGCCCTGGCTGTAGTCGGCGCCGGTGAAGCTCCAGACGCCCAGGGCTCGCCCGTAGTCGAACACCGGCTCGCAGTCGAGGGTCAGCTGCACCTCGCCGTTGACGCAGCGGACGGTCCGCAGCAGCACGTGCTCGGCGTCATAGTCGGTCGGTGCCCGGCGCTGGGTATGCGACCGCTCTTGGGTGTTGTGCCACGGTCCCATGAGCAGCACGTCGCGGATGATCACCCAGCCGCCGCCCGGCGTCCCCCAGCTCGTCTCGAGCACCATCGTGCCCGGCAGGTAGCGCCGCGCGACGGGGACCATGACGTCCGCGGGCCCCAGGCGGAATCCGCCGGCGTCCCGATCCAGGATCGCGCCGAACACGCTCGGGGAGTCGAACCGCGGCAGGCACATCCACTCGACGGTGCCGCTGGGAGCAACCAGCGCCGTGACCTCGCCGTCGGACAGGAAGGCGTAGTCACCGATCGGCGGGAACGCGGATCCGGCGAACGCGTCGTGCTCCGCGGGCGGGTCCTCGGCGGGGGTCGGGCCGGCTGGACGTTGAGCCGGCGGGCGCGTCGAACTTCTCGAGCGCGTCCGCTGCGGGCGCGTCGAGCGGCTGTTCCGGCGCCTTGCGATCGATCTGCAAATCCGGCCTCCGCGGACCTGCAGTTTCCCACGTCGGGCAATTGCCGGCCCTGGGTCGGGTGCCCTACTGCCTGCGGGCGATCGTCATGCCGTCCGCGATGGCGAGCATCACGTGCCGCACCCGGGTGTCCGAGGCGACGAGCTCGTTGACCTCACGGATCGCTCGCGTGGCGGCATCATCGACCGACGGGTCGGCGACCGCGCCGCCCCACAGGACGTTGTCGATCGCGATCACGCCGCCCGGCCGGACGAGGGCGACACAGCGCTCCCAGTAGGCGGCATAGCCGGGCTTGTCGGCATCGATGAACGCGAGGTCGAAGGTCCCAGCCTCGCCATCGGCGAGCAGCCGGTCCAGGGTGTCCACCGCCGGTCCCAGCCGGAGGTCAACCTTGTGCGCGACGCCGGCGTCCGCCCAGTAGCGGCGGGCGATCGAGGTGTACTCATCCGAGACGTCGCAGCACACCATCGTGCCGTCGTCCGGCATGGCCAGCGCCACCGCGAGCGACGAGTACCCGGTGAACGTCCCGATCTCGAGGCACCGGCGCGCGTCGAGCAGCTAGACCAGGAGCCCCAGGAGCGCACCCTGGTCGGGCGAGATCTGCATCCCGGCGCGCGGGTGCGATGCGGTCTCCTCCCGAAGGCGTCCGAGGATCTCCGGTTCGCGGACGCCCCAGCGCCGGACGTACGCGTCGACATTCGCCGGCAGGCCGATCGATCTGGTTCCCATGGCCACCGATGATCGCAGCCGCGTCAATCGCGCCGGAACGCGTAGCCCACGCCACGCACCGTGTGCAGCAACCGCGGCGCCCCCGGATCGAGCTCGATCTCGCTGCGCAGCCAGTGGATGTGCACGTCCACGGTCCGGGTCTCGCCCGCGTAGTCGTAGCCCCAGACACGCTCCAGCAGCTGGTCCCGGGTGAACACCTGGCCCGGGTTGCGGACCAGGAACGCGAGCAGCTCGAACGCCTTTGGCTTGACCGCGACGCGCTCGCCGTCGCGGACGAGGCGGTGGCCGGCAAGGTCGAGCTGGACGCGCCCCAGGTCGATGAGCGCCGGCGCATCGGTTGCGGCGGCCGCGGCTGCCTGGTCCGCCCGGCGGAAGATCGCCCGGATCCGCGCGGTGAGCTCGCGCAGGCTGAACGGCTTGGTCACGTAGTCGTCCGCACCCAGCTCGAGGCCGACGACCTTGTCGACCTCGGCGTCCTTGGCGGTGAGCATGATGATCGGCACCGACGACTCCGCGCGGAGGATGCGGCACACCTCGACCCCGGACAGCAGGGGCAGCATCAGGTCGAGCAGGACGAGGTCGGGCCGATCCGACCGGAACCGCTCGAGCGCCTCGCGCCCGTCGGCCGCAGGGATCGCCCGATAGCCCTCGATCTCGAGGGCCTCGACCAGCGTCTCGCGCAGCGTGGTCTCGTCATCGACGACGAGGATGGTGCGGGTCATGTGCGCAGGAGCGTGCCCGGCTTCGGTTAACGCCGTGTTCACGCCTCGCCCGACGGTCGGCCAGCCGCGCCGAGCCGCGCGATCGCGGCGTCGAGCCGCACGAGCGTCCGGTCCCGGCCGAGCGCGACGAGCGTGTCGAACAGCGGCGGCGTTGCCGTGCGGCCGGTCGTCGCCACGCGGATCGCCATGAACAGGTCGCCGGCCTTCCAGCCGCGTGCCTCACCCAGGGCGCGGAGCGGCGGCTCGAGCTCGTCGGCCTCCCAGGTCACCGCGTCGTGGGCGGCGAGCACATCGCGCGCGGCGACCAGGCCGCTGATCGTGGTCTCGGCATCCCAGCGCTTGGGTTGGATGAGGGCCGGGTCCACGTCGATGTCGTCGACCCACAGGAAGCCCACCAGGTCGACGATCGCCGCGAGCGTGGGCAGCCGCTCGCGCACGATCGGCAGCAAGGCCCGCAGCTCGCCCTCGTCCGGCGTTCGGTCGATCTGGCCGGCGACGGCCGCGGCCTCGATGAACGGTCGCAGCCGATCGACCAGGTCGTCGTCGTCGAGCCGCCGGATCCACTGGCCGTTGAGCCATTCGAGCCGGTCACGGTCGAACCGGGCGCCGCCCTTCTGGACCTTGTCCAGCTCGAACCGCTGCTCGAGCTCCGCCAGCGTGAACACCTCCTCCTCGGTCCCGGGCGACCAGCCGAGGAACGCGAAGTAGTTGACGAGCGCCTCGCGGATGAAGCCCTGGGCGATGTAGTCGGCGACCGCGGTCTGGCTCTTGCGCTTGCTCATCTTGGTCCCGTCGGGGTTGAGGATGAGCGGCAGGTGGGCAAACGCCGGCACTGGGTATCCCAGCGCCTCGAACAGCAGGATGTGCTTGGGCGTGTTGCTGATGTGGTCCTCGCCACGGATCACGTGGCTGATCTCCATCGCGGCGTCGTCCACGACGACCGTGAAGTGGTACAGCGGGGTCCCGTCGGCGCGCTCGATGACGAAGTCGCCGCCCAGGTTGTCGGTGTCGATCTCGATCCGGTCCCGGACCAGGTCGTTCCAGCCGACGACACCGGGACGGACCCGGAACCGGGTTGCGGAGCGGCGTCCCTCGGCGACCTGTTCCGCGCGCTCGGCCGGGGTCAGCCGCGCACACCGCCCGTTGTAGCGCGGCGGCTCCTTCGCGATCTCCTGCGCCCGGCGGGCGGCGGCCAGCTCATCGGCCGTGCAGAAGCACGGGTACGCCTGGTCCGCGGCCAGCAGTCGCGCCGCGGCCGCGGCGTAGATATCGAGCCGCTGCATCTGGCGGTACGGGGCGTACGGTCCGGCCTCCTCCAGGCCGGCCACGCCCGGGCCCCTCGTCCCAGCTGATCCCCAGCCAGTGGAGGCCGTCGAGGATGTCCGTCTCGTACGCCGCCGTGCTGCGGGCCACGTCCGTGTCCTCGAGCCGGAGCACGAACGTGCCGCCCACGCGCCGCGCGTAGAGGTAGTTGAACAGCGCCGTGCGCGCCGTCCCGATGTGGAGGGGGCCCGTCGGGCTGGGGGCGATACGGACGCGGACGTCTGAGGACATGGATCGATTGTAGGGTGGCGCGACGCCCCGGACGGTCGGGCCCGCGTGCCCGGATCAGCCTGCGAGCGGTGCGGGGACGCGGTGGAACAGCGAGGGATCCGCCTCCCCGGGGATTACGCGGATCAGCGCCGCCGGGCGGAGGCCGAGGGTGGCCCGCCCGCGCGGGCCGTCGAGCGTGAGCGAGTCCAGCGACTCGGATCGGGCGAGGACCGTGATGTGCGCACCGGGCGTGAGCGCCCGCGCCTCGAGGTAGGACAGCAGCCCGGCGTCCTCCTCGGCCTCCTCGGTGATCCGGAGGACGGTCGCCTTCGACCCTGACTCGAGCTCGGACAGCGGCGTCCCGTCGGGCCGGCGTCGGGCGGTCTCGAGGTCGATCGGGTTGCCGTGCGGGCAGGTCTCCGGGTGGCCGAGGAGCTCGTCGAGCTTCGCCTCGACCCGCGGCGACAGGGCGCCCTGGAGGCGCATCGCCTCGACGTCGCTCTCGGCCCACGACAGCCCCACGACGGAGGTGAGGAGCCACTCGAGCAGGGCATGCCGGCGGAAGATCGCATCGGCCGCCGTGCGCCCGGCCGCGGTCAGGGCGAGCCCCCGGCCCTTGGTGGTCTCGAGCAGGCCGTCCGCACCCAGCCTGCGGCACATCTCGCTCGCGGCCTGCGTGGTGACCCCGACCTGCCGCCCGACCTGCGCGGTCGTCGCGACACGGCCATCGGACGCCATCACGCGGAGCGCGAGCAGGTACTCCTGGGCGGCTGCCGAGATGTCCGCGGGATCGTGTCGACGCATCGATCCAGTCTACGGCGGCGGACGGTCACCGCCGGGACGTGCGCGCCACGTGTCGCGAACGCCGGCGATGACGGCCACGAGCCAGGCAACCGCGATCGCAGCACCCAGCAGCGGGGCACCGGCCCGGCTCCCTGGCCCGGAGCCGACCGCCAGCACGGCGGCGACCGGCAGCGCCACGGCCAGGGCGACGATCGACCCGAACGCCGACATCGCGGCCATCGGCCCGACCAGGAACAGGGCCACGATGACGACGGGCTGCACCGCGATCGGGAGGAAGGGCAGCGGTTCGGTGCAGGCCGCGGTGTACGTGGCACACCCGGTGATCGTCGACAGCAGGGTGCCCAGCGCGAAGCCGATCGGCGGCCAGCCGATCAGCGCGAGCATGAGCCGCCAGCGACGGTCGGGGCGCTGGGCGAGGGCGAGCAGGCTCGCGGGCGACGCCCGCCGGGCGAGCGCCTCGAGGTCCGGCAGGTCCGCCTTGCCCGGGTCCGCCCGGCCGGCCCCCGTCGGCGGGCTCGACGCGGCGCGCCGTGGGTCCCCGGCCGCCCACGCATGCGCTCCGCCTGGCGGGTCGTGAGGGTCGCCGGCGTCGTACGCCCATCGGCCGGTCGCCCACTCGCCCTCGCCCCGGGCGGTGGTCGTGCCGCGGCTGCCATCCCAGCGCAGATCGACGCGCTCGGCCGTGGCGTCGGCGTCGGCGACCGGGCCCGGCATGGCGGGGACCTCCCGTTCGTCGCCCGGGGCCGGCTCCCCCTCCGCGGCCCGGCGGGCTCGGGCCTGGTATTCGGGGCCGTGCTTCCGCGGATCGGCGTATTCGCGCGGGTTGATCGTCCAGAACGTTCCCGATGACGGGCCGTACCAGGCGCCGCCGCCCCACTCCGGGTCGCGCGGCGTCTCGGCGGCCTCGTCGTAGGTCGTCGACCCCGGGGTTGCCTTCCGGGGGCCTCGAGGCGATCGGCGACCCGGACGGTCGCCGGGCGCGGTTCGGCCGTCCCGCCGACCCGCCGCGCCGGCTGCACTCGCTGCACCGCCCGGGGCCCGCTGCCGGCGGCTCGTGGAGCCGGGCGGGGAGCCGGGACCGGGGCGGGGAGCCTCCGACGCTCCGGCGGCTGCGTCCGTCGTACCCGTGTCCCGCGCCGTGGACCGGCGGGCGCGCCACGCATCCCGCGATGCCCGCGCGCGCTCCGGATCAGCGCGCCACGGCTCTCGGTCCGGTGGCGCCGATCCGCCGCGCCCGCCGGCGCCGGCGGTTCGCCGATCGGAGCCCTGACCCGCTCCCCGCAGGCGCCCCTCGCCGTCGACGAGGCGCTCGTAGGCGGCCTGGATGGCGAGGAACCGCGGCAGCGCCCGCTCGCCCGCGGCGTCGGGGTGGTACTGCTTGGCGAGGCGGCGGTACGCCGAGCGGATCTCGATCAGGGAGGCGCCCGCGCGGATCCCGAGGATCCGGTACGGGTCTCCCTGGTTGGTCATGGGACGCATACCTCCGTCAGCCGGAGCGACCCGGCCGTCGAGCGACGGTTCGTCGTCAGGCGGTCGAGGTCGTCAACCTGTCGCCATCGTCGCCCATCGCCATCGTCAGCCGACCAGCTCGCCCACGGGCGCGAGCTCGAAGCCCGAGATCGCTTCGCCGCCGGTCCGGCCGTGCGGATCCAGCGTGACCGGGCGGTGGTACCGCGCGAGGGCACGCAGCGGCTGCCCGTCGAGCACGCCCGCCTGTCTCAGCGCCTCGACCGACGCCGCCCAGGTTCCGCGCCCGGACCCATCGCCATCCTCGATCTTGATCGCCATGCCGGTGGCAGGCGCGACCGCGCCATTTCCGCGGGGGCCGCGCAGGATGCCGACCCCGCGCAGCGCCTCCATCCCGCTCTTGCTCACGAGCCGTCCGTCGATGGCCTTCATCAGCGAGGTGTCGAGCCGGTCGCGGGTCCCGGCGACCAGCTCGGGATGGGCGATCATCGCGTCCCGGACGGTGAGGTAATCGCGTTCCAGCGCGGTCCGCGGGTCGTCCGCCGGGAGCGCCGACGGGTCGGCCAGGATCGCGAATGCCCGCGCGACATCGCGCAGCGGGAACGCATACGTGAGCACGCCACAGCCGTCGAGCCCGGTACGCAGCTGGTCCGGGCCCACGTTGTACGCGGCGGCGACCGCCTCCTGGTAGGCGACGTGAGCCGGGTGCGTGGACTGCCAGTAGGTCTCGAGCTCCCAGCCGCCGAGCTTGGCGAGCAGGATGAACACCGAGTGCTGGCCGGAGCACATGTGGCGCAGCGGACCGGGCCGCTCGCCGTCGCGCGCCAGGCGGGCCGCAGTCAACGCGTCGAGCGGCATGCCCTCGGTCCCGCAGGCGAGGATCCCCTGCGGGATGCCGATCCGCCGGTACATCGCCTGGATCGTGCGCACGTGGACGTCCTCGCCCGAATGGCTCGACGCCATCACGGCGAGCTCTTCGGTCGTGAGGTCGAACTCGCGCTGGCCGCCGGCGCGCAGCAGCCCCATCAGGCCGAACGGCTTGACCGTCGATCGCAGGAAGACGAGGCGATCCGGGTCGCCGATGAGGCGCAGCATCCGTCCGGTCGCATCGACCTCGACCACGTCACCCCGGTGGACCGATTCGACAACCCCGTTCCGCATCTGCCTGACCAGGACCGGTGCGGCGCTCCATCGCGGTGCGCGCGGGGCGGCCGCCGGCGTGGCACCGGCGCTGCGCGGAGACCGGGTCGGGGTTCGGGCAGCCATGAACATCGAGCATAGCGCGGGCCCGGCGACGCGGGGCCGGTTCGACGGCGCGTGGGGCCTGGCAGGCGGTGCCCGGGCGCACCGGGTTATGCCCATCGGCTCGATCTTCGGCTCGGTTGTCGCTCGGTCCCGAACGCTCGCCGTTGTCCGCTCCCCTTGTCGGCCAGCCGTGACAGTTGCCCGCTACGCGAGCACTCGCCACCGCCAGACCGCAGACCCCTGCCTCGCGCTCGCCAGGCGGTCACCATCGCGCCGACTCACTGCTTCGCGCCCGTCACGGAGCCTGCGGATCCGGTCGATCGCCCGGCGACAGTGGCGAGTGCTCGCCCCGTGGCCATCTGTCAGAGTTTGCTGATCATCGAACCCTCGGTTCCCCGCACCGCCACCCTCGGCCCGCGCTAGGATTCGCAGCGACCCGGAGGACGGTCGCCTCCGACCGGCCGCGTCCGCCGGCCCCGACCACCGCAGCGCGAGGGATCCCGTGGCAGCATCGCCAAACCTCCACGTCTCCCAGCACCCCGCGGTGCGCCACAAGCTCGGCATCCTGCGCGACCAGGCCACCGAGCCCAAGAAGTTCCGCGAAGTCGTGCGCGAGCTGTCCTGGCTGCTGGGCTACGAGGCCCTCGCCGACGCCCGGACGCAACCGCTCGACGTGACCACCCCGATCGAGACCATGCAGGGCGAGGAGCTCGCCGACCGCATCGGGTTCATCCCGATCCTGCGCGCCGGCCTGGGCATGGTGGACGCGTTCCTCGAGCTCATGCCCACCGCCCAGGTCTGGCACCTCGGCCTGTTCCGCGACGAGCGGACGCTGCGCCCGGTCGAGTACTACAACAAGCTGCCCAACAGCGCGACCGTCGACCTGTGCCTGATCCTCGACCCGATGCTCGCCACCGGTGGCTCGGCCAGCGCCGCCATCGACGTCCTCAAGCGCTGGGGCGCCGTGCGGATCAAGCTCGTCAACCTGATCGCCGCACCCGAGGGCGTCGAGGCCGTGCTCAACGCGCATCCGGACGTCGACATCTACACCGCCGCGCTCGACCGCCAGCTCAACGACAAGGGCTACATCATGCCCGGCCTCGGTGACGCCGGGGACCGCCAGTTCGGGACGGGCAACACCGGCTGACGGGCGTGGGTGGTAGTGAGGGCCGATCGTTTCGCGCGCCTGCTGAATCGAGGTTTCGCGACCTACCAACCGAGCACGGCTCATCCACAACTCCAGTTGACGGCCGGCCCCACAACTCGGGTCCTGTAACCAGAGGGCTCTTGCCTCGCGCGACCCCAACGAAATCGGTGGGAAGGCCCTCAGCGCTCCGCGGCCGGAGCCAGTGACTGGGCATCGAGTGGGGCCGCCGCCGGGACGGTTGACGGCGTGGTGACGACGGCGCGGAGCGCCACCACAAACACGGAGCATCTCGTCCAGGCTTGCGATCGAGCGCTCGAGATGCGTGGTCACGAAGGCCTGATCGATGACGATGACAGTGCCGGCCCGGCGATCCAGCGATGTCATCTCGCGGCCAGCCACTCGAAGTGCTCCCCGACTGCGGGGTCGCCCTGGTCGGCACGGGACTGCTTGACGCATGGCGCCGACGCGAGCTGGCCGCGACGGGAAGGATCCAACGGGCAGTTGGACCGGAGCACCGGGATCGGGTGACACGCCCGTCGATGGCCAGTCAGACGAGGTCACCCATGTCGCTCCGCCGTGCCACACGGGAGCGGCGTCGGGCTGGATCAAGTACGGAGTCGACGAGGCGTTCGAGGCGGTGACAGTCTCCCGTCGTCGCTCACGACCAGCTCGACCCCGCCGCGATCCCCCGGCTGGGCGCCGGTGACCAACGACCGGCTCCAGGCCGACGGGCGGTGGGTCTTCGCCGGCGGCCTCGGGTTGCCCAGCACCGCCACCGTCATCGACAATCGGGATGGAGAAGCAACCTTCACCGACGGGCCTTTTCTGGAGTCGAAGGAATACCTCGCCGGCTTCTGGATCATCGAGGCGCCTGATCTCGACGCGGCGCTGAAGTTCGCCGCCGAAGGGTCGCAGGCATGCAACCGGAAGGTCGAGGTGCGCACGTTCCTGTGATGCGATGTCGGATCCGGGCAGACGCGTTCGTGGATGAGATGAACAGCGGCCGACGAGCGGCCACCCGACGAGAGGAGATCCGAGATGACGCAGTACCTGATCTCGTTCGGTGAGAGCGCGATGGACTTCATTCCGGAGGAGGACATGCCCGACGTGTCGAGGGCGGTCAGGGCGGTGCGCCGCGAGGCAACGGACGCGGGGGCGTGGGTCTTCAGCGCCGGACTGGACCACCAGGTGCCGAGCGTGGTGGCCACCGACGGGACCGTCACCGACGGCCCCTACCCCGAGAGCAAGGAGCACCTCGGTGGCTTCGCGATCGTATCGGTGTCCTCGCGCGAGGAGGCGCTCAGGTGGGCCGGCAAGATCGCCGGGGCCTGCCGTTGTTCGCAAGCGGTGTTCGAGCTCCTGCCCGACCCGACCGCCTGATCGAGGACCAGGAGGCACGTGACGGACGTCCAGGAGGCGATCACCCAGACCCACCGCGAGGAATGGGCGCTGGTGGTTGCGGCCGTGACCCGGCGGTTCGGTGACCTGGACGTCGCCGAGGAGGCCGCGGCCGAGGCGTTCGCGACTGCCGTGGAGCGGTGGCCAGGCGATGGCGTGCCACCCAATCCGGGGGGCTGGCTGACGACCACCGCCAACCGCATGGCCATCGACCGCATCCGGCGCGAGCACAAACGCGAGGATAAACACGTGGCTGCGCTGCTGGCGTTCGACGACGACCCGCCCAAGCCGCTCGGCGCCATCGACGACGACCGGCTCCGGCTGATCTTCACCTGCTGTCACCCGGCGCTCGCGATGGAGACGCGGGTGGCGCTGACACTGCGTATGGTCGGTGGCCTGACCGTCCCCGAGATCGCCCGCGCGTTCCTGGTTTCGGAGGCCGCCATGGGCCAGCGGATCACGCGGGCGAAGGGCAAGATCAAGGCGGCTCGCATCCCGTATCGCGTGCCGTCGACGGAGGATCTGCCGGTGCGCGTATCGGGCGTCCTCGCCGTCCTGTACCTCGTGTTCAACGAGGGCTACCTGGCGAGCGGCCCCGACACGGATCCCGTACGGCACGACCTGACCGCCGAGGCGATCCGGCTCACGCGCCTGATCCATGCCCTCATGCCTCAGGACGGCGAGGTGGCGGGGTTGTTGGCGCTGATGCTCCTCACCGAGGCACGCCGTCCCGCCCGGGTCTCGGCGAGCGGCGAGCTCGTCCCCCTCGACGCGCAGGATCGTGGCGCCTGGGACGCGGCGTTGGTCGTCGAGGGTCATCGGCTGGTGCGCGAGCGCCTGGCGGCCGGGGTGGCTCCGGGTCGCTACCAGATCCTGGCGGCGATCAACGCCGTGCACACCTCCGCCCGCGAAGTCCACGACACCGACTGGTGGCAGATCGTCGCCCTCTACGACCAACTCGTCCGCCTCGACCCCTTGCCGATCGTCGCCCTCAACCGGGCCATCGCGGTCGCCGAGCTTGATGGGCCGGAGGTTGCCCTGGCGGAGGTCGACCGTCTCGAGGACAGGCTGGCGGGCTATCACGCGTACCACGCGACCCGCGCCGACCTGCTGCGCCGTCTGGACCGCACACAGGAGTCGCGTGCGGCATACGACCTGGCCATCAAGCTGGCCGGCAACACCGCCGAGACCGCCTACCTGACCCGCCGCCGCGACGAGCTGGGGTAGTTGCCCGTCCAGGGCCGCGAGGGGCCGCCGGCCTCGGCGACGGAGGCTTACGATCCGAGTCGTGAACGCCGCCCATGGAGCTTCTCGATGCTGAACCGATCCGCGCCGCCCGGCGGCGTCATCCCCGTGCTGCAGTACCCCGACGTCGTAGCGGCGACGGACTGGCTGTGCCGGGTGCTCGGGTTCCGGGTTCGGCTGCGGATCGTGACGCACCGCGTGCAGCTCGTGTGCGACGGCGGCGCCGTCGTGGTCCATGAGCTCCGTTCGGCCGACGGGACGGCCACGCCCGGCACCCCACCCCAAGCGGACGATCGCCACGAGGTCCTGCTGCGGGTCGCCGATGTCGATGCCCAGGTCGCGCGGGCGGGCGCAGCCGGGGCGCGGGTCGTCCAGGACGCGCGCGACCACGCGTATGGCGAGCGCCAGGCCGTCCTGATCGACCCCTGGGGCCATCGGTGGACGCTCACCCAATCGGTCGCTGACATCGATCCCGAAAGCTGGGGCGCCACCGACATCGACCTGGGGCCGTGACGACCGGCTCGCCCGAGCCGCGAGCGCCCGAGCCGCGAGCACCCGAGCCGCCCATGGCTCGGCGCGCGGACAGCGGTCTCGTGTTCGCGTGCATCGCGCCGCACGGTGACCTGGCGATCCCAGACGCCTGCCCGCCCTGGACCCGGGACCTCGCATCCGCCACGCAGGATGGTATGGCCGCGCTCGGGCGCCGGTTCGATGCCGCGGACCCGGATGTCGTCGTCGTGCTCACGCCGCACGGGATCCATGTCGATGGGCACCTGGCCATCGTAGCGGCCGGGCGCACGGCCGGAGCGCTCGACGAGGCGCCGGAGATCTCGCTCGACCTCCCCGTCGATCGTGAGCTGGGGCTTGCGCTTGTCCGGGAGCTGGAGACCGCTGGGATCCCGGCGGTCGGCGTGAGCTACGGCGGCAACGACCCGGCCGAAGCCGTCATGCCGCTGGACTGGGGCAGTCTCATCCCACTGTGGTACCTCGGCGGGCGACGAGATCCCCCCGTGCCCGTCGTGATCGTTGCCCCGGCGCGCGACCTTCCGCTCGAGACGCACATCGAGGCGGGCGTCGCGATCTCCCGGACCATCACCGTCGGCAGCCGCCGCGTCGCGCTGGTCGCCAGTGCGGACCAGGCGCACGCCCACCTCGCTGACGGCCCGTACGGCTTCGACCCCGCGGCGCGCACCTTCGACGAGAGCGTGGTCGCCATCCTCCGCGAGGGCCGTCTCGGCGCGCTGCGCGGCCTCGGCGCAAGCCTGATCGAGGCAGCCAAGCCCGACAGCTGGTGGCAGATGCTGATCCTGCTCGGCGCGATCGGTGAGGCGTGGCGGCCGCAGCTGCTGTCGTACGAGGTCCCCACCTACTACGGGATGTTGTGCGCGGCCTTCGAGCCGCCGGCCGGCTGACCTCCGGCAAGGTCGGGGGACCCGCCCGTCAGGCTACCCACAGCACTCGGCCCCGCCCGACCGTCCGGATGGCCTCGGCGGCGACCGCGGGCATCAACGCGACGACCACGACGAGAACCCACTCGACGGCGTCGAGCGGGGTCGCCCGGAACGCTTCCGCGAGGACCGGGACGTACGGGATCAGTACCTGGATCGCGACCGCCGCAAGGCACGCACCCAGCAGGAACCCGTTGCGCCCGAGCCGGTGGATGGGCTCATGGACGCTTCGGTTCCAGTAGGCACGGACGCACTGGCCGACCACGAGCACCGTGTACGCGAGCCACGCGGCATGCTCGAAGGTCCCGCCGCGCGCGAGCATGACGACGAGGGCGGCGATCGCGGTGAAGGCGCCGGCGAGCGCCACGCCGCCCAGGATCCCGTTGGTGAGCAGCGGTGCCGTCGCGGATCGGGGCGCGCGGGTCATGACCTCGGGCTCGGGTGGCTCACGCTCGAAGGCGATCGAGGTCGAGAGGTCGATGAACAGCTCCATCCACAGGATCTGGAGCGGGAGGAGAACCTGGCTCTGGGTCACGAAGATCGTCGAGATGAAGATGAAGCCGAGGAACGCCATGTGCGTCGAGAGCAGGAACACGAGCCCCTTCTGGACGTTGTCGACGATGCGCCGGCCCTCGGCGAGCCCGTACATCAGGGTCGCGAACGAGTCGTCGCCGAGGACGAGGTCCGACGCCTCCCGCGCGACCGCCGTGCCGCTGCCCATGGCGACCGCCACGTCCGCGCCGTGGAGGGCCGGTGCGTCGTTCACCCCGTCGCCGGTGACGGCGACGATCCGGCGGTCCGTCCGTGCGGCCGCGACCAGGCGGCGCTTCTGCTCCGGGGTCGAGCGCGCGACGACGTGGAGGTCGGGCAGCTCGGCCGCGAGCCTCGCGTCATCCCACGTCGCGAGCTCCTCGCCGGTGACGATGCGCTCCCCGCGCAGGCCAGCCTCGGCGGCGATCGTCGCGGCGGTTCCCGGATGGTCTCCGGTGACGACCAGGACCTGGATGCCGGCTGCGGCGGCGACCGACATCGCGTCGGCGATCCCCGGCCGGATCGGATCCGCGAACCCGACCAGTGCCCGCATCTCCCACGGACCGTCGTCGATCCGCCGGGCGAGGCCGACCAGGCGCTCCCCGGCGGCCGCCGACACCTCGATCAGGTCCGCCCATCGAGCTCGCCCAGCCGGGCCGCCCGGATGCGACTCGACGTAGCCGAGCACGACCTCGGGCGCGCCGAGCGCAAGGCCCTCGAGGTGGCCGGCGCGGCGGGCGTCCGTGCGTGTCACCGGGTGCGCGTCGGAGGCCGGGGTCGCGTCCACGAGATCGGCCGCGTCCAGCTGGGCGACGCCGCCCGCCTCCGTGACCGCGACCCGGAGCGCGCGGGTGAACGACGCCGGGGCGATGTCCTCGCTCGGCCACGCATCCTCCTCGGCTCGCAGGGCCTGCTCGAGGAGCTCTCGCCGCTCGGTCGGGTCGTCGACGGACCCGGCGGGTGTCCGGACAGACGAGACCGCGAGACGGTTCTGCGTGATCGTTCCGGTCTTGTCGGTGACGATGAGGTCGACCGCGCCCAGCGTCTCCTCGGCGTTGAGCCGCCGGACGAGGACGCCGCGCCGCAGGAGCCGGTATGCACCCAGGCCGAGGATCACGGCCAGCAGGACCGGCGGCTCCTCGGGGATCGAGGCGATCGCCGCCGACACGCCGGCCAGGATGTTCTCGCCCAGTGGGTGGCCGCGGAGGAACCCGATCCCGGTCGTGAACGCGATCAGGGCGAGCGCGACGACGAGCAGGATCCTGACGAGACGGTCGAGCTCGCGCTGGAGCGGCGAGCGGCGGCGCTCCTCGGAGGCCAGGCTGCCCGCGATGCGGCCCACCTCGGTCGCCGCACCGATCGCAACGACGACGCCCTCGCCCCGGCCGCCGACCACGCTCGTCCCCGCGTAGGCGATCGAGCGCCGGCTCGCGAGCGGCGCATCGGCCGGGTCGGGATCGACCTGCGCGTCCTCCGGGATCGACTCTCCGGTCAGGACGCTTCGATCGAGAAGCAGCCGCTCGGCGCGGTTGACCCGGACGTCGGCAGGCACGACGTCGCCGGCCTGGAGCAGGACCACGTCGCCCGGGACGAGCGACGCCGCGGCGACCATCCCCACGGCGCCATCACGACGGACGCGGGCGACTGGTGCCGATGCGTCGCGCAACGCCTCGAGCGCCCGTTCCCCGCGGTACTCGGTGACGACGTCCGCACCCACGATGGGCAGCAGCGCGACCAGGATGAGGACGCCGTCACGGACCTCGCCGACCGCGATCGCGAGCACCCCCGCGATGATGAGCAGGATGATGAACGGCTCGGTGAGCGCCTCGACGACCATCCGCCACACGGGCCGGCGGCTCGTCTCCTCGAGCGCGTTTGGGCCGGCCTCCACGCCCCGCCGGTGCGCCTCGTGCGTGGTAAGGCCGCGCGCCGGGTCGACCCCGAGCTCGGCCGCGACGTCGGCCACCGGCATCGCGTGGTAGCCCAGGCTCACGGGGCCGCCGGCTCCTCGGCGGCCGCAACGCTGGTGGCCGGGTCGCCCGGGTAGTAGCGCCGGCCGAGCCACAGGGCGACGTTGACCAGCGAGATGAGCACCGGCACCTCGACCAGCGGGCCGATCACCGCCGCGAACGCGGCGCCACTTCCGATACCGAACGTGGCGACCGCCACCGCGATCGCGAGCTCGAAGTTGTTGGACGCCGCCGTGAACGACAGCGCGGTCGTCTGGCCGTACGTCGCCCCGCTGCGCATGCTCATGTAGAAGGTGATGAAGAACATCAGCACGAAGTAGATGAGCAGCGGGACGGCGATCCGCACGACGTCGAACGGCAGCGCCACGATGTTCTCGCCCTTGAGCGAGAACATGACCACGATCGTGAACAGCAGCGCGACGAGCGTGATCGGGCTGATCCGCGGCACGAACGTGTCCTCGTACCAGGCTCGCCCCCTGGCCCGGATGAGCGTGAAGCGCGTGATGATCCCGGCCAGGAACGGGATGCCCAGGTAGATGAACACGCTCTGGGCGATCTGGCCGATCGTGATGTCCACGGCAATCCCCTCGAGCCCGATCCAGGTCGGCAGGACCGTGATGAACAGGTACGCGAACACCGAGTAGAACAGGACCTGGAAGATCGAGTTGAGGGCGACGAGGGCCGCGAGGTACTCCGGGTCCCCGCGAGCCAGGTCGTTCCACACGATGACCATCGCGATGCACCGGGCGAGGCCGATCATGATCAGGCCCACCATGTACTCCGGCTGATCGCGCAGGAAGATCACCGCCAGGGCGAACATCAGCAGCGGGCCGATGATCCAGTTCTGGACGAGGGACAGCGCCAGCACCTTGACGTTGCGGAAGACGCGCCCGATCTCCTCGTACCGGACCTTCGCCAGGGGCGGGTACATCATCAGGATCAGCCCGATGGCGATCGGGATGTTCGTCGTGCCCGAGCTCAGGCGATCGAGGAAGGGCACGACACCGGGCACGAGGTTGCCGAGACCGACGCCGGCCGCCATGGCCAGGAAGATCCACACCGTGAGGTAGCGGTCGAGCAGCTTCAGCCGGCGCGCCGGCGCGCGCGCGATCGGCGTCACGGCGGGGATCGACGGGGTCGGGCTGCGCAACGGAGTCCCTCGTGGTCGGACGCGTCTGGGGGCCGGTCCTGATGCTACCGGCACCGCACGCCCAACGGCGCTACGAACCGGCCAGCAGCTCCCGGATCACGGCCTCGGCGGCGTCATAGCCGCCCTCGCCCGCGCTGTAGTAGCGGATCACGCCGTCGCGATCGACGAAGTAGAACGCCGGCCAGTACTTGTTGTCGTACGTGCGCCAGGTGGAGAACTCCGGGTCGAACGCGACCGGAAACGTGACCCCGTCGTCGACGACCGCCTTGCGAACATTGGCAATGTCCCGCTCGAACGAGAGCTCCGGCGTATGCACGCCGACCACGACCAGCCCGTCCGCGGCGTACCGGTCGTACCACGCCTTGACATACGGCTGGACGTGGATGCAGTTGATGCACGCGAATGTCCAGAAATGGACGAGCACGACCTTGCCTCGCAGCGAGGCCATCGTGAGCGGCTGGCTGTTGATCCAGTTGGTGATGCCCGTGAACTCCGGCGCAGGCCCAAGATCCTGGAGCGGGACGACGAGATCGGCGGCCCCGTCGGTCGCCACCTCCGCCGCGGCGTCGCCGGCCGCCGTGTCCTGCGACGGCTGCGCCGCCAGCGTCGCCTGAAGCCGCAGGTCGAGGCCGCTGGCGACGATGAGACCGGCCGCGAGCATCACCACGCCATAGCCCTGTCGCAGCCGCAGGCCGCGGACGGCGCCACCGAGGCGGGCAGCCATCGCCCGGCCGCCGAGGGCGATCGCGGCGAGCGGGACCGCGGCGCCGGCGACGTAGGCGATGGCGACCAGGACGGTGTCGACACCCGGTCCGTCGACGACGGCCGCCGCAATCACGGTCGCCATCACCGGGCCTACGCACGGGGCCCACAGCAGCCCGATCCCGGCCCCCAGCGTCAGGCCGGCCGCCAGGTCACCGCGCGGGCCGAGCGCGACGGGCCCTGCCGTGGATCGCGGCGCGTGGCGCGCGAGCCAGTCGCCCGCCCGCGGCCATGCCAGCAGCACCCCGGCGGCAACGAAGACCGCGGCAGCCGCGAGGCGTAACGGTTGCGTGGTCAGTCCGGCCGCGGCGAGGACGCCCGCGATCAGGACGGTCGTGAACAGGAAGGTTCCGGCGAACCCGGCGAGCACCCCGGCCACGCGCGCCGAACGGCCCGTGCCCGCCGCGCCGACGACGAGCGGCAGGATCGGCAGCGAGCACGGCCCCAGGATCGTGAGTATGCCGGCCAGAAAGGCAACGGCAAGCAGGCCGGGCACTTCAGGCCGTCATCAACGACGGGATGAGCGCAGCGCCGCGTTCCGCAGGGGTGGCCATCGGACGACCTTATCCCTGCTCCGTGACGGCCCGATGACGCCGGGGCCCATCCCCGACGCGCACGATGTCAGGCGGCGGGTTCCTTGCCGTCCCGGCCGCGACCGAACTCGCCCCGAGCAGCCGCCGCACCGTGGATGGTCGACCACGCGCCGACGGCCTCCGCGAGCGCGGTCGACGAGGGACGGACCGCGAGCCGGTCATCGGCGCCGCGGATCCCTGCCCCGAGCTCGCCGAGACGGCCACGGTAGGCGGGCTTGTGCCCGGCCGACCGTGTCGCGGTCGGATAGACGTCGAAATAGCCGTCGCTGCTGACGACGATGTCCGCCTCGGGCGGCGCGAAGGGTGTGCGAGCCATGGAGGTTCCGATCTGGCCGCGCGCTTCGGACTGGCGGAATCGCGTCCGGCGCCTGCGACCTGCCACCCACCATCGAACGAGCGCGCGATTCCGTCAAATGACCGCCGCCCGATCGTGCAAGATCAGCGGTGCACCGGCTGCCCACGCGAAGCGGCCATTCGAGACGTCGGCGCGGAGTGGGCTGTCCATGCCAGGCGCTGGCCGGGCCGGCGACGGCCGGAGGCGGTGCCTGGAGGTCGTCCGATGCGGAACGGTGGTCGTGGCGGGTTTGAGCCCGGGCTGATCGGCGGGGTGATCCTGCTCGTGATCGGCGTCCTGTTCCTGCTCCAGAACACGGGCGCGCTGCGCTTCGACTGGGGGGTCGCCTGGCCGATCCTCGTGATCGCGGTGGGGCTGGTCGTGCTCGCGGGCGCGCTCGGCGGCAGCCGCCAGCACGGCACCGGCGTGGCATCCGTCGCGATCCCGTCCGACGGCGCCAGCCGTCTCGAGCTGTCACTGCGCCTGGGCGCCGGCCGGTACCGGCTGGCGGGCGGCGCCAGGCAGCTGGTCGAGGTGGAGGCCACCGACCCGATGATCGAGAGCCGGGTGGAGCGACTGGGGGATCTCCGGCGCGTCCGCCTGTCACCGTCGACATCCTGGTGGGGGTGGAACTGGCGCACCGGCATGGAATGGCGGATCGCGGTCGCCGGGGATACGCCGACGGTGCTCGATCTGCAGGGCGGTGCCGGCGACTTCGCGTTCGACCTGTCGGGGATCGATGTCACCTCGGCGACCGTCTCGATCGGTGCCGCGGAGCTCCGCCTGGTCCTGCCCAGGCCGCGGGGCGAGGTCCCGATCCGGGTCGAGGGCGGCGCGGCGAGCCTCAGCTTCCAGGTGCCGCCGGGCGTCGAGGCGCGCGTGACCTCGAAGGGTCTGGTCTCGACCAGCGGACGCCAGGAGACACCCGGCTACGCATCGGCGAGGGACCGCGTGACGGTGACCGTGACCGGCGGCGCGGCGTCCGTTCGCATCATCTGACGGCGCCCGGCCCCGACCCTCGGAGCGCCTCCCTGACCTCGGTGATCAGCCGGAAGTAGCGGTCCATCGACCGCGTCCCGTCCGTTCGCGGCCGCGGCAGGTCGACATCGACCACCCGGTTGATCCGCCCCGGCCGCGGGCTCATGACCGCGATCCGCGACGACAGGTACACCGCCTCGGGCACGGAGTGCGTCACGAACACGATCGTGGTCCCGGTCAGCGCCCAGATCCGGAGCAGCTCGTCGTTCATCCGCTCGCGCGTCATCTCGTCCAGGGCCCCGAACGGCTCGTCCATGAGCAGGATCGGCGGCTGGAATGACAGCGCCCGGGCGATCGAGACGCGCTGCTGCATGCCTCCCGACAGCTGCGACGGCCGGTGCCCGCCAAACGCCCCGAGCTCAACCAGCTCCAGCATCTCCCGGGCCCGCGCGGCGCGGAGCCCCGAAGCCATGCCGAGGATCTCGAGGGGCAGCGCGATGTTGTCCTCGACCGTCCGCCACTCGAACAGGACGGGCGCCTGGAACACCATCCCGTAGTCGTGGTCAAGGCGTGCACCGGCCGGTGGCTTGCCATTGACGAGAACCTCACCCGCGTCCGGCTCGACGAGATCGCCGACGACCCGCAGGAGCGTGGACTTGCCACACCCCGACGGGCCGATGAGCGACACGAGCTCGCCCTGGGCGACGTCGAGGTCGACCCCGTCGAGCGCGATGGTCCCGCCGTCCGAACCCCCGGCAAACGCCTTGCGCACGCCGCGGATCCGGACGATCGGCCGGGGCTCCACGACCCCCGCCGGCAGCGCTATCCGGTCACCGCCTCGTCCGCGATGTCCAGGGCGCGATCGATGACCTCGAAGCCTTCCGCCAGCTGCTCCTCGGTGATGCACAGCGGCGGGTTGGTATGGATCGAGTTGTTGGCCATCATCGTGTACAGGCCGTTGGTCCGGAAGAACTTGCCGATCGCCTTCATCTCGTCGCTTGTCCCGTTGAACGGGGTCAGGGGGGTCCACGGATCGCGCGACCGGACGAGGTCGATGATCCCGAACAACCCGATGCTGCGGTGCGCGCCGACGGACGGGTGCTTGGCCGCGAGCGCTTCGTGGTGGGCGCGCATGACCGGGCCCAGCCGGGCGGCGTTGCCGATCAGGTCGTCCTCCTCGTACACGCCGATCGTGGCCAGCGCGGCGGCGAGGCTGATCGGGTGGCTGCTGTAGGTGAGGCCGCCGTAGAACATCTTCGAGTCCATCGCCTCGGAGATGAAGTCACGCATCGCGACCGCGCCCAGGGGCAGGTAGCTCGATGTCAGCCCCTTGGCCATCGTCATCAGGTCCGGCACGACGTCCCAGTTGTCGACCGCGAACCAGCGCCCGGTCCGGCCAAAGCCGGCCATGACCTCGTCGGCGACCATCAGGATCCCGTACTTGTCGCACAGTTCGCGGACGCCCTTGAGGTACCCGTCGGGCGGGATCAGGATGCCGTTGGTGCCTACGACGGTCTCGAGGAACACCGCCGCGATCGTCTGCGGGCCCTCGTACTTGATGACGTCCTCGAGACCGTTGAGCGCCTCCTCGGCGGGTCGCGGCTCCGGCTCTCCCCAGCGATGGGTGTCCGGGTAGCGGACGACGCCGACCAGGCCCGGCTCGTTGGCCCAACGGCGATAGTCGCCGGTGAGCGTCATCGCGCCGAACGTCGCGCCGTGATACGAGCGGTACCGGGCGAGCAGCTTGTAGCGGCCGGTGTAGTGGCGGGCCAGTTTGATCGCGTTCTCGATCGCCTCCGCGCCACCGAGCGTGAAGAACACCTTGTTCATGTCGCCGGGCAGGATCTCGGCCATCTTCGCGCCCAGGCGAGCCCGGACTTCGGTGGCAAAGGCCGGTTGGACGAACTGGAGCTTGGTCGCCTGCGCGGTGATGGCGTCGATGACGCGGCGATCGCCGTGGCCGATGTTGACCGACATCAGCTGGGCGTTGAAGTCCAGGATCCGCTTGCCTTCCGGCGTGTACAGGTAGACGCCTTCGGCATGATCGATGGCGATCGGGTCGATGGCGCCCTGCACGGACCACGAGAACAGGGTGTGAGCCCGGGACAGGGAGACGATCTCCTCACTGGTCATGCCCGGCGCAGCGCTGATGCCCATGAATCCTCCGATCCGGGCCGCGATGGCCGGCCCGTGTTCAGGTGACGTCGAGAGCCCCGTGGCGGGACGTGGCACGCGGGGGCACGGTCGTTGCCGTCATTACAGCACACGGCCGCCGCGGTGACAGGGCCGGACGCCGGGAGCCGGCCCGGGTCGATCGGCCCGAGATCGACGAGTCTGCGGCACGCGCCCGCGACCGTTGCCCGCCGCTCGCCTGACAACGGCGGCTCACCTCGCGCTCACTGCCCGCCTGACAGATACCCGCCTCGCGAGCGTTGGCCACCGGATCTGACCCGATCGGCCATCGGGCCTGCCAAAACGGGTCCTGGCGCCCGGGAGAGGGGCGCGCGTCATCCGGAGGTCGCGGAAGGATCCTCCGGCACCGGCGAGTGCCCGCCTGGCGGACAGATGGCAGGCGATCGCGACGCGAACCGGCGATCCCGACGGCACCCGGCTATCGCGAGGCGAACCGGCTGTCCCGGCGGCACCAGGCAACCGCGACGCGAACCGGCCATCGCGACGGGACCGGCTATCCCGATGGGGACACGCCGGCGAGCCTGCGGATCACCGCGATCGACGCGTCGACGTCGGCCTCGGTCGTCGACCAGCCCGAAACCGAGATCCGCATCGCGCGCCTGCCGTGCCACGTCGTCCCACCCAGCCACAGTGTCCCGTCGCGCTGGACGGCGGCGACAACGGCGTCCGTCAGGGCATCCCCGGCCGCCTCGTCACCGGACGGGTCGTCGAACCGGACCAGCACCTGGTTGAGCACGACGTCGTTGAGGACGCGAGCTCCTGCCGTCCCGTCGAGGCCGCTCGCGAACCGGCGGGCATGGTCCGAGGTGCGAGCCACCAGGTCGGCGACGCCACGACGCCCCAGCGAGCGGAGCGCAGCCCACACCGTGAAGCCGCGCGCGCGCCGCGACGACTCGGCGACCCAGTTGTAGGGATCCCGCTCGGCACCGGTCGTCTCGACGTAGTACGCCGCCCCGAGGGTCATCGCTGCCTGGTGTGCCGACGGGTCGGCGACAAACGAGACACCGGAGTCGTAGGGAACGTTGAGCCACTTGTGCGCGTCGGTCGTCCACGAGTCGGCGAGCCCCACGCCGTCGACCAGGCGGCGGCGCGCCGGATCGGCCGCGGCCCACAGCCCGAACGCCCCATCGACGTGCAGCCAGCCGCCGTTCGCCCGCACAGCATCCACGATGGGCGGCAGCGGATCGAAGGCGCCCGTGTTCACGTTGCCAGCCTGCGCGCACACCAGCGCCGGCCGGTCGAGCACGGCTAGCACGTCCACCAGCGCGTCCGGGCGCATCCGGCCCTGCTCGTCGGTCGGGATCCGGGTCACCCGGTCGCGCCCGAGACCCAGCATCTGCAGCGCGGCGAAGATCGTGACGTGCGATTCGTCGCTCACGATGACGGGGATCTCCGGTGCACCGAACAGGCCCCGTCGCTCGACGTCCCAGCCCGATCGAGCTAGCAGCGCATGGCGTCCCGCGGCGAGGCCGGTGAACGTGGCCATCGTGGCCCCGGTGGTGAACCCCACGCTGACGTCCGCCGGCAGCCCGAACAGCTCCGCCATCCAGGCCCCCGCCACCTCCTCGGCGACGGCTGCGGCAGGGCCGATGACGTACAGCCCGGCGTTCTGGTCCCACGCCGTGGTCAGCCAGTCCGCGCCGATCGCGGCCGGCAGACCCCCGCCGATGACGAACCCGAAGTACCGCGGACCGGCGCTCGCGATGATGCCGCCGTCCGCGTTCGCCGCCAGCGCCTCGATCACGTGCACCGGGTCCTCGCCCTCGTCGGGCAGCGGGCCGCCAAAGCGTTCCCTGAGCGCCGCGAGGGAGGATGTCGCGTGCACGGGTCGCTCAGCCAGCGTGTGCACGAACTCGCGCGCCAGCTCGGCGGCACGTGCCATCGCCGCGTCGGTCTCCGACGGCCCCTGGACCCGGGTCATTCCTGGCTCCTTCCCTCATCGCCGGCCCGGACACCACCGGCCGGGACGAGCCGTCGAGATCATCGCCTGCGCCCCGGCGACGCGCAAGGCGCCGAGACCACGCGCATGGCGCCTGGGACGGCGGGCATGCGCCCGGACGACGCGCGAGGCGCCGGCACGGCGTGCGGAGCGCCTCGCGAGCCGCTAGCCTTCGGCGACCGTGATGACTCCTTCGCTCTGGCGACACGCCGACTTCCTCAAGCTGTGGGCGGGTCAGACCGTGTCCGAGCTCGGCTCGGTCGTGACCAGGACGGCGGTGCCGCTGGCGGCGTTGCTGGTCCTCGGCGCAGGCCCCTGGGAGATGGCCGCGCTGGTGGTGTCGGCGAGCCTTGCCGTGCTCCTGGTGGGGCTGTTCGCCGGGGCATGGGCTGATCGTGTCCGCCGCCGCCCGCTGCTGATCTGGACCGACGCACTGCGGGCGCTGCTCCTGGCCTCGATCCCGATCGCCTACGTGGCCGGGGTCCTGCGGATCGAGCAGCTGTACCTCGTGACGTTCATCGAGGCGAGCCTGGGAGCCCTGTTCGATGCCGCGTACCCGGCGTACGTGCCCTCGCTGATCGGGGTCGACCGGGTCGTCGACGGCAACAGCAAGCTGGCGACGAGCTCGTCGCTCGCGGAGATCGGCGGGCCGGGGCTCGCCGGCGCGCTGGTCCAGGCGGTGAGTGCGCCGTTCGCCCTGTTCGTTGACGCGGTGTCGTTCGCGTTCTCGGCCGTGACCCTGCTCCTGATCCGGACGCCTGAGCCCGCACGGCCGGTCCGAACGACGGCGACACCCATCCGCGGGGAGATCGTCGAGGGGCTGATGCTCGTGCGCCGCCACCCGGTCCTGCTGCCGATCGCCGCGCGCTCGGTGATCGCACATGTCGCGGGGTCGTTCTACGGCGTCCTGTACACGATCTACCTGATCCAGGACCTCCACCTGACGCCGTTCCTGCTGGGCGTCGTCGTGTCGGCGGGCGGCGTGGGTTCACTGATCGGCTCCTTCTTCGCCGCCCGCGTCATCCGCGCCTACGGGCTTGGGCCCAGCCTGATCGGGACCGCGACGCTGGCGGCGGTGCTGGGTGTCCTCACCCCGCTCGCGCAGGGGCCGATCCTGGTGGCGACGGCGATGGTGTTCATCCCGCAGCTTGTGGGCGACGGGCTCCAGACGATCGAGGGGGTCGCCGAGATCTCGCTCATCCAGGGCCTCAGCCCGGACCGGATCCTGGGGCGCGTGAACGCCACGCTCGAGGTCGTGTCGCACGGGATCGCCTACCCGATCGGCGCGCTCCTCGCCGCGGCAGTCGCGGGCTGGATCGGGGTCCGGGGCGGGATCGCGATCGGGTGGGCCGGGATGGCCGTCTCGATCCTGTTCCTGGTCCGATCACCCTTGCCCCGCGTCCGGCAGGTGTCGGACGTTCCCGCCGTCGAGGGCTGAGCGCCGGCCGGTGGCCGCGCATCCGCCGCGCGTCCAGCACCCCTTGCGCGGTAACCATCATATGACACAATACCGGTTACGACGGCGCGGACAGCGCCGCACCACGGAGGCCTCGAGCATGACCCACGACGACGCAGCGCGATGGCTGGACGGCTACATCGAGGCCTGGCGCAGCTACGATCCCGACGCCATCGGCAACCTGTTCAGCGAGGCCGCCGAGTATCGCTACCACGCCTGGGATGAGCCGGTTCGCGGGCGGGCCGCCATCGTCGCCTCGTGGCGCGAAAGCCAGGACGAGCCGGGCAGCTGGGAGGCATCCTACGAGCCCTGGGCGGTCGACGGCGACCGGGTGGTCGCAACCGGGATCAGCCGCTACCCGCACGAGCAGCGTACCTACCACAACGTGTTCCTGTGCCGGTTCGACGCGGACGGCCGCTGCCGCGAGTTCACCGAGGTGTTCGCGAAAGAGCGCTGACCACAGCGCGGGGGCGAACCGGCCGACCAGCCGGGCCGATCAGCCGACGCGCAGCCGGCGTCCGCGCCACCGGCGTATCCTTCGCTCTCCTGCCGGGCACGGACGGCCCGGGTCGTATCGCGTGCGCTACCGTGCACGGCGCGCGCCGTGGAGGAGGCTGACGCGATGCCCCGTATCGTCCGAGGCGCGCTCCTGCAGGCAACCTGGACCGGCGACAAGGAGTCGATGATCCAGAAGCACGAGGGCTACGCGCACGAGGCGGCCAAGCAAGGCGCCCAGGTGATGCTGTTCCAGGAGCTGTTCTACGGCCCCTACTTCTGCCAGGTGCAGGAACCCGGCTACTACAGCTACACCGAGCTCATCCCCGACGGCCCCACGACCAAGCGCATGCAGGCGCTGGCCAAGGAGACGGGCATGGTCCTGGTGGTGCCGATGTACGAGGAGGACGGCACCGCGTCCGGCATCTACTACAACACCGCGGCCGTGATCGATGCCGACGGGTCGTACCTGGGCAAGTACCGCAAGACCCACATCCCGCACGTGCAAGGGGTTCTGGGAGAAGTACTACTTCCGCCCGGGCAACCTCGGCTACCCGGTGTTCTCTACCGCGGTGGGCAAGGTGGGCGTGTACATCTGCTACGACCGCCACTTCCCCGAAGGCGCCCGGGCGCTGGGGCTCAACGGGGCCGAGATGGTGTTCATCCCGTCGGCCACCAGCCGCGGCCTGAGCGAATACCTGTGGCGGGTGGAGCAGATCAGCCACGCGGTCGCCAACGGCTACTTCGTGGGCACCATCAACCGGGTGGGCATCGAGCCCCTGGGCGATGACGACTTCTACGGCCAGAGCTACTTCGCCGATCCGCGGGGCCAGATCATCGGCGGTGCCGGCTCCGCGCACGACGAGGAGCTGATCCTCCGGGACATGGACCTCGACCTCGTGACCGAGGTCCGACAGACCTGGCAGTTCTACCGCGACCGCCGTCCCGACCAGTACGGGGACCTGGTGGCGCCGTAAGAAACAGGCCGATCAGCAGGGTCGACATCGGAACCGGATCCGGTATCATCCCGCGCGGCTCGGCTGCCAGGAGGAGGGCAGCCGAGCCCCTTTGACTCTCCGGAGGCGGAGAGCAGGAGGACCTCGATGCAGTTCGGCTTCACGCTGAAACCTGACCACACGATCGAGCGCACGATCGCCCTCACGAAGCAGGCTGAGGCGGCCGGGTTCGAGTACGGCTGGCTGTTCGACAGCCACGTCCTGTGGCGGGATCCGTACCCGCTGCTGACCCTGATGGCCCAGGCGACGACCACGATGCGGCTGGGCACCTGCGTCACCAATCCGGCCACCCGCGAGCCGTCGGTGACGGCATCCGCGTTGTGCGTCATGGACGAGCTGTCGGGCGGGCGGATGGACCTGGGCATCGGGCGCGGTGACTCGGCGCGGCGGGTCCTGGGCAAGAGCCCCACGACGATGAAGGACCTCGAGCAGGCGGTCCACGTGATCCGGGCGCTGGTCGAGGGACGGCCGGTCGAGTTCGAGGGCACGATGCTGGAGCTGCCCTGGAGCAAGGGGCATCAGCTTCCGGTGTGGATCGCCGGCTATGGCCCGGTGGCCCTCAAGCTCACCGGGCGGATCGCGGACGGGGCGATGCTCCAGATCGGCGATCCGGACCTCATCCGCTGGTTCGTGTCGCAGGTCCGTGCGTCGGCCACCGAGGCGGGTCGCGATCCGGACTCGATCAAGGTCATGTCCGCGGCACCGGCGCATGTCGGCGACCTGGCCGAGGGCCGCGATCGCACCCGATGGTTCCCGGCCATGGTCGGGAACCATGTCGTGGACCTGGTCAGCAAGTACCCTCGCGACGACCTGCCCGAGGAGCTCACCCAATACGTCCGGAACCGCGAAGGCTACGACTACCTCCACCACGCGGAGGTGGGCAGCTCGAACGCCTCGTTCGTGAGCGACGACATCGTCGACCGGTTCTGCGTCCTGGGCTCTGTCGAGCAGCACATCGAGCGGCTGCGGGCGCTGGCCGAGGCCGGCGTCAGCCAGTTCAACGTGTACCTCATGAACGGCAACGAAGAGGAGCAGCTGGAGATCTACGGCCGCGAGGTGATCCCGGCCGTTCGCGCCATTCCGCCCGCGACGGGCTGACCTCCGGCGCCGCCGGGACCTTGGTCAGGGGCCGGATGTCAGGCTCGACGGGGAGGGCGCATCGGAGCACACTCGAGCGACTCCAGGAGGTGCTCCCCGATGCCGTCGATCTCGCTGCTCCGTCGCCGTGACCCGTGGTGGGAGGCGGACGGACCCGCCGCCCGCCGGGAACGTCGCAGGCAGCGGTTCGTGGCCGGGCTGGCGTTCACGGCGGCCCTGACGGCGGTTGGCGCCGCAACCATCGCGTGGGTAATCGAGCTGGGCATCGCGGCCGGCTTCGGGGTGCGGGTGACGATCGGGATCGGCTGATCCCCCGCAGATGGCGACCGCGCGGCAGTCGGTCAGCGCACGCCGGCGAGCTCCGCGTCCTCGAGCCCCAGCGCCCTGCGCGCAGCCATCTCATCGTCGACGCACAGGGTGAGCTCCATCATCGCTCCCTGACGTCCCACCGGGAGCACGCCGACCACATTGACCCCGGCGGCCGCGAGCAGCTCGGTCACGTCGGCCAGGCCACCGGGACAATCCTCGACGCTCACCTGGATCGGTTCGCCCTCCATGTACAGCGCGCCCAGCCCGTGGAGGACCTCGCGCGCCGCGTCGTCGTCGCTGGTCGTCACGAACATACAGGCGAACGGACCGGCTCCCGCGCAGGCAACCTGGTGCAGGTCGATGCCGCGCGCCGCGAATGCCCTGGCCACGTGGGCGAGCTCACCCGGGTGGTTCCGGAGCTGGATCACGAACTGTCGTGCCATCGTCGACCTCCTGCCGCGCGCCCAATGCCCGCGCCCGGTCGACCCGAGCGTGGTCGTGCGGGTTGACACGCGCCAGTGCCGGAGGTCGATCCGTGACGCATCGTCCGGCCGGTCATACGATCATGGCCGGGATCCAGCCGAAGGGAGCCGTCGATGTTCGTCACCCTCGTCCACGTCCACGTCAAGCCTGAGCACATCGATGCGTTCATCGACGCGACGCGGGCCAACCACGAGGCATCGACCCGCGAGCCGGGCAACCTCCGGTTCGACGTCCTGCGCTCGGTCGATGACCCCGACCGGTTCGTGCTCTACGAGTGGTACGTGGACGAGGATGCCGCGCAGGCGCACAAGCTGACCCCCCACTACGACGCCTGGCGCGAGGCCGTGGCCGACTGGCTGGTCGAGCCGCGCCACGGCGTCCGGTACACGGGGCTGTTTCCCGAGACGCCGGTGTCCGGGTGACCGACGCCGCCCCGGCTTCCGCGAACGGCGCGCCGCCGACGAGCCACCCCGAGCCCGCCCATGCCGTTCCGCCGTTTACGCTGGGGCGGCTGCCCAGGATCCTGTTCGGCGCCGGCACCGTCGCGCAGGTGCCCGCGGTCGTCGCCGGCCACGGCCGGCGCGCGCTCCTGGTCACGGGTGGCCGCTCCCTGGCTGCGTCGGGGCGCCGGGATGCCCTCGTGGCCGGGCTGGAGGCAGCCAGCGTCGAGATCGTGGGCGAAGTTGCCGTCGCGGGCGAGCCGGACCCGGCGCTGGTCGACGGCGCGGTCGGCGCCCACCGGGATGCAGCCGTGGAGGTGGTGCTCGCCGTGGGCGGTGGCAGCGCGCTCGACGCGGCCAAGGCGATCGCCGGGCTGCTGCGCACCGGGACCTCGATCCTCGACCACCTCGAGGGGGTCGGGCCACAGGTCCCCTACCCCGGACCCGCCGTGCCGCTGGTCGCGGTGCCGACCACGGCGGGCACCGGGAGCGAGGCCACACGCAATGCCGTGATCAGCGAGCGCGGCCCGGGCGGCTTCAAGCGCTCGTTCCGCGACGAGCGTCTGGTCGCGGCCGACGCCATCGTGGATCCGGACCTGCTGGCGGGCGCGACACCCGGGAGCATCGCCGCCAACGGGATGGATGCGCTGACCCAGCTGCTGGAGTCGTACGTCTCGCTCCGCGCGGGTCACCTCACCGATGCGCTCGCAATCGCCGGGCTCGAGGCCGCTCGCGACGGGCTGGCGACATGGCATGCCGAGCCGGACGGGCCGGGCGCCCCAGCCGCCCGCGAGCGCATGGCGCTGGCCGCGCTCCTGTCCGGGATCTGCCTCGCCCATGCCGGACTGGGCGCGGTCCACGGGCTGGCGTCGCCGCTCGGTGCGCTGTTCCCGGTTCCCCACGGCGCGGCCTGCGGATCGACCCTCGCCGCCGTGACCGCGGTCAACATCGGCGCACTCGCGGAACGCGATCCCGACGGCCCGGCGCTTCGCCGGTACGCCGTCCTGGGCCGGTTGTTCGCCGGCCTGCCGGACACGTCGAGCGACCAGGAGGCGCGCGGCGCCCTCGTGATCGCGCTCAGCGAGCTCACCGCGACGCTGGCGATCCCCCGGCTGCGCGAGTTCGGGATCGGCGAGGACGACATCCCGGCCATCGTCGCGGGGTCGCGGGGGAGCTCGATGCGCACCAACCCGGTGACGCTCACGGACGAGGAGCTGGCCGCGATCCTGCGGGCGACGCGCTAGGAGGCGGGACCGCGAATCGCTACGATGGCGGCCGGGCCGCGAGGCTCGTCGGGCCCACGTCCGTCCCATCCCACCGCGCGAGGGCTCCCGTGCACACCGTCAACATCGCCGATGCCGCCGGGGGATCGGGTGGCTGACCGCAGGCCCGGTCCCGGACCGGCGCCCTCGTCCGTCTCGTCCCTGGGCCACGATTGCGATCCGGCGCACCTCACGGAGGTGCGAGCCTTCGTGCGCACGGAGGCGGCAGCGCTCGGAGCGGACGACGAGGCCGTCTGCGATCTCGTCCAGGCCGTCGACGAATGGGTGACGAACGTCGGCCGGCACGGGTATGGTGGCGGTCGTGGTCCGGTCGAGATCGAGATCGGTCGAGACGGGGCGGAGATCGTGGTCCAGGTGCGGGATCGAGCGCCGGTGTTCGACCCTGCCGACGCTCCACCGTTCGACCCCTCGGTCGCGCTGGACCGACGGCGCGCGGGGGGGATGGGCATCTACCTGATGCGGGACCTGATGGGGTCGGTCGAGCACCGCCGCCGCGATGGCGGTGGCAACGAGGTCACGCTGCGCCGGGCTCGCCGGACGGTGAACGCTGGAGGCAATGCATGAACACGACGGTGGACCAGCCATCTCCCACGGTCGCGGTGATCGGCCTCGAGGGCGAGCTCGATGCGTCGAACTTCGCGGACCTGATCGGGACCGGCCGGCAGCTGTACGCCGGCGGGGCGCGGGTGCTCGTCCTCGATCTCGGCGGGCTCACGTTCATGGCCAGCTCGGGCATCGTCGCGCTCCACAGCCTGGCCCGGGTGTTCCAGGGTCACGAGCCGCCGGACCTCGAGGCGGGGTGGCAGGCGATCCACGACATCGGCACGGACATCGACGGCGGGGCATCGCTCGATCACGTGCGCCTGGTGGCGCCCGGGTCCGGCCGTCGACCGTGTCCTCGACCGCACCGGGCTCAAGCGCCTGATGCCGGTGTTCGCGACCCGGGACGCCGCGCTCGCGGCCGGTGGCGCCGGCTGAGCGCGGCTTCGGACGCCGAGCGAGAGCGGACGCGCGGGCGGTGACCGCGTCCGACCCGGGCGCCGGCGCGGCGCTCGACGCCGCCGAGATCGCGGAGCTGCTGGCGCTCGCCTCGTCCGTCGCGGGCGGCGAGCCGATCGCGCTGGTCGACGCGGATGGCCGGGTCGTCGCCGGCCGGTCGCCGGGAGAAGCCCCCGGACGAGCGCACGCGATGATCCGCGACGGCCGCCCGGCCGGGGCCGTCCTGGGCACCGCCGCCGTCGAGCCCGCGCTGCTCGAGCTCCTCGCCCGCAGCCTCCAGCTGGTCGAGGCGCATGCGAGGGACCGCACGGAGCGGGCGCGACTGGACCAGGAGCTTGCGATCGGGCGCCGGATCCAGCTGGCCCTTGTGCCGCGGCGCTTCCCGGTCGTCGCCGGCTGGACGTTCGCGGCGGCCTACGAGCCGGCGCTCGAGGTCGGCGGCGACCTGTTCGACGCGTTCCCCGTCCGCGGCAACCTCGATCGGATCGGCCTGCTGGTCGCTGATGTCACCGGCAAGGGCATCGCGGCGGCGCTGCTCATGGCGGACGTCCGCGCGCTGCTCCACGCGGCGACCGACAACGCCCCGGGCCCGGCCGACGCGCTCGCCCGCGTCAACCGGATCCTCGTGACCGAGCGCGCGACGGCGCTCATGGTGACCGCGGTGCTGTTCGTCGTGGACACGACCACGGGCGCCGTTCGCTACGCCGGTGCCGGCCACGAGGCGCCGCTCATCGCCCGCTGCGCCGGCGGGGTCGAGCCGCTCGACGCGGGCGGGACGATCCTGGGGCTGGCCGGCGACACGACGTTCGTCGAGCAGGAGGGCCGGCTGGATCCCGGCGATGCGCTCGTGATGTACACCGACGGGGTCACGGACGCCCGCGACCGGGACCGCGGGTTCTACGGCGATGATCGCCTGCTGGCGATGGTGGGCCGTGCGTGCGGGACATCGGCCGACATGATCGTGCACACGATCATGGACGACGTGCGCGCCTTCCGCGGCGACGCCGCGCCGTTCGACGACCTGACCCTGCTCGTGGTGGAGCGGCGCCGGGACGGTTGAGGCGCTGCCTACCGCCGGGCCGCGTCGGATAGCCCACTGGGCGCCGCCGGGGCCCTTCGCGAGCCGGAGCTGCGATGCGCTACCGCGTGTGCGGGAAGCCCAGGTCCACCGATGACGTGCCCGGGTCGGGCCAGCGCGACGTCACCACCTTCGACCGCGTGTAGAACTGGATCCCGTCCGGACCGTACATGTGGAGGTCGCCGAACAGCGACGCCTTCCAGCCGCCGAAGCTGTAGTACGCCACCGGAACCGGGATCGGCACGTTGACGCCGACCATGCCCACGTTGACCTCGAACTCGAACTGCCGGGCCGCACCCCCGTCACGGGTGAAGATCGCGGTCCCGTTGCCGTACGGGTTGTCGTTGATCAGCCGCAACCCGTCCTCGTAGCTGTCGACCCGGGTGACCGTGAGGACGGGGCCGAAGATCTCGTCGCGATAGCAGTCCATCTCGGGGCTGACGTCGTCGATCAGCGAGACCCCCAGGAAGAAGCCCTCGGACTCCCGGAACAACGGGTGGTCGCGCCCATCCTCGACGATCGTCGCGCCCTGCGCCGCGGCGCTTTCCAGGTACGAGGCCACCTTGTCGCGATGCTGCCGGGTGACCAGCGGCCCCATCTCGGCGGCTGCGTCCGACCCCGGGCCGACGGCGATCTTGGGCAGCCGCGCGCGGATCGCCTCGACCAGCGGATCCGGCGACGCCGCCCACCGCGACCACTGTCGCGATCGCCATGCACCGCTCGCCCGACGACCCGAACGCCGCCGAGACCGCCGCGTCAGCCGCCATGTCGATGTCCGCGTCCGGAAGGACCAGCATGTGGTTCTTCGCCCCGCCCAGCGCCTGGACCCGCTTCCCGTTGCGCGTCCCCGTCTCGTAGATGTAGCGCGCGATCGGCGTCGAGCCAACGAACGAGACGGCCGCGACGTCGGGGTGGGCCAGGATGGCGTCGACGGCCACCTTGTCGCCCTGGATCACGCTGAACACCCCCTCGGGCACCCCGGCGTCGCGCAGCAGCTCCGCCATCAGCATCGACGCGGACGGGTCCTTCTCGGACGGCTTGAGCAGGAACGTGTTGCCGCACGCGATCGCGTTGGCAAACATCCACATCGGCACCATCGCCGGGAAGTTGAACGGCGTGATCCCCGCCACGACGCCCAGCGGCTGGCGGATCTGCTTGACGTCCACACCGGTCGAGGCCTGCTCGCTGAAGCCGCCCTTGAGCAGGTGCTGGACGCCGCACGCGAACTCGAGGTTCTCGACGCCACGCGCGATCTCGCCCAGCGCATCGGACGGGACCTTGCCGTGCTCCGCCGTGAGCAGCGCCGCCAGGTCGCGACGATGCTGGTCGACCAGGTTCCGGATCCGGAACAGGATCTCCGTCCGCTTTGACAGCGAGGTGGCGCGCCAGGCCGGATAGGCGGCCTTCGCGGCTGCGACCGCACGATCCACCTCGTCGGTCGAGGCGAAGTCGACCCACCGGGTCTGGACGCCGGTCGCGGGATCGAACACGGGGCCTTGCCGGCCGGACGAACCCGCTGCGGGGTGTCCGCCGATCCAGTGACCGACGGTGGGAAGCGTCTCGGATGCGGGAGAGCCCGCGGGGACGGCGAGCTGGGTCATCAGGACAAACCTCACGGGACGATGAAGCCGGCGACCCTGTCACTCTACCGCGAAGGACAAATCGGGCCCTGCCGGACGGAGCTCGACGCGATCGCGTACGGCCGCCGTCGCGCGCGGCGGATCAGAACCGGGGCCGGCTCTCCGGCTCCGGCCAGTCCGGACCGCGCCCTGGACGCTGCGCCGGGCGTTCGGAGCGCCGCCGACGCAGGTCACGAGCGGTCCAGCGCGCCGCGAACACCACCACGGCGGCCGTGGCGATCGCGATCGAGATCAGCTGATCGGCGTTGAGCGGGCCAAGCACGTCCGGGTCGCGCCACGTCGTCGCAACCGCCGCGCGCGCCGCGGCCCATAGCCCGATCCCGATCACGAACGCGGCGCCGGTACCACGCCAGAACCGCCCGCCCGCGAGCAGTCCGATCATCACGATCAGCACGCCGGCGGCCGCGAGCGCCTCGTACAGCTGGGCCGGATGCGAGGGGATCTCGGGTGCGAGTGATCCCCACGGCCCGGGCCCTGTGTACGCGGTCGCCCAGGATCCATCGAACGGCAGTCCCTGCCCGTCTCCACCGAGGATCATCGCGGCCTTGCCGGCGGCCAGGCCGAACAGCAGCGGCAGGATCAGCGCGTGCATCCAGCGCCGGACCGGCGCACCCAGGAGCGCGGCGATGATCACCGCCGTGAGCGTCCCGCCGACAACGGCGAGCGACAGCTGGAAGGCGCCCTGCGTGGTGTCCAGCACCGCCGACGGGTTGGCCCCGTAGAAGTCGAGGTGGGTGAGCACGTAGCCCAGCCGGCCCCCGGCGACCGCGCCCGGGAGCGCCGCCACGGCGATGTACAGCAGGTCGTCGGCGCGGAGGTGGTTGGCCTCGACCTCCTCCGTCTCGGGATCGTCCGGAGGGAGGAACGGGTCGACCGGCGTACGGCGGGCGATCAGGACCGCCAGCACCAGCGTGGCCAGGATCACCCCCGCCAGCGCGATGGTCTCGAGGCGGACGTGCCAGTCCCCGATCGTGACGATGGGGACGAACGTCAGCTCGATGACCGCGGTCAGGGGGATCAGGGGATGCACGACGGCGAGTCTACCGGTCGGCCCGCGGCATCGGCGGTCGATGGACGGAGTTGCGGCGAATCACGGGCCCCCGCATGAAATCGCAATGCCACCGGCGCGCTGCCGGGGGCATTGTTATCGATCGCAGGTCAGGCGGGCAGCGCGGCGACCAGGTCCTTGACGGCCGCCACCGAGCGGTCGAACGCGACGCGCTCCTCGTCGGTGAGCGTGATCTCGAACACCCGCTCGAGCCCGTCCTTGCCGAGCACCACCGGGACGCCCACGAACAGCCCGTCGACGCCGAACTCACCCTGCAGGTAGGTGGCGCAGGGCAGGACGCGCTTCCGGTCGCGCAGGATGGCATCGACCATCTCGAACGTCGAGGCCGCAGGGGCGTAGTAGGCCGAGCCCGTCTTGAGCAGCGCCACGATCTCGGCGCCGCCGTTCGCGGTCCTGGCCTCGAGCGCCTTGACCCGCTCGGCCGGCAGCAGCTCGGTGATCGGCACGCCCGCGACAGTCGAGTAGCGCGACAGCGGGACCATCGTGTCGCCGTGCCCGCCGAGCACGAACGCGTGGACGTCCTCCACGGACAGCCCAGCTCCATCGCGATGAACGTCCGGAACCGGGCGGAGTCCAGCACCCCGGCCATCCCCAGCACGCGCTCGCGCGGGAACCCGGACGCGCGCATCGCCACGTGGCACATCACGTCGAGCGGGTTCGTGACGACGATCAGGATCGCGTCCGGCGACACCGCCGCGGCGGCCTTGACCACGCCGCCCACGATGCCCGCATTGGTCGCGATCAGGTCGTCGCGGCTCATGCCCGGCTTGCGCGGGATCCCGGACGTGACCACGATGATGTCGGACCCGGCCGTGTCCGCGTAGTCATTGGTGCCCAGGATCCGGGCGTCGTGCCCCACGACCGGGGCCGCCTCGGCGAGGTCCAGGCCCTTGCCCTGCGGCAGGCCGTCCACGATGTCGACGAGGACGACGTCGGCCAGCCCTGCCTCCGCGATCCGCTGCGCGGTGGTGGCGCCGACATTGCCTGCGCCGATGACGGTGACCTTGTTGCGTGCCATGACTCGAGCGCCTCCTTGGGCCTGGTTGACCGCGGCCGCCTCGCCCGTGCTCGGCCCACCGCGCATGCGTTTGCGTCGCTGTCCGCGTCCCCGGTGATGCCTCCTGTCAGCCCGCCGGCGTGGCGGCGTCGAGCGGGGCCGGCCCGGCCTCGCGGATCGCCGCGCTGACGCCGTCGGCGTACTTCGCGAAGTTGTCGTGGAACATCCCGGCCAGCTTCCG
>CAVRGY010000001.1:0-130114 GCA_963720825.1 uncultured Chloroflexia bacterium | reverse complement strand
TGCCTGCCGCGGGCCCCGTCGGATGGCCCATGGGCGCCGCCGGGGCCCTTGGCGAGCCGGAGCTGCGATGCGCTACCGCGTGCGCGGGAAGCCCAGGTCCACCGATGACGTGCCCGGGTCGGGCCAGCGCGACGTCACCACCTTCGACCGCGTGTAGAACTGGATCCCGTCCGGCCCGTACATGTGGAGGTCGCCGAACAGCGACGCCTTCCAGCCACCGAAGCTGTAGTACGCCACCGGCACCGGGATCGGCACGTTGACGCCGACCATGCCCACGTTGGCCTCGAACTCGAACTGCCGGGCCGCACCCCCGTCACGGGTGAAGATCGCGGTCCCGTTGCCGTACGGGTTGTCGTTGATCAGCCGCAGCCCGTCCTCATAGCTGTCGACCCGGGTGACCGTGAGGACCGGGCCGAAGATCTCGTCGCGGTAGCAGTCCATCTCCGGGCGCACGTCGTCGATCAGCGACACTCCCAGGAAGAAGCCCTCGGACTCCCGGAACAACGGGTGGTCGCGCCCATCCTCGACGATCGTGGCGCCCTGCGCCGCGGCGCTTTCCAGGTACGAGGCCACCTTGTCTCGATGCTGCCGGGTGACCAGCGGCCCCATCTCGGCGGCTCGCGTCCGACCCCGGGCCGACGGTGATCTTGGGCAGCCGGGCGCGGATCGCCTCGACCAGCGGATCCGCGACGCCGCCCACCGCGACGACCGTGGCGATCGCCATGCACCGCTCGCCCGACGACCCGAATGCCGCCGAGACCGCCGCGTCGGCGGCCATGTCGATGTCCGCGTCGGGCAGCACCAGCATGTGGTTCTTGGCCCCGCCCAGCGCCTGGACCCGCTTCCCGTTGCGCGTCCCCGTCTCGTAGATGTAGCGCGCGATGGGCGTCGAGCCGACGAACGAGACGGCCGCGATGTCGGGGTGCGCCAGGATCGCGTCGACGGCCACCTTGTCGCCCTGGATGACGCTGAACACGCCCTCGGGCACGCCGGCGTCGCGCAGCAGCTCGGCCATGAGCATGGACGCGGACGGGTCCTTCTCGGACGGCTTGAGCAGGAACGTGTTGCCGCACGCGATCGCGTTGGCGAACATCCACATCGGCACCATGGCCGGGAAGTTGAACGGCGTGATCCCCGCCACGACGCCCAGCGGCTGGCGGATCTGCTTGACGTCCACGCCGGTCGACGCCTGCTCGCTGAAGCCGCCCTTGAGCAGGTGCTGGACGCCACACGCGAACTCGAGGTTCTCGACGCCTCGTGCGATCTCGCCCAGGGCATCGGAAGGGACCTTGCCGTGCTCCGCGGTGAGCAGCGCCGCCAGGTCGCGACGATGCTGGTCGACCAGGTTTCGGATCCGGAACAGGATCTCCGTCCGCTTTGACAGCGAGGTGGCGCGCCAGGCCGGATAGGCGGCCTTCGCGGCGGCGACCGCACGATCCACCTCGGCGGTCGAAGCGAAGTCGACCCATCGGGTCTGGACGCCCGTCGCGGGATCGAACACGGGGCCTTGCCGGCCGGACGAACCCGCTGCGGGGTGTCCGCCGATCCAGTGACCGACGGTGGGAAGCGTCTCGGATGCGGGAGAGCCCGCGGGGACGGCGAGCTGGGTCATCAGGACAAACCTCACGGGACGATGAAGCCGGCGACCCTGTCACTCTACCGCGAAGGACAAATCGGGCCCTGCCGGACAGAGCTCGACGCGATCGCGTGCGGCCGCCGTCGCGCGCCGCGGATCAGAACCGGGGCCGGCTCTCCGGCTCGGGCCAGTCCGGACCGCGCCCCGGACGCTCCACGGGACGCTGGGCGCGTCGCCGTCGCAGGTCAGGGGCGGTCCAGCGCGCCGCGAACACCACCACGGCGGCCGTGGTGATCGCGATCGAGATCAGCTGATCGGCGTTGAGCGGGCCGAGCACGGCCGGGTCGCGCCACGTTGTCGCAACCGCCGCGCGCGCCGCGGCCCATAGCCCGATCCCGATCACGAACGCGGCCCCGGTACCACGCCAGAACCGCCCGCCCGCGAGCAGTCCGATCATCACCAGCAGCACGCCGGCGGTGGCCAGGGCCTCGTACAGCTGGGCCGGATGCGAGGCGATCTCGGGTGCGAGCGATCCCCACGGCCCGGGCCCGGTGTACGCGGTCGCCCAGGATCCATCGAATGGCAGTCCCTGGCCGTCTCCACCGAGGATCATCGCGGCCTTGCCGGCGGCGAGGCCGAACAGCAGCGGCAGGATCAGCGCGTGCATCCAGCGCCGGACCGGCGCACCCAGGAGCGCGGCGATGATCGCCGCCGTGAGCGTCCCGCCGACGACGGCGAGCGACAGCTGGAACGCCCCCTGCGTGGTGTCCAGCACCGCCGACGGGTTGGCGCCGTAGAAGTCGAGGTGGGTGAGCACGTAGCCCAGCCGGCCCCCGGCGACCGCGCCCGGCAGCGCCGCCACGCCGATGTACAGCAGGTCGTCGGCGCGGAGGTGGTTGGCCTCGACCTCCTCCGTCTCCGGGTCATCGGAAGGGAGGAACGGGTCGACCGGCGTGCGGCGGGCGATCAGGACCGCCAGCACCAGCGTGGCCAGGATCACCCCCGCCAGCGCGATTGTCTCGAGGCGGACGTGCCAGTCCCCGATCGTGACGATGGGAACGAACGTCAGCTCGATGACCGCGGTCAGGGGGATCAGGGGATGCACGATCGCGAGTCTACCGGTCGGCCCGCGGCATCGGCGGTCGATGGACGGGGTTGCGGCGAATCACAGGCCCCCGCATGGAATCGCAATGCCCCCGGTGCGCTGCCGGGGGCATTGTTATCGATCGCAGGTCAGGCGGGCAGGGCGGCGACCAGGTCCTTGACGGCCGCCACCGAGCGGTCGAACGCGACGCGCTCGTCGTCGGTGAGCGTGATCTCGAACACCCGCTCGAGCCCGTCCTTGCCGAGCACCACCGGGACGCCCACGAACAGCCCGTCGACGCCGAACTCACCCTGCAGGTAGGTGGCGCAGGGCAGGACGCGCTTCCGGTCGCGCAGGATGGCATCGACCATTTCGAACGTCGACGCCGCGGGGGCGTAGTAGGCCGAGCCCGTCTTGAGCAGCGCCACGATCTCGGCGCCGCCGTTCGCGGTCCTGGCCTCGAGCGCCTTGACCCGCTCGGCCGGCAGCAGCTCGGTGATCGGCACGCCCGCGACGGTCGAGTAGCGCGACAGCGGGACCATCGTGTCGCCGTGCCCGCCGAGCACGAACGCGTGCACGTCCTCCACGGACACGCCCAGCTCCATCGCGATGAACGTCCGGAACCGGGCGGAGTCCAGCACCCCGGCCATCCCCAGCACCCGCTCGCGCGGGAACCCGGACGCGCGCATCGCCACGTGGCACATCACGTCGAGCGGGTTCGTGACGACGATCAGGATCGCGTCCGGCGAGACCGCCGCGGCGGCCTTGACCACGCCGCCCACGATGCCCGCATTGGTCGCGATCAGGTCGTCGCGGCTCATGCCCGGCTTGCGCGGGATCCCGGACGTGACCACGATGATGTCGGACCCGGCCGTGTCCGCGTAGTCGTTGGTGCCCAGGATCCGGGCGTCGTGCCCCACGACCGGGGCCGCCTCGGCGAGGTCGAGGCCCTTGCCCTGCGGCAGGCCGTCCACGATGTCGACGAGGACGACGTCGGCCAGCCCTGCCTCCGCGATCCGCTGCGCGGTGGTGGCGCCGACATTGCCTGCGCCGATGACGGTGACCTTGTTGCGTGCCATGACTCGAGCGCCTCCTTGGGCCTGGTTGACCGCGGCCGCCGGACCCGTGACCCGGCCCGCCGCGCGTGCGTTTGCGTCGCTGCTCCGCGTCCCCGGTGATCGCCTCCTGTCAGCCCGCCGGCGTCGTGGCGTCGAGCGGGGCCGGCCCGGCCTCGCGGATCGCCACGCTGACGCCGTCGGCGTACTTCGCGAAGTTGTCGTGGAACATCCCGGCGAGCTTCCGGGCGGCCGCGTCGTAGGCCGCCGGATCGGGCCAGTTGTTGCGCGGCACGAGGACCTCGTCGGGTACGCCGGGCACGGCCACCGGGACGGCGATCCGGAAGATCGGGTCGTCGACGGTCTCGACGCCCTCGAGCTCGCCGCTCAGCGCTGCCCGGACCATGTTCCGGGTGTGCGTCGATGTTCATCCGGTGACCGGTGCCGTATGGTCCGGCTGTCCAGCCCGTGTTGACGAGCCAGACGGGGACGTCGAACTGCTCCAGGCGGTTCACCAGCATGTGCGCGTACTCGCCCGGGTGGCGGGGCAGGAACGGCGCCCCGAACGCGGCCGAGAACGTGGCCGACGGCTCCTTGACGCCGATCTCGGTGCCCGCGAGCTTGGCCGTATAGCCGCTGATGAAGTGATACGCCGCCTGCTCCCGGGTGAGACGGCTGATCGGCGGCAGCACGCCGAACGCATCGGCGGTCAGGAACACGACGTTGCGCGGACCGCCGGCCACCCCGGTGGGATCCGCATTGCCGATGAAGTGCAGGGGGTAGGCGCCGCGCGTGTTCTCGGTGAACCGCTCCGAGTCGAGGTCCAGCTCGCGGGTGGCGCGGGTCGATGTCGACGTTCTCGAGGATCGTCCCGAAGCGCCTGGTCGCCGCGAAGATGTCCGGCTCGTACATCGACGACAGGCGGATCGTCTTGGCGTAGCAGCCGCCCTCGAAGTTGAACGTGTAGCCGTCACCCCAGCCATGCTCGTCGTCGCCGATCAGGCTGCGCATCGGATCGGCGGAGAGGGTGGTCTTGCCGGTCCCGGAGAGGCCGAAGAACACGCATGCGTCACCGGCCTGGCCGACGTTGATCGAGGAGTGCATCGGGAGCACGCCCTCGTCGGGCATCAGGTAGTTCATGACCGTGAACGCGGACTTCTTGATCTCGCCCGCGTACATGGTCCCGACGATGATGACCTCCATCCGCTGCAGGTGGAGCAGGATCGCGGTCGAGCTGCGGGTGCCCTCGGTGGCCGGGTCGGCCTCGAAGCTGGGCACGTTGATGATCGTGAAGTTGGGCGTGAACGCCTCGAGATCCTCGCGCGGCGGCCGGCGGAACAGGTTGCGCGCGAAGATGCTGGCCCACGCCGTCTCGGTGTACACGCGCAGGCTGCGCCGGTGCGAGGGGTGGGCGCCGATGTACATGTCCTGCGCGTACAGCTGCTTGTCCGCGACGTACGCCATCAGGCGCGCGCGGAGGCGGTCGTAGTGCGCCTCGCTGATCTCGTGGTTGACCTCGCCCCACCAGACCTTGTCCTGGCTCCACGGCTCGCGGACGACGAACTTGTCCTTGGGCGAGCGGCCGGTGTGCTGGCCGGTCCGGACGACGAGCGGGCCCTCGGCCGCGATCTCGCCCTCGCCGGCCGCGATCGCACGCTCGTAGAGCTCGGCGATCGAGAGGTTGGCCAGCAGGCTGCCGCCGATCCGGGACGTTGGAGAGGTCGTGATCGCCATGCTTGGTACCTCGACTGCGGCGCGGGCCCGCGGCCCGCGCTGGGGCACGTGACCGGCCGCGCGTGACGGGCGCATCGCCCGGGAGTCGGCTTCCGCAGTCAAGGGTTGCGAATCGGTTTCGGGTGATTGTAACCGTTCATTCGGACCGCCGGCCAACGGCCGAAGGTCACGACGCACACGTAGCCCGGGGACCAGGGTCCAGGTTGCGGCGTTCGACGAGCGTCGCGGGCGCAGGCGAGATCACTCCCGGGCGTCACCACGCGGCCGATCCCGTCGCGGTGATGCCCCGCAATGGTCGATCCGACACGTGGTGCCCAGTCTGGCGTCGTGCTGACTGGTGTCAGACGTCACCATGGCAACCGGTCGCCGATCGTGACGCCGGAGGGTCATCGCCCGGTCGCAAGCTGAGCGAGGGTCGCGCTTGCTGGGAGTCGAGGGCTGCGCGGACGCTTCAGCCGCCGAACCACCAGTCGACGAGCGTGCCCGTCCACGCCGGTGTCGGTTCGAGACCGAGGTCCTCGGCGAGGATGGTCCGCCGGCCATCGGCGGCGATCCCGACGACGAACGTCGCGGTCGTGATCCGGTCACGCGGGTGCGGCATGCGACCACGACAGGTCGACCACGGGCTCGCCGGGCGCCGACACCACGACCAGCGGCGCGCCACCGAACCGGATCACGCCGTCCACGTCGACGGCGGGCCAGACCTCGGCCTGCAGCGTCGGGTAGCGGGCCGCAAGGACGGACGCCGCCCGCCCGAGGTCGATGCTGACCTGCCCATACCCGTTGCCCGGCCAGGACCAGGTCGCCACGACGTCCGTGTTCGCCACGTCGGCTGCCTCCGGCGCCGATCCGATCGGCGACGTGTCAGCCATCCATCCGCCGTGCATCGAGCTCGTCGTCGTCGCGAGCGCAACGAGCGTCATCGGGATCACCAGGATCACGGCCAGCACCGCAGCAGGCAGGAGCCCGACCCTGACGGTCGGGCGCTCGGGTGCGCGGAGCGCGGCGAGGGCGAACGCCACCGGCGCAAGCGGCAGGCCGACCGCCAGGACCGGATCCATGGCGAGCCGGACGAGCAGCCACACGACTGCCGACCCGATCGCAAGACCCAGCGCCGCGACGACCCGGCGCACGCCGCGCACCGAGCGCACAGCCGGAGCGGCAACGCGTGCGGGCACGATCCAGCCCAGGTAGGCCATCCCGAGCACCACCGCGGCGACCGTGACCAGGCTGCCCACCGGCCCACCGAAGTAGCTCGATGTCGACCGGCCCAGCGCATGGAGCACGGTCGCCGCGATCGGGATGGCCAGGATCGACGCGAGTGCGAGGACAATGACCGCGAACAGGTACGTCCGGATTCCCTCGACGAGCACCACTCGAACCCCACCGCCGATCGCCGCCAGCACCTGCCGGCGGCCGCGGTGGGCGCGGCCCAGGGCGTCGGCGAGCTGCCGCGCATCGCCCATCTGCCGGATCGCGCGCCGGTCCGCGTCCCCAGCCTCGTAGCCGGACGCACGCAGGGCAGCCGCGGCGTCATCGAGGTGGCCCGTGAGCTCCTCGACCACGTCGCGCGCAATGGGAACCGGAAGGTCCAGCCGGGCTCGGACCTCGGACAGGAAGCGATCGCGCTCGGCGGCGTCAGGCACCGGACGCCTCCGGCACCGTGGCCGCCACGCGCGCGATCGCGCCCCTGGAAGTCGTCCCATTCGCGGGCGTGGCTCGCGAGCATCGCGCTCCCGGCCGGGGTGATGCGATACCACCGGCGGCGCGGTCCACGGTCGCCCGCGCGCCACGTCGCGCGTCAGCGCTCCGTCCGTCTCCAGCCGATGGAGCGTCGGGTAGAGCGAGCCTTCGCTGGGCACGAAGGCACCCTCGCTCCGCTCGCGGATCAGGGCGGCGATCTGGTAGCCGTAGAGCTCGCCGTCGCGCAGCACCGAGAGCACGAGGTAGGCCATCGCGCCCTTGAGCAGCTGGCTGCGGAGGGGATCCCGGCTCACGGAGCGTCACCTACATCGGATTACGACATAGCAATGGTGCGCCGTGCCGGCACGGCGTGTCAATCCGGTGCGCGATGTCCGCGAGCGGTGCGCTTACGCCTCGTCGAGGGCTCGGGCGAGGTCCGCGACCAGGTCGCCCGCCGCCTCGATGCCGACCGAGAGCCGCACCAGGGCCCCGTCGACCTCGAGCGGCGACGACGCCACCGACGCGTGGGTCATGGCCGCAGGCAGCTCGATCAGCGATTCGACGCCGCCGAGCGACTCGGCGAGCGTGAACAGGCGCGTCGATTCGCACACGGCGACCGCGCGCTGGGCGGCGGATCGCCGCGTTCGGCCCGCCCGGAGCGGGGACGAACGAGACCATGCCGCCGAATGCCGGCTCGCCGCCCAGCCGCATCTGGCGAGCCGCGACGGCCGCCTGCGGATGCCCCTGTGGGCCATCGGCCAGGCCCGGATACCGCACGACCGCCACGTCCGGCCGGCCCGCCAGGAACCGGGCGACGCCCATGGCATTCGCACTGTGCCGCTCCATGCGCAGGGCAAGGCGTCCGGAGCCCACGGAGGACGAGGAAGCAGTCGAACGGGCCGGGAACCGCGCCCATCGCGTTCTGGAGGAAGCGGAGGCGCTCGGCAATGGCGTCGTCGTTGGTCACGACCACGCCGACGATCGCGTCCGAGTGTCCGCCCAGATACTTGGTCGCCGAGTGGAACACGACGTCCGCGCCCAGCTCGAGCGGTCGCTGCAACGCCGGCGATGCAAACGTGTTGTCGACGACGAGGCGTGGCCGCTCGCTCCCCGCCTGGTCCGACCACTCCCCGATCGCCTTCGCCGCAGCCACGATGTCCGTGACCTTGAGCAGCGGGTTCGACGGCAGGCCGCCGGATCGGGCCAGTTGTTGCGCGGCACGAGGACCTCGTCGGGTACGCCGGGCACCGCCACCGGGACCGCGATCCGGAAGATCGGGTCGTCGACGGTCTCGACGCCGTCGAGCTCGCCGCTCAGCGCTGCCCGCACCATGTTCCGGGTGTGCGCGATGTTCATCCGATGACCGGTGCCGTACGGTCCGGCCGTCCAGCCTGTGTTGACGAGCCACACGGGGACGTCGAACTGCTCCAGGCGGTCCACCAGCATGTGCGCGTACTCGCCCGGGTGGCGGGGCAGGAACGGCGCCCCGAACGCGGCCGAGAACGTGGCCGACGGCTCCTTGACGCCGATCTCGGTACCGGCGAGCTTGGCCGTGTAGCCGCTGATGAAGTGGTACGCCGCCTGCTCCCGGGTGAGCCGGCTGATCGGCGGCAGCACGCCGAACGCATCGGCGGTCAGGAACACGACGTTGCGCGGACCGCCGGCCACCCCGGTGGGATCCGCGTTGCCGATGAAGTGCAGCGGGTAGGCCGCCGCGCGTGTTCTCGGTGAACCGCTCCGAGTCGAGGTCCAGCTCCCGGGTCGCGGGGTCGATGTCGACGTTCTCGAGGATCGTCCCGAAGCGCCTGGTCGCCGCGAAGATGTCCGGCTCGTACATCGAGCGACAGGCGGATCGTCTTCGCGTAGCAGCCGCCCTCGAAGTTGAACGTGTAGCCGTCACCCCAGCCATGCTCGTCGTCACCGATCAGGCTGCGCTTCGGATCGGCGGAGAGGGTGGTCTTGCCGGTCCCGGAGAGGCCGAAGAACACGCACGCGTCACCGTCCTTGCCCACGTTGATCGAGGAGTGCATCGGAAGCACGCCCTCGTCGGGCATCAGGTAGTTCATGACCGTGAACGCGGACTTCTTGATCTCGCCCGCGTACATGGTCCCGACGATGATGACCTCCATCCGCTGCAGGTGGAGCAGGATCGCGGTCGAGCTGCGGGTGCCCTCGGTGGCCGGGTCGGCCTCGAAGCTGGGCACGTTGATGATCGTGAAGTTGGGCGTGAACGCCCTCGAGATCCTCGCGCGGCGGCCGGCGGAACAGGTTGCGCGCGAAGATGCTCGCCCACGCTGTCTCGGTGTACACGCGCAGGCTGCGCCGGTGCGACGGGTGGGCGCCGATGTACATGTCCTGCGCGTACAGCGGCTTGTCCGCGACGTACGCCATCAGCCGCGCGCGGAGGCGGTCGTAGTTCGCCTCGCTGATCTCGTGGTTGACCTCGCCCCACCAGACCTTGTCCTGGCTCCACGGCTCGCGGACGACGAACTTGTCCTTGGGGGAGCGGCCGGTGTGCTGGCCGGTCCGGACGACGAGCGGGCCCTCGGCCGCGATCTCGCCCTCGCCGGCCGCGATCGCACGTTCGTAGAGCTCGGCGATCGAGAGGTTGGCCAGCAGGCTGCCGCCGATCCGGGACGTTGGAGAGGTCGTGATCGCCATGCTTGGTACCTCGACTGCGGCGCAGGCCCGCGGCCCGCGCTGGGGCACGTGACCGGCCGCGCGTGACGGGCGCATCGCCCGGGAGTCGGCTTCCGCAGTCAAGGGTTGCGAATCGGTTTCGGGTGATTGTAACCGTTCATTCGGACCGCCGGCCAACGGCCGAAGGTCACGACGCGCACGTGGCCCGGGGACCAGGGTCCAGGTTGCGGCGTTCGACGAGCGTCGCGGGCGCAGGCGAGATCACTCCCGGGCGTCACCACGCGGCCGATCCCGTCGCGGTGATGCCCCGCAATGGTCGATCCGACACGTGGTGCCCAGTCTGGCGTCGTGCTGACTGGTGTCAGACGTCACCATGGCAACCGGTCGCCGATCGTGACGCCGGAGGGTCATCGCCGGTCGCAAGCTGAGCGAGGGTCGCGCTTGTTGGGAGTCGAGGGCTTCGCGGACGCTTCAGCCGCCGAACCACCAGTCGACGAGCGTGCCCGTCCATGGCGGCGTGGGTTCGAGACCGAGGTCCTCGGCGAGGATGGTCCGCCGGCCATCCGCGGCGATCCCGACGACGAACGTCGCGGTCGTGATTCGGTCACGCGGGCGCGGCAGCGACCATGAGAGGACGACCACGGGCTCGCTGGGCGCCGACACCACGACCAGCGGCGCGCCACCGAACCGGATCACGCCGTCCACGTCGACGGCGGGCCACACCTCGGCCTGCAGCGTCGGGTAGCGGGCCACCAGGACGGACGCCGCCCGCCCGAGTTCGATGCTGACCTGCCCGTACCCGTTGTCCGGCGATGACCAGGTCGCCACGACGTCCGTGTTCGCCACGTCGGCTGCCTCCGGCGCCGATCCGATCGGCGACGTGTCAGCCATCCACCCGCCGTGCATCGAGCTCGTCGTCGTCGCGAGCGCAACGAGCGTCATCGGGATCACCAGGATCACGGCCAGCACCGCAGCCGGCAGGAGCCCGACCCTGATGGTCGGGCGCTCGGGTGCGCGGAGCGCGGCGAGGGCGAACGCCACCGGCGCAAGCGGCAGGCCGACCGCCAGGACCGGATCCATGGCGAGCCGGACGAGCAGCCACACGACTGCCGACCCGATCGTAAGACCCAGCGCCGCAACGACCCGGCGCACGCCGCGCACCGAGCGCACAGCCGGAGCGGCGATGCACGCGGGCGCGATCCAGCCCAGGTAGGCCATCCCGAGCACCACCGCGGCGACCGTGACCAGGCTGCCCACCGGCCCGCCGAAGTAGCTCGATGTCGACCGGCCCAGCGCATGGAGCACGGTCGCCGCGATCGGCATGGCAAGGATCGACGCGAGCGCGAGGACGATGACCGCGAACAGGTACGTCCGGATTCCCTCGACCAGGACCACTCGAACCCCACCGCCGATCGCCGCCAGCACCTGCCGGCGGCCACGATGCGCGCGGCCCATTGCCTCGGCGAGCTGCCGCGGATCGCCCATCTGCCGGATCGCGCGCCGGTCCGCGTCGCCGGCCTCGTACCCGGAGGCACGCAGGGCAGCCGCCGCGTCATCCAGGTGGCCCGCGAGCTCCTCGACCACGTCGCGCGCAATCGGAACCGGAAGGTCCAGCCGGGCTCGGACCTCGGACAGGAAGCGCTCGCGCTCGGCGGCGTCAGGCACCGGACGCCTCCGGCACCGTGGCCGCCACGCGCGCGATCGCCCCCTGGAAGTCGTCCCACGCGCGGGCGTGGCTCGCGAGCATCGCGCTCCCGGCCGGGGTGATGCGATACCACCGGCGGCGCGGTCCACGGTCGCCCGCGCGCCACGTGGCCGTCAGCGCCCCCTCCGTCTCCAGCCGATGGAGCGTCGGGTAGAGCGATCCTTCGCTGGGCACGAAGGCACCCTCGCTCCGATCGCGGATCAGGGCGGCGATCTGGTAGCCGTAGAGCTCGCCGTCGCGCAGCACCGAGAGCACGAGGTAAGCCATCGCGCCCTTGAGCAGCTGGCTGCGCAGCGGATCCCGGCTCAACGATTTCACCTACATCGGATTACGACATAGCAATGGTGCGCCGCGGCGGCACACGTGTCAATCGGGTGGCTGCGCCATCCTCGACCGTGCGCCTACGCCCCGTCGAGGGCTTTCGCGAGATCGGCGACCAGGTCGTCTGCGGCCTCGATGCCGACCGAGAGCCGCACCAGGGCCCCGGCCACCTCGAGCGGCGACGACGCCACCGACGCATGGGTCATGGCCGCGGGCAGCTCGATCAACGACTCGACGCCGCCCAGCGACTCGGCGAGGGTGAACAGGCGTGTCGATTCGCACACCGCCACCGCGCGCTCGGCTGCGGTGCGCCGCTCCGGCCCGCCCGGTCGCCGGAATGAACGAGACCATGCCGCCGAATGCCGGCTCGCCGCCCAGCCGCATCTGGCGAGCCGCGACGGCCGCCTGCGGATGCGCCTGTGGGCCATCGGCCAGCCCCGGATAGCGCACGACCGCCACGTCCGGCCGGCCCGCCAGGAACCGGGCAACGGCCATGGCATTCGCGCTGTGCCGCTCCATCCGGAGGGCCAGGGTCCGGAGCCCGCGGAGGACGAGGAAGCAGTCGAACGGGCCGGGGACCCCGCCCATCGCGTTCTGGAGGAACCGCAGACGCTCAGCAATGGCGTCGTCGTTGGTCACCACCACCCCCACGATCGCATCGGAATGACCGCCCAGGTACTTGGTCGCGGAGTGGAACACGACATCCGCGCCCAGCTCGAGCGGTCGCTGCAGCGCCGGCGACGCGAACGTGTTGTCGACGACGAGGCGCGGCCGCTCACTCCCCGCCTGGCGCGCCCACTCCCCGATCGCCTCGGCGGCGGCCGGGATGTCGGTGACCTTGAGCAGCGGGTTCGACGGCGTCTCGAACCACACCAGTCGGGTCCGCTCGTTCAGCCCCTCCCACACGGCCTCGGGCCTGCCGGCCAGGTCCACGTATCGTGCGTCCCCGGATCCCGCCGGCCGGTGGACGCGCTCGAAGTAGCGGAACGTGCCGCCGTAGACGTCGTCGCCGACCAGGATCTCCTCGCCGGCGGCGGCCAGCTGGGCGATCGCGGCCGTGGCCGCCGAGCCGCTCGCAAACGCGATCCCGTGGCGACCGCCCTCGAGGTCCGCGACGGCCCGCTCGAGCCGCTCCCGGGTCGGGTTCTGGGTCCGCGCGTACTCGTAGCCTCGGCGCGGCTTCCCGACGCCATCCTGGGCGTAGGTCGAGGTCTGGTAGATCGGCGGAGCCACCGCACCGGTCAGCTCGTCGGGCTCCTGGCCGGCATGCACCGAGCGGGTGGCGAAGGCGTCGCGGGGGTCGGCGTGGTCACCTGAATTGGCATGGCGAATCATCGCCGACGCAGCCGACGTTCGCTGGCTCGACTGACATCGGCACGGTGCCCGCCAGCACCGCAATTCCGTGACGGGAGAGGTCCGCCCGGGGCCCGTCATCGGCCGCATGTCGCAAGCGCCACTGACGGCGGCCAGGTCCCCGATTTCCATCTTGCGCCATCGTGTTCCGGGAGGCAGGATTCGGCCACTGTCCGCATCAGCGGGGGAACACCACCCGAGACCGTCCACGCGCGACCCGGCTGTCACCCGATCAGGGCGACCGCAACCGCGCGCCGACGCTCCGGATACAGGAGGAGGTCTGCCGGCAACCATCGGCTCGCTCGTCGCTCATGCCCGGCACGACGTATCCCACCGCTGGACCTTCGGCCGATCCTTGACCGGCAGCCGCGGCTCGCGGGGGTCGTGCCTTGCGTCCCTCGTTCGCATAAGGGAGAACCCACGTGCGTCTCACTCCCGGATCACGCGTTCGCATCCCCGTCGCCGTTCCCCTGACGGCGCTGCTCATCGCGGCCCTGCTGGCGCCGGCTGCCGCCGATGCCTCACGGCCCACGTACGACCTCAACACCCTCGCCGGCAAGGTCGCCGCGCTGCGGGGCACCGCGGGCCTGCAGGTGCGCTTCTCGGCGTTCCTCGAGGAGGAGGCCGAGGTGGAGGACACCCCGGCGCCGGCCTCGCCGATCACACCCACGTACGTGCCGGGCAGCGTGCTGGACGGCACCTCGGTCCAGGCGCCGAACGTGACCGTCAACCAGGACACCGCCGGCGCGCCGCAGAACGAGACAGCCATTGCCGTTGACCCCAACAACCCCATGAGGATCGTTGCCGCCGCCAACGACTACGTGGCACGCGGGTGGTCGTGCGACATCGGCGGCACCCCGTGCAGCGCCCTCGGCGACGGCTACTCGGGCACCTACTTCTCGAACGACGGCGGCCAGACCTGGTGCTGCTCGTCGACGGACCCGGCACACCTGGGCACCCTCATCCCGGGCGTGACCCGGCTTGCAGGTGGCCCGTACGACGCTGGTGGCGATCCTGCAGTTGCGTGGGACAGCCGGGGCAACGTCTACTACGCCGGCCTCGGTTTCAACCGGGCCTCGGCACCGAACGCAGTCGCGGTGAACCGCGGCACGTTCGACAGCAGCGGCAACCTCACCTGGGGACCTCCGACGTTCATCAACGCCACGAAGTCGCCATCGACCGTGAACGACAAGGAGTGGATCGCGGTCGACCACAACGCATCGAGCCCGTTCCGTGACCGGATCTACGTGACCTGGACGCGGTTCATCTTCAACCCTTCCAAGGGCTCATACGTTCAGTCCCCGATCGCCTTCGTGTCGTCCAGCGACGGCGGGAAGACGTTCACCGCCCCCAAGCTGATCTCGGGCAAGGTGCTCTACGGCCAGGGCTCGCGTCCGGTCGTCGGTCCGGACGGCACGCTGTACGTGTTCTGGGACGCGTCCACGAGACTCGCCTCGCTCAACTCGACCTACGTGGTCAAGTCGGTCGACGGCGGCGCATCGTGGAGCAAGCCCGTGGCGATCAGCGAGCTGACCGACAGTGATCCGCTGGCCGACACCGTCTTCCGGGTGAACAGCTTCCCGGCTGCCGCGGCGGCACCCAACGGCGACCTGTACGCGACCTGGACGACGCAGAGCAAGACGGGGGCGACGGACGGCGACCGCTCGTGTGCGTCATGGCTGAGCGCGGACCTCGCGGGCTGCCGCTCGTTTGCGGTCTACAGCCGGTCCACGAACGGCGGCGCACGTGGTCGCAGCCTGCGCGCGTGTTCGCGGGCGTCAGCGCGAACGCCAGATTGGCTACCCGGTGAGCCAACCGTCGGATGGGAGCGCGCTCAATGCGCCATCGCCGGCCGGCGCCGTCGAGGACATCTTCCCCGCGATCGGCACCGCGCCGGACGGCACGGTCTACATCGGCGCCTATCGCGGTGACGTGGTGTCGCCGTGGCAGACGTGCGCCGCGGGGCCACCGCCTCCGCAGGGCCGGATCGACTGCACCACGCTCGGTGACTACATCGACAACACGCGCCTCGACTACGCGGTGACCAACCTCACCGATACCCAGGTGATGAACACCCACCCGATCAACACCCGCAACGGGTTCGGTGGGGGATTCTTCGGTGACTACACCGACCTCTCGGTTGGCTCCGACGGCGTGTTCCACGCCTTCTGGACCGACTCCAACAACAAGCAATCGGTGACCTGGTTCTACGGGCTCGAGTTTGTACCGACCCTGATCAACCAGGAGGATGTCGTCACCGCAAGCGGCAAGTTCTAGACCTCACGCCCTCAGTCGGACATGCCCGCCACCGCATCGCGGTGGCGGGCATGATTCGTACGCGGCAACGCGCGGATCCTCGGCGGTCCCGGATCCGGCGTGCAGTCACGAGTACGCGCGTGCGGTGCGCCAGGTGCTCGAGCAGGTCGAGCTTCGTGACAACCCCCATCGGGCGCCCGTCGCGGACCGCGAGCAGTGCCGGCGCCCCGTCCGACAGCAGCGCGAACGCCTCGTCGACCGACGCCGCCACGTCGAGCGTCGGCAGCGGGCCGTCCATCACCTCGCCGACCGTCCGCTCCACCAGCTCCGGGTTCCGGTACGCGCGCTCGAGCAGGCCCTTCTCGCTCACGGAGCCGACGATCCCGCCCAGCGCGGTCCCGTCAGGCTGTTCGGACACCGGCAGCTGGCTGATCCCGAAGCGCTGGAGCAGCTCGATCGCCTCGCCCACGCGGTCGGTCGTCCGGGCCAGGACGACATCCGGGATGTCGCCTTCGTGGTAGCGCTCGCGCAGCAGCTCCGCGACGTGCGTAACCGCACCGCTCGTGGTGAGCAGGCCGTTGGCCCGCATCCACTCGTCGTTGTACAGCTTCGAGAGGTAGTTGCGCCCGCCGTCGGGCAGCAGCACGACCACCACCGCGTCCGGCGCCGCATCGGGCTCCTCGCGCATGATCCGGCCGACCTCGTCGAGCGCGGCGAGCATCGCGGTCCCGCACGATTCGCCGGCCAGGATCCCCTCCTCGCGGGTGATCCGGCGCGCCATCGCGAACGCGTCGCGATCACTCACGCGGACCCATCGATCGACGACCGTCGGGTCATGGGTGCCGGGCATGAAGTCCTCGCCCACGCCCTCGGTCAGGTACGGGCGCGCGGCGTCGCCCGACAGGACGCTGCCCTCGGGATCGGCGCCCACGATCCGGATGCCCGGGTTCTGCCCCTTGAGGTAATGGCCGATCCCCGAGATCGTGCCACCGGTGCCCGCCGACGCCACCAGGTGCGTGATCCGGCCGTCGGTCTGGGCCCAGATCTCGGGGCCGGTGGTTCGCTCGTGGGCCGCCGGGTTCTCCATGTTCCAGTACTGGTCCGGCTTGAACGCGCCGGGGATGTCCCGGGCAAGCCGCGCCGCCACCGAGTAGTAGCTCTCGGGGGACTCGGGGTCGACGTTGGTCGGGCACAGCACGACCTCGGCGCCGTACGCGCGGAGCAGGGCCTGCTTCTCGGCCGACTGCTTGTCCGCCATCACGAAGATGCAGCGGTAGCCCTTGAGCGCGGCCGCGATGGCAAGGCCGTGACCGGTGTTGCCGGACGTGGGCTCGATGATCGTGCCGCCCGGCCTGAGCAGCCCGGCGCGTTCGGCGGCCTCGATCATCGGCAGCCCGATCCGGTCCTTGACCGACCCACCCGGGTTGAGCATCTCCAGCTTGGCCAGGAGCAGGGGCCGGCGGTCCGCAGGGCCGAGATCGCGGGTGAGACGGGAGATCCGGACGAGCGGCGTGTTGCCGACCAGGTCGATGATCGATTCGGCGTACTGCATCCGCCGGAGCATACCCGGCGAACCGGGCTCCGGCGCCCGCGGCATGTCAGGCGCCCTCGAGATCCCGGTCAAGGCGCCCGGGGCGCAGGAACAGCCAGGTCAGGCGCCGGCGGAGGCGGCGCGGCGCGCCGGGCGGGTCCACCGTGCCCGGGTGCAGCGCCTCGACCGCGGGGCCGAGCCGTGCCGCGAACGCCGCGGTGACGCGGCGGGCAAGGTCCAGCTCGTTGCGCGATCCGGGCGCCGGAAGCGTGCCGTCCCATGTCTCCCCCAGCAGGTCGCGGACACTGGTCGGCGCGAGGATGCGCGACGCCATCCGCCGCCCGATGTACAGCTCCTCGGTGCCGGCCATCGCCAGCAGCACGATCGGCGCACCGGTTCGCAGCGCGATCAGCGCGGCGCCGTCGCGGAATGGCCCGATCCGCCCGGGCGGCCCGCTCACCGTGCCCTCGGGCATCTGGACGAACACGCCGCCATTGCGGATGACCGCCTCGGCCGACGCCACGTGGTGGTCGATGCCGATGCCGCCGCGCCACACCGGCAGCAGGCCGCCGAGCCGGTGGATCAGGACCTCCCGCCAGCGGGCGGTGAACGTGGACGGCGCCGAGCCCAGGAACCAGCAGCGTGGCTCGGCGGGCAGCGCATGCATCGCCACGAACGGGTCCATCCAGCCGCGGTGGGCCGCGGCGATGAGGAAGTAGCCGCCGGTCCGTGGCAGGTGCTCCTGCCCGGATGTGTCGATCCGGAACCGGAACACGCCGAACAGCAGGAACCGGGCGACCAGGCGAATGACGCGGTAGAAGAGCGAGGCACGCGATTCGGGCGCGCGACCCAGCCAGGCGAGGCCCTCGCGAGCCTTCCCGCGCGAGGCCGCCATGGCCTCCGGAGCGATCCGTGCGGCGGGTGGCCGTCGCCTCCGAGAGCCGGGCGCGGGAACGTCGGGTTCCGGCGCGTCCGGCACCGGCGCGTCCGGCGCCGGCGGGTCAGCTGTCGGTCGCGGGACGCCCATCGGCATCGGGGGCATCGTCGCCGCCGGCTCCCTCGTCATCGTCATCGTCGCCATCGTCGGTTCCCTCGTCGCCCTCGTGGCCGTCGTCGCCGTCGTCGCTCTCGTCGGATTCGTCGTCGCCGTCGTCGCTCTCGTCGGATTCGTCGTCGACCTCGTCGTCGTCGACCTCGACCCAGTCCTCGCCATCATCGGGCTCGGGAGCTTCGCCCCACCGATCGGTATCCGCCGCGCCGGGCCGATGCCGGATGGCGAGCACGATCAGCGAGCCGGCAATCGCGAGCAGCGAGATCACGATCGCCGTCGGGACCCCGAAGAACGTCCAGTTGCCGGTGCGCAGGGTCTCCAGCGCCATGCGGACCACGGCGTACCAGATCAGGAAGATGAGCAGCAGGTCGCCCGGGCGCATGTGCCGTCCGTACCGTCGGGCGATCCACAGCAGCGCGAACGCCCCGAGCACGCCGCTCAGCGACTCGTACAGGAACAGCGGGTGGAACGCCGTGGTGGCGGCCGGGTACGCATCACATGGGAACTCGGCGACGCGGTGGGCACAGTCGATCGCGATCCCCCAGGGCGCACTGGTCGGCGGCCCGTACAGCTCCTGGTTGAAGAAGTTGCCCCAGCGCCCGATTGCCTGCATCACGAACAGGCCGGGGGCGATGACGTCCGCCCAACGCCAGAACGACTGCTTCCAGTACCGGGTGAGGACCCACGCGGCCAGCACGCCGGTGAAGATGCCGCCATAGACCCCGAGGCCCGTGTATGGCGGCAGGACGATCTTGAGCAGGTCGTCCTGGTAGAGGCGCCACTGATCGATGACGTGGTACATCCGGCCGCCGATCAGCGCTGCGACGGCGACGATGATGATCCCGTTGTCCACCAGCCGGGCATCGAGACCCCGCCGGCGCGCCTCACGGGTGATGACCGCGTAGCTCGCCGCGATGCCCGTCGCGTAGCAGATCCCGTACCAGAACACCGGGATGGGCCCGAGATGGATCGCGATCGGCTCGGGGGTCCACGAGATGATGGCCAGGACCGACACCAGGGCGGCCAGCGGGACGGACACGACGAGCGAGATCGAGGGCATGTCGGCGCAGTGTAGCCCGATCACGGCCGGTGCCCGGGTCGAGTATCCTCGGGCCCGATGCACGCCTGTCCGACCTGCCGCCCTGCGAGACTCCGGTGAGCGCCGAGTTCAACTGGTGGCTGCTGATCGTCGGCCTCATCGCCGGCGGCGCGCTGACCTGGCTCGTGCTGGCCGACTCGACCCGGCGCGAGCGGGAGATCGGCGAGGAGGAGCTCGCTGCGGAGGCGGCCTGGATCGCCCGCTCGCTGCAGCTCCCGGCCGTCGACGGCGAGGTCGCCCGCGACGTGCTCCGGGCACACCACAGGTACCTCGGGTTCCCGCCGCCCGACACCCTCGTTGATCCCGACGAGCTCGCGCTCGCTGATTCTCCGGTCGTGGTTTCGACGGTCGGTGACTCGGCCACGGCCCCGATGAGCATCGATCCTGCGGCACCGGACGTCGAGCATCCGGCCACGGCGCAGGCAGCCGATGATGAGCGCGCATTGCGGGCCGATCCGCCTGCGCCGGGCGACGCGCCTCCTGGGTCCGGGGCGCCTCCGGGACCGGACGGCGCCGCCTAGCCGGCTTTGTCCCAGGCACCGTCCTGTCGTGACTCATGGGATGCGTCAACGTCAGGGTCAGCCTGGCGGATCCGAGCCACGAAGAGCGTACCGAGCCGCAATCCCCTGCTCCAGCAGGTGGATTGATGCGCCGGGTGAGTCGCCGCGCCGCGCGCAGAGTGCAGGCGATGTCGCCGCCCCGCAAGCAACCCGAAGCCCAATCGCCGGCGGAGCCTCAGAGCCTGCCGGTCAGCACGGGCGTCGCGCCGGCGCCGCCACCCACCGGGCCAAGGGACACGCCGAACACGGTGCCGGCCGGGAGATCTGCGAGCCCGTCGGCCGATCCGGCCCAGGAGGTGACGTCCCCACCCCAGTACATGCGGCCCAGGCGCCGTCGCTCACCGCTGACCTCGACCCAGCAGCCGTACTCCTGCCCCGCACCCTCGGCCGGAAGCCCGGTCGCGATCACCACCAGGTCGCCCGCCGCCGGAGAGAAGGCAAGCGCCCCCGCGGCACCGCTGCCGCCCGAGGTCGCGGCGAGCGCCACGGAGCGGGCATCCGGCTGGGACTCGATCCGCATCGTCACGGTCGTCGCCTGTCGGAGCACTGCGATCTGGCCATCGCGGCTCGCGATCGAGTCACCCTGGAACGCGCCGCCCGCGGCGAACCCGATCGCAACGGCAGCGATCAGCGCCGCCGCGATGCCGGCCACCCACGCGAGCCGCATGGGGCGTCGGAGGGGCCGGGTCCGGGCATCTGCCACGCGCAGAGCCACGGGCGCGTCCGGCCGGGCGTCGACCACCGGCACCGCGCCTCCCGTCCGGTCGCGTCCGACGGTCCGGACGAACGCCAGCGTCCGTTCGCGGAGCGCTGGATCCGGCTGCTCGGCGATGACCTCGCGCGCGATCGCCGCGGTCCGGCCGATCCTGCCCAGCTCGGCCGTGCAGGACGGGCAGCCAGCAAGATGACCGGCGACCGCGGCCGCGTCGGGCGTATCGCCCGCCATCAGCCGCTCGAGGCCGTCCGGCTCCACCGCCGCAATCTCGATGCGCTCCAGCGCCTCAGCGTGTTCCATGCCCATCCATCCCGCGAGATGCCGAGCCCGACCCGATCGGATCGTCATCCCCTTCCAATGCCGCACGCAGGTGTGCCAGCGCGCGGCGCGTTCGCGTCTTCACCGTGCCCAGCGGCCAGCCGAGCCGTTCGGAGATCTCGGACTGGGTCAGCCCGTCGCGATACGCCAGCAGGATGACGCGTCGTTCGAGGTCCGTCATCCCGGCGAGCGCCGTGTCGATGGCGACCCTGAGGGCAGCTGACTCCGCGGCCGCCTCCGGGCCCGGCTCGGGTGCCGCGCCCCCGAGCACGACGGCATCCGGCGACAGGCGCTCGAAACCGGCGTCGGCGTCATCCGCGTCCGCGTATCCGGGCAGCGACACGAGCGGCGGCCGGCGACCAGCCGCACGAAGGCGGTCAACCGTGCGATTGCGGGCGATGGCCCGAAGCCAGGTGGCCAGCGAGGCCACCCCGGGATCGAACAGCTCGGCCCGATTCCAAAGGGCGAGGAATGTCTCCTGCACGACCTCCTCGGCGATCTGCCGATCGCGTGTCAGCCGAAGGGCAACGGCGTGGATGCCGCCTGCATGGCGGTCATAGAGCGCCGCGAGGGCCTCCTCCGAGCCGGTAGCCACAGCCTGGACGAGCGCGACCTCATCGGCCACGTCCACCCGGCGCTCCGACATCCCTTACGTCATCCTTTCGCTGGCGGTTTCGGGTGCGTGGTCGTCAGCTTCGACCAGTGGCAACGGCCGGCCTTCGAACCCGGTCGTGAACACCACGTCGGTCTCCGTGGAGAACACGTGACGGGTGGTCTGGACCGCCCGCACGACCCGCTCCAGGTGATCCATGTCGCGCGCCCGGATCTTGAGCAGGTAGTCTGCCTCGCCTGCGATGTGGTGGCACTCTTCGATCTCCGGGATCTCGGCGAAGTCGGCCGTGAGGTCGGTCGCGATCGTGCCCGGTGCCTGGGTGACCCACGTGTACGCAAGCACGATGAACCCGACGGCGGGGGGATCCACGCGCGCGGCGTAGCCGCGGATCACGCCCCGTGCCTCGAGCTTCTTGACGCGTTCGTGCGCAGACGGCCCCGCCATGCCCAGGTCCGTGCCAAGGTCCGCGTACGACCGGCGGCCATTCGTCTGCAGGATGGCAAGGAGTCGCGCATCGGTCTTGCTGAGATGGTCGTTCTGGCTCATCTGGTACCTATTCGTTAGGCGATGTAATTGCTTGGCCTGCGATTCATAGGTATACTTGGTGACGCAAGGGGCATCTGGATGCCGACCCCGCCGGACAGACCGGCGGGACCCCACAGGTCCGCGGCAATCCTCGCAGCGAAAGGTGCATGGAGATGGTCATCGTTGCCGTATTCGCGCTCCTCGCGCTGTTCTCGATGATCAGCATCGTGCTGAGCGCCGAGGAGCCGCGAGGCTATAACGACCCGCACGACAATCCCTTCCTCTGGGCAGCGCTCGGCCGCCACTGATCCCGCGGCTCCCAGCGTAACCCACGAACGCCCCGGTCTCGGCCGGGGCGTCACCGTGTCCGGCGCGTCGGCGCTGTCCGGGCGGCGTATCGCCGCCGTCCGGCCGCGTCGGCGCTGTCAGGCCGCATCGCGGTGTCCGCGCGTCGTCGCGCGGTCCCTGCCACGCCCCCGGCCGTCCCTACCAGTCCCCTGCCGGAACGTGCCGCAGCTGCGCGAGCCGTCCCGCGGGCAGGTGCGCCTCGAGACACGTCACGCCGTCGACGCCGACCCGGGCATCGTGTGCCGTTCCCGCAGGCAGCTCCAGCCGGTCGCCGACAGCGAGGGCGACCTCGTCGCCGCGGGCCGGAAGGCCGAACCGGATCGATCCCGCCGAGCACACCAGCACCTTGTCGTAGTCGTGCGCGTGGGCTGAGTACAGGTCACCCGGACCGTTCGACCAGGCGCCCGGGGCGAGTCCCTCCGCCCGCAGCCGATCGGCGAGACGTTCGCCGCTCATCGAGCCGGGCCGTGGCCGATCACGTGGCCGCTCACCCCGCGACGCCGACTCCGATGATGCTGCCCACGGTGTACGTCACCGCCGCCGCGGCGGCGCCGAGCCCTAGCTGGCGGAAACCCGAGAACAGGAGGCTGCGACCGGTGAGCAGGCTCACGGCCGCTCCGACGCCGAACAGCGCGACCAGGCTGATCCCGAAGCTCACGCCGAAGATCACCGCCCCCCCACCGAACAGGTACGGGATCACCGGAACGCTCGCGCCGGCACAGAACGACAGGAACGAGCCTGCGGCCGCACCCCAGGGCGAACCCAGCTCGTCGGGATCGAGGCCCAGCTCCTCGCGGATGAGCGCATCAAGCGCGGTGTCGGGATCCTCGAACATCCGCGCCGCGACGTGCTCCGCCTCGTCCCGCGGGAAGCCCTTGGCCACGTACAGCGCCGCCAGCTCCTTCTGCTCCTCGTGGGGCATGGCCTCGAGCTCAGCGCGCTCCAGCTCGATCTGGCGTTCGAACAGCTCCCGCTGGCTCTGCATCGAGATGTACTCGCCGGCAGCCATGCTGAAGGCGCCCGCCAGCAGACCCGCGATCCCCGCCAGCAGGATGAAACCGCCCTGCCCGGAAGCGCCGGCGACGCCCATCACCAGCGACAGGTTGGACACCAGGCCGTCCGAGACGCCGAAGATGCTGGCCCGGAGGGTCCCCGAGCGAGCGCTGCGATGCCATCGCTCCCCGCTCGCGATCTCGTCGGCCGCATCGGGTGAATCCGCGTTGACCGTCGGGTGCTCCATCGAGCGAACGACCTCGGTCGCCCTGCCGGCCCGCTGTCGCCGCCCGTTGCCGGTCTCCTTCTGCGCGTCGAGCCGCTTCCAGATCTCGGCATGCTCGCGCTCGTCGGCGGCGATGGCCTCGATCTCCGGCGCCTGCGCCTGGTCCGCGTAGACCGCCTCCTCGTCGCCTTCGAGCGCCTTGACCAGGTCCGAGACCGCGCGGGTGCCGAAGGCGCGCGCGAGCAGGATGATCAGCCGGATCCGGGCGCGCGGGCGGCCGGCGGGTGGCACGGTCGCCCCGAGATCGGTGAGGCGGCTGGCCCAGATCTCGGCATGCCGCCGCTCGTTGCGCGCGATCTGGCGGAAGGCGGCCGCCCGGCGACCATCCTTCTCGATCGTCGCGAGCGCGTCGTACAGGACGATGGCGTCCTGCTCGAGCTTGAGGTTCTCGAGGCTCTGCGCGATGTTCACGCGTTCAAGGTACCCAACCTTGCCCCTAGGCGGGGAGCGGGCGTGGCGCTGGGTGCGAGTCGTGACGCGGAGCGGGTGCCGGACCGCTGGATGTGCGCCGTCCGCTGGGGCGCCTACACTCGGCATCCATGAGCACCGTGCCGCCCCTGCGCTACCTGTCCTCGGCCGACGTGACGGCCGCGATGCCGCCGCTGTCAACGCGGCTGTCGCTCGCGGAGACCGTGCTGCGGGGCCTCGCGGGACCGGCCGACCTGCCGCCCAAGATCGCGGTGCATCCCCGCCCGGCCGGCGCCTTCGCCCACGCGATGCCAGCCTTCCTCCCCGGCCGGCGGGCGGATCGCTCCGATGACCAGCTGGGCATGAAGTGGGTGCTCGGGTTCGCGACGAACGGCTCGCTGGGGCTGCCGGCGATCCACGGACTGCTGCTGCTCAACGACGCGCAGACCGGCCTGCCGACGGCGATCCTCGATGCCGGGCCGATCACGGCGCAGCGGACCGCCGCCGTGTCCGGGGTCGCGATCCGGGCGTTTGCGCCGGCTGTCGTGGGACGGGCGGCGAGGGCCGCGCTGATCGGGGCCGGGGTGCAGGGCACGAGCCACGTCCCGGTGCTGGGGCACGTCCTGCCCGGCGTGGAGCTGTCCCTGTTCGACCGGGATCCTGATCGCGCGTCCGCGCTGGCGGCCGTGGCACGAGGCACCCCTGGGATCGGGGCCGCGCAGGTCGCGTCGTCCGCCCGCGACGCGGTCGAGGGGGCCGACGTCGTGGTGACCGCCGCCGCGTTCGTCCCCCCGCCCGAGCGCCAGGTCATGACCGATGCCTGGCTCACGACCGAGGCACTGGTCGTGGCGGTCGACTACGCGACGTATTGCTCGGCGGAGGTCGCCCGCGACGCCGGCCTGTTCCTGGTCGACCACACCGCACAGTTCCTGGCCAACCGGGAAGCGGGCAACTTCGACGGCTACCCGGACCCCATGGCGATGATCGGCGAGGCGCTGGCGGCCGCAACGGCACGGCCGCGCGGGCGCGTCGTCGTCACGCACCTCGGGACCGGGCTCGCGGATGTCGTGTTCGGCGGCGCGATCCTGGCGACCGCGACGACGCAAGGCCTGGGGACGCTGCTCGAGCGCTGAACCCGCGGCGCCGGCCGCCGACGCGAGCGACCCGGTGACCCGCGGCGCCGGCCGCCGGCTGCCGCGGCCCGCCGTCGACGTCGCCGGCCAAGTCCGCCCCGCCGGTACCATGGGCCGCCATGCGCCGCGATCGAGACTTCGTCGTCGGGACCTCCGCCGCCGTGGCCGGGGCCACCATGTTCGGGACCCTTGGCCCCCTGTCCCGGTTCGCGGCGGATGCCGGGGTGGACGGCGTCGCGTTCACCGCGTGGCGCGCCGTGCTGGGCGTCGCGTGCCTGGCGATCCTGATCGTGCTGCGGGGCCGCGTGCGGACCTCGGCCACGGCCCTGCGGAGCCTCGGCAGCCGTGGGTGGCTCACGCTGGCGGTCGCCGCGCTCATGGGCCTGACGCTCAACGTGGCCATGTTCACGGCGTTCGGGCGGATCCCGATCGCACTCGCCCTGATGATGTTCTACACGTACCCGGCGGGGGTCGCGTTCCTGGACGTCGTCCTCGGCCGGGAGCGGATCACGACCTCGCGGATCGGCGCGCTCGGCCTGTCGTCGGTGGGCGTGGTCCTGGTGCTGGCCGGTGGCATGGACACCTCGGCGGGGATCACCGTCGACATCCTGGGCATCGTGCTGGGGCTCTCGGCCGCCGCCAGCCAGGTCGTGTTCGTGACGATCAGCCGGCACGGGTACCGCACCGTCCCCGCCGATGCCGCCACATTGCTCATCCTGGTCACATCTGCCGTCGGCGGCGCGCTGCTGGCACTCATCGTCGGCCAGGCGGACGGCCTCGCGGCACCGTTCCGGTCCCCGGATCCGTGGCCGGTGCTGCTGCTCGCCGGCATCCTCGCGGCGGGCATCGCATCGCTGCTGTTCCTCACCGCGGTCCGCACCATCGGCGGCACCCGGACCGGGATCCTGATGCTGTGGGAGCCGGTGGTGGGCGTGCTCCTCGCGGGGATGCTGCTGGGCGAGGCGCTGACCCCGCCCCAGGCCCTGGGCGGCGCGCTCGTCCTGGCCGGCGCGCTCGTGCTCCAGCTGCGCTCGGATCCGGAGCTGGAGCCGGTGATCGAGCGCGGCGCCGGCCCGATCATCTGAGCTTCATGGCCGCGGCCGATGCACGCGTCGGGCCGAGGATCTACCGTAGACAGGGTTGACGGCCCCGCCGCCGTGCATCCCGGTTCGATCCCATATCGCATCCAGGAGGGTTCGTTGATCCACGTCGAAGGGCTCGCCGGCCGCGTCGCGGTCGTGACCGGCGCGGGGCGCGGGATCGGGAAGCGCATCTCCGAGGTGCTCGCGGCGAACGGCGCGCTCGTGGCCGGGCTCGACCTGACCGCGCCCGAGCACGAGGGCGTGCTGGGCATCGAGTGCGACGTCAGCGACGAGACCGCGGTCGATGCCGCGTTCACCGAGGTCGAGGCGCGACTGGGCACCGTGTCCGTGCTGGTCCTCAATGCCGGGATCCTTCCGGTCGGGCCGTTCGTCGAGACCTCGACCGAGCTGTGGGAGCGAACCCTCGCGATCAACCTCACCGGAGCGTTCTTCACCCTCCGCCGCGGGATCCCGGGCATGCGCTCGCTGGGGTACGGCCGGATCGTGGCCGTCGGCGCGGCGGCCGGCAAGTCCGGCGGGGCCCGGTCGGCCGCGTTCGCGGCCTCGAAGGCGGGGCTGATGACGCTGACCAAGTCGATCGCCAGCGAGTTCGCCCGCGAGGGCATCACTGCCAACGCCGTCGCGCCGGCGCTCATCGACACCGACGTGCTCGCGAGCACGCGCGAGCTGGCCGACCGGGTGCCGGTGGGCCGGCTGGGGACGACCGACGAGGTGGCAGCGGCGGTCGCGTTCCTGTGCTCCGAGCACGCCGGCTACATCACGGGCGAGATCCTGGACATCAACGGCGGGACGCTGATCGATTGACGCCGATCTGGGGTCCGGCGACTGCTCAGGCGTCCTCGTTGACCTCGAGCGGGCCATCGCCCACCTCGATCAGGACGCGGCCGCCTTCGACGACGACCGGATACACGGCCAGCGGCAGCTCAGCCGGCGGATCGAGCGCCTCGCCGTCGGTCAGGTCGAACCGCGACAGGTGGAGCGCGCAGGTAAGCGTGCCGGCGGTCAGGAAGCCGCGGTCGAGCTCGAAGTACTCGTGCGAGCAGGTGCCCTGGAGCGCGTGGAACTCCCCGTTGACATGCACCACGAGCACCGGGTCGCTCTGGTCGACCCAGGCCATCCGCATCTCGCCCTCGGCGATCTCGTCGACGCCGATGAGGTCGATTCGCCGGCTCACGCGAGCATCATGACGCGGGCGTGCTCCCCGGGTCAGGCCGCGGTCGTCGCGCCGGCGCCGAAGCCCGAGGTCCACTTCGCCTCGAGGGCATCGCGCAGCCGCTCCTGCGCGTCCGCGAGCGGGACGCGGGCGACGACGGGCTCGAGGAAGCCGAGGACGATGAACTTCCGCGCCTCGTCGGGCGGGATCCCGCGGCTCTCGAGGTAGAACAGCTGGGTCTCGTCGATCGGGCCAACCGACGACGAGTGGGCCGCGCGCCGGCAGTCCGGCTGGTCGATCTCGAGCGACGGGATGGCCACGGCACGCGCCGACTTCGACAGGTTCATCCCGAACTCGCCGAGGAAGCTGTCCGTCCCGACCGCCGACCTCTCGATCGTGATCAGGCCCTTCATGAAGCTCCGCGAGCGGTCCATGAGGGCGCCCTTCGACAGCAGCTGGCCCGTGGTATCGCGTCCGATGTGCCGCGTGTACGAGGTGAGGTCGTGGAGCTGCTCGCCGGCACCGAACACGATCTCGGCCTGCTCGACGACGCTCCGGTCGCCGGCCAGCACGTTGTCCACCCGCGATCTGACCAGCCGGCCGCCCAGCTGCGCGAGCGCCCAGCGCAGGTCCGCGGCCTCGCCCAGCTCGGCGCGGCGCTGCTGGAACAGGACGTGATCCGGGCCGAGCTCCTGGAGGCTGGCCATCGCAAGCCGCGCATGTGCCCCCAGCCGGATCTCGGTGGTGCTCGAGAGCATCGCCTGGGCGCCGGCAACGACCCCGTCCGAGGCCACGAGCTCCTCGACAACGGACGCCTCGGCGCCGTCACCGAGCACGATCAACGTGCGCGCGATGAGCGTGCGAGGTGCGCCCACGACCCAGCGCAGGACGATCGGGTGCTCCAGGCGGACGCCGGCCGGGACGAGCACGACGGCACCCTGCGCCCACGCGGCGCGCGACAGCTGCGCGAGCTTCTCGCCGGCGGGGAGGAGGTTGCCGCCGGCAAGGAGCTCGCGGGCGAGCGCATCGTCGGTTCGCACCAGCTCGCCCAGGGTGCAGAGGCGGACCCCGGCCGTGCGGGCCTCGTCCGACAGCGCGGCGATGACGACGTCGGCCTCGTTGAGCTCGAGCAGCCCGGCGACGTCATCGGGGATCCCCGCGGCGCCCGCCGCATCGGCCGATACGGCCTCCCGGTACGGCGTCGCGTCGTCGAGCGCGGCTGCCCGCAGGTCCAGGTATGGCGTGTACAGCCGGTTGCTCTCGACCGCCAGCCCCTCGAACGACTCGAACGCCGCGAGGCGGTCCTCGCGCAGCCAGCCAGGCTCGTCACGCGCGTCGGCGACCGATTCGACAAGCTCGCGGGTGACGAACGAGAACGGCAGGTCCGCCGGTCCTCGCCGGCGCGGCCTCGCGGCGCGACCGGCGGTGGTCGAGGGGTCCGCGACCTCCGTCATCCGAGCGACCCCTCCATCTCGAGCTTGACGAGGCGGTTGAACTCGATCGCGTACTCCATCGGGAGCTCCTTGGTGAACACCTCGAGGAACCCCTGGATCACGAGGTTCTGCGCCTCGTTCTCGGTCAGGCCGCGGCTCATCAGGTAGAAGATCTGGTCGGCCGAGATCTTGCCGACGGTGGCCTCGTGGGTCATCGTCGTGTCGTCTTCCTGGATGTCGATGTACGGGTACGTGTCGCTGCGGCTCTCGTCGTCGAGCATCAGCGCATCGCAGCGAACGCTGGCGGTGACCCCGGTCGCGCCCGGCGCCACCTTGAGCTGGCCGCGGTACGTCGCGCGCCCGCCGTCCTTGGACACGGACTTGGACACGATCCGGGACGTCGTGTTGGGCGCCAGGTGGATCGCCTTCGCGCCGGTGTCCTGGTGCTGGCCCCGGCCCGCGACCGCGACCGAGATGACCTCGGCCCGGGCGCCCTCGCCGCGCAGGTAGATCGCCGGGTACTTCATCGTCAGCCGGGAGCCGGTGTTCGCGTCCACCCACTCGACCGTGCTGTTGGCGTGCGCGTGCGCGCGCTTGGTCACCAGGTTGTAGACGTCGTTCGACCAGTTCTGGATCGTCGTGTAGCGCACCTTCGATCCCGGCAGCGCGACGACCTCGACGACCGCGGCATGGAGCGAGTCCGTGGCGTAGATCGGCGCGGTGCAGCCTTCGATGTAGTGGACCTTCGCGCCCTCGTCGACGACGATCAGCGTCCGCTCGAACTGGCCCGTGTTCTCGCCGTTGATCCGGAAGTACGCCTGGAGCGGCAGCGGCACCTCGACGCCCTTGGGCACATACACGAAGCTCCCGCCCGACCACACGGCGGAGTTGAGCGCCGCGAACTTGTTGTCCTCGGGCGGGACGACGGTGCCGAAGTGCGCGCGGAAGATCTCGGGGTATTCCTTGAGCGCCTGGTCGGTGCCCATGAACACGACGCCGATCTTGCTCAGCTCCTCGCGCACCGAGTGGTACACGACCTCGGAGTCGTACTGGGCGCCGACGCCGGCAAGGAACTTGCGCTCCGCCTCCGGGATGCCCAGCTTCTCGAACGTCGCCTTGATCTGCTCGGGGACATCGTCCCAGGACTTCTCCTCGCGCTCGGACGGCTTGCGGTAGTAGACGATCTTGGCGAGGTCGATGTCGTCGAGCCGCCCGCCCCAGCTGGGCATCTTCCGCTTCATGAAGTGGTCGTAGGCGCGGAGACGGAACTGGAGCATCCAGTCCGGCTCGTCCTTGAACCGGCTGATCTCCTCGACCGTGTCGCGCGTCAGCCCGCGCTTCGTCTCGCGCAGGTAGACGATGTCGTCATGGAAGGCGAACTTGTCGCGTTCGTCCTGGACGATTTCGCGGGTCGAGGTCATCGCTGCTCCGATCGCGGCGCGCCGCCGCGGGCTGCTGGGTGTCGGTGGTCCGGGAACGCCGCGACCGCCGGGACGTGGATTGCGGGCTAATCCCTAGTGGAATTATCGGAATTACCGGGCGATCCGTCAATCGAGGGTGTACAGGCAGTGCCGGAGCGCCGGACGGGCGGTCACCGAGCCCTCGCGCCCGTCCGATCCATGACATATGTCCAGCACGCGGACGATGGCCACCGCGGAGGCGCCGTGCCGGCGGGAACCGTGCGGCGCCACGGCGTTTCGGGCGCCTCGCGGCTCGGTCCTGCTGACGATCGCCCGCCAGGCGGTCATCTGGCATGGCGGTCTGCGCTCGCAGCGAGGAGAGCGTCGCTTCCGACCAGCGTCCGGCGGCGAACGCTCGCCTGGCGGTCAACTGGCAGGGGAGGCCGCACGCGCGGGACGCGGGCAGCGCGCGCGCACGGGACCCGGCGCCACGCGCGCACCGGACGTCCCCGCCGACTCGGCGGCGCGCCGGCCGGCGCGTCCCTCCCGATCAGAAGAACGTCGAGCACCAGGGCTCGTCGAGCACCCGGAACAGCGCGTCGGCGCGCGCCAGCGACCCGGCGACGTGCTCGTCGACGCCGGTCGCGAGCACCGCCCGGCGCAGCGGCGACCCGCCGAGATAGGCGGCGCCCAGCGCCGCCACCGGAACCGTCAGGTCGGGCGTTCGATCGGTCGGCCGGCACGTGGCGCCGTCCGGTGAGGCGTCCAGGGCCAGCCGGATCGGAGCGCTGAGCTCGCCATCGATCACCTCGAGCACGAGCTCGTCCGTCCGCTCGTAGGCGCGGACCTCGAGCGCGCGCGCGACGTCGAACAGGCGCACCCACATCCCCTCGCCGATCCCCGAGGCGACCGCCGCGCGGGCGTTGGTGAGCAGCCACGGCAGGCGGTCCGACGGGCTGCGGCCGGGGGCCACCACGGTGGACACCAGGTCCGTCTCGGCAAGGAAGCGCCACAGGGCGAGGTTCGCGGCATCGGTGAGGGCATGCAGGTCATTCACGCGCAGGAGGTTCCGCGGCTGTCGGTCGTCCCAGCGCTCCTCGGCGAGGTACCGGGCAAAGCCGTCCACCGAGCCCGATTCGTCGCGGTGGAGCGCGAGGAACCCCGTCCACGGCCGTCCCCACGGCGGCTCCGTCAGCCCCAGCTCGTCGCCCCAGCGGAACGGGTTTCGGCGGATCTCGCCGGCCTGGCGCCGCCGCCACGCCTCGAACACGGCCACGATCGCGTCCCGGCTCGCCGGCCCGGGCGTGACCAGCTCGACGCCGGTGGTGGGCGCTCCGTGGAACGCCGTCGCCGACGCGTCGAGGGTCCACGTCGCCAGCCGGCATCCGGGACCGTAGCCGAACCGGCCGTAGATCCCGTACTCGGACGCGTAGAGCAGGCCGACGGCCTCGCCCCGCTCCCGGATCGCCGCGTGCTCCGCGGCCGTGAGCGCACTCAGGATCCCCTGCCGGCGGTGGGTCGGCAGCACCGCCACGCCCGCGACGGCGGCTGCGGGCAGCCGTCTCCCACCCGGGACCGTGAGCTCGGTGGGCCATGAGCGGAACGTCCCGCAGGCTCGATCGCCCTCGAACGCCCCCCAGGTGCGCGCCGGGTCCCAGCGCTCCCTGACGATGCCGGCGACACGCTCGATGTCGGGACGCTCGAGAAAGGCGGTGGTCATCGCCTCCAGCAGCGCGCCGAACTCGTCCGGTCGGGCAGTGCGGATCTGGACGGTCATCGGCGCGAGGGTAGCATCGGGCCGGCGGGCCGCCCGGTGGCGCGCGACGGCGGGACTGGGCGGGCGGAGCGCGGTGACGGGCCAAGCCGGTCCCGGAGGGCGGCCGACAGCGCCCGATGGCGCGCGACCCGGGGCATGGCCACCCTCGCCAGGTCAGCGAACGCCTGGTGCGCCCGAAGCGCGTCGGCGAAGGCATCGATGAACCCCGGGTTCGCGCCGGACAACGGGTCGAAGCCGTCCTCCCACCACAACCCGAGGATGCGCAGCGTGCCGCTCCGGCGATCGATCCGCGGCTCGATCCGGCCGACGAACCGGTCCCCGTACAGCAGCGGCAGGACGTAGTAGCCCCAGCGCCGCTTCGCAACCGGCACGTACACCTCCCAGCGGTAGTCGAAGCCCCACAGCCGGAGGAGCAGGTCCCGATCCCAGGCCAGCGGATCGAGCGGCGCCAGGAATGCCGCCCCCGGCTCATGCCCGCCCGGTCGCGGAGGCGCGCCGGCGGCCTCCGCGGCGACCTCAGCCTCGGCCGAATTGAGCAGCGGCAGCTCCTCCGGCAGGATGAATCGGGGCGTCCTGAACCCCTCGACCTCGACCGGCACGATCGCCCCCGCGTCGAGGAGCTGCGCGTGGACGACCGCCCGGCGCGGCGCCTTGCCCATGCCCATCCACAGCGTGTAGTCGCCGGTGGCCGCCAGCAGCCCGTTGCCGCGGTAGCGGGACAGCAGCTTGTGGCGGAGCTGCTCGTCCTCGGGGGGACGGCGGGCCAGCAGCTCCGCCGGGAACAGCCGCTCCGAGAGGTCGTACACCCGCCGATTGCCTTCCCGCCGGGCGATGGCCACGATGCCGGCCTCGGCCAGCGCCTCGAGCAGCGCGCGCACCTGGTTGGTGGGCCGCCAGTACCAGTCGATGGCCGCTCGCGGCGCGAGGTCCGTCGATGACAGCGGACCGCCCGTCCGCATCGTCTCGAGCAGCTCCTCCACCAGCGGAGCGTGCTCGTCGAACGCGCCGCCCCGATGCCCATCGTGACCCTGGTCCCAGGTCAGCCGATACCACGGCAGCTCCGCCGTCGGCACCAGCGACAGCTGCTTGTTGTACGTCTCGTACAGCTCCCGAGTGTCGTACAGCAGCGCGTCCGTCCACGACCGGCGATATCCGGCCACGCGGGCGAGCAACGTCAGGTCATGGTTCCGCCCGGCGACCTCGAGCGGATCGAACTGGAGGGAACCCAGCCGGTCCAGCACGCGCATGACCGACGCCGGCTCAGCGGGCAGTGATCGCGGCGGTGCGAGGAGGTGGCGAAGCACGAGGAACCGCCGCGCGACGGGTCGTGACACGGATCTTGGCTGGGGAGGCACTCGCGGATGGTAGGCGAGACCGTGCCGAACCGGTACCTCCGGCCGTCGAACGGCCTATGCGCAGCCCACGCCGATCCGCGGTATCGTGACGGCGATTTGGTACGGTGTAACCGAAGCATCCGTCGCAACCGAAGGAATTTCGAGATCGATCCCATTCACGACAACCGCGCCGCCGTCCTCGACGAGGTGATCTCCGGCTACGAGGCATTGATGCAGCGGCTGGCCGACAGCCACGCGCCGGAGTTCCTCGAGATCGCGGTGACCATGCCGCAGGCCAAGCTGCTGTACCTGCTCGGTGCGGCGGGCGAGCTCCACATGTCGGACCTCGTCCAGCGCCTCGGCGTGTCACTGTCGACCGTGAGCGGCCTGGTCGACCGGATCGTGGACCAGGGATACGCCTACCGCCGCGAGGACGCGGTCGATCGTCGCCAGGTCGTCGTCGGCCTCACTCCTGCGGGCGGCGAGTTCCTCGACCGGTTCCGGGAGCTCAACGCCCGCCAGATGCGGGAGCTGCTCGAGCTGCTCGCGGACGACGACCTCGACATCGTCCGCCGTTCGCTCGTCGCACTCACCACCGCCGCCGCACGCCTGAACCCGACCGAACCCGAGCCATCCGCCCGAAAGGACCGTTCATGAGCCGCCTGTCCGCGTTCGCCGTCAGCAAGCGGAGCGTCACGCTCCTGCTGGCCGCGGCCCTGTTCGTCGCCGGCCTGGCTGCCTGGGGCAGCCTCAAGCAGGAGCTGCTGCCCGACATCGAGTTCCCGGTGCTGACGGTCATCGCGCCGCTGCCGGGCGCGGGCGCCGCTGACGTTGCCGAGCAGGTGACCAAGCCCATCGAGCGGGCGATCTCGGGTGTCCCGCGGCTCGAGGCGCTCCAGTCGACGTCGGCCAACTCGATCGCGCTCGTGATCGCGCAGTTCTCCTACGGCACCGACGTCAAGGAGGTCCGGGCGCAGATCGAGCAGAACATCCAGGCGGCGAACCTGCCCAGCGGCGTGACCCCGCAGGTGAACGCGCTCAACATCAACGCCTCACCGGTGATCATCGCGTCCATCGCGGCGACGTCGGAGGACGGGCTGGCCGAGGCCGCCCGGATCGCGCAGACGGAGATCAGCCCCGCGCTGCTCGGCCTCGAGGGCGTCGCCAGCGTGGACATCACCGGCGGCGAGACGCAGCGCGTGCTGGTCACGCTCGACCCGGCCAAGCTGACCGCGAACGGCATCTCGGCATCCCAGGTGTCGGGCGTCCTGAGCGCCAACAACCTCACCTTCCCCGCCGGCCAGATCCAGGCGGACGGGACCAAGATCCCGGTGTCGACGATCGGCGCGTTCACCAGCGTCGACCAGATCCGGTCGCTGGTGGTGGGGGTTGCAGCGGCGGCGCCGTCCTCCACGTCCGGCACCGGCGCGAACCCGGCTGCCTCCGCCGCACCCGCGGCACCCGCCGCCCCGAAGCTGGTCACGATCGGCGATCTGGGCACGGTCGAGGTTGCGGGTGTGTCGACCACCGGCTACGCGCGAACCAACGGCCAGCCGGCCCTGTCGCTGTCAGTGTCCAAGACGTCGGCCGCGAACACGGTCCTGGTCGCCGAGGAGGTCACCGCCAAGCTCAAGGAGATCGGCGACCGGAACGGATCGAGCGTGTCGATCACGATCGTGTCCGACCTGTCCACGTTCATCATCGAATCGCGTGACGGCCTGCTCCGCGAGGGCGGCACCGGGGCCCTGTTCGCGGTCCTCACGATCTTCCTGTTCCTGTTCAGCCTGCGGTCGACGCTTGTGGCCGCGGTCAGCATCCCGCTGTCGCTGCTCACCGCGCTGGTCGTCATGCAGTTCACGGGGATCTCGCTCAACATCATGACCCTGGGTGGGCTCGCGGTCGCCGTCGGCCGGGTGGTCGATGACGCGATCGTGGTGCTCGAGAACATCTATCGCCACAGATCGCTGGGCGAGGACCGGCTCACGGCTGCCCTCAATGGCCCGCGGGAGGTAGCCGGCGCGATCACCGCGGCGACGGTGACCACGGTCGGGGTGTTCCTGCCACTGGGCTTCGTGGGCGGGCTGGTCAGCCAGTTCTTCCTGCCGTTCGCGCTCACGGTGACGTTCGCGCTGCTGGCCTCGCTGGTGTGCGCGCTCACGGTGGTGCCGGTCCTGGCCTACCTGTTCATCGACCGGATCAAGCTCAACGTCGACGAGGACGGCGAGCCCAAGAACTCGTTCTGGATCCGGGCGTACACGCCGTCCATCAAGCTCGCGCTGCGCAACCGCTGGACCAAGTTCGGCGTGCTCGCGATCTCGATCCTGCTGTTCGTGTCGACCGGCATCATCGCGCCCCTGCTGCCGACGCAGTTCATCAACGCCGGGTCGGAGAAGATCGTCAGCGTCACGCTGGCACCGCCGGCCGGGGTCAGCTCCGACGCGGTGCTGGAGCGGACCAAGCAGGCGGAGGCGATCCTCCAGGCCGATCCCAAGGTACGGCTCGTCCAGAGCAGCGTCCCGGGTGAAGGCGACTCGGGTCTGCAGTCGATCACCGCGGCGTTCAGCGGCCGGCCGGCCAACAGCGCCCGGATGACCGTCCGGCTCGACGACGACGTCGATCTCGTCGAATACTCCAAGACGCTCGCCGACGAGCTCGCGCCGGTCCGGACCGACGGCTACGACATCGCCGTATCGCAGGCGGCCGGGTTCACGTCCAACAACCTCAACGTCATCGTGTCGGGCGACGACGCGGCGCAGGTCGCCAAGGTGAACGACCTCGTCCTCGGAGCCCTCGGCGACAACACCGCGCTGCTCAACCTCAAGTCCGACCTGTCCAAGGCGACGCCCGAGATCCAGGTCCGGCCCGATCCCAACAAGGCGATCACGGTCGGTCTCACGGCGGCGCAGGTCGCCGGCGAGGTCCGGGGCGCGCTGGTCGGGTCCGTCGCCACCCACGTCCAGCTCGCCGACCAGCCCGGACCGCTGGACGTGTTCGTCCAGCTCGATCCGACCCAGGTGACCAGCCTGGCGCAGCTCCGGGCGCTCCCCGTCGGGACCGCCGCGAAGCGGCCGCTGGGTGACATCGCCGATGTCGAGCAGGTGGAGACGCAGGGATCGATCACCCGGATCGACGAATCACCGGCAGCATCGATCAGCGCCGAGATCGCCGATGCCGACACGGGCAAGGTCAGCCAGCAGGTGCAGCAGGCGATCGACGACCTGCGAACGGCCGGGTCGATCCCCGACGGGGTCGATGTCCGGCTGGCAGGCGTCACGCAGCAGCAGAACGAGGCGTTCGGCGGCCTGTTCTTCTCGATGGGCGTGGCGATCCTGGTCGTCTACCTCGCGATGGTCCTGACGTTCAACTCGCTGATCACGCCGTTCATCATCCTGTTCAGCCTGCCGCTGGCCACGATCGGCGCGTTTCCGGCGCTGCTGCTGACCGGCCGCCCGATCGGCGTCAGCGCCCTGATCGGGTTCCTGATGCTGATCGGCATCGTGGTCACCAACGCGATCGTCCTGCTCGACCTGGTCGAACGGCTGCGCGCGCAGGGAATGTCCACCCATGACGCGCTGATCGAGGGCGGGCGGACGCGGGTGCGGCCGATCCTGATGACCGCGATCGCGACGATCCTGGCGCTGATCCCGCTCGCCGCGGGCTTCAACCAGGGCTCGATCATCGCCGCCGAGCTGGGCACGGTCGTCATCGGCGGCCTGTTCAGCTCGACGTTCCTCACCCTGCTCCTGATCCCGGTCCTGTACTCGCTCGTGGACGGCGTCCGTCGTCGATGGACCGAGCGCGGTGGCCGGGACGCCGCCGACGGGTCGGATGCCGCCGGTGGCGCCGCCGTGGCAACCTAGGCGGAGCGCAATCGGGCACGGGACCTGGGCGCCACGGCGCGCCACGACGAACAAGGAGGAACATCCATGGGCATCACGCGATTTGCCGAGACCACCTGGAGCGGCGACCTGGTCAGCGGATCGGGCTCGATCAACTACGTCAGCTCGGGCTCGATTGACACGGCTGCCGGTCACCTGGGCATCGCGCACCGAGGAGCACAACGGTCGCACCAGCCCCGAGGAGCTGATCGCCGCGGCGCATGCCGCCTGCTTCTCGATGGCCTTCAGCGGCAAGCTCGCCAAGAACGGCACGCCGGCGACGAAGCTCGACATCAAGTGCGTCGTGTCGTTCGACAAGGGCGACGCGGGCTGGGGGATCAGCAAGAGCGAGTTGACCGTTCGCGGCACGGTGCCGGGGATCGACCAGGCCAACGTTCGCGGAGCTCGCCGACGCGGCCAAGGACGGCTGCCCGGTGTCGCAGGCCCTCAAGGGGAACGTCGCGCTCTCCGTGGAGGCCACGCTCGAGGGCTGAGCGTCGGGCCCGCGCCGGCGTACCCGGGCCCCGGTCGCGCCGCCAGGTCAGGCGGTCACGACCGCCAGGCCGAGGGAGCGCGCAGCCTGCGCCTGGCGCAGGTCGAAGGTCAGGAAGCCCACCCCGGGCGCGGAGATTCGCTGGGCGGCGGCGAGATGGAGGGCGTCGAGCGTTCGCACGCCGGTCGTCTCCGCGATCGCGGCCGCTGATTCGCAGGTCGCCTCATCGAGCTCGATGATCGAGATGGCGCGCAGGTCGTCGGCGAAGGCGGCTCGCGCGGCGGTGAGGTCGCGTCCCGCGAGCAGGCGAGCGAGGTTGCGCCGAACCTCCACGATCGTATGGCGAGCGGTCAGAAGCGCCGGGTCCGCACGTAGCAGTGCATCAGCGGCGGCCGAGTCGGCCTCGTCCACGTAGCGCTTGAGCAGAGCGCTGGAATCGACGTACGTGCTCACTCGCCGCGGTCCTCGCCCAGCACCTCGAGCACGCGCCGTGACGCCGTCGGCCGGCGCGCCGGCCCCAGCGGCGAACCCGTGCCCGGCGTGATCCAGCCATCGCGGATCCCGTCCTCGATCCGCGCGCGACCTGGCACGGGGCCAAGCACCGCCTTCGGGCGCCCGCGGTCGGTGACGCGCAGGACCTCTCCGTGCTCCGCCCGGTCCAGGTACTCGGACAGGTGCTGCTTCAGCTCGCGGATCCCGACGTCAGCCATGTGGACACAATACCATGGCTATGTGTCCACATTCAGCTTGACAGCGCGCAACTGACGCGCGGTGGCGAGCCCCCGGGCCGCGACGGCCGTCCCTTCGGCTGGCGCTCCGCCGAGCCCGACTCTTCCCGAGGTGGTGCTCAGGCGGGGCCCTCGGACGGAACGTAGCCGAGGCGGCCGCGGGTCGCGACGATCAGGACGACCGACAGCGAACCCAGCGCGAGCAGCCCGACCGCGAGGGCCGAGCTCGCCACGACGAAGGCCGCCAGCGCCGCGTTGATGCTCGCGTGCGCCAGCATGACGAGCAGCAGGCTGCCGTGCGTGCGGTTGAACAGCCAGGTCATGACCGGCGCGATCGCGACGACCATGATCAGGAACGCGACGATCAGGACCGGGTCGAGGCCGCCATTCTCATCGGCCCACTCCGGCACCAGGTACTGGGGCAGATGCCATGCCGCCCACAGCGCACCGAGCACCAGCGTCGCGCGCAGGGCTCCCATCGATGCCTGCATCCGAGGCAGGGCAAATCCGCGCCAGCCCGGCTCCTCGAACAGCGGGCCGCTGAAGAAGCCCACGGCCATGTAGACCAGGAACTCGATGGCCGGCCTCACGACCGACGCATCCCCAAGGCCGATGAGCGCCCCGGGGAGGACGATCGCAGCCAGGACGCATGCCGCCGGGATGCCCACCAGCGCGAACGCGTACCAGCGGCGGGCGACTCGCCAGATCCGGATCCGCGCCAGCAGGCGGCGTCGACCTGCCGGTCCGTCGAGCATGCCGGCCATCACCAGCGCCGCAACGGTCGGGCCCAGGGTCTGGAGCAGGATCACGACGGCCGCCGGCAGGCCCAGCAGCCCGTACAGGACCAGCAGCATCGCCCACGAAACGCCGTACGCGAGCGCGAAGAACGCCATGATGGGGTGGCGGCGCATGACCGAGGTGAGCGCGGCTCGCCCCAGCAGGGAATGCCCACCCGAGACAGGGACGTGGGAGACCCGTGTGTTCACCGCAGTCGCTCCATCGATCGCCGCTATTTGGTCCGGTACACCAGCACCAGGGCGAGCATGCCGACGACATCGGCCGCGTGATGGGTCGCCCGGGTGACCAGCAACCTCCACCGGGGAGGCTCGCCGCACAGGGCCAGCGCGGACAGTGCCGAACGACGGAAATGGACGGGCGATCGCGCGCGGCGCCTGGGGAGGCCGGCAGGTCACCGTTGCGCCTCGCGCCCGCCCGAGGCTGGCGACTGCTCGCGAACGGGTTCTCAACCACGACCGATCCGTGCCGCGTACCGGCTGCGAGATCCTCGCTGATGACGCGTCCACACCCTGCATCCTCGGCGGCTCGAAGGATCATGGCGCCCAGATGGAAACCCGCCACTCGCGGCTCCCGGTGACTGCCGAGACGACGAGCGAGCGAGGGCGTCGCCGACCTCCCCTACCCGATGGTCAATAGCCGTCGCGGGTTGTCGATCGTGATCCGGTCAATCTCGGCGTCGGACACGCCGGCAGCCCGAAGGCGCGGCAGGAACGTCAGCTGGAGGTGCGTGTAGCCGTTGCCCTCGAAGTGGCGGAGCTGGCTGTTGTGACACACATCCTGGCTCAGCAGCACGCGCTCGATGTGGCCGCGGTGGAGCAGCTCGAGCACGAGCTCGACGACCTTGCCCTCGCCGTACTTCTCCATCGGCGTGAACGACATGCCCAGGAAGTCGAACTCGATCGAGGCGCCGCGGTTGATCAGCGACAGGTAATGGTCGAGCACCGGGTAGCTGTCCGCGTGGCCGATGACGATGCGACCGGGATCGACGCCCTCATCCTCGAGGATCGTCAGCTGCGCGGCGCCGACATCGCTCTGCACAGCATGGGTCGACACGCCCAGCCCCGTCCGGCGCGCCGCCCGGGCGACCGCCCGGAACACGCGTTCCTCGGCGGGTGAGACCCACGGCTTGTCGGTGCCGACCTCGCCCAGGATCCCGGTCCGGATCCCGGTGTCCCCCACCCCGACGGTCGCGTCGGCGACGAGCTCCTCGGCCAGGGAGTCGACCGACCGGCGGTCGATCATCGCTTCGGGCGGGTAGTACGCGGTCCGGTACCAGCCGCCGCCCATCACGATGTGGAGGCCGCTCTTCTCGGACAGCGTGCGCAGCCACACTGGATCCCGCCCGTTCCCGGGCAGCGTCAGGTCCGCGAGCGCGGTTCCGCCCGCTTCGCGGAACAGGCGAAGCTCGTCCAGGATGACCGGCTCGTCGCGGGTCAGCTCCCAGTAGTCCCAGCGGTTCTGGATGTGCCACAGCGCGATCTGGGTGTGCTCGTGCGGCAGCGTGAACCCGAGCGTGTCCGGATCGACAGGCCCGCGGACGGTCATGACGTGCGACATGGAGCAAGCGTAGTCCCGGCGGGCGTCGGAGGCGCCGCGGGATCGCCCGGATTCGCGCCGACATCGCCCACGCGCGCCAACATCGCCCGCGTTTGTTGTCAGATGGTCGCCGGGTGGGAGCTGGTCAAGGCGTTGCCCCGGCCGCACGCGTGGCGACGGAGACCGTTGCTGCCATGCGCCCTCGAGATGAGCGGCTGACGCGAATGAGGTGACGAGCTCCCACCTGAGTGGCGTCTGGCAGGTTCGGCGGGGTTGGGCGCGTTCGGCGGGGTTAGGCAGGTTGGGCGGCTGAGCGAGCCGACGAATGCCAGCAGACCCGCGGGCATCCGCGGTGCACCGACCACGGATGCTGGGTATCGTCCACCCTGCCGTCCCGCGCTTCCGGCGGCCCACGTCCCGCTCGCCGTCACACGGAGTCCTGATGTTCAGCCGCTGGGGTGCCTTCGTCTACCGGCGACGCCGGATCTTCCTCATCCTTGCCATCGTGGTCGGTCTCGCCGGCGCGGCCGGTGCCGGGCGTGCCGCCTCCGTGCTGTCGGCAGGCGGCTGGCTCGACCCGGGCTCCGAGTCCGCTCACGTCTCGGATCGCCTGGCCGCCGAGTTCGGCGCGGGACGCGGCACCCTGATCGCGCTGTTCCGCGGGCCCGCGGGGGCCGACGCCACCAGCGCCGCATTCCAGTCCGAGATCACGCGCTCGCTCGCCGACCTCGTCACCGACCCCGACGTGGCCGGCACGGTGGGTTACGCGCAGACCGGTGATTCGCGCTTCATCGCCACCGCCGGCAACGCCGCCTACGTCGTGATCAACCTCACCGTCACGGATGAGGAGTCGGTGCCGCTGCTCTCCCGCTTCGAGTCCCGGATCCACCAGCCGGGCAGCGACATCCAGCTGCTGCTGGGCGGGTACGCGCCGCTCACCCGCGACTCGGCGAAGCAGTCCGAGGAGGACCTCGTCCGAGCCGAGACGGTGTCGCTCCCGATCGCCGCGCTCGTCCTGATCCTCGTGTTCGCCTCGCTCCTCGCCGCGGGCATCCCGCTCCTGGTCGCGGGCCTCGCGATCCCGACCACCCTGGCGTTGGTCTGGATCGTCGGGCAGCAGGTGGAGATGAGCATCTACGTCCAGAACGTGTCCACCATGCTGGGCCTCGCCCTCGCAATCGACTACTCGCTGTTCATGGTCAGCCGGTTCCGCGAGGAGCTGCACCGAGGGCGAAGCGTGGGCGACGCGGTCGAGATCGCGGTCGCGACATCGGGCAAGGCCGTCACTTTCTCGGGCATCGCGGTCGCAACGGGGCTGGGCGGGCTGCTCGCCTTCAGCGCCCCCGCGCTCCGGTCGTTCGGCATCGGCGGAATGCTGACGGTGGGGGCATCGCTGTTCTTCGCGCTCACGTTCCTGCCGGCCCTGCTGGGGATGCTGGGCACGCGGGTCGACGCGCTCTCGGTCGCCGGCCTGGTCGACAGGCTTCGCGGCCTGACCGGGCAGGCCCCGCGGCCGGACCAAGGACCCGCCCGCTCACGCTGGGAGCGGATCGCGAACGCCGTGATGGCGCGTCCGATCGTCGTCCTGATCCCGACCCTGACGCTGCTGCTCGCCGCGGGGACGCCGTTCCTGCAGCTCGAGCAGGGCATCCCGGACGCCTTCGTGCTGCCCGCCGGGCTCGAGAGCCGGGAGGCCGCGGTCGCGCTCCAGCGCGACTTCGAGCCGGGGACCACCACGCCGATCATCGCGCTGGTCGACGTGCCCGGCGACCCAGCCTCGAGCGCCAACGTCGCGGCGCTGGTCGGGTACGCGGACAGGCTGGCCGCCGTCGACGGCATCGAACGCGTCGAGAGCCCGTTCAGCAACATCCCCAACCCGGCCACCGGGGAGCCGCTCTCGGCGCAGCAGCTCACGGCCCTGTACGGGCAGCCGAGGGCGACGTGGCCGCCGCAGCTCGTCGCGCTGTGGGATCGTTATGTCCACGGCTCGACCGTCCGCTTCGACGCCATCAGCCCCCTCCTCACGTCCTCACCCGAGGGCACGGCAATCATCCCGGTCGTCCGCGCCATCGATCCCGGCGTCGGCCTGTCCGCCGCGGTGGGCGGGTTTGCGGCGACCGGCCACGACTTCCTCCAGGCGCAGGCCGACCGCACGCCGATCGCGGTGGGCATCGTCCTGATCGCGATGGGCGCGATCCTGTTCCTCCTGTTCGGGTCGGTGGTGCTGCCGGCCAAGGCGATCGTGATGACGCTGCTGTCGATCAGCGCGTCGTTCGGCGCCCTGGTCTGGATCTTCCAGGAGGGCAACCTCAGCGACCAGCTCGCGTTCACCTCGCCGGGGTTCACGATCGCGGGCAACCCGATCATCATGTTCTGCGTCCTGTTCGGGCTGTCGATGGACTACGAGGTGCTGCTGCTGTCGCGGATCCAGGAGGCCTACCGGCGAACCGACGACAATCGCGCCTCGGTCGCGGAAGGGCTGGCGAGGACCGCCGGCGTGATCACCGGCGCCGCCGCGATCATGGTCTCCGTGTTCGCCGCGTTCGCCCTGGCCGAGACGATCACGATCAAGAGCATCGGCGTCGGGATGGCGATCGCGGTGCTGGTCGACGCGACGATCGTGCGCATCCTGGTGGTCCCGGCCACGATGCGGCTGCTCGGCCGCTGGAACTGGTGGGCGCCGGGGCTGATGTCCCGGTTCGCGGATCGCGTCGGGTTCAGCCACGTCGAGGACGAGGTGACGGTCTCCACCGGCGACGCGCCGGCCTGACATGGGCGGAGGCGGTCGCGGCACGGGCGGCGGCGGTCGAGCGGGCGGCGCCGACCCTGGCGCCTCCGCGGTCCCCGATATCCTCGCGCCCGACCTGCGACTGATCCTCGTCGGGATCAACCCGGGCCGGGTGTCCGCGGCGGCGGCCGCTCACTTCGCGAACCCGCGCAACGACTTCTGGCGGCTGCTGCACGCCTCCGGCCTGACGCCCCGCCTGCTCGATCCGAGCGAGCAGCAGGAGCTGCTCGCGCTGGGCATCGGGATCACCAACGCTGCCCTGCGGACGACGCCCGGGTCCGGCGACCTGCGGGCGGTGGACTTCGCCGGCAGCGCGGCTCGGCTGGACCGGATCGCACGTGAGCTCCGTCCCGCGGTGCTGGCGTTCGTGGGCAAGGAGGCCTGGCGCGGGGCGTTCGGCAAGCGGCCCGAGCTCGGCCTGCAGGCCCGCCGGATCGGGGACACCCGGCTGTTCGTCCTGCCATCCACGTCGCCGGCCAACGCGGCGGTTCCGTGGGCGGAGCGGCTGCACTGGTTCCGCGAGCTGGCCGCGATCGTCCCCGCCTGACCGCGCTACGCTCTGCAACGACGCAGCGGAGGATGGGCGAATGAGCGATCGACGGGGCGAGCCGGTGCGGGGCGATGTCCTGGAGGCGGGACGGATCCGTGCCTACGGCTGGGAATGGAGCGACATCGGCGGCTCGCGCAGGCGCTCCCGGCTGCCGTGGTTCGGGATCTTCCTGGTCGTGTTCGGCGGGCTGCTCCTGCTGCGCCAGGTCTATCCGTCGCTGGACACCGCAGGCTCGCTCCTGTTCCTCGCCGCCGGCGTGGCATTCCTCGTGTCGTGGCTCGTCAACCGCGGCATCGGGTCGCTGTACCTGGGCGCGATCATCACTGCGCTCGCGGCACCCGATCTGCTGGCCGCTGCCAAGGTCGTCGAAGGGCCGGGGGTGGGCACGTTCTGCCTGGGCGTCGCGTTCCTGTTCATCGCGGCCGTTCGCGCGGCGAGCGGCGCCGGATGGGGGTGGCAGGCCGGCCTGGGCGTGATCCTCGCGGCGATCGGCGGGTCGAGCATCGCGGTCCCCGAGTTCAACGACCTCGTGTGGCCGATCCTGCTCGTGGTCCTGGGCGGGATCCTGCTGCTCCGGGCATCCCGCGCCCGCGCCTGACGCGGGTCGCCGGCTACGTCGGATCGGCGGCCACTCCTCCCGGGCGTCCTAGCCTCGCGCCGCCGCCCCGATCTCCGCGAGCGCGAGGTCGAGGGCGTCACCCAGCCCGCCCGCGATCCGGACGAGCTCATCGTCCGTGATCACGAACGGAGGGCCGAGCACGATGACGTCGCCATCGGCGCCATCGGCGTTGCCGGTGCCCGAGTACAGGAGCAGGCCGCGCTCGCGCGCGATCCGCACGATCGTCTCCGCCAGGCGCGACGCCCGCGGGTAGGGCTCGGTCGTCTCGCGGTCGCGCACCAGCTCGACCCCCAGCAGGAGCCCGCGGCCCCGGATCTCGCCGACCGAGGGGTGATCGCCGAGCCGTTCGCGCAGCAGCCCGAGCAGCCGCTCCCCCTTGGCCGCGGATGCCTCGACGAGCGACTCCGCCTCGAGGATCCGGAGCACCTCGCGAGCCACCGCTGCGCCCGTGGGCTGGTGCGAGTACGTGAAGCCATGGACGAAGGGACCGGCGCCGGTGACCGCGTCGTGGATCTCGCCCGAGGCGGCAACGAAGCCGAACGGCCAGTACCCGGATGTGGCGCCCTTGGCAGCGACGAGCAGGTCGGGCCGGACCCGCTCATGGTCCATCCCGAACCACGTGCCCGTGCGTCCGAAGCCGGTCATCACCTCGTCGGCGATCAGCAGCACCCCGTGCTGCCGGCAGACGTCGGCAACGGCGGGCCAGTAGCCGGGCGGCGGCGCGACGGCGCCCAGCGTGGCGCCCACGACCGGCTCGCCGACGAACGCGGCGACCGTGCCCGGACCGGCGGTGGTGAACGCGCGGTCCAGCTCGTCGACGAGCTCCTGCGTCGTCCCCAGCGATTGGGACCCGGCGTAGGTGCCGCGATACGGGTACGCGGCGCTCACGTGCCGGAACCGCCCCAGCCACCCCTCGTACGGACGGCGCAGCGGCCGGCGGCCGGACAGGTCGAGCGCCCCCAGGGTGTTGCCGTGGTAGCTGCCCCAGCGCGCGAACACGATCCAGCGGTCCGGCTCGCCGCGCGCGATCTGCGCGGCACGGGCCAGCTTGAGCGCCGTCTCGATCGCCTCCGAGCCACCCGATACCGGGTAGATCGCCGGGTCGTCGACGGGGAGGTGGACGGCCACCTCGGTGGCATACGCCTCGAGCGGCTCGGTCGTGAATGCCGACCCGTGCGCGTACGACAGGCGAGCCGTCTGCTCGGCGATCCGATCGGCGATCTCGCGCCGGCCGTGACCGACGTTGACCACGACGGCACCACCCGCGGCGTCGAGGTACTCGCGGCCCTCCGCGTCGACGATCGTGGAACCATGCGCCTCGACCGCGACGGCGGGATCGGGCGACGAGGAGCGGAGGAAGACGCGACCGCTCATCGGCGCGCGACGGCAGGGGAATGGGTCACGCGCCGATTGTAGGTCGGCGGGGCGGCGTCCGGCGGGGCGGCGAGGCGGCGTCGGGCGGCGTCGGGCGGCGGCTCCCGCGCGATGGAAGGGTCGGGCGTCGCCGCAACCGGCATCGCACCGGGTACCACGGCGCCCCGGGTGATGCGGGACCGGGGGAAGGGAGGCCGGTACCGCGCCCGGGGCGTCGGGATGAGATGGGTGGATGGCCGGCGAGCGGGCCGGATCCGGGACTAGACGCGTCCCTTCGGCACGGTGTGCCAGTACGTCTTGTTGAACACGATCTTGCCCAGGTGCCACAGCTGGTTCGGCTTGGGCGGCCGGGGTGGATGGTCGTAGTCGAACTGGAGCAGCGTGCCTTTGCCGTCGCCGACCTCGAAGAAGCACATGACCTTGCCGCCGTAGGTCGAATGCTTGCCCGCCGGCTTCTTGCCGAGCACGGCCGCGGCGACCCGCTCGGCGATGACCGGGGCCTCGAAGTGAGCGGTCGAGCCGGCCTTCGACAGCGGCAGGTCCGTCGTGTCGCCCAGGGCGTGGATGTTCGGGTAGCGGGGGATGTCCTCATCGGCCTGGCCGGGCGCCGCCTTGGCGACGGTCTTGACCTGGAGGGTGTGGCGATCGGTGGGCAGCCAGCCCGACTTGGGCGCGAGCCCGGAGTCGATCAGGAACTGCGCGCCCTTGTGCGGGGGCACGACGATCAGGAGGTCGTACGGATGCTCCTCGAACGCGTCGGTGATGGCCACCTTGCGCTGGGGTCGATCTGGGCGATGCCCGCGAGCAGCTCGAGGTGGATCCCCTTCTGCTCGAAGATCGGGGTCACCATCTCGGACACGCTCTCGATGGTGAACGCGCGGTTGATCGGTGACAGGAACGTGATCTCGCTCTTCTCGCGCAGGCCGCGCGCGCGCAGCTCGGATTCGATCAGGAAGGCGACCTCGAGCGGCGCGGGCGGGCACTTGTAGGGAATGCCCGCGATGCCGATCACGATCCGGCCGCCCTGGAAGGCGTCGAGCGCCTTGCGCAGCTTGGCCGCCGCACCGGGGGTGTAGAAGTGATGCGCCTCGGTGTCGAACCCCTCGGTCAGCTCCGGCATGATCCGCGAGCCGGTTGCGATCACCAGCTGGTCGTACCGGAGCGTCTCGCCCGATGCCAGCTCCACGGCCTGGGCGGCCGTATCGACACGGGCGACCTTGTCGACCACGAGATCGACGTTGCCGTCGAGGAGCGACTTCTCCGACCGGACGAGACGGTCTGGCTTCTCGTTGCCCATGGCGATGTACATGTAGCCGGGCTGGTACGTGTGGCGGCCGGTCGCGTCGACGACGGTGACCCTGGCCTCCTGGCGCGCGATGGGCCCCTTGAGCTTGCGTGCGATGAGGTTGGCGGCGAGGGTCCCCCCCACCCCGCCGCCCAGGACGACGACCCGCTGCATGGGCTACCGCACCTTCTCGACGATGATCTCGTCGAAGCCGTCGCGGGCGAACACGCCGATCAGGTTGTGGCCGGCCTTCTCGATCCACTTGGGGATGTCGGTCTTGCTGCCCTTGTCCGAGGACAGGATCGACAGGACGTCGCCGGTCTCGGCCTCGCGCATGCCACGGATGAGCTCCATCAGGGGGCCGGGGCAGAAGCTGCCTCGGGCGTCGAGCGTGGTGGTGATGGCGGGAATGGTGGTCTGGACGGTTGCGGTCTCAGTCATCGGAATGTCCCTTCCGCGGGATGCGGGCGATCGGAACCGGTACGGAGGGGGCCCGCACCGTTTGCCCGGATCGGTTGACGACTAGATGAACAGCGGCGACGAGCCCTCGCTGACGTAGGACAGGTAGGTGGCGGCCCCGACGGGCTCGCCCATGCCCTCGATCAGGTCCTCGCGCTTGATGCCGAACATGTCCATCGTCATCTGGCACGGGATGAACTCGACGCCCAGCGACTGGGCGATCTCGAGCAGCTCCTTGGGGCTGGCGACGTTGTACTGCCTGGCAAGCTTGCGCATCATCCACGGGCCCATGCCCAGGAAGTTCATCTTCGAGAGCTTGCGGTGGCTGATGCCGGGTCGCTGCATGAACGACATCATCTTCTGCATCCAGTTCTCGCCGGTGATGCGGACATCGTCCCGGACGAAGGTCTGGAGGCCCCAGAAGGTGACGAACACCTTGGTGGGCATCGCCATGGCGCCGGCCGTGGAGGCGAGGATCATGGCCGCCCAGGTCTTCTCGAGGTCACCGCTGTAGCAGATGATCGCGAGACCCTGGGGCTTGACCTCCGCCTCCGGCGCGGGTGCCGGCTCGGGGAGGATGTCGGGGGTGACGGGGCGTTCTGCGACAACCATGTGTGGCCTACTTCCGGCGAAGGACGAAGCGGAACACGCCGCCGTCCGCACTCTGCTCGATGATCTCGTTGCCGGTCGTCTTGGACCACGCGGCGAAGTCCTTGACGGACCCCGGGTCGGTCGCGATGACCTCCAGGGTCTGACCGGACGCGAGGCCCTTCATGGCCTGCGCGGTCTTGACGATCGGCATCGGGCAGTTCAGCCCTTTCGCATCGACCGTCACATCTGCGGTGACCGTGCTCATTCGTTGCTCCTTCCCGCGGCGATGCTCGCCGCTGTGTGCGCTAGATGAAGACGACCTGGCCCTCGCCCGCGTTGAGGTAGAAGGCGGTCACGCCCTCGACACCATCGACGAGCGGGTCGAGGTCCTCGGTCTCGAGGTTGAGGAGGTCCATCGACAACGAGCAGGCCTGGATGTCGACCGAGCCGAGATCCTTGGCCTGGCGGAGGGTCTCCGCCCAGCTGGCCTGGCCGGCCCTGGTCAGGGCATCGACGGCGGCCCGCCCACCGGGGCCGGCTTCGGGGGCGAGCCCGTGGTCGGCATCGATCTTTGCCTTGCTGAAGGCGTCGAGCGCCCAGTACTGGAGGAACACGTTGACCTGCTTGCCCAGCGCGGCGGCACCGGCGGTCAGCACGGCGGCGGCCTGGAGCTTGTCGTCGGTCCCCGAGAACAGGACCAGGTTGAGGGGTTCGTCCATCGTGTCGTGCCTCGCTCAGCTACTGGATCTCGACAAGGTCTGACGTGGCCCGGTCCGCGGTCGACAGGCGCCCGAGGCGGGAAAGCCGTCGGGTGAGCACGCCGCGCATCACGCCGCAGGCGACGATCACATCGGCGTCCGACAGCCGGTAGCGGACCTCGCGGCCGTCACGCTCGGCCTCCACAAGGCCGGCGGCCTTGAGCACGGACAGGTGCTGGGAGATGTTGGGCTGGCTGACCTCGAGCTCGTCCGCAAGACGGCTGACCTCGCACGGCCCTTCCGACAGGCGGTGGAGGATCTCCAGCCGCCGGGGGCTCGCGAGGGTCTTCAGGATGTCCGCCTGCAGCACCAAGATCTCGTCCATGGCCCAAGCATCGACATATGCGCAGATGCGAATGAGTGCCAGGGGTCACGCGGTGGGGTGCCGCATCCCCCGATCGATGGGCCGGTCGGCCCGGTTCGCGGTGTGCGGATCGGCCCGCCGCTCGAATCGACGGCGGACCGGCCGTTCGGCAACGGGCCATCGGCCATCGCCGACTCCAACCGATGCCACTCGCCGGTGACACCTGTCGCGTGCATCCTCAGGGCGGATCGGACACCCGGAGACACCGGCTCCGACGCAATCGCCCGGGTACAGGGGGCGCGCGATGCTCGCCCCTCGCCCGGTGATCGGAGGCGTCGATGCACGCGCAGACGGCCGAGGCCGCGACAACCCTCGTCTGGATCGACAGCGAGGAGGCCATCATCGTGCGCTGGGCAGATCGGGCGGCGGTCGAGCGGATCCGCTCCGACGTGCCCGGGCGGCATCGATCGACACCGCACGTGCGGGTGGATCCGACCACCCTCCACGGCGGCGGCGGCGCGGCCGCGGATGTCGCCGAGCGGGCGCGGCGCAGTCACCTCCGGGCATTCCTTGATGACGTCGCCCGCCATGTTCCGGACATCGACGACGTGACAGTCGTCGGTCCCGGGATCGTGCGGGAACGGCTGGAGCGCAACCTGCGCGCCGACGACCGGCGTCACGGCCGTCGCCGGCATGTGCACTCCTCGGCGGCGGAGCGGCTGACCGAGCAGGAGCTCGTCGCGCGCGTGCGTGCGCTGGCGGGCGACGCACCGCGCCGCCAGGGGTTGTCGGAGTAGCCGCAGGACGCCGCGCGGGCGCACGACCGTTGGGCACGGGGATGGTCGGGCGCTCCGGCCCGCCGCGGGCAGTAATTCGGCCCTGCCGAAGCCCGCCGGACGGGGCCATCCTCGAGGTCGGAGGTGCCTGCATGGCCATGTCCACCCCGCTCGTCGATGCCCCACTTCGGCAGCTCGATCGCGGTGTCCCGGCGTTCCAGCCGGTCGTTGTCGCAACGGAACGATGCAAGGGCTGCGGCCTGTGTGTCGCCGCTTGCCAGCCCCACGTCCTCGAGCTCGATGTGGGCGTCGTCAATGCGATGGGCCACCATCCCGTCCGGCTGACCGACGCCACGGAATGCACCAGCTGCGCGAAGTGCGCGCGGGTCTGCCCTGACGCGGCGCTGACGATCTTCGCCCGACCCAGGGGGGCGTGACGATGGCTGCACAAACGCGCATCGCGCCCACGGCCGTCCGACGCCCGGCTGCCGCCGCACCCGAAACCGGATCCGCCCCGCCCGCCGAGGAGCGGGTCCTGATGAAGGGCAACGAGGCGATCGCCGAGGCCGCGATCGCCGCCGGATGCGATGCCTATTTCGGCTATCCGATCACGCCCCAGGCCGAGCTGCTCGAATGGATGGCGCGCCGGATGCCCGAGGAGGGCCGGGTGTTCGTCCAGGCCGAGAGCGAGCTGGCCGCGATCAACATGGCGCTAGGCGCATCAGCTGCGGGTGCCCGCGTGCTGGTGTCGAGCTCCAGCCCCGGGATGAGCCTGATGGCCGAGGCGATGTCGTACATGGCGGGCTCGCGTCTGCCGGTGGTGCTGGTCAACGTCATGCGCGGTGGACCGGGTCTCGGCAGCATCGGGGCCGCCCAGGGCGACTACCTCCAGGCGACCAAGGGCCACGGCCACGGTGACTACCGGACCCCGGTGCTGGCGCCGTCGTCGATCGCGGAGGCGATCGAGCTGGTCGGCGACGCGTTCACGCTGGCCGAGCGGTACCGCACCCCGGTCATCCTGCTCGCGGACGGCATCCTCGGCCAGGCCATGGAGCCCGTCGCGCCCCGGTTCCGGTCGATCGACCGCACACCGGCCGACTGGACGCTCGGTGGCGCCGAGGACCGTGCGCCGAGGGTGGTCAGGTCGCTCCACCTGCTCCCCGAAGATCTCGAGCGCCACAACGACACGCTCCAGGCCGTGTACGCGGACATCACCGAGCACGAGCGGCGATGGGCCGGCGAGGCGCTCGAGGATGCCGAGGTCGTGCTCGTGGCCTATGGGACGGCAGCGCGCATCGCGCGCACGGCCGTCGAGCGCGCCCGGGACGACGGACTACGGGCCGGCCTGTTCCGTCCGATCACGCTGTGGCCATTCCCGGCGCCCGAGCTCCGCAGCGCGGCTGCCGGCGCCCGGGCGGTGCTCGCCGTCGAGCTGTCCGCCGGCCAGCTGGTCGAGGACGTCCGGCTGGCGATCGAGGGCGCCGTGCCCGTGTTCCACCACGGCCGGACCGGCGGCATGGTGCCCAGCCCCGACGAGGTGCTGGCGGCAACGCGACGCGCCTGGTCGCTGACACCGATGACAAAGGAAGGTGTGCGATGACCGCGACGCCCGAGGTCGGACCCCTCGCGCTTCGGCGGCCGGCGGCGGGTGAGCCCGACGCGCCGGCCGCACCCCGCACGATCTACCGCCGACCGGAGCTGCTGTCGGCGCAGCCCACCAGCTACTGCCCCGGCTGCGGCCACGGCATCATCCACCGCCTGGTCGCCGAGGTGCTCGAGGAGATGGACGTCGCGGGCCGCACGATCCTGGTCGGATCGGTCGGCTGCTCGGTGTTCGCCTACGACTACCTGCGGCTCGACGCGGTCGAGTCGCCGCACGGGCGGGCAGCGGCCGTCGCGACCGGCGTCAAGCGCGTCCGGCCGGACCGGATCGTGTTCACCTACCAGGGCGACGGTGACCTGGCCGCGATCGGCACCGCCGAGATCGTCCACGCGGCCGCCCGTGGCGAGCGGATCACCGTGATCTTCGTCAACAACGGGATCTACGGCATGACCGGCGGCCAGATGGCACCGACCACGCTCGTGGGCCAGCACACGACGTCCAGCCCGAACGGCCGCGATGCCGAGACGCAGGGCTATCCCCTGCCGGTGACCGAGATGCTGTCGCTGCTGCCCGGCGTCGCGTACGCCGCTCGCGGGTCGGTCGCCGATCCGGGGCTCATCGGCAAGACCAAGGCGATGATCCGGCGAGCGTTCGACGTCCAGGTCGAGGGCCATGGGTTCGCGATCGTCGAGGTCCTGTCGACCTGCCCGGTCGGCTGGGGCATGACCCCGACCGAGGCCATGGACCACCTCGCGACCGAGGTCATGGACGCGTATCCCGGCGGCGTGTTCGTCGACCGGGCCAAGGGGATCGCCCCGTCACTGCCCGCGCCGGCGGGCCGGCCGCTCCGGGCGTCGGGGACGGAGGCGTGACGATGGAACGCTCCACGCTGTTCGCCGGCTTTGGCGGCCAGGGGATCCTGTTCGCGGGCAAGGTCCTCGCGCAGGCGGCCGTGCTCGAGGGACGCGAGGTCATCTGGATCCCGAGCTACGGCCCCGAGATGCGCGGCGGGACCGCGTCGTGCACCGTCATCGTCGCCGATCGGCCGATCGGGTCGCCGGTGGTGGACCGTGCCGACCATGCCGTCGTCCTCAACCCGCCGTCGATGGCCAAGTACGAGCCGCTGGTCGCCCGCGGCGGGCTGCTGGTGGTCAACACGACCCTGATCGAGGCGGAGCCGCGACGCACGGACATCGAGGCGCTGCAGGTCCCGTGCACCTCACTGGCGCGCCGCGCCGGCGACGACAAGCTGGTGTCGGTCGTCGCACTGGGGGCCCTCATCGGCCGGCGCCGGTTCGTCGAGCGCGAGAGCGTCCACGAAGCGCTCAGCGTGCTCCTCGGGTCGCGCCACCCGGAGATGGTGGAGCTCGACGTCGCCGCGTTCGACGCCGGCTATGAGGCGGGGCTCGAGTCGGTCATCGCCTGAGGCGGGCAATCACCTGACGGGCACGGCTCAACCCGTGCCAGCCGGGGTGCGCTCTCTTGCTGAGCGGGGGCGTTACCCGCGCGCCTCCAGGGGTCCGGCGTCCGGCGCGGCCGGCGGCGGGACCTCGGCGTCGTAGACCGCGGACATCGCGCGGACCAGGTCCGTGGTCGAGATCACGCCGATCGGCAGGCCGTCGTCCCCGGCCGCAACGACGACCAGGCGGTGGACGTGATGCCGCTCCATCTTGCGCGCGGCCAGCACCAGCGGGGCATCGCCGTGGACCGTCAGGGCGGGGCTCGTCATCAGGTGCCGGACCCGCAGATCGGACCAGTTCGCCCACAGGTACTCCGTGGCCCGGGCGCGCAGCAGGTCGGTCTGGCTGATCACGCCGACCAGCGTGCTCGCGGCGTCGACGACCGGGAGGCCGTGCACGTGGCGGCTGTCCATGAGCCGGGCGGCCTCGGCCAGCGGCGCGTCGGCACGCACCAGGACCGGGTCGATCGCCATCAGGTCGCCGACCTGGCGCGGCGTATTGGATGTCACGGCGTTCACGGTCGCACCTCCGCGGGCGGCTGCCCGCACCCGGCGGCCCGTCGCATGGCGACGGGGCGCCTCGACTGGGCCGTTTCGGCCTCGTGGATCACGGTCATCTCCCCTCCCGTCGGCGCTATCCGGATACGGTCGGACTGCCCGGCACGCGCGTCAGCCGGCTGAGCTCCGCGGCGATGGCCGCCTGGAACGCGGGCATGTTGAGGCGCACCGACCGCGACAGCGGCCGGCCATAGCCGAACCGTCGCCCGCCGATCCCGACGAACGAGCCCTCGGGCAAGCCACCCGGCCGGAGGGTCTGCGCGAGACCCAGGACCTGGTCGACCGGAAGCTCGTGCGACGATCGCGGTGTTGGCGCGTCGGCGTCGCCGATGATCTGGTGGATGGGCATGGTCACGACGTGGCCAGGGGCGATCCCGACCGCCGCGTCGACGACGATCGCGAGCTCCCCGGCCCGGACGTCGATCAGGTCCTCCACGCGCAGATGGCCGCAGCGGCGGACCTCGAGGCACTCGAGCATGGCCGTCGGCAGCGACGGCAGCAGCGTGGCGACCGCACTCAGGGCCGCACCGTCGTCACCGCGGTCCGCGTTGCCACACACGAGCAGTCGAACCGTCGGCGGAGCGAGCTGGCTCATTCGAACCCCTCTCCTGCCCCCGCGTCCGCGATCCGGAGATCGAGGAAGTGGGTGGCGCAGCTGATGCACGGGTCGTAGGCCCGGATCAGCATCTCGAGGCGATGGGTCGCCTCCGCATGCGGGAGATCGAGGATGCTCGGGGCGAATGCCGCGAGGTCGGCCTCGATGGCCCCCTGGTTCTGGCTGGTCGGCGGGACGATCTGGGCGTGCACGACGTGCCCCCGCTCGTCCACCTCGTACCGGTGATGGAGCAGGCCCCGCGGCGCCTCCGTGGACCACGCCGCCACCCCGGCACGTGGCGTGAACTCGACCTTGGGCCGGCTGGGCGGGCGATATCCGTCGATCAGGTCGCGGGCCTCGGCGCAGGCATGGAGCAGCTCGACCGCGCGGGCGACGATCGAGCGGTGGATGTTGACCCGGATCTCGTCGCGCAGTCCGGTCGCCTCGAGGGCCTCGCGGGCCATCGGGTGCAGCGTGTCCGCGGTGAGCGCGATCCGCGCCGTGGGACCCAGCAGGTACACCCGGCCGTCATGCGTGCGCGCATGGAGCGCGTTGGTGCCCTCGATGTGGTGCTCCTCGAAGGCCTCGCCCCAGGCACCGGGTGCGAGGTCGAGCCCGTCCGTGGACACGATCCGCCCGTCGTTGTACGGGTACTCGGTCGGGTGGCGCATGGCCACCAGCGGCTGCTCGTGCACCAGCTCGGGCGGGTCCCAGGTCGCGACCAGTCGAACGGTCGCCGCCGCCTGGTCGACCGCGGCGTCGAGCGCCTGGCGCACGGAGTCCAGGTCCGCCCGCCGGGGCACCCGCGAGAAGCCGCCGACACGGACCGAGATCGGGTGAACCGGCCGGCCGCCGAGCGCCGCGATCAGCTGGTTGCCGACCCGCTTGATCGCCAGCCCCTGCTCGACGACCTCGCGGTGGTCGGCGGCCATCGCGAGCGCGGACGGATAGCCCAGGAAGTCCGGCGCGTGGAGCAGGTAGATGTGGAGCGCGTGGCTCTGGATCCACTCCCCGCAGTACAGGACCCGGCGGAGCGCCCGGACGGCCGGGTCGATCTCGATCCCGTACAGGTCCTCGAACCCGTGGACCGCGGACATCTGGTACGCGATGGGGCAGATCCCGCAGATCCGGGCCACGATGTCGATGACCTCGTCGCCGGTGCGGCCCACGACCAGCCGCTCGAAGTACCGCGGCGCCTCGAAGATCTTGAGTCGCGCCTCGACGACGTCCGTCCCGCGGACCTTGAGGCTCAGGGTGCCCTCACCCTCGACCCGGGTCAGGTAGCCGACCTTGAACTCGCGCTCGCCGCCCGGGGCGTCGACCACGAGCGTGCCGCCGTCATCGCCGTGCATCATCGGCTCCTTGCGTCGGGTCGTCCGCGCCGGCGGCGACCGGCGGCGGCGTCGCGCGCAGCACCCCGGGTGGGCCTCCGTGCTCGTCGATGACCCCCCGGAACGGCGCCGACCACGCGGTGAACCCGGCGAACAGACGGCTGACCTCGACGCCCTCGCGGCCGTCCGCCGCGAACGTCCGCCCGAGGCTGGCCGGATTGGCCTGCTCGCGCGGTCCGTAGCAGCCGTAGCAGCCACGCCCGAACCGCGGGCACAGCGCGCCGCAGCCGCTGCGGGTGACCGGCCCCAGGCACGGGATCCCCTGCGAGACCATCACGCACACGACGCTCCGGCGCTTGCACGCCAGGCACACGGCCTCGTCGCGGATCTGGGGTCGTCGCCCGACGGCCACCGACACCAGCAGCTCGCGCAGCTGGTCGGCGCTGATCGGGCAGCCGTGGAGCTCGGCGTCGACCTCGACGTGCTCCGACACGGGCGTGGCGGTCGCCAGCGACTCGATGTACTCCGGGTGCGGATAGACGGCCGCGCGGATCGCGTCATGGTCCGACCAGTTGCGCAGCGCCTGGATCCCGCCGTAGCTCGCGCACGCGCCGATGGTCACCAGGCGCTTGGCCTGCTTGCGCAGCTCGACGATCTCGGCCGCCTGGTCCGGGGTGCTGACCGAGCCCTCGACCAGCAGCACGTCGTACGGGCCGGCGGAGCGATGGGAGCTCGCTTCAGGGAACTCCACGATCTCGAAGCGCTGCGCGAGGTCCAGGAGCTCCGTCTCGAGATCGAGCAGGGTCAGCTGGCAGCCGTCGCAGGAGGCCATCTTCACGACGCCCACCCGCAGTCGGGGCTTGGTGGCGGTCGACGGCATCAGATTCCCTCCCGGCCGAAGATGTCGCCCAGCTCAGACAGGGCGAACACCGGGCCGTCCTTGCACACGAACAGGCGGCCCATCTGGCAGTGGCCGCACAGGCCGATCCCGCACTGCATGTGCCGCTCGAGGGTGACGAAGATCCGGTCCGGGGCGAGCCCGCGGTTCTCGAGCGCGTCGACCGTCGCCTCCATCATCCGCTCCGGCCCGCATACGAACGCGAGCGAACGGCTGCCGTCCCAGGTCGCCCGGTCGAACAGGTGGGTCACGACCCCGACCGGACCCGTCCACTCGTCGCCTGCCCGGTCCACCGTGAGCTGGACGTCGATGTCGCCGCGGGCGGCCCAGGCGCGCAGCTCCGCCTGGTACAGGTGATCGGCCGGCGTCCGGGCGCCGTAGTAGAGGCGGATGGCGTCGAACCGGTCGCGCTTGGCCAGCAGCCCGTCGATCAGCGGACGCAGCGGCGCCAGACCGATGCCGCCGGTCACGATCACGACGTCGTGGCCGATCGCGCGCTCGATCGGCCACGAGGAGCCGAGCGGGCCGCGCAGCCCGATCTCATCGCCGGCACCGAGCCCAACCAGCGCGGCCGTCGCGGGACCCGCCGCACGGACGGTGAACTCGATCGAATCGCGGCTGAAGCGCGAGATCGAGATCGGCAGCGGCGGGAAGGCCGGGATGTCGATCATCGCGAACTGGCCGAACTCGCCGCCCAGGAACGCGGCGTCGACGTCGCCCACGGTCAGCGTGGTCACGTCGGCGGTCTCCGGGTGTACGGCCAGGACCCGCGCCGTCACGTACGAGCCCGGGGTCGCTGCAACCGGTGCCGGCTTGGCCGGCTCGGGGCGGGCCGCGAGGGGCGGTGCGATCGCGAGCAGCTCCTCGCGGACGTCGATCCCGACCGGGCACCAGGTGATGCACCGCCCGCAGCCGACGCAGCCGGAGGTACCGAACTGGTCCACCCAGGTCGCGAACTTGTGGGTCAGCCACTGGCGGTAGCGGTCGCGCGGCCGGCTCCGGAAGTTGCCGCCGGCGACCCGCGCAAAGGCGGCCGTGAAGCAGGAGTCCCAGACGCGCTCGGAGGTCGACGTCCGGCCCTCGAGATCCGTCTGCTGGATGACGCTGTTGCAGAAGCAGGTGGGGCAGACCATCGTGCAGTTGGCGCACGACAGGCAGCGCTCGGCGATCTGCGCCCATCGAGGAGAGTCGAACTGCGCCATCAGGCGATCGTGGAGACCCGCGGTCGGCACCGGATCGCCCATCCGGGTCGCGACCGCGGCCACCGCTGCGGTGGCGGTCATCACCTGGGCGGTGTCCGCGCCGCGCACGGGCAGCCGGGCCAGGATGTCCGCGCCCGCCGGCGTGCCCACCTTGACGACGAACCCGTCGTCCAGCTCGGTCAGCGCGAGGTCGTAGCCGGACCGCACCTCGGGACCCGTGTCCATCGAGGTGCAGAAGCAGGTCGACGACGAGGTCGTGCAGTTGACCGCGATCACCAGCACCTGGGCCCGTCGCGCCCGATAGTCCTCGTCGGTATACGGGCCGCCCAGCAGCACGCGGTCGTGGATCCCCATCGCGGCGATCTCGCACGCCCTGACGCCCAGGAACGCCAGCTTGGGCGGGTCGACCGGCACTCGCTCGAACGACACGGACCTGCCCTCGCGGTGGCCGACGTTGAGCGTGACCGGGGACGGGAACGTCCAGCGCTTCGGGCTGATCGGCCCGACGGTGTAGGCGAACACCCGCTCGTCGTCTCGCTCGACGAGGCGGTAGCTGCCGGGCGCCTGCTCGGCGCCCATGCCGACCGGCAGGTCGTCCACACTCTCGATCTCCGCGTACGTGATCGAGCCGTCGACCAGGGTCGGGCCGACCACGGTCCGGCCGTCCGCGCGGAGCAGGTCGATCAGGACGCCGAGGTTCGCCCGCGCGAGGAACCAGGAGCCGCCGCTCCGGCCGGCCGCGTCGTCGGCGGCGGTCGCCGCCACGCCGGCGGGGCCGGGAATCGGGAGGTAGGCGGGCGGGTCGCCGTTCACCACGGCTGGATCTCCCGGCGTCCCCACTCCTCGCGGGCGAACAGGTCGAGCAGCTGGAGCCGCGTTGCAGACAGGCGCCGGCTGACGGCCACGAGGATCCGTGGGTAGACCGACGCGGCGAGCGCGTGGTCCGAGCGCAGCAGCGCGCGAAGCCGCTCGCCCTCGAAGTCGAGCAGGCGCACCGGCTCGATCGCCACGGCGGTCGCCGTCCCGCGGTGGGGAGGCACGACCGCCGACCAGCCGAGGACGTCGCCCGGCTCGACGGTCAGGATCGTGATCATGCCGCGCTCCGGGATCAGCATCCGAAGTGCGACGCGGCCCGACAGCACGATGGCGAAGGCCTCTGTGACCTGTCCTTCGCGCGTCAGCTCCACGCCTGGGTCAACGTCCTTCAGCTCGGCGATGCCCGCAAGGCGAGCGACGGTGTCGGGCGACAGCCCCGCTCCGAACCACGAGGCGCTGAGGGCAGCGACAGGATCCGTGGACGGCAGGGAGGGCGACGACGAGGCTGACATCGAGGATGACCTCACTCGTTGTTGGTTGGAACGGCGCGATCGGGTCGCGCACGCCGGGCCCGCACGGCAATGCTCCGCCGCGGGCGGGCCGAGCCGGGAGTGCCGTCGGTCCCGGTGCGCCGGGCCGGTCGGCTGGAGCACCGCGTCGACGGGCCCGGGCAGGGCGACGCCGCGGTTGCGGATCGGCCAGCCGACACGAGGATCACGCGAGGCGCCTGAGACGCGCGACCAGGCTGGCTGTGTCGACAGCGGCGGGTGCGGACTCGTCGCGGATCGACTCCGGCCGGTGCCCGATGGCGACGATCTCGCGCTCGAGCGCCGTGCGCAGGTCGTCCGCACCGAGGACCACGACCCGGTCCACGTCGCCGATCCGGTGCGCGATCTGCGCGAGGACGGGCGGTGTGTCGCCGGATGCGCGCGGCATCGGGAGGTCGAGCGAGACCGGCTCCCCGGTGGCGCCGCCGCGGACGATGATGGCGTGCCCGCGGTCGATCCAGACCACGGCGTTGACGCCGGATCCGGTGTGCTCGCGGGGCGGGCGGGTGCGTGTGGTTCCGTGCATGGCGTTGTCTCCTGGGGGGCGGGTCCATCGTCGATCCGACCGCGCCCGGCTTCGCCTGCCGTTCGTCCCGATCGGACCGCCGCACGGTCCGCCGGATCAGGGACCCGTCCCGGGGCGGGCGTGCCGTCAAGCCCGCTGCGACCCGAGCCGTCGCGTGCCTTCGGTTCTTGCGGTCATGCCATCGTTGGCTGCGAGGGCTACCCTCGGAACATGCGCGCGATGGTGCTCGAGGGACCCGGACCGGCCGGCTCCAGGCCCCTGCACGCCCAGGATCGGCCGCTGCCGAGCCCGGGCGAGGGCGAGCTGCGGATCCTCGTGACCGCGTGCGGCGTCTGCCGGACCGATCTCCAGATCATCACCGGCGACCTCGCGCCGCGACGGCTGCCGATCGTGCCGGGCCACCAGGTGGTAGGCGTCGTCGACGCGCTCGGTCCGGACGTCGAGGGCTGGGTCGCCGGCGAGCGCGCCGGGGTGACCTGGCTCGCCGGGACGGACGGCACGTGCCGGTTCTGTGCCAGCGGTCGCGAGAACCTGTGCGAGGCCGCGACGTTCACCGGCTGGGACCGCGACGGCGGGTTCGCGGAGGCGCATGGTCGTCCGCGCCGCGTTCGCCGTCCGCCTGCCCGCCTCGTACCCGGACCTGTCGGCGGCACCGCTCCTGTGCGGCGGGGTGATCGGCTACCGGGCGCTGCGGGTTGCCGGGATCGGTCCGTCATCGGCCGGTGCCAGGCTGGGCCTGTATGGGTTCGGCGCGTCCGCGCGGCAGGCGCTCCAGGTCGCCCGCGCGTGGGGCGTCGACGTCTACGTCGCCACCCGCTCGCCGGTCGAGCAGCGGCGGGCGCTCGAGCTCGGGGCGCGGTGGGCGGGAGGCATCGAGACGCGTCCCCCGGTCGCGCTGGACGCCGCCGTGACGTTCGCTCCGGTCGGAGTCGTCGTTGCCGCCGCGCTTCGCGCGCTCGATCGCGGCGGCATCGTCGCCATCAACGCGATCCACCTCGACCAGCTGCCGGCGATGCCCTACGACGACCTGTGGTGGGAGCGATCGATCCGGAGCGTCGCCAACGTCACCCGCGAGGATGCGATCGAGTACCTGGGCCTCGCGGCACGGATCGGGCTGACGACGGACATCGAGACGCATCCGCTGGCCGATGCGAACGTCGCCCTCGCGCGGCTGGCGTCCGGGCAGGTGGCCGGGACCGCGGTCCTGATCTGCACCTGAACGAAATTCGAACGGTCGCCGGGGGCCGAGCGTCCATCCGGGAGCAAGTTCCAGACCTGCACCCCGGGGAGGGGCCATGCTCGACCAGACGATGACGACTGCAACCGCCGACGAAGCCGTGCAGCGGATGCTGCTGACCCGGATCGATGACGCCTTCCGGCTGGCGACGTTCATCCTGCGCGACCGACAGCTCGCCGAGGATTGCGTCCAGGAGGCCGCGCTCCTCGCCTGGCGACGACGCCGGTCGTTGCGCGACAGCGCCGCCGTCGACGGCTGGTTCACCCGGATCCTCGTCAACGTCTGTCGCGACGAGCTCCGACGCCAGGCGAGACGCCCGCGCGTTGTCGCGCTCAACCCGGCCGTCGACGCGGGCTCCGGCGGACCCCCGGACCGGGTCGACCTCGGTCCCGCGATCGGCCGCCTGAGCGCGGACGAACAGTCGCTGCTCGCACTGCGGTTCGGGCGCGAGCTCACCGTGCCCGAGATCGCGGAACGGCTCGACGTTCCCGAGGGCACCGTCAAGTCGCGGCTCCACACCACGCTGCAACACCTGCGCGCGGCGCTCGACGCAGAGCGCCGCCTGGAAGGGGCAACCCGATGACCGACAACGACCTCGAACAGCGTCTCCGCAACCACTACCGGTCGCTCGACCCGTCCACCGCCCCCCGCGGTCTCGCCCTCCGGATCCAGGACGGGATGACCCGTCCCGTCAGCCGATGGGCGTTCCTCGGCCGGATGCCGGCCATCGCCACCGGGATCGCGGCCGTCGCCGTGGTGGCGCTGGTGATCGCGTTCCGGCCCGGCGGGCTGCTCGCCCCGGTCGGGGCGAGCCCGTCACCCGAAACCCCGACACCGTCGGCTTCGGCAACCCCGCATCCATCGCCCGCCATCTCGCCCGATCCGACGCAGAGCCCGACCGCCGGCCTGCCGGGCGGAACGATCCCACCGGTGAGCACCGAGCCCTGGGCGTCGCTCAACCTCGTGCCGGTTTCGGGGAATCCACAGCCGTGGTCGATCGTCGCCTGGTCGGACGGATACCTGGCGCTCGGCGCGACGACCGGTGATACGAGCCCGCTGCCGGCCTGGATCTCGGGCGATGGCCGCCACTGGAACAGCCTTGCGGAGGGCACGCTCGGCTCAGCCAGCGCAGTACTGGCGGCGCCCGCTCCCGATGGGATCCTGGTCGTGACGGAATCAGCCACGGGCATGACGACCGCCTGGCACTCGACCGATGGGACGACCTGGACATCGACACCGGCTCCTGCGCTCCGCTTCGGCCGCGAAAGCGACATCGCCGGCGGCCCCGGCGGCATCGTCGCGGTGCTCGCCGAGTCGCGCAACCGACTCGAGGTCAGCACCGATGGGCGCACATGGCAAGCCGTGTCGCTGCCCGGGCCCGCGACTGCCGTGGTGCAGGGCGTGGCGGCGTTCGCGACCGGCTTCGTGGCCGTCGGGGAAACGGGCACCGGGACGGGGTCGCCCCTCGCCTGGTTGTCGGATGATGGCCTGACCTGGTCGGTCGCCGAGGTCCAGCCACATCCGGGTGACGGGTTCAGCGGGGTGCACGCCGGCGGTCGCGGGCTGGTCGCGATGAGCTCCACCAACGAGGTGCCCGGCCTCGCCTCGTTCTGGGCCTCAGCCGACGGACGAACCTGGTCGCTCGCCACGGACCCGCTGGGCCTCTGGCAGCAGGGCGAAGGCTCAGGCAGCGCGAACGGATTGTTCGCCGGTGACGGGACCCGCCTCCTCGGCTACGGGATCACCGCCGACAACCAGCCGACCGAGTACTGGATCTCGCTCAACGCCACCGACTGGACGCAGCTCACGCTGACCGGCGACACGTCTGCCGCCACGACAGCCCAGGTGACCCCGTTCCTGATGCGCGACGGGATCCTGTTCGCGGGCAGTGATCAGGCCTGGTTCGGCACCGCCGCGAAATAGGCACGACTGAAGGGCCGGCCACACCGCGGGGCCAGCCCGCACGGCCCAAGGGGCCACCGCTCCCGAAGATCCCGTTCGTGTCGGTTAGTCCCCATCCGGTTGCTCGTCCCGGCGCGGGCGCGCCCCCGACCCAGATCCGCGTCGCATACCCGCGTCGCGGCTACCTGACCCGATTTCCGTGCCCAGTCGGCCGAATCCAGCGACGACCAGTCGCCTCAGTACTGGATGACCCGAACGGTTGGGGGCGTCGGGCCGTAGGCCCGGCGGGTGCCGCAGCCGAAGAAAGGCGCCGGCGAGCCAGCCGATGTCGCCGGCGAGCCGGCCGGTCTTGCTGCCGGCAGGCCCGGCAGGTGCCCGCGGCGAGCCGCCGATGAGCCGGACAAAGGCCGGCCCGGCCGCACCGTCGGCGCGGCCGGGCCAGACCCGGAACGAAAAGCTCAGCGAGCTGCCGCGAGCGCCGCCTTCGCGCGGGCGACGATCGGGGCGAGCGGCACGTCCAGCGTTCCGACGACCGGCTCCAGCTCGTACCGGACGCGGACGATCGGCTTCGGCACCGACAGCACCCGGGTCAGGTCGATCGGCGTCGCCGCCAGAACCACGTCGGCCGGGATCGCGGTCAGCGCGGCCTCGAGCTCGTGGATCTGCTTGTCGCCGTAGCCCATCGCCGGCAGCAGTCGCTCCAGCGCCGGGTACTTCGCGAGCGTCGCGGCAAGCTCGCCCGTGGCATACGGCCGGGGATCCACGATCTCCGAGGCCCCGAACCGCTTCGCCGCGACGATGCCGGCACCGTAGGTCATGCCGCCGTGGGTGAGCGTCGGTCCGTCCTCGACGACGGCCACCGTCCGCCCGCGGATGTCGCCACCCTCGAGCGTGAGCGACGAGCGGGCCTCGACGATGGTCGCGCGCGGGTTCAGCTCGGCGATCCCGGCGCGAACGGTCGCCAGGGCCTCCGGCGTCGCCGAGTCGACCTTGTTGATCACGATCACGTCGGCCATGCGCACGTTGGCCTCGCCCGGGTGATAGCGCAGCTCATGGCCGGGCCGCAGCGGGTCCACGACCACGATCTGGACGTCGGGGCGGTAGAACGGCAGGTCGTTGTTGCCGCCGTCCCAGATGACGACGTCGGACTCGGCCTCCGCAGCCCGCAGGATCTGCTCGTAGTCCACGCCCGCGAACACGAGGCGCCCGGCATCGAGATGCGGCTCGTACTCCTCACGCTCCTCGATCGTGGTCTCGTACCGGTCGAGGTCCGCGTACGTCTCGTAGCGCTGGACGCGCTGCGCGACGAGGTCCCCGTAGGGCATCGGGTGCCGGACGACCGCGACCTTGAGCCCCTGGGCCTCGAGCAGCGTCGCAACGTACCGGCTGGTCTGGCTCTTGCCGGAGCCGGTTCGCACGGCGCACACGGACACCACCGGGCGGCTGCTGGCGATCATCGTGCGCGCCGGGCCGAGCAGCTCGAAGTCCGCGCCCGCGGCCATCGCACGCGACGCGGCGTGCATGACCTGCTCGTGGCTGACGTCGCTGTAGGCGAACACGACGGTGTCCACCTGCAGGTCGCGGATCAGGGTTTCCAGCTCGCTCTCAGGGCGGATGGGGATCCCCGCCGGGTACCGCTCGCCGGCCAGCTCGGCCGGATAGCGGCGATCGGCGATACCGGGGATCTGCGTCGCCGTGAAGGCGACGACCTCGACCGACGGATCATCGCGATAGACCACGTTGAAGTCGTGGAAATCGCGGCCCGCGGCGCCCATGATGAGCACTCGTTCGGTGCGCATGGTCGACCTCGTGGGGAGGAGCGTGCCCGGCGCTCGCGCCGCCCGTCCGGCCAGCAGGCGAATGCGGCGGGGCCTACCTCCGCGTCTGCCCAGCATGACGCACGGGCCGCTCACCTGTCCCTGGCCGTGCCGCCCCACGACGGGGTGCCGCAGGTCCCGTCAACGCGGTCCGATCGGCACTCACGCGTGCACATCGGCTCAACGAGACTGCGGGTGAGGTGGGTGCCGGAGGGGACGCCCGGCACCCACCCGAACCTCTTGCCCTCGCCATGCGGCGGGGGTCTCGTGATTCCGGGGGCCTGGGCGCTGCGCGCAACGTCCATGCGTGGATCCAGCGCGGGATGGCCCTACAGCTCGAGGTGCTTGCGGGCCTCGAACGTGAGCCGGTCGCGATGGTCCGGGTGGGCGATCGCGATCAGCGCCTGTGCCCGCTCGCGAAGGCTCCGCCCCCACAGCTCGGCGACGCCAAACTCGGTCACGACCGTCTGCACGTGGGCGCGCGTCGTGACGACGCCGGCCCCTTCCTTGAGCGCCGGCGTGATCCGCGACAGCGAGCCGTCGCTGCCGCCGGTCGACGGCATCGCGATGATCGGCCGCCCGCCCCGCGCGAGCGCCGCACCGCGCATGAAGTCCATCTGCCCGCCGATGCCGGAGTACATCCGGTACCCGATCGAGTCCGCGACGACCTGGCCGGAGAGGTCGACCTCGATCGCCGAGTTGATCGCGATCATGTTGTCGAACGAGCGGATGACGTGCGTGTCGTTGGTGAAGTCCACCGACCGCATCTCGACCATCGGGTTGTCATCCACGAATTCGTACAGCCGCCGGGTCCCCATCACGAACGCGACCACGAGCTTGCCCCGGTTGCGGGCCTTGCGGTCGCCGGTCACGACGCCGGCCTCGACGAGGTCGACCACGGCGTCGGTGAACATCTCGGTATGGACGCCCAGGTCCTTCTTGTCCGTGAGCAGCTCGGCGGTGGCCGCCGGGATCGCCCCGATCCCGAGCTGGAGCGTCGCGCCGTCGGGGACGAGGTCTGCGATGAACCCGCCGATCCGGCGCTCCAGGTCGCCGATCACGGGGCGCGCGACCTCGTACGGCGGCTGGTCGACCTCGACCGCGAGGTCGATCTGGCTGACATGGATGAACGACTCGCCCAGCGTGCGCGGCATGGCGTCGTTGAGCTGGACGATGACGGTCCGGGCGGCGTCGATCGCGGCGTGCATCGCCTCGACGGACACGCCCAGCGAGCAGAACCCGTGCGAGTCGGGTGGCGTGGCGTTCACGAACACGGCATCGAGCGGGAGCGCGCGGCTCCGGAACAGCTCGGGGACGTCGGACAGGAACACGGGCACGAAGTCGGCGCGGCCCTCGTTGACGGCCTTGCGCGCGTTGGGGCCGATGAACAGGGCCCGATGCCGGAAGTGGGGCGCCATCTCGGGGGCGAGATGGGGCCCGGGTCCTTCGCAGTGGAGGTGGGCGATCGACACCGCCTCGAGCTCCGGCGCGCGGGCGACCAGCGCATCGAGCAGGACGGACGGCGTCGCGGCCGCGCACTGGAGGTAGATCTGATCGCGGGACCGGATCCCCGCAACGGCTTCTTCGGGCGAGACGATACGCATGCCGTGAGCATAGGTTGAAGGTCGGGCCGGCACGTCCGGCCGGATGGCATGGTCCTCGGGTCCGGTGGACCCTGCGGGGGCGGGCCGCGCGGGGTGCGGGCGGGGCAGCCCGACGGACTAGACGCCGCTCAGGCGGGGCCGGGCACCCGCCGGAGCTCGAAGGCCGGGCCGGCGCCCAGCGACTCGGATGGCGTCCCGTAGCGCAGGATCAGGTCACGAACCGCGGCCTGGTGCTCGGCGCCGTCGAGCTCCCGCGCCTGCGCGTCGAACGCGTCCGCGCCGATCGTGACCCGGCAGGCCGGGTCGGACCACAGGTTGCGTGCCCAGTCCGCATCCGGCGAACCGGCCGCGACCACCAGCGTCCCGTCGGGGCGTTCCACGTAGCCGACGACGGCTCGCGCCGGCCGGCCGGACACGCGTCCTCGCGTCTCGATCCGGAGCACGCGACCCCAGCCGACGAGGTCGTCTTCCATCACTGCGATCGCCTTGCCGGTGGGCGGCTCGCGGCCGGTGTCGCGCGTCGCCGGGGGTCCTACCCGCCGCCGCGGTCCAGGCGGTGCTTGGCGACGAACGCGGCCGCCTGCGCGCGACGCTCGAGGTTCAGCTTCGAGAGGATCGAGCTGACGTAGTTCTTGACCGTCTTGTCGGACAGGAACACCTCGGCCGCGATCTCCTTGTTCGTCTTACCCTCGGCGACGAGGAGCAGGATCCGCTGCTCCTGCGCGGTGAGCTGCGCCATCTCGTCGGTGTAGGCGCCGGTCGCGATGCGGCGGACGCGCTCGAGCACCTTCTCGGTGACCGCGGGATCGAGCAGCGACTCGCCGCGACCCACGGACTCCAGCGCCGCGACGAGGTCCCGGGCGCGGATCTGCTTGAGCAGGTAGCCCGAGGCGCCGGCGACGATCGCGGACAGCACCGCCTCCTCATCCGGGTACGAGGTGAGCATCACGACCCGCGTGGCCGGCAGCTCGGCCCGGATCTCGCGGCAGGCCTCGATCCCCGATCCATCGGGCAGCCGGACGTCCATGACCACGATGTCGGGCTGGAAACGACGGGCCTGCTCGATCGATTCGGCGGCGGTTCCGGCCTCGGCCACGACCTGGAAGCCCTCACGGCGATCCAGGAGCGCGACCAGGCCCTGGCGGACGACCTCGTGGTCATCGACCACGAGGAGTCGCAGGGGACGCGAGGTGGGGTCGGTCACTGTCACTCTTCCTCGGTGCCGGGGGAACGGCGGTCCCCGGACGCGGCGTCCGACGACGCCGGCACTCGGACGATAATACGCGTGCCAGGCCCGTCCGGCCGCTCGATCGCGAACGTCCCCCCCATGCCGACGGCCCGATCCCGCATGTTGGTGAGCCCCTGGTGGCGCCCGAGCGCGTCCGGCCCGGCGATCGTCGCCGGGTCGAACCCGCGGCCGTTGTCGTCGATGACCAGGACAAGCTCGGCGTCGTCCCGGGCGAGCACCAGGGCAGCCCGGCTGGCGCTCGCGTGCCGGGCGACGTTGGACAACGCCTCGCGGGCGATGAGCAGGAGGTCGGACGCGCGATCCGGCGGCAGGCGTCGCATCGCCTCGGCGCCCCCTTCGAGATCGACCTCGAGGTCGACGACCGCGTGCAGGGTGAACTCCTCGCCCAGCCGGGCCAGCGCCTCAACCGGATCCTCGTCACCGCCCGTCGCCGACCGCAGGCGCAGGATGTACGACCGGATCTCGTTGATCACGAGGTTGAGGGCATCGATCGCGCGGTCGATCCGGGCGATCGCGTCGGTCCGCCCGCCTTCGTCCTCGACCAGCTCGGGCACGTCCTCGAGCGACAGCCCGACGGCATAGATGCTCTGGATGATCCCGTCGTGGAGGTCCTTCCCGATCCGCTCGCGCTCCTCGACGATCGCGAGCCGCTGGACCTGGTCGTGGAGCCGGGCGTTCTCGATCGCGATGCCGGCGTGCACGCCGAACATCTCGACCAGCCGCGCGTCGTCCCCGCTGAACGGCTCGCCGCCGGCCTTGTCGGTGAGATACAGGTTGCCCACCGAACGCCCCTTGACCGTCACCGGGGCGCCCAGGAACGAGGTCATCACGGGATGGTTCGGCGGGAAGCCGTAGCGGGCCGGGTGGGTGCGCATGTCCGCCGCCCTGACGGTCTGGCCCTCGCGGATGATGAGCCCCAGCAGGCCGTGACCCCGGGGGACGTCACCGATTGCGGCGCGCTCCTCGGCGGTGATCCCGCTGGTGATGAACCGCTCGATCCGGCCGCGGCCGTCGGCGATGCCCAGCGCGGCGTACCGTGCGCCGATCAGGTCGCGAACACGGTCGACGATGAGCTGGAGCACGCGGTCGATGTCCAGCTCCGCCGCCACCGCCCGGGTGGCGGCCTCGAGCGCCGCGAGCCGCTCCGCCCGAGCGTGAACCTCGGCGCGGGACCAGGCCGCGTCGACCGCGAGCTCGATGATCCGGACCACGGCATCCGCGGCACCGTCGGGCGCATCGAGGAACAGCCGCCCGAGCGGATCGTGACCCTCGTGCGAGCCGAGCGGGTACATGGCCAGCCCCGCTCGATCGTCCTCGGGCGGCAGCGTCGCCAGCGTCCCGACGCCGACCTCGAGGGTCGGCAGGGGGGGCGCGCAGATCTCGAGCACCGCGCCGCGCGCGCTGGCGAGCTCGAGGATCCCGTGGAGCGCGTCGGCGACGGCGGTCCTGTGCTCGCTCGACGGGTCGCGCTGCCACCCCTCGAGCGCCTCGAGCGCCCGCACCAGCGGGAGGTTCTCGTCCACCGGGGCACTGCGGACGCGCGCCCCGGAGCTGCCGCTTGATCGCGTGGTCATCGGCGTGAGCCTATCAGCCTCGCTCGCGCCCGCGTGCCGGCGGTCCCCGCCCTTTGGGCCATTCGTCCCTTCGCAGCACCGTGCTGCCCCCGGGACCATTCGCAGACCACCCGTCCCCGCACCGGAGATCCCGTGCCCGTGGAAACCACCGACGTCCCGACCTCCGCAGCCCCGCCGCAGGATCCCGCCCGCGACCCCGTCGAGATGGCGATGGACTCGCTGAGCCGGCGCGGCTTCCTGCGCGTCGCGGGCCTTGCCGGCGGCGGCCTGATGGCGGCCGGCGTTGCTGCCTGCCAGGCCGCGACCACGCCGGCCTGGAGCTTCGGCAATGTGGCCGCCCCGGGTGCGGCATCGGCGGCACCGTCCGTCGCGGCGGCCACCCCGGCGGCCTCTGCCGCGCCGTCGGTCGCCCCGTCGCCGTCCGCCTCCCCCACCCAGGCGCTCCCCGCCGGCTGGACCGACCATGACGTCAATGCCCAGGCCAAGGTCCGGCGCTTCGTGGGCAACCTGTCCGGCCCGCTGGGCCTGAGCGAGATCCTGGACAACATCCTGCCGCCGTCAACGGACGACCCGGAGTTCACCAAGGTCGCCCAGGGCAACCAGCCCCTCGAGCCGACCGTCGACGCCGATGGGGCGAAGGTGTTCGAGATGACCGTGGACGACATGGAGTGGCCGATCGACGCGGTCAACCCGCCGGTCAAGGCCCTCGGCTTCAACAAGATGTGGCCCGGCCCGATCCTCCGGGTGACGGAGGGCGACCGGGTCAAGGTCAAGTTCACCAACAACCTGGCCGAGACGACCAGCATCCACTTCCATGGCACGGAGCCGGTCGACTTCCGGCAGGACGGCGTGGCGTTCGTCAACCAGATCCCGTTCGGCCCGGGCGAGACGTTCACCTACGACTTCGTGGCGACGCCGTCCGGCTCGCACATGTACCACTCGCACCACAACGCGACCGACCAGGTCGGTCGCGGCCTGCTGGGCGCGTTCATCGTCGACCCCAAGGATCCCAAGGAGCGCTACGACAGGAAGTACGGGATCACCCAGGAGGTCGTGTTCATCCACAACGACGCGCTGGGTGGGTTCACGATCAACGGCCACGGCTTCCCGGCGACCACGCCCATCGTCGCCAAGCAGGGCGACAAGGTCCTGATCCGGTTCATGAACGAGGGCACGATGACGCATCCGTGGCACACCCACGGGTTCCGGATGCGCGTCGTCGCCCGCGACGGGGCCCCGCTGGGGTCGGCGGCGTTCAGCTGCGACACCCTGGGCGTCAACCCCGGCGAGCGCTGGGACGCGATCATCGATTGCCAGCGACCCGGCGTGTGGGCGTTCCACTGCCACATCCTGCCGCACGCCGAAGGGCTCGACGGGATGTTCGGCATGGTGACCGCGCTCGCCATCCTGCCGCCGGGATGACCTGGGCACCGATGGGACGACCGTGACCTTCGCAGCCGCCCGTCCCGCTCCGCCGCCGAAGGTCGAGAAGCTGCTGCTCGCGACCGACCTCAGCGAGGCGTCGTCGGCGGCCACCGAGCAGGCGTTCGAGCTGGCCGGCCGGCTGGGCGCGTCACTGCTCGTGGTGTCCGTGATCGATCCGGGCTCGCTGCTGATGCCCGGGGGCCGGTTCCACTCGCGCATCGACCAGGTGCGCGAGCGCCGGGCCGCGATTGCGCAATCACTGGTCGAGCGCGGGCGCACCGAGGGGATCCCGGTGTCGTTCCTGGTGTGGGACGGCGACCCGGGCGACATGATCGTGTCCGCCGCCGAGGCGGAGCACGCCGACATGGTCGTCGTCGGCAGCCATGGACGCGGCGCCGTTGGCCGCCTGTTCCTGGGCAGCGTGTCCGAGCACGTCGTACGCAATGCCCGCTGTCCCGTGCTCGTGGTGCGGCCCGGCGAGCCGGGCCAGGGCTAGCCGCGCACCCGACCGCAGCAGGGTCCGGGCTCGCCTACTTCGTGTAGACGCCGCCCGGGTCGAGCTCCTCGCGGACCAGCCGCAGCTCGTCGGCGGTCGGGGCGGGCGTGGTCGCGAGGTCGGCGCTGATCCGCGGCTCCCAGGCGATCGTCGCACGGACCTCGTCCAGCGTGGCGCCGGGATGGAGCGAGTCGAGCCGCATCTCGCCGTCGTCGTCGAAGTGCCAGATCCCGAGGTCCGTGACGACCACGCTCGGACCGCGCCCGTGCCAGCCACCGGCGCGCCGGATCCGCTCGGCCTGCTCCGCGCCGCCGAGGTTGCCGGGCGAGGTGCGGAAGTCGATCCGCTCGACGAACGAGCGCGCGGACTGGCGCATGATCACGAACACGTTGCGGGCGTTGATCGCGATCTCGCACGCGCCGCCGGAGCCGGGCAGGCGGGTCTTCGGCTGGTCGTAGTCGCCGATCACGGTGGTGTTGATGTTGCCGAAGCGGTCGATCTGGGCGGCGCCCAGGAAGCCCACGTCGATCAGCCCGCGCTGGAGGTAGAACGCGAACAGCTCGAACATCGAGACCACCGCGGTGGCGCCGGTCACGATGGTCGGGTCGCCGATGCTCAGGGGCAGACGTGCGGGTCGCGCCCCGAACACGCCCGCCTCGTAGACGAGCTCGAGGTCGGGGGCGACCGTCCGCTTGGCGAGGTTGACCGCGATGTTGGGCAACCCGACGCCAACGAAGCAGACGTGCTGCCCGGCCAGCTCGCGAGCCGCGGCGACGATCATCATCTCGGACTTGGAGAAGGCGGCCGTGCCCGCGATGCCGGCCACGTCGCCCGCGCCCGCCGCGTCGCCTGCGCCCGCCACGCCCGTCGGGTCGCCGCTCATCGGTAGTCCCCGTACTCGACGGAGCCCGACGGCGCCGGCCCCGGCCGCAGCGACGCGATCCGCTCGGCGCCCAGCTTCTCGACGTAGGCCGCCCGGCCGTCGAGGTCGTAGACCCAGTCGCGGAGCCAGGCTTGGGTCTTCTCCTCGTCGCGGCTGATCGGATCCCAGTCGAGGTAGAAGCGGTTGTCGCGGTCGTACGCGCCCTGGACGTAGGAGGGGTGGGCGCCGTACGGCTCGACCACGACCGCGTCCACGATCAACCCCGGGATCACGGTCCGGTTGGGGTCCGCGCGGATCACCGCCTCGTCGACCAGGTCCTCGACGACCACGATCAGGCGGTCGGCCGCGAACGCTGCCTCCTTCTGGCAGCCCAGCAGGCCCCAGATCTGGGTGTTGCCGGCGGCGTCGGCGCGCTGGGCATGGATGATCGAGACGTCCGGGTTGAGCGGCGGCACCGCGTACACCGTCTCGTCCGAGTAGGGCGAGCGGATCGGGCGGATCAGCGGGTTGGCCGCCGGCAGGTCCGTCTCGAAGTAGGAGCGCAGGGGCATGAACGGCAGGTTGGCGGCACCCGCCGTGTAGCGGGCCACCATCCCGAAGTGGCTGTACTCCTCGATCTCGAGCGGCGTCCCGTCCCCCACCGCGGCGGGCTCGATCCGCCGGCGGATGGCGTTGAGCCCGCCGACCCCCGGGTTGCCCAGCCAGCTGAAGATCAGCTTGCGGGCGACGCCGCCCGCGATCATCTGGTCGTAGATCAGGTCCGGCGTCATCCGCGCGAGCGTCAGGTCCCGCTTGCGCTGGCGGATGATCTCGTGACCCGCAGCAAAGCCGATCAGGTGCGTGAAGCCCTCGATCGCGACCGTGTCCCCGTCCCGGACGATGTCCGCGACGGCATCGCGCATCGATGCGACCTTGCCGGGCACGGCGGTCAGCCCGCGGATTCGATGCCCGGCGTCGCCAGACCCTGGCGGACCTCGAGCTCGACCTCGCCCAGGTCCTCCGGCCGGTGGGTCGCGACGTGGGCGACCGCGTCGCTGAAGATCCGGACGGCCGTCGCCGCCTCGGCCTGGGTGACCACCAGCGGCGGTGACATCCGGACGCAGTCGTCGCCGGCCTCGAGCACCAGCAGCCCGCGGTCGAACGCCTGCATCTGGACCGCCTCGGCGGTCTCGCCGGTGTCGAGCTGGATCCCGATCATCAGGCCCTTGCCGCGAACGTCCTTGACCAGCGACGGATAGCGACCCAGCAGCGGCCGCAGCCCCTCCTGGATCTCGCGGCCCCGGATCGCGGCGTTCGCGATGAGCCCGTTCTCGAGCAGCTTGATCGTCTCGAGCAGGGCAGCGAGCGCGACCGGGTTGCCACCGTAGGTGCTGCCGTGCGCGCCGGCGCCCCAGGTCATGACCTCGGACCTGGCGATCATCGCGCTGACGGGCATCCCGGAGCCGATCCCCTTCGCGGTCAGCAGGATGTCGGGCTCGACGTCCCAGTGCTGGATCGCCCACATCTTGCCGGTGCGGCCCGCGCCCGACTGGACCTCGTCGGCGATCAGCAGGATCCCGTGGCGGTCGCACAGCTCGCGCAGCCGGCGCAGGAAGTCGTCCTCGGGGACGACGTAGCCGCCCTCGCCCTGGATCGGTTCCACGATCACCGCGGCGAACTCGTCGGCCGGCATCAGGCGCTTGAAGATCCGGCTCTCGATCTCGTCCAGGCCGTCGTTGCCGTACGGGACGTGGTAGACGCCGGGGAGCATCGGCCCGAAGTGGTCGTGGTACTTCGCCTTGCTCGCCGTGAGGCTGACGGCACCCATGGTCCGGCCGTGGAACGCACCCAGGAACGCGATCAGGTTGGGCCGCCCCGTGTGGTGGCGGGCGAGCTTGATCCCCGCCTCGACGGCCTCCGCGCCGGAGTTGCCGATGAACACCCTGGCCGGACCGCGAAACGGTGCGATGCGGGCCAGCTCGGCGGCCGCCTGGGCGTAGATCGGCAGGTAGAAGTCGCTGGCGCTGAAGTGCTGGAGCTTCGCGGCCTGCTCCTGGATCGCCTTCACGACGGCCGGATGGCTGTGCCCGGTCGAGTTCACGGCGATCCCGGCCGTGAAGTCGAGGAACACGTTGCCGTCGATGTCCTCGAGCGCGCAGCCGAGCCCACGGACCGGCACGATCGGATACGCCCGCGGGAGGCTGGGACTCGTCCAGGCGTGGTCGAACTCGATATGCGCGCGGGCCTTCGGACCGGGCGGCGGCGTCACGATGTCCGGGACGATTCGTGCCTCGAGTGGGCTGGTCACGGGGCCTCCTGGTGGATCGCCGCGTACGGTCTCGCGCACATCAAGCGCCGCAGCAACGCATAGATGTTATGCACAGTGAATACGAGGATAACAGAGCGGACGGGACCGGCGATCACCCGAACGTCCCCATCCCGGCCCGCGCGACATGGAACGCCCGCGCGACATGGAACGCCCGGGCGACGAGCCACGCCCCGGGCGACGAGCCACGCCCCGGGCGATGTCCCACAGGCGTCACGATCGGGGCGCGGACGTCAACATGACCGCCGACGCCTGTCACGCCGACGCAATCGGGCCTCGAACCGGGCGCGTCGATGCCTGGCGGGCGTCGGCACGACCGGTCAGGACGAGCCGCGACGCCGCACTGGCATCACGGCCGGTTCAGTCGACGACGGTGTGGCTCTGCTCCCGCAGGAACTGCGCAACGTAGTACATCGACAACCCGGACTTGCCGGTCGAGCCGGAGCCCTTCCAGCCGCCGAACGCCTGGACGCCCGGCCAGGCGCCGGTCGTCGCGCCGGCCCGCCGGTTGACGTACAGCACGCCCGCCTCGATCTCCTCGAGGAAGCGCTGGACCTCCGACGGCTCCTCCGAGTAGACGCCCGCGGTCAGCCCGTAGACGTTGTCATTGGCCAGCGCGAGCGCCTCGTCCAGCGAGTCCACGGCGTGGACCGCCGTGAACGGCGCGAACAGCTCGTCCTGGAACAGGCGGTGCGTCGCCGGCAGCTTGCCGACCACGGTCGGCTCGACATAGAAGCCGCGCCCGAGGGCGCCATCGATGAGATGCTCGCCACCGGTGAACACGGTGCCGTCGCGGCGTGCTTCGGCGACAGCCTGCTGGTGGCGATCGACCGCGCGCTGGTCGATGACCGGGCCCAGGAACGCCGTCCGCGGCAGCGGATCGCCGACCACCAGCTTCTCCGTCTTCTCGACCAGGATCCGGACCAGCTCGTCATGAACGGGCTTCTCGACGTAGACCCGGCTGTTGGCCGAGCACTTCTGACCGCTGTAGCCGAATGCGGCGCGCATGATGCCCTCGGCCGCCTCCTCGAGGTCGGCGCTCTTGAGCACGATCGCCGGGTTCTTGCCGCCCATCTCCACGATGCACGGCCGCGGGTACCGCGTGGAGAAGTTGCGGAACAGCTCGAATCCGACCTCGTACGAGCCGGTGAACACGATCCCGTTGATGCCCTGGTTCTCCTGCAGCTCCTGTCCGACCGTGTCGCCGGGGCCCATGACCAGGTTGAACACGCCATCGGGGACGCCCGCGTCGCGGTACGCCTCCTTGATCGCGACCGCGGTCATGGCGGACACGGTCGCGGGCTTGAACACCACGGCGTTGCCGGCCATCATCGCGGCCGCGCTGGGACCCACCGCGAGCGCCATCGGGAAGTTGAACGGGCTGATCACGGCGAACACCCCGTGCGGCCGGAGCACCGATCGCGTGTGGACGGTCGCGTCGCCCAGGTTGTCCATCGGGTGGTCGTAGTAGCCGTTGTCCTCGGCCGTCTTCGCGTAGTAGCGGATCAGGTCCGCCGCCTCCTCGACCTCGCCCAGCGCCTCGAGCCGGGTCTTGCCGACCTCGATCGCCATCAGGCCGCCGTACTCCATCTGGCGCTCCGAGATCAGCTCCGCGGCGGCCTTCAGGATCTCGAGCCGCTTCTCCCAGCCCAGCCGGAACCATGCCGGCTGCGCCCGGCGGGCCGCGGCGATCGCGTCCTGGGCATCCTTGCGCGTCCCGCGTGCGAACGTGCCGACCAGGATCTCGCTGTCGATCGGCGAGCGCACCTCGAACGTGCCGTCGCCATCGCGCTCGGTGCCGTCGATGAAGTTGCGGTGGTAGGCGCCAAGCCGCTGCTTCGCCTTCTCGAGGCCCGCCTCGTACAGCGCGTGCAGCTCCTCGTTGTCGGCACGCAGGGTCGCGTAGGTGATCTTGATCCGCTGGGCGGTCATCGCAGGCTCCCGTGGGGCACGACCCGCGTGGTCGGCGGGCGCGCGGCTCAACTCGGTCGTTGACGCCAGTCTAGTCCCGGCGGGCCGGGCCGGGGGGGGTGCGACTCTCGGGGGGGTGCGACTCGGCCTCCGTCCGAAGAGCCATCGAGCGACCTGACCCAGGAGCCATGCCGCTGGACACGACCGGCGCGCATGATGCGCACATGCTGCGCCGCGTCCGCCGAATGCTCGCCGCGATCGCGCTGGCCGCCGCCCTGGTGACCCCCGTCGTTCCCGGTGCCCGCGTCTCACCCGTCAGGGCCGCAACCGACTTCCCGCCCGGATACGCGGGCTACCACACGTACGCGGAGATGGTGGCCGACATCAACGCCGTCGCAACCGCGCACCCGGACATCGTGCAGGTCTTCTCGATCGGCAAGAGCTACCAGGGACGTGACATCTGGGCGGCCAAGGTCAGCGACCACGTCGCCACCGATGAGGCCGAACCCGAGGTGATGTTCGACGGCCTGCATCACTCGGACGAGCACATGGGGCTGGAGATGACGCTCCACATCCTCCACTGGCTCGCCGACGGGTATGGCACCGATACCCGGATCACCAGCATCGTGAACAGCCGCGAGGTCTGGATCGTGTTCGCGGTCAACCCCGACGGGGCCGAGTACGACATCTCCGGCGGCAAGCTCCGTTTGTGGCGCAAGAACCGGCAGCCGAACTCCGGGACGACGGCCATCGGCACCGATCTCAACCGCAACTACGGGTACCGGTGGGGCGCCGGTGGCAACACCAGCACCAACCCGCTGGCCATCACCTACCGCGGCCCGTCGGCATTCTCGGCGCCGGAGACCCGCGCGGTTCGGGACTTCCTCGCCAGTCGCGTGGTCGGCGGGCGCCAGCAGATCCGGGTGGCCATCAGCTTCCACGAGTACGGCCGTCTGGTCATGTGGCCCTACGGGTACACCTACCTGGATGTTCCGGCTGACATGACGACGGACGACCACGCGGCACTCGTCGCGATCGGGAAGCACATGGCCGCCACCAACGGCTATCGCCCGGAGCAGGGCAGCGACCTCTACCTCACCTCGGGTACGACCCGGGACTACGAGTACGGGACGTACCGGATCTTCTCGTACACGTTCGAGCTGTCGAACATGGACTACCCGAAGGACACGCTGATCGCCTCGGAGACGGCGCGCAACCGGGAGGCGGTCCTGTACCTGATGGAGCGGGCCGACTGCCCCCTGGGGGTCCTCGGCGCGGCCGTTCGCGACGCGCGCTGCGGCGCGTTCGATGACGACATGGAGGTCGAGCGCGGCTGGACGGTGAACCCGGACGGGACCGATACGGCCGCCGCGGCCGGGCGCTGGGCGCGGGGCAATCCCGCGGCGACGACGCTGGGTGGCGTGACGCTCCAGCCCACCACCACGTCCTCGGGCAGCGGGGCGATGGTCACCGGGCTCGCGGCCGGTTCGAATGCCGACGCGAACGACCTCGACGGCCGGACGACCGTGCGATCGACGCCAATCAGCCTCTCCACCGAGGCCGGTCAGCAGCTCTCGTTCCGCTGGTATTTCGCGCACGGAGCCAACGCCACCGGGGATGATTGCCTCGAGGCGATCATCGAGGACAGGGCCGGCGGCCAGACCGTGGTCTGGGCACAGATGGGGACGCCGGCGATCGTCGGAGGCAGCTGGACCTCGGCCCTGCTTCCGCTCGACAGCTGGGCCGGCCAGACAATCCGGCTCCGATTCCGGGCGGTCGACGCGGGCGGCGCATCGACGATCGAGGCCGGGATCGATGACGTCAGGGTCACGCGGCCGACCGTGGCGCCCCGCTATGCCGGCCCCGACAGGTTCGCCACCGCTGCCGCGGTCAGCGCCAACACCTTCGGCACCAGCGTGGACGTCGCGTACATCGCCAATGCGTACAACTTCCCCGACGCCCTCGCGGGTGCCGCCGCGGCAGGGATGCCGGGCGCGAACGGTCCTGTGCTCCTGGTCGCGCCCACGGGTGCCGTCAACGCCTCGACCGCGGCCGAGCTCACCAGGCTCAAGCCCCAGAAGATCGTCGTCCTGGGCGGCACGGGCGTCGTGTCCGACGCCGTGCTCAAGACGGCGCTCGCCGGTTACACCGGCGGCAACGTCGTCCGCTACGCCGGCGCCAGCCGGTTCGCCACCGCGGCGGACATCAGCGCCCACACCTTCGGCACCGGCGTCGACGTCGCGTACATCGCCAACGCGTACAACTTCCCCGACGCCCTCGCGGGTGCCGCCGCCGCGGGCACGGTCGCCGGCCCGGTGCTCCTGGTCGGCCCGACGGGTGCCATCAACGCCTCGACCGCGGCCGAGCTCACCAGGCTCAAGCCCCAGAAGATCGTCGTCCTGGGCGGTACCGGCGCGGTGAGTGACGCCGTGCTCAACGCGCTCAAGTCGTACGCCACCGGCGGCAACGTCGTCCGCTATGCCGGCGCGAGCCGGTTCGCCACCGCGGCGGACATCAGCGCCCACACCTTCGGCACCGGCGTCGACGTCGCGTACGTCGCCAACGCGTACAACTTCCCCGACGCCCTCGCGGGTGCCGCCGCCGCGGGCACGGTCGCCGGCCCGGTGCTCCTGGTCGGTCCGACGGGCGCCATCAACGCCGCGACCGCGGCCGAGCTCACCAGGCTCAAGCCCCAGAAGATCGTCGTCCTGGGCGGTACCGGCGTCGTGTCCGAAGCGGTCAAGACCGCGCTGGCCTCGTACGCCGCGGGCGCCTCGAACTAGGCCCCCACGGGCGCGATGTCAGCCGAGGTCGGAGCGCACCAGCGAGAACAGGTCGGCGTCGTGGTAGCGGCCGTGGAGGAGCAGCCGATGGCGGAGCGTGCCCTCGTGCGTCGCTCCGGCGCGCTCGGCGACCCGGCGGCTGGGCCCGTTCTCGACCGACATGATGATCTCCACGCGCTCGAGACCCACCTGGGTGAGGCCGTGCCGGGCCACGAGCCGCGTCGCCCGTGTCGCCCAGCCACGACCGGTTCGGTCGGATCGCAGCCAGTAGCCGAGGTTGGCGTAGTGGTTCACGTGGTTGAACAGGTTGAGGCCGCAGCCGCCGGCCACCACGCCGTCATCACCCAGGATCACGAACCGCAGCTCGTCCGGCTCGCGCTCCCCGCGGAACCAGGTCAGCGCCGCCTCGACGTCGTAGCTCGCGGTCGCCCAGGGCATGAACCGCTCCAGCTCCGGGAGTGAACCCGCCACGGCGGCGACGATCGCCGGGGCGTCCGCCTCGGTCGGCGGCCTGAGCGTGATCACGCCGTCGGTCAGGACGGGACCTGCAGGTTCCATGGCGCGAGTGTGCCACGACGGCCGGGGGGCAACCCGGCCGCCAGGCGTTGCCCGCCCTCCGGGGCAGGATCCTGGGTTGCGCCCCGGTCACGGCGTCAGCCCAGCGCGGCAACGACCTCCGCGATCGACGGCGCGACCGCGTCCGGGCGCACCGGCCGGCGCGCCGCCGCGGCCGCGTCGAGCTCCGGGTCGCCGTGCTTGCCGGTTCGGACGAACACGGTTCGCAGGCCCGCGCGTCGCCCACCGCCGATGTCCGAGCCCACGTCGTCCCCGACCATGGCCAGGTCGGCCCGTCGCAGCCGCGGCTCGCCGCGCGCCGCCGCTTCCGAGGCCAGCCGCTCGATCGCCACCCGGAAGAACGACGGCGAGGGCTTGCCCACGATCCTGGCCCGTCGTTTCGTGGCCCATTCGAGCGCGACCAGGAACGCGCCGGCGTCGAGCGTCGGGCCGTCGGGGGTGATCCACCACGGATTTCGATGCATCCCGATCAGGGCCGCGCCGCCGCGGACCAGCCGGAACGCGCGGTCGAGGTTGGCCTTCGTCAGCTGGTCCGGCGAGTCGCCCAGGATCACGGCGGCGACGTCGTCCGGTGCGGCATCGGCGCCCGGGCCGTCGACCACGGTGAGCCCGGCGAACTCGGCACGCGCGTCATCGGAGCAGATCACGTACACGGGCCGGTCGCCGTACTCGCGCCGCACCAGCCCGGCCGACGCCGAGAGTGCCGACTGGAACCGGTCCGGCGGCGTCGTGAACCCGATGCGGCTCCCCCATGCCGCGAGCGATGCGCGTGAAACCAGCGAGGTGTTGGTCACGACCAGGTACGGGAAGCCGCGCCGGTCGAGCTCGGCCAGCGCCTCCGGGGCGCCGGGCACGGCGCTCCCCGCCAGGACCAGCACGCCGTCGAGATCGAGCAGCAGCCCGCGCACCCCGTGCAGCGCTGCACGCAGGGCGTCGTCGGCACCGGGCGAGTCGGGCATGATGCGCGCAGGGTAACGGAGAGAGGAGCCACGCATGGGTTTGCTCGACGGGCGGAACGCGCTCGTGTTCGGGGTCGCCAACGACCACTCGATCGCCTGGGGTATCGCCAAGGCGTTCCACGAGCAGGGAGCGAGGTCGGGTTCTCGTCGGTCGAGAGCCTGATCGAGCGACGGGTTCGCCCGCTGGCGGCGTCGATCGGGAGCACGTTCGTCGAGCCGTGCGACGTCGGGTCCGACGAGCAGATCCGGGCGGTGCTCGACAAGTGGGCCGCCATCCATGGCACCGTCGACATCCTGGTCCACGCGATCGCGTACGCCAAGCGCGAGGACCTCGACGGGTCGTTCGTGGACACGTCGCGCGACGGGTTCGCGCTGGCGATGGACGTGTCCGCCTACTCGCTGGTCGCGCTCGCGCGCGAGGCCCGTCCGTACCTCCGCCCCGGCAGCTCGATCCTGACCCTGTCCTACTACGGCGCCGAGAAGGTCGTCACCCACTACAACGTGATGGGCGTGGCCAAGGCGGCGCTGGAAGCCTCCGTCCGCTACCTCGCCGCCGATCTCGGGCCCGAGGGCGTCCGCGTCAACGCCATCTCGGCGGGCCCCATCCGGACCCTGTCCGCGGGCGGGATCGCCGGCTTCCGCAAGCTGTATGGCCCGTTCGACGAGATCGCGCCGCTGCGCTCGCACATCACGATCGAGGACGTGGGCAAGACCGCCGTGTACCTCGCCTCGGACCTGTCATCCGCGGTGACCGGCGAGGTCGTGTACGTCGACGGCGGCTTCAACATCCTGGGCGTGCCCTCGATCGAATGACGGCACCCGGGAACGTCCCGCCCTCGTGCTGAACCAGGAGATCCGGCGACCATGATCCCCGTCTCCGGGCGGCCGTTCGATGTCGGCGTGCTCAAGTCCGTCGAGGACTGGGGTGCCTCGACTGTGGCGATCGCTCTGGTCGACGCGGATGGTCTGGTCGCACGCCACGGTCCGCCCGACCGGTCGATGCGCTGGGCGTCGATCACCAAGATGCTGACTGCCTACGTCGTGCTGATCGCCGAACGCCGCGCCCTGATCGGCCTCGATGAGAGGGCAGGGCCGCCCGGTGCCACGGTCCGCCACCTGCTGGCCCATGCGTCCGGCCTCCCGTTCGACGAGACGGTCCCGATCTCCCCGCCCGCCCGGACCCGGATCTACTCGAACGCGGGGTTCGACACCCTGGCCGGAGTGGTTTCCGCGGCCGCGGGTCGTCCGTTCCACGCGTTGCTCCGCGAATGGGTCTTCGACCCGCTGGGGATGGACGGCGCGCGGCTGCTCGAACGGCCATCGCAGGGAGTCCACGGGACGCTCGACGATCTCGTGGCCTTCGCCGCCGAGCTGCTCCGCCCGCGGCTGCTCCCGGTCGAGACCCTGGAGCTGGCCACGTCGGTCGCGTTCCCTGGGCTCCGTGGCGTGCTGCCCGGCGTGGGCCGGTTCGATCCGCTGGACTGGGGCCTTGGCTTCGAGCTCCGCGACGGCAAGCAACCGCACTGGACCGGGTCCATGAATTCGCCCGCCACGTTTGGCCACTTCGGAGGCAGCGGCACCTTCCTGTGGGTAGACCCGGAAGCTGATCTCGCGCTGGCCTGCCTTACCGATCGTGAGTACGACGATTGGGCGCTCGAGGCGTGGCCCGCAGTCTCGGACGCAGTGCTCGCCGCGGCGGCGGGCTGACGGCAGCGCGTCGCCAGCGCCCTCTCCCCGGCCGCGATGCGCAGCCGGCGTCGGCGCGCAGGCGCTACCAGCCCCGGCTGCCGGGCTCGCCCTTGACCGGTCCCACGATTCGCGAGGTCATCCAGCCGCCGTAGAAGCCGCCGGGCTGCGGCGTCGCCCGCTCGTCCCCGACCCACGCCTCGTCGACCTTGGCCGCGTAGAACCCGAGATAGCCACGGATGGCCCTGAACGCTGGGCTCGGCTGCTCGTAGGACCATGCGATGTCGGGGATCCGCCGGCCGTCAACTTCGAGCGACCAGTAGCCGGCCGTGCCCTTCCACTCGCACACGCTGGTGCTCCGTGAAGGGCGCAGAAGATCCATCCGCACCTCGCCCGGCGGCAGGTAGTACACGGGAGCGCCCGCGGTCTCGAGGACCCGCATCGCGCGGCTGGAGTCGGCGATGACCAGCTCGCCGACGATCACCCGGATCCGTTCCGGGACGGCCTCGACCCGCGGCGGTCGCGGGTAGTCCCAGACCGACTCCTGGCCGGGACGGGGGATCACGGGCACGACGCCCGCCGGGATGCGGCCGGCGAACCGGTATCCGGACGCTGCCATCGGCGCCTCAGCCCTCGGACCGGGCCGCATCGCGGCATGTCGCGCACACCCCCGCCACCGACAGGTGCGACAGGTCGACCGTGAACCCCCGCGCGCGAGCCAGCTCGTCGACCAGCGTCGCCGCCTCGGCCGGCCCGATCTCCCAGGCGCCGTGGCACACCGTGCAGTGGAGATGCCCGTGCTCGACCGCGGGCCGGACATGGAACTCCTCGCGCCCGTCGACGCCGTGGGCGTGACGGATGACGCCCAGGTCCTCGAGCACATCGAGCGTCCGGTACACGGTCGACGGGATCGTGGTCGGATCGAGCTCGCGGCAGCGCTCGACAAGCTCGCTGCCGGTGACGTGCCCCGTCGTCGTCGCCAGCACCTGGATCAGCGTGCGGCGCTGCGGGGTCCAGCGGAGCCCGCGCGCGCGAAGACGGCCCGGCACGTCGTCCCAGCTGGTCCCCGTCGGAGCGGCGCGACGCCCGCCGGCGGTCATGCGGGTGCCGCCCCGAGCAGCTGCTGGAGATCCGGCAGCAGGTTGCTCGAACCCAGCAGGAAGGCCAGGCCGATCGCCACGCTGAACGTCCCAGCGAGGACGCCGATCGCGATGTACAACGGCCGCCGGACCTGCCCGGCGACGAACCCGGTCGCCGACACGACGACGATCATCGTGTTGGACGCGACCAGTCCGACCACGAAGGCGAGGAGCATCGGGAGCCCGAGGCCGGCACCGGTCGCTCCGCCGACCGCGGCGATCAGCAGCGCCTGCGAACCGGTCTCGGCGCCGATGCCGTGGATCATGCCCACGCCGAACGCGGTGCGCGGACCGTACGAGCTCATCTCGAGCGGCGCGACGTGCTCGTGCCCGTGGAGCCGCGCCTGGAACCGGCGCCACGCGAACCGGACGCCGTCGAACACCAGCATCCAGCGGCTCCGGAGCCTGAACTCGGTCCCGTTGCGCAGGTACTGGTAGAGCGACACGAACACCCAGATCCCGAGCACGAGCAGCGTGATCCCGACGACCCGGCCCATGATCGGGTCGACCCAGTCCGGCAGGATCGCTCCGAACGCGAGCGCCAGCACCCCGAGCGCGAACACCACCAGCGCATGGCCCAGCGCGTACAGCGTGCCCAGGGCGATCGCGTGGCGCTGCTCCGCGATGAACCGCGGGCGGGCGACCGGGACGGCCGCGAGGCTGGGCATCACGGCGACGCCGGTCGCCGCCGGCCGCGTCGTGCTCCGAACGCTCTCCGGCGCCCCCGTGCCCGTGCGCGTGATCGTGGGGATGGATGCGATGCTCGGCCTCATGGAGCTCGGCGCCGACATCGGCCGCCGCCGACGTCGACGTGATGTCCGTGATCGCGGCGATGTGGTCCCAGTCGAACCCGTGGCGGACACCCAGCAGGAGTCCCGTGACCAGCACGCCAACGCCCCCCGCCGTCACGGCGGCAAGCGGGGCGTGGATGAGCGCGAGGTCGAACGCAGGCAAGCAGGGTCTCCATCCGGGTCGCGCGACGATGCCTGACCCAGCAGGTATTGCAATGAGTTGCAATAGCATCGAGTAGCGGGCCCGATGCCGTCAAGTACCCGTCCGGCGTCGCCTTCCCGGCGGTTCCACCGAGAGTCCCCGGCCCGTCGTCCCCGGGCCGCGCTCATCCGCCCGGGCCGCGTTCAGCGGATCCGGTTCAGCGCCGGCACCTCGAGCGGGACCAGGGCGTCGGCTCTCCGGAACAGCCGGGCGAACGCGGACGGGACCCACCAGCGGAGAAAGTACAGCCGGCACCCGACGCAGATGCCGGTCGTCGCGAGCAGCGTCTGGAGCACCGCCACCGCGCCGGCGAGCAGCCAGCCGGCGGGCGTCGCGCCGGCCGCGAACGCGACGGCGGCGAGACCGATGAACACGGCGCCCAGCGCCTGTGCGAAGCGCGGCGGGTACTCGTGCTCGGGCTCGGCCGGGCCGAGGCGGAGCGAGCGGCGGATCAGCGGCCACGCGCGGCCCGGCAGGAACAGCCGGGTGCCGAACGCGGACGACAGGGCGAGGTTGACGCCGACCAGCACGGCCAGCCAGGGAGCCCCGGCGAGGAACGCCGCGCCGAGCACGATCGCCGACACGCCGGCGCCAAAGCGCTGGCCGCGCGGATCGATCTGGCGGGCGCGGGGGGTGAGGATGGACACGGGTTCTCCTGGGTCAAACGGGGGCGCGGCGCGCACGAACACGCACCGATCGACGAGGATCGCGAGGCCCGGGAGAGGAGAAGGAGGGCGGTCGCTCAGGCGTGGACCGCGCGCTCGACTCCCGCCGGCTCTCGCCGGCGACAGGAGCAATGCTGGTCCATACAGCCCGTCAGGGCGAACGTCATCACGTCCCGAAGGGTAGCAGCCCTGCTTGCATCGTCAACCATCTTCGCCCCCGACGAGCGACCCGTAGAGGTCGAGCGTCCGGCGCGCGATCGCGGCCCAGCTGAAGTGCTCCTCGGCGCGCCTGCGGCCGGCGCGGCCCATCGCGGTCCGAAGCCCCTCGTCGAGGCCGACCTCGTTGATCGCCGCCGCAAGCTCCCGGGAGAACTGCGGCGGGTCCGACGGGTCGAACGTGCCCTCGCGGATCCGCGGATCGACGAGCAACCCGGTCTCGCCGGGCACGACGACCTCCGGGATCCCGCCGACCGCGGACGCGACGACGGCCGTCTCGCACGCCATCGCCTCGAGGTTGATGATCCCGAACGGCTCGTACACCGACGGACAGCAGAACACTGCGGCGTGCGAGTACAGCTGGATGGCGGCCTCACGCGGCACCATCTCGCGGATCCAGGTCACGCCCGGCCGGGCCGCGCTGACCTCGGCGACCCGGTGCTCCATCTCGGCACCGATCTCGGGGGTGTCGGGCGCGCCCGCGCACAGCACGACCTGGAGGCCCGGGTCGATATCGGGGATCGCGTTGACCAGGTGGATGATCCCCTTCTGGCGGGTGATCCGGCCGACGAACAGGACGTACGGCCGACCCGGATCGAGGCCGTAGCGCTCGAGGACGTCGGTCGCCGGATCCGGCGCGTACTGCTCGAGGTCGATGCCGTTGTGGATCACGTGGATGCGCGCGGGATCGACCGGGAAGAAGCGGAGGACGTCGGCCCGCGTCTCCTGCGACACGGCGATGATCGCGTCCGCATCGAGCATCGCGGTGCGCTCCATCCAGCTCGACAGGTGGTACGCGTTACCCAGCTGCTCGACCTTCCACGGGCGGAGCGGCTCCAGCGAGTGCGTGGTCAGGACGAGCGGCACCCCCCACAGCTTCTTCGCGATGAACCCGGCCATGTCCGCATACCACGTGTGGCAGTGCACGACGTCGGCGTCGAGGGTGTCCTGGGCCATCGCCAGGTTGCGCTGGAACGCGTCGAGCGCGCCCTTGAACCGGGCGTCGGTGTCCTGGGTCGCCTGGGACCACGCGGCATAGCCACGGACGCGAAGGTTCGGCGCGTCGATGTCCTGGTCGCCGAAGCACCGGACCTCGACCGGGACCAGCTTCGCGAGCTCCCGGCTCAGGTACTCGACGTGGACGCCCGCGCCGCCGTAGACGTGCGGCGGGTACTCGTTGCTGAACAGCGCGACCTTGCCGGGCGTCGACACGGGTTCCGTTGCCCTCCGCTGCCGGGTCTGCGCGGTGGCCGGTCTGGCGCCGCGCGCGCGCCAAGGCTAGTTGGTCCGACGGGTCCCCGCGCCGTCGCTCCCCGCGCCGTCGCCGGCAGCCGGTGCGTCCCCCACCCCGGCGAGTGACTTCAGGCGGCTGCCAAACGGCTCCGGGAGCGACGCCCAGCCCCAGATCCCGGTCAGCGCCTGCCGGAGCTGCGGGCTGCGACGGGCTTCGGCCAGGATCCGGTCGCCGAGCACGTCGTTGTGCGAGCGAACGATGTCCTCGAGCGGGCCTGCCGCGACGAACCCCATCGCACCGGCGTCCGGCGCCCGGTCGATGAGGACGAGCAGGATCGCCCACGCCGCCTCGAGCTCCGCCTCGCCACCCTCGTTGATCAGCAAGTGGAGGCGCCACACGGGGCGATCGGAGCCCGCGGCCGGCGGCGGGATCTGCTCTCCGCGCGACCTGCGCAGCGCTTCGTCGTACTCGCCGAAGTAGCCGGCCACGAACGCGTCGAGGGCGTCGGGGGTCATGCCCGTCGCACCAGCGCGCGGCGGCGTCTTTGCTGGCTCGCGTCGTCGTCCGGCAGGCATGTCAGGACCTTGAGGGGTTGTTGGAGCGGGAGACGAGGTTCGAACTCGCGACATGCAGCTTGGAAGGCTGCCGCTCTGCCAACTGAGCTACTCCCGCTCGGTTTCGTGCTCCACTACAGCGTCTGACTGTATTCCGGCTTGACCACGCGCTCCTGCAGCGCATGACTCTCACCAGTCTCGAGTTCCCGATGAGCGTGGCATTGCCGCGAAGAAGCAGGACCCGTGGTCAGACCGACGAGCACCAGGACCACTATAACGGAGGCGACCGGGCGCCACGCCCCGGCCTCCGGGCGGCCATCGACAGCTGGCGCCTGAGCCTCCGCGCCGCGAACCGCAGCCCGGCCACCATCAAGACCCATCTCGATGCGGCCACCCGGTTCGATGCGTTCCTCGCCGAGCGCGGCATGCCCGCCTCGCTCGAGGGGATCCGGCGCGAGCACATCGAGGCCTTCCTCGTCGCCCTCCAGGACGGCGGGGCGCGACCCGCGACCGTCTCGCTCGCCTACCGCTGCCTCCAGGCGTTCTGGAAGTGGGCGGTCTCGGAGGACGAGGTCCGCGAGTCGCCGATGGCCCGGAGGACCCCGCCGATCGTGCCCGAGGAGCCGCCGCCGATCCTGCGGCCGGAGCAGATCAAGGCGATCCTCGACGCCTGCGCCGGCACGGACTTCGAGGCCCGGCGGGACACCGCCCTGGTCCGGATGCTGCTCGATACCGGCATGCGCCGGGGCGAGATCACCGGCCTGCGCCTGGCGGACGTCGATCTCGACGAGGGCGTGGCGATCGTGCTGGGCAAGGGCCGCCGTCCACGGGCCTGCCCGTTCGGAAGCAAGACCGCCCAGGCCATCGATCGCTACCTGCGGGCGCGCGCGTCGCACTCGCAGGCCGGCCGCGAGGAGCTCTGGCTCGGCGCGCGTGGCGTCCTCACCGACAGCGGCGTCCTCCAGGTGCTCCGGCGCCGCGGCGCCGTGGCCGGGCTGCCCAGTCTCCACCCCCACCAGTTCCGCCACACCTATGCCCACATGTGGCTCGCCGACGGCGGCACGGAGGGCGACCTCATGCGCCTCGCCGGATGGAAGAGCCGCCAGATGCTCAGCCGCTACGGCGCGTCGGCGGCCGACGAGCGGGCCCGCGAGGCCTACAGGAAGCGGAGCCCGGGGGATCGGATTAGCGGCCGACCGTGCTCGTTCTGTACCATCGTGACGATATATACCCCTGTGGTACAGTAGGCGTCAATGGTTGATATCGCGCGGCGCACCACGCTCGAGCGGGCCTTCGAACGGGCCGTCGGTCGCATGCTTCCGCCGGGTTGGGCGATGGCCGTGCGTTCGGGCGATGGATCTGCGGGCGTCCGAACCGACGCCTACGTCGATCTCACCGCCCCCACGGGCGAACGGACGACGGCCTGCGTGGAGTTCAAGGCCCGCGCCGAGCCGGCCGAGGTGGTCCGGCTCGTCCCCTGGCTCCAGCGGTGCGGCGCGGGCGTCCTCGTCGCGCCCGTCATCGGCGCGCGCGCTCGCGAGATCCTCGCGGGCGCCGGTGTCAGCTGGATCGAGCCCGACGGCGACTGCCGGATCGTCCTTCGGCGAGCCTGTTCATCGAGCGGCTGGGCCGCCGGCCGGCGCGCCGCGAAGCCGATGCACCGGGCACCCGGTATGTCGCCGACCTGTTCTCGGGCGCCGCCCTGCGCATCGTCCGGCGGCTGCTGATCCAGCCCGACCGCTCATGGACGCTCGCCGACATGGCCGCTGGCACGGGCCTCACGCAGGGCTTCGTGAGCCGCACGTTCAAGACGCTGGCGCGTGACGCGTACCTCGATCGCGCCCGGGGGGCGAGTCACCTCCGTGATCGCGACGGCCTGCTGGAAGCCTGGGCGGCGGCACCCGCGCCCGAGGACGCCGTCCTGGAGCGGGTGGCGACCATCGGCGGTCCGGAGGCGATCCTGCAGGCGATCAATGCGATGGACGATCCGCCGCCGTACGCCATTACGGCCGAGGCTGCCGCGGACAGGCTCGCGCCGATCACCAGGTTCGCCCGCGTGGAGCTGTACGTCACCGATGCCGCACCCTGGGACGAGGCGCTCCAGCTCACGCCGGTCGCGCGGGGCGGGAACATCATCCTGATCCGCCCGCTGGACGGCGGGGCCCTCGACGGCAGCTTCGAACGCGATGGCGTGACGCTCGCGAGTCGCCCGCAGCTGTACGTGGACCTCGTCCGGCGCGGCGGCGCCGCCGCCGAGGCGGCCGCCTTCATGCGCGAACGAGGCGAGCTATGGCCGCGGTAGATCCCCGCGACGACCCCGCGGCGGTCGTGGCGGCCCAACGCGTCCTGCTTGAGCTCTGGACGATCTTGCCAGGGTTCGCCGACGCGATGACGATTGTCGGTGGCAGCGCTCCTCCCCTGTTCCTGGGATCAGCCGGACGATCCGTACGTCGGCACGCTCGATGTCGACCTGGTGATCGACCCGATCGGCGTCCCCGACGAGGTCTACCGGACGATTGCAGAGCTCCTGCGCGAGCGCGGCTACGTCCAGCTTGACCAGCCCTTCCGATGGCTGCGGTCGGTGCGCGTCGACGAGCGGTTGATCGATGTCGAGGTGGACCTCCTCGCCCCGATCACGCCGCGAGGCGGGGCTGGCCATCGCCATGAGCGGATCGGCGGCGAGCCGCTGGCTCGGCGGACGGAGGGCGCCGAGCTCGTCCGCGTTGCCTTCGTCGACCACGAGATCGCGGGTCTGCTGCCGGACGGGCGCCCGAATTGCGTCTCCGTCCGAGTCGCAACACCCTCGGCGCTCGTGATCCTGAAGGCGCTCGCGATGGGCCAGCGTGACAAGCCGAAGGACGCGTACGACATCGACTACGTGCTCGCCCACATCGGCATCGAGGACGTCGCGGCCGGCATCAGGAACGCGAGCGAAACGATCGTCAACGGAAAGGCCGTGGGGATCCTCGCCGAGGAGTTCAGCTCGATCGACGCTATCGGGCCCGCGAGCGTCGCCCTGTATCGGAGGGTGCCGCTCGGGAGCCCGGAAGCTGATCGGGTCCAGGCCCTGACCTTCGCCCGCGTCGACCAGCTCCTGCGGCGACTCCTGCCCGCCACAGCGTAGGTCACATTTGCGTCAGCGGCCAGCACCCCGACGCTTCCGCGCCGACAGGTAGGCCAGCCGCGTGAAGTACGCCCGCCTGGCGGCGTCGGCGCGGCGGAGTCGCTCGCGCTCGGGGAGGCGGCGTTCGGGGTCGACCTGATCGACAAAGCGCTGATTGTTACAGGGCGACCCCACATAGGGACCTTGCGTACCTCGATTTCGACGACTGGCCGCGTTCAGATCCGTGACGCGCGCTGACTCGGCCCGGCCGCACGACGTGCAGGCTCCCGCGAGCTCCTGCGGGAACGGATCGACGAACTGCCGCGCCTGCGGGCGATCGGCGGCGACCGCGCATACCGCGGCCTCGCCGCGATCGCCGCTCGCAAGGAGCTCACGCTTGACCTCAAGCGGCCGCCAGCCGGGTCCTCTGGCTTCGTCCCGATCGCACCGCTGTACCGGTCGAGCACGGCCTTCGCCCAACCCGGTCGTTGGCGCCGGCTCTCGCGCTGCTACGAAGGGACGACGGCCAGCGCCCGGGCCTGGCTCGAGGTCGCCTCGGTCGCCTACCTCGCTTGGCGCGTGTCGGCCTGACCTCGACATCGCGGGGCGCATGATGAGCTGGTGACCAACGGCTCGACAGCACCCTTGCGCCCGACCGGCCTCCGTCCGCCGTTGCTGCCCGTGCTGTTGCTCGGTCTGACGCTAGGCCTGGCCATCGGTCTGGGCCTCGGACGCGCGAGCTCGTCTGCCCCACGGGCGACGACCCCGCCGGTGGCCGGTGCGTCCCCATCCACCACCACTTCGGGAGCATGGGTCACCGGAGCTACTGTCGCGCCCGACCTGTTGCAGGCGTACTACACGACCCGCGTGACCAGCTCGGGGCTCGCCCCGGTGGTGTGCACCACGGACGCTGGCCTCGCGTGTCAGGGGGTCCCGGCGCACCGCATCCTGGACCTCGTGAATGGGACGCCAGCATCGCCGCTGATCCCGAGCCCTGATGAGCTGTGGCCGCAGCTCGGCCCGGCGCATCTCATGCAGACCGGGGGGACAGTGAACGTGCTCCTCATCGACGACCTGAGCCCGGCGCTCTACAGCCAGGTCGATATTCAGGTGGCTGGTCAAGGCGAGCCCTGGCACGCCGGCGGGTTCGTCACCCCGATCAGCGTCAACGGCGCCGTCGTGGTCATGGATCTCCGTCTGCTGGTCGTCGGCCGGTACGTGCTGCTGATCCGACAGATCCTCGCTGTGCCGCCCGACCCACATGGCCTCGTCGAAAGCTGGAAGGCGATCGGGATCGAGGTGGACCCCTGACACCTCGCATCGGACGGTGTCGGCCGGCGTCACGAAGCGATGCTGCACCGATGAATTCGGCTACAGGCCCTTAGCCTTAGGCGGAGCGGCCGGCCGCGCCGTTATCAACGAGGTTGGCCATCGCGCGTTCGTCGCCCGTCGGTGCGGTCCGTGTCCCTCCCGGCACGCATTGCGCGGTCGATGTTCAGATGCGAGACTGCCGCATGGCCGAGGTACCGCCACTGACTCGTGAGACCTGCGAGATCTGCGCAAGCATGCGACCGACGGCCCGTTCGAAGGCCCGCTCGAGGCCGGTTGGAAGGCTTCTGGGTCTATCACGCCCCGCCAGGTGAGGATGGCCTCGCTCCGCTCGGGTATCTCTATGTCGAGAGCGACCGACACGCGCCGTATCTCGCCGACCTGACCGCCGAGGAGGCTGCGGCCGTGGGTCGCCTCCGCTCCCAGCTCGCCGCGGCATTGCGGGAGGCGCTCGATCCGGAGTTCGTGTTCGCAGCCGTCATCGGCCGAGGCGTGGCCCACTTCCACGAGCACCTGTTTGCACGCCACCGGGGAACGTCGGCCGACGTGCCGTGGGATGCGAGTGATGAGGCGGCACCTCGCGCCGAGCGAGGGCAGGTCGCCGAGTTGGTCGATCGACTGAGGTCCGCGCTCGTAGAAGCGTGAGCGACCGTCCGGTAGCCCGGGCCTCCTCGACCCTTCGGCGGATCGGCGGCGATTGGCGTCGATTGAAAGCTCGCGGGCGAACGCGTGGTGCCAGCCGACATGATCTCCAAAGTGCGTATCGCCTCCGAACGCCACGTGGTCGAGGCCTACGGGTCGGCGCAGTACTCGAAATGCTCCATTACCGACTCGATGCTGTGGCGTTCATGGCGCTCCGTCAGGGTGGTGTGCGGCGCCGCCTCGATGCCGATCAAGCCACCGCTCGCTGCACAGCCAAGGACGGTGCGGTGCCGGATCCGCCAGCCATCGGGGCAGGGGTGCTCCCCGTGGCCAAGCCGCTGATCGGCAGCATGTCGTACTGCCGGTCCCACCCCGATGGGCAATGGCTTCGTCATTGTCAGATCTCTGGCCACGGCAAAATCGAACCCCAGGCGCCCGCCGGGCAACGCCACCGGACCGGCGCGCGCCGCACGTTGACACCCTCCTGCGGGCGCGCCGTCTTGTACGTCGTTGTCCGCGTGTTTGCCGGTGTCACGGGTCGCGGGATGTCGGCTTCGCTCCGCATCCAGTGCGAGCACCGGCAGGCTCAGGTGGCGCGCCCGCGCTCCTCGAGTGCGGCTTCCAGCAGTGTCGGCTCAAAGAGCTCCACCAGGTTGCCGGACGGATCCTCAACGAGGATCTGCTTGCCGCCCACGCCGATCACGACTTCGTTGCGGAAGCGAGCACCGCTGGCGCGGAGCTCGGCCACCGTAGACTCGAGATTGACGATCTGCAACTGGAACCGATTCCAGCCGCCGGGCTGGGGCAGCGTTCCGTCGGGCATCGCCTGGCCGCCGCCCGGTCCACCGCCAGGCGCGCTGAGCACCAGCCGCAGGCCGCCCCGCGACAGCATGGCGAACGTCGGTGCCGGGTGCATCACCTCGGCGAAGCCCAGCAGCCGCGTGTAGAACTCGATCGCCACATCGACGTCGTTCACGATGTACCGCACGCTGGCCGTCGCCATGGTGCTGTGCTCCGTTCTCACGATGATCGCGCGGCTTTCCTTCAGGCTCGGATCCCCCTGCTCCGCCGTTCCCGCGAGTCTAATCCTGTGGGACGCCGTGACAAAGGTTAGAACCGCGTTTCCGTTGACGATTTTTCGCTCGCGGGATGACAGCACCTTCCGGCTGCCTCGCTCGGCCAGGCCGACGCCGCTCAATCTCCATGCGCGACGGGTCGGCGCCAACGGTGTCGACTCGTCATCACCGACCTTAGCGTCCGTTCAAGAAGGTTCAATTGCGCCGTTGGGGGTGAACGGTGGGTCCGGCGCGCCGGCTGATCACCCGATGAGCGAGATCAAGGGCACCTGGCGCTCCACGTCGGTCGTGCCGACGGGTAACCTGCGATCACTGGGTCGCTGGTTTATCGCAACACGCCGGCGACCGTGTACCGCTCCAGCGGCGAGTCTTGTCCGAAGGCGGCCCAAAGCGCGCGCGAAATACGGCCGTGGACTCGATGCAGTCATCGATTGTTAATGTAGACCCAGCACGCCAGGCATAGGGGTGCGCGTCGATGAAGTGGGTGACCCTCGCATGACCACGATTGTGCCGCCCGGCGGGGGAATGCAGCTCACGGCCCGCGGCAGCCAGATGCTGTTCAAGGCGGTTGGAGCCACGACGGGCGGTCGTTTCTCGCTCATGGATCGCACGCTGCCCCCGCACGGACGTCCCCCTGCTCCACACCGTCACCCCGGCGCATTGGAGATGTTCCTGATCCTGGAGGGGACCCTGACCTTCATCCTCGACGGCGAGCGAGCGACCGTCGAGGCCAACGGCTGTGTCATCGTCTCCGAGGGGGCCAGTCACACCTTCGTCAACGAGTCGGATGCGCCCGCCCGCACGCTCATCATTCATGCTCCTGCCCTCGACGGCTACTTCGAAGACCTCGCGTCGCTCTGGGCACGGGAGGAACCGCCCACTGCGGACGAGGAGGCGGCCAACATGCGCAAGCACGGTCTCGAGCCGGTCGAGTGAGGCGGCAGAGGCGCACAGCAGCCCCTACCGCCTGGTACGCCTCTTAACCGCCACCAACGGACATAGCGTCCGTTCAGGGAAGCTCAATTGCGCCGTTGTGCTGACCTCCGTCGGGACATGGGCGAGGTCGAATTCGACCGGACCGCGACAAGCAGTCTCGAGGTCAATGAACAGTGGGCCGCGCTTGGTGTTGAGCACGTTCCCGGGGTGTGGCTCGCCGTGCAGCAGCTGGTCCGCGGCGGAGCAGCTGCTGCTGCCCGACCCGCACCACCTCTTCAACGCGTAACCGCGACAGCAGCCGGCGGCGCGGAATTGACTGGTATGAGGGCGATGTGTTTGACGCGGCAGCGGTCGAGGCCATCGTCCGGGCCGGCGTGGCGAAGCGCCAGGCGTAGCTGACGATGTCCTCAACCTGAGCGAATCCAGTGGAGCCGGGTTTGGCTGAAATAGAACAAATGGTCGCGGCAAGCGGAGTCAGACCTCAATCACCGACCCTGGCGTCCGGTCAAGACGGCTCAATTGCGCGGTTGTCGGGGCCGAACGGTGGCTCGCTGCAACCGGCTGATGGTGCGCTTCGCGCTGGTTGCCAAACGCTCTCGGGCAGACCTAGCAAGGACAAGGGGCGCGGGTGTTCATCACCGAGCCCGGGGCTCCGGGCGCTCCGTGGCTAGATCTCGGAGTCGCTGCAGGGCGCTGGTCCACAGGGCCTCGTACCGGGCGACCCAGGGGCCGAACGCTGCCGTGAGCCCATCCTGGTCGATCCGGTAGCGCTGGTGCCGGCCCTCCTTCCGGGCGACGACCAGTCCGGCGGCACGGAGGTTCATGAGGTGCTTGGAGATGCCTGAAGGCACGAGGTCGGGGAATTCGGTGGCGAGCTCGCCGACGGTGAGGCTGCCTCGCTCCAGGAGGAGGTCGAGGATGCGGCGACGCGTCGGGTCCGCGAGCGCTCGGAAGGGATCTGATTCGTCAGCCACGCTCAAGTACCACGTCCGCAAGCCGCTGGAGCAGCTTATGGCGATCAACGCCACGCTCGTACGCTTCCCGGGTTGCCTTCCAGCCCGAGGTTCCAATGCCGGCGAAGCCATCGTGCGTCAGCGTGACCTCGGTCCCGTCACCCTCGGCGCGAAGGGCGATCACCAACCGACCGGGGTGACGCCACTCCGAACCTTCTTCCAGCCACGACAGCACGAGGCGACCTTCGGGGACGAGCTCCAGCACGACACCGCTGATCGAGGTCGGGCCATCGGCACTGGGGATGCGATAGTCGCCGCCTTCCTGGAGGTCGATGCTGATCGTCGGCGCCAGCCACCGGCGCAACGCGCGTTCCGACGCGAACTGCTTCCAGACGATGCTCGGCGTCCGCGGGATATGAATCGTGCGCGTGACCTGCGGCATGACGGTGCTCCTAGAACGCATGACCAGTTGGTAAGGCGTTACCATAGGGTAATGCATCACATGCGTCAAGCGACGACCAAGAGCGTCGAATCCGCGGGTTGAGAGCGGCGCGATCACCATGCCGGCCGCGCTCCTCGTCCAGAGCGTCGGAACCGGTTCGAACCCAACCCTCTTCGGCTAGCTTGTCAGGGCGCTAGAACGGCCGATCCGTGCTTGGATCATGGGTCGAAAACATGCTACCAACTGGTAGCTGGCTCCGGCGGGCAGGAACCGGTCGTGTACTGAACTGGTTGGGCACGGCCGACAGCAAGATCGCGACACCGCCCCCCCGCCGGTCGTGCGAGTGGCTGAAGGCCGCGCTCGCCTGCGGAGTAGGTGTTGACGACGCGGACGTACCCGGCGGGGGGAACCGGGAGTCGACCTGGATCGGACCAACGCGCCCTCATGCCCTTAGGGTGCGGGCAGCGGCCCGTAGTTTCTTGTTGGCCGATCGGGCCATGTCGTCCGACGTCGGACCCTCCGAAATAGCCTGACCCTCCTCGCTGGCGAGCGACGGGGTCGGCGCCTCCTCGGGGCCATGGCCCGACATGGTCCTCGCGCTACTTGCGCACGCCGAGTCGTCGCGCGACCTGCGGCAGGAACAGCGCCACGAGGATGGCCACGACGGCCGCCCACTGGCTCCAGCCGATCGTCAGGATCGTGGCGTTGAGGAAGAACGACGGCATAGTTGCGGCATAGACGACAAACGCGACGGCCGCCATGACCGCCACGATCGCCTGTCGCTTGCGCTGCTCGCGCCGGGTCAGGCTGCCGCCCTTGAAGGTCACGAACGGCAGGCTGACCGCGACGACCAGGCCGATCAGCAGGCAGATCAGGCGCACGATCATGACGTCTTGGCCGGTGGCCGCAGGAGACGGGTTCAGCAAGCCGAGCACGGCGATGTACACCGCCAACGCCTCGGACGGGATGTACGCCGCGAGCAGTCGCAGCGCACTCTGGAGAGTGGAGTCGGGCTCGGCAAAATCGCCCTCGGCAAGCCGGGCCATCGTGGACACGCTCATGTCTCGACCCTCGCCTCGTGCCGTCGCATGTGACGGTCCGCCAATTGTGTACCGTCGTCGGGTCGCCGCACCGGCGATTTTCGGCCGACCGGTACGCGTCTGGCCGGGCCACACTGTCGGGTTCAGGCAGCCGCGGAGCCAGGATCCACACGAAGCTTCGCGTCGTCGCCGCGTCCACCTTGCATCGAGCGTTCGCCAAGTGGTGCTTCACCGTCGAGTGCGACGGGCCGAGCCAGTGCGCGGCCGCCCTCTCCGACCTTGTCGGGGGACCTGGGAGCCGTGGTGGGTCGGGCCAGCGCGCCGTCTTGCCCTCAAGGGTGCAGGGGGCCGCCGGCGGTGCCTATTCGGCCGTTTGGGCGATCTCGTCGGGCTCGGGCAGCGAGGCCCCTCGTTCCCCGAGGCGGCGTCAGCTACGCCTGGCGCTTCGCCACGCCGGCGCGAACGATGGCCTCGACCGCCGCCGTATCGAACACGTCACCCTCATACCAGTCGATGCCGCGCCGCCGGCTGCTGTCGGGGTACGCGTTGAAGAGGTGCTGAGGGTCGGGCAGCTCGGCGCCGTCGCTCATCGTGAGGCGGACCCGTTCCTTGAGGACATTGACGTGGCACACGATGCCGTCGTGTTCGAAGCAGGGGGTTCCCGGGAGCTTCGCCGAGACCCACTTCCACGTCTCGACGATCTCGGGTTCTGCGGCATGGATCGCCGCACGAAGCCGAGCCACCATCTCGCCCTTCCAGCCAGGGTTCGAGGCGATGAGCTCGTCCAACTGGTTTGTTCGACTCGTCATGCTTCACTCAGCCCGCGGCCTTCTTGACCAGCTCCGCGATCCGCTTCTCGCCCGCCGTCGTCAGGCTCGTGACGGCGAAGGCGACCGGCCACATCTCCCCCTCGTCGATCGACGCGTCGGGCTGGAAGCCAAAAGTTGAGTAGCGCACCTTGAACTTCGACTTCGCCTGGAAGAAGCAGATCACCTTGCCGTCCCTGGCGTAAGCCGGCATCCCGTACCAGGTCCGGGGGACGAGTCCCGGTCCGCTGGCCAGGACGAGCTCGTGGAGCCGCGCCGCGATCGCCCGGTCATCGTCGGGCATCTCGGCAATCTTGGCCTGCACGTCCGCCTCGCCCGCGGCGCGCGCCTCCTCCGGGCTCAGTTTCGCCGCCCTCCTTCGCTCCCGGACTGTCTCCTGCATCGCGGCGCGCTCTTCGTCGCTCAGGACGTTGCCGGAGTTCTTCGCGGAGCTGCCCTGCTTCGCGGATGCCTTCGCGTTGGCCATGTGTGTTCGTCCTTCACTCGACGGGTCGCGGGAGCGGCGTGATCATGCCAGCCGTCTCTATTGAGTGACTGCGACCATAGCCATTCGGGCCGGTTTCTGCTTCTCCGAACATGCTCAACTCCGCCCGCGCTCCGCCCTCGGGCTCGGGCAGCCGCGGAGCTAGGATCCACACGAGCTGCGCCGTCGTCGTGGCCCCCACCTTCGACCGCGCATTCGCCAGGTGGTGCTTCACGGTCGAGTGCGACGGGCCGAGGCGGTGGGCAGCAGCCTTCTCCGAGCCTGCGGGGATGACAGCGGCCACCACCGCGAGCTCACGATCCGTGGCGATCCCGAACGCGGCTCCGCGCCATGCTCTCACGCGAGCCGCCTCGCCGCGGCCAGCCACCTGTCCCGGCCCTCGGCGTGACAGTTCCCTCACATGGGTTGGGAGCCGAGGGAGGCGTTCCGAGGTTGACGGCGCATCCAGACATGGGACTGGTCGCGGCGGGAGGATCTGAACCGCCGGGTTCACGGGCGGGATGCCAGGGACCCGCTCCGTGAGATGGGGAAGGACGCGGCCACCGGCGCGAATTTCCGTTATGCGCTGGAGGCCGATTATCACGCTGTGAGCCAGAGCGCCAAACTCGCGCGCACATGACCGGTCTGTGCGTGAAACCTCAGATCAGAGCACAGCGCTCGGGAACGGGAGACTTGTAGGCTGCCGCTCTGCCAACTGAGTTACTCCCGCCCGAGGCATCGGCAAAGGTATCGATGCAACAGGCTCGCAGGCCTGCGACGGCGTTCGCGAGAGTCTACCAGTCGTTCCTGGCGGGAGGATGCGCCTATCTCGATGCTCCTACTTCTGGCCGGTCTCGATGTGGACGTCGTCGAACGTGACCGAGACCTTCTCCTGGAACCGCTTGCCGTTCTCGGGATCGTGGCGCCCGAACCGCGGCGGATCGATGTCGACGCGGATCCCGTACGTCCCGTCCCCGGGAACCTTCCAGTTGCGGCCGTAGTGGTAGAGCCAGGGATGCCACAGGAATGGCTGCTCGTGGGTGCCGACCTCCCGGCCGTCGGTGCCGATCACGGTCGCGGTGACGTGGAGTCCAGGGACGAACCGGCCGTCGGAGGCATCCCGGACCACGATCTCGACGTGGCAGTTCGTGTCCTCGGGCTCGCGCCACTCGAGGCGCCCGCCGTCCGCGGGCTCGTACATGCCCTCGGCATGCTCGACGGCCCAGCCGACGATGTACTCACCTGCGGTTGTCGAGCCGCCATCGACGGCGACCTTGCCGGTCATCGTGTCGACCGCCTTGCCGAAGGCCTCGCCCTGCTCCCGGGCGAGCGAGAGCTGCCGCTGGTCGGCCTCGTCGCTCGAGACCATCGGCGGCATGTGGGCGTCGGTCTGATCGTGGACGGTCATGGCACGCATCCTCCGTGGTCGTGGGTCCTGTCCCGGGGCGACCCGCCGCTTCCTCGAGCCGTCACGTCGCCGGGCGCCGCGCGATCGCGGGACGTGGCGACGACGGCACCTCGTGCCCATGCTATGCATCGGCCATCGCGGCAGATCAGCGCCTGTCTGCGAGAGCGTTTCAACCGCGTGGCAGGGCGCGGCCAGGCGCGCGGGCCGCCGAAGTGGGAGCTCGCCGCGGGACCGCCCAGGTCCAGTGCAGGCCGTCCCGCTCGCCGGCTCCCGCTCGCCGGCCGCCGGGCCGTCGCGGGACCGCGAAGTCGCGAGGTCCCCGTAACGTCATTGGCGTCCCGGTTGCCCCGTTCTCAGCCCGCGACCGGCCAGGATCTTGACCATGGATCTCAGTCGCGCCGACCTCCAGCAGCCGATCGAGCGGGCACGGGGGGCCGGTCCCGCACGCCGCGTGCTCGATGTCTCGATCGCCGTCGTCCGCCAGGTCATGGATGACGACGTGCTCGAGCTCTCGGCGGCACTGTCCTACCGGTTCTTCATGGCGATCTTTCCGTTCGCGATCTTCCTGATCGCACTGTCCACGTTCATCGCCGGGCTGCTCGGCATCCCCAACCCGGCGACCCAGATGAAGTCCACCATCGGCTCGTCGATGCCGCCAGCGCTCTCGAGCCTGCTGGGTGACCAGCTCGACAGCCTCATGGGCCGGCAGTCGTTCGGGCTGCTCACGTTCGGTGCCGTGGCGGCGCTGTTCTTCGCTTCGGGCGGCACCAGCGCGGTCATGAAGGCCGCGAACCGGGCGTACGACATCGAGGAGAGCCGCTCGATCTGGCGCCGGTACCTGGTGTCGATCGGAGTCACGCTGCCGGCGGCGTTCGCGGTCGTGGTCGCGTTCATCCTGTTCGTGGCGATCCAGCGCTTCGGGCACCAGATCGCCTCGACGCTTGGCCTCGGGCCTGCGGTGGACCCGATCCTGGCCTTGGCTGCGTGGCCCGTTGCGTTCCTGCTGCTGTTCTTCGCGGCGATGATCCTGTACCGCGTCGTGCCCAACCTTGCGCTGCCGTGGCACCGGGTGGCGGCCGGCGCGATCGTGTTCACGGTCGGCTGGCTCGTCGCCACCTGGGGCTTCGCCTTCTACCTTGGCTCGATCGCCAGCTACGGGGCGACGTACGGCACGCTCGCCGGGGCGGTGGTGCTGCTGGTGTGGCTGTACATCACGGCGCTCATCCTGCTGGTGGGCGCCGAGGTCAACGCCGTGCTCGAGGCGATCGCCCACCCGGACGACCTGCAGCGCGGGCGCGAGGACGCCCGGGAGGAGCGCCGGCGGGCCGGCGCGGAGGTGGGGGCGGCGAGCACCCGGGGCACGAAGACCCCGGCACCTGCCCGGGAGACGCAGTCGCGCTGATCGATCAGGACTGGTCCGGCGGCGCGGTCTGCCGCCCGGGACGCACGACCGGAAGGCGCGGATGGGAAGCGTCGAGCACGTCGACCGCGACCGCGACGAGCACCAGCAGCACGACCGCCGCCACGGCGATCACCAGGGCCTGCGCAACGCTGAACACGGTGGCGATGAACAGGCCCGAGAAGGCGATCCCGAGGAGCGCCATCTGGGCAGTCACGCGTCCGAACGCCACGTAGTCGCGGCCGAGGCGGACCAGGGCTCGCTCGCGAGCATCCCAGGCGGACCACCGCCACGTGCCCAGCTGGCCCAGCAGCTGGAACGCAGCGACGACGGCCACCGTCCCAGCGACCGCAGCGCCCAGTCCCGGGAACACCATGATCGCGAACACGGGCGCGACCAGCAGGACAGCAGCGACGACCATCGCGAGCATCATCAGCAGGGTCTCGGCAAGGTCCCGCACGGCGGTCCGGTCGGCTCCTCCGTTGCCGAGCAGCACCCGGGCGCCGAGGACGAGGACAAGGCCGACGGCGCCCGCGACGATGACGATCCCGGCGGTATCGCGGGCATCGGGCGTCGAGCCGATGAGGAACCGGATCCCGGCGACGATGATCGCGATCAACGTCGGGATTCCGCCGATCCAGGGCGCCAGCCGCAGCGCCAGGCCGATCCATCGACCGACGCGCCCGCGCGCCCACGGCACCGCGCGCTCGGGCGGCGTCACCAGCGTGTAGGCCGCCGCCAGGCCGACCGCAGCCGCAATGACCCAGACGCCCGTCTCGGCAAGGAAGCGACCGGCCGGCGACGCCGCGAGGTCCATGGCCCGGATCGAGCCCAGCGGGCCGGTGACCAGGTCGCTGCCCGGAACGGCGTTGAACACCATCGATACGAGATCGGTCGCCGCGGACAGCGACGGCCTCTCCAGCGCGACGGACATCGCGACGGCCGCCAGCGAGCCTGCCGCCGTCAGCTGGCGCCAGTAGGACAGCAGCGACAGCCGTCGACGACGCCGGTTCGACCGGCCCTGGTCCGCGGCCTCGCCCCCGAACACGGTCGCGGCATCGGGACCACCCGCGAGCAGGCGCAACAGGGGGATCAGGAACTCCTCGTCATTGTCCCAGTACCCGCCGTGATCCTCGCGGAACGACAGCCGGTTCCAGATGGCGTGGCTCTGGATCCGCGCCAGCAGCGTCGCGTCGGCCGTCGGGTCGTCGCCGGCCGGGGGCTCGAGCACGCCCACCGGGGCGGGGTCCTGCGATGCCCAGAAGTCGTCCCAGCGGAGGCCGGGGTGCGTGGCGAGCAGCGATCCGTACAGGCGCTCCGGGGGGACGTCGAGCTCGTCGAGCGGTGTCGTGCCGTCCGAATCGGTCAGGCGCCAGGCGAGGTTCAGCCCCTCGCCGAGCGTGATCAGCCGGTCGACATCCAGTCCGGCGGACGAGCGGTCCACAAGGGTCATGTACGACACGATCGCGCCGCCCGAGTGGGCGACGATGGCGATCTCATCGCAGCCGGAAGCCTTCAGGTCCTCGATCGCGTCCACCAGCTGCCCCCGGATGCTCGCGGCCTGCGCGCTGTCTGACAGCAGCACGTAGACGTCGCCGAACCACTCGAGGACGAACCGGTCCAGCGGCCGCGTGAGCGCCCCGTCCTTGAGCGGCCCGACCGGGACGAGCTTCTCGATCGAGCGCAGCAGCCCGTACACCACCAGCAGCAGCGCGGACACGGCCTGGAGGAACAGGCCGGCGCCAAGCCCGGCGACCGCACGACCGGGCCCGGCACCCGGCGCCTGCCGCATCCCGTCGGGCGGCCCGGGATCGACGGATTCCTCGGTCCCGCCGGCGTCGTTGCGCCGCAGCGGATGGTGCTCCGCCCAGCCGCGCAGCCGCGGGTCGTGGGTGCCTCGCCTGGGCAGCAGCGCGGTCAGGATCCGCCGGATCACGCCGCGCGGACCGAGCCACTCGGCCATCTGGCCGAACGACGGCGGCCGGACGCGCTGGGCCCACCAGGCCTCGGTCATCACCCAATGCTGCTCGAGGGTGTCGTGGCCATCGATGTTGCTGGCGGGCACCTGGAGCTCGATCCACCGGCGCTGTGCCGGGCCCGGATCGAGCTCGACGTCGGTCACCGGGTCCGCCGAGAAGTGGTTCCGGACCCGGGCATCGAACAGGACCCGGATGATCGCGCTGCCCCAGTCGAGCAGCGTCTCCCCCTCCGCCTGCGACCCGATACCGTGGACGAACACGATGCCGACGTGCCGGGCAGCGGGCGCCGCGTCGCAGCGCAGGACGATCCCGGGCTCGCGACGTTGGGCCGCGGCGATCCCGGCGCCGTTCGCGGCCGGCTTCGGGGAGGTGGCGTGATGCGGGACGCTCATCGGACCTGGCCCCCACGGAACGTGACTGCCCGGAGGCTACCAACTCCGGTCAAGGCCGGGGACCGGCGTCGTGTCAGCCTCGTACGGCTGCAACCACCCCGGCGAGCCGAGCCAGCCGGGCGTCCCGGTCGCGGACGAAGCGGTCGATCGCGTCCAGGATGTGGCCCGCGTCGAGGTGCGCCTCCTCGATCACCTCGTCCAGCGAGCCGCCGGTCCGCCAGCGGTCGTCCCAGTCCGCGCTCAACGAGTAGGCCTCAACCTCGTCGCCGGCCGCCCAGTCGCGCATCAGGCGGACCGCGCCATTGGTGATGACCATGGCGTCCAGGCGATCCGCCGCCGAGGCCACGGCCTCCCGGTACTCCGGGTCCTGGCGCCGGAACAGCTCCTCGCTCAACGCCGCGACGATCTTGACGTTGAGGCCGCGCCGGTCGAGCTCACCGAGGACGGTCACCAGGTTGTGCGTGGGCAGCGTGCCCCGAACGAACACCGTGCCGCCACGGGGCTGGTCGTCGCGATACGGCCGCAGGACGTACGCGCCACGCGCGGCCTCGAGATGCGACGGCATGCCGAGCGCCACACGATCCGGCACGGGGATCGGCGGCCGCGTGAGATGCAGCACGACGATCGGGACGTCGGTCGAGAACGCGGCCGCAAGCATCGCCGGAACCTCGTTGTACTCCCACGGGTGCATGTCGATGACGTGCCCCGTCGGGAACAGCTGCATCACGCCCGGCGAGAACACCCCGAAGTGCGTTCGCGAGTCCTCCGCCGTCTCGGGCCCGGAGTGCCCGGCCACGTAAAGCACGCGGCCCAGCCGCAGGTCGCTGTCCTGGGCGAGCTGGCTGAACAGCCGCAGCGGGCCGTACTTGAGGTAGCTGAACGAGCCGTACGTGGAGCAGGCACCCCAGTACCCGTCGAACGCGCGGAACGGATCCGCCGCCAGGTTGACGGAGGCGAGCCCGGTGAGCATGCCGGCGTTGGTGAACTCGGTGATCTCGGTCGGCAGGAGCGCGCCTGTCGGATTGGTGTCGCGCTCGTACCAGCCCGTTCCCGGCAGGTCGCCGAACGGCTTGGCGAAGCCCGCGAGGTTGGTCGACTCGGCGAGGTCCGCGGACGCGGCGACGAACAGCGGCCGGCCGTGATCGCGCAGCGCCAGGGCGTTGACGTACGACCCCCATGCGGCGAGCCCGGCCCGGTTGGGCACCTTCTCGCCCGGCGCGCGCCAGATCTCGGCGGGGTACTGGGCGGTATCGAACAGGCGCCGGTCCTCGAACACGGAGGCCGACGTCGGTCCCAGCCGGAACCCCGAAATCTCCTCGGGCACCGTGCCGGCGATCTCGACCAGCCGGTCCGAGAGCCAGCGGACGAGGTCCGGGTCGCGCCGGAGCACCTGCATCACGACCCGCAGGTTTGCCTCCGCCTGGGCGGCGACGGCATCGGGATCCGTGGGGGCGGGGTGGTCGACGCCCTCGTATTCGACGCCATAGCGCTCCATGAACGCCTTGCGGACGGCCCAGAACTCGGGTGCGTTCATCGGCCACGCGGTGCCGTGGCTGGGGGCATCGGTCTTGCCGTAGCCGCGGCCCTTGCGGGTCCGGAACCAGGCGACGGACGGAACGCGGCCGGGGTTCTCGCCGCGCGCGGCGTCCATGACCGCCGCCGCCACCGGGCCCCACGACATGCCGTCGTTCGTCCCCGTCACCCGCCAGCCATAGGGCGCGAACCAGTCCTCTGGCGTGCCCGGGGTGACCGATGACGCCGGTCGCCCGTCGATCCCGAAGTCGTTCCAGTCGACCAGGAACACGAGGTTGTCGAGGCCCAGGCCCCAGGCCGAGTTCTTCGTCTCGTGGGTGGCACCGGGCGTGAGCCCGCCCTCGCCTTCGACCACGAACACCTTGACCTCGCCCGCGCCCGCCATCTTGAGCGCCAGCGCCTGGCCGGCCGCCGGCGGCATCCCGTGGCCGGAGGGTCCCGTGTTGGACTTGAGGAACATCGTCCGGCCGGCCATCTCCGCGTGGCCCGGCAGCCCGCCGCGACGGCGCAGCTGGAGCAGCCATTCCCACGTCAGCGCCCAGCGCCCGTCGTCGGGGAACGCGAACCGGCCGTCGCCGTCGAGCTCCTCGCGCGCCCGGAGGGCCTCGTTGAGCACGGCGAGGCTCGCGTACACCAGCGGCACGGCGTGCCCCGCCGACAGCACGAACCGGTCGGCGAACCGCAGCCATGGCCGGCGGATGTCCCAGCGCATCGCCCCCGAGAGCATCAGCGACAGGACCATGTGCGCCTTCGACCGCGAGCCGCCCGGGTGACCGCTCTGGCGGTAGTTGAGCGCGAGGTCGATGCACTCGTCGACGAGGTCCTTGACGAGCTCGTAGCGCGCCTCGTCGGGCAGTGTCGCCGCCTCGACCGTTACCGCCGGCGCGTCGCCGCCGTTCATCGGGTGCCCGCCCCGGCCGCCACCAGCGGCTCGACGACCGTCCGGATCCGGCGCAGCGCCTCGCTGATGTTCTCGCGCGAGTTGGCGTACGAGAGCCGGATGTGGTTGGTGCCAACATTGCCGAACGCCGTCCCGGCGAGGACGGACACGCCGGCCTCGTTGAGCAGCCGGTCGGCCAGGTCCGCGCCGGTCAGGCCGGTGCCGGAGATCTCGGGGAACACGTAGAACGCGCCCAACGGCCGCAGGCAGCGGAAGCCCGGGATCTCGTTGAGCCCGTCGACCACGAGGTCCCGCCGCGCCCGGAACTCCTCGACCATCGCGTCGATCTCGTCCTGCGGGCCGGTCAGCGCCTCGACCGCCCCGACCTGCGCGAACGTCGTGGCGCCCGACACCGAGTTGATGATCAGCCGCCCGAACCCGCGGTTGAGCCACTCGGGCACGATCCCGTAGCCCAGCCGCCAGCCGGTCATCGCATACGTCTTGGAGAACCCGTCGAGCACGATCGTGCGCTCGGCCATTCCCGGCAGCGCAGCGATCGAGGCGTGCTCCTCACCGTCGTACAGGATCCGGCTGTAGATCTCGTCGGTCATGACCGTCAGGTCGTGGTCGAGCGCGACCTTCGCGATCCGCTCGAGGTCCGATCGGGTGAGCACGCCGCCGGTCGGGTTGGCCGGCGAGTTGATCACGATGAGCTTGGTGCGCGGGGTGACCAGCGAGGCGAGCTCGTCCGGGTCGAGGCGGAACGCGTTCTCCTGGCGGATCGGGATCGCGACCGGGATCCCGCCCACGAACCGGGTCACCGACTCGTAGATCGGGTAGCCGGGGTCCGGGACGATGACCTCGTCGCCGGGATCGACCAGGGCCAGGATCGCGTAGTACATGACGCCCTTGCCGCCGACGGTCACGAACACGTTGGCCGGGTCGACGGCGAAGCCCTTGCGCGCGGTCGCATCGGCCGCGATCGCGGACCGCAGCTCGGGGATGCCGGGGAACGGCGGATAGTGCGTCCGGCCGTCGTCGATCGCCGCCTTGGCGGCCTCGCGGACGTTGGCCGGGGTGTCGAAGTCGGGCTCGCCGATCTCGAGGTGGATCACGCTCCGACCCGTCGCCTCGAGCGCGCGCGCCCTGGCCGCGGCCTCGAACGCCGTCTCCGTGCCGATCGTCTCCATCCGCGCCGCGAGCTTCATGCCGGTCCTCCCGTGCGACTGTGCGCTCCTCGCCCGAACATGGGCCGGGCCGCGCGAGCCTCCGCCTGTGCCGACCATCGGGGGTCAGACAGATAACGTCAAGCGCATCTTGCTAACCAGACCGTGTAGCGCCGCTACATCGTTGGTCGCCCCGACGCCGCGTGCTCACCCGGTCGCCGTTCGTCCGAATGCCTTGAGCTCGGCGAGGAGCGCCGCGACGGCCGGGTGCCGCCGTCGCTCGGGCTTTACGGCGGCCAGGACGGTGCGCTCGAGCGGCGGATCCGCGGCGGCGATCCGGGCCCGGATGGGGCGGTCCCGCAGCGCGAGCCCGGGCAGCACCGCGACCCCCAGGCCGGCCTCGACCAGCGCGATGATCACGCTGTAGTCGCGGCAGATCGACCGCACGTGCGGCTCGAACGCGGCCCGGCGGCACGCCCGCACGACAACCTGGTGGATCGCGCTCGCCTCCGTGTCCATGATCCAGGCGTCGTCCCGGAGCTCGGCCAGCGGGATCGGCCCGTCGCCCGCCCAGCGGTCCGCGGGCAGCGCCAGGAAGACCGGGTCGCGCAGCAGCGGCAGCAGATCCAGACCCGCGCCGCTGACGTGGGTGGGCTCGTCGTACTCGTCGACCACCGCGAGATCGACCTCGTCCATCCGGAGCGCGGTCAGGCTCTCGTCGGTCTCGAGGTCACGCAGGGTCACCCGCAGCCCCGGGTGGCGGCCGCCCAAGGTCGCGATGATCGAGGGCAGGATGGCGCGCGCCGCCGTCGGGAACGCGGCGACCCGGAGCGTGCCGCTGACCTCGTCGCGCGACGCGGCCAGGGCGCTCTCCGCCTCGGTGATCGCCGCCGTGATCGTGTCCGCGTGCCTGACGAGCATCAGGCCGGCGTCGGTGAGCCGGATCCGGCGCCCCGCGTGCTCGATCAGAGTGACGCCGGCTTCCTGCTCGAGCAGCTTGAGCTGCTGGGAGACCGCCGACGGCGTCACGGACATGGCGGCCGCCGCGGCCTTGACGGTCCCCCGCCGGGCAACCTCGCGCAGGAGCTGCAGGCGCCAGATCCCGAGCATCGTGCCGTTCCCCGCTGCCCGCTCGCCCGCCGGTCAGCCGGCGTCGAGGGTGGCACCTGCGGCCAGGCAGTCCTCCGCGAACCGCTCGAGCGCGCCGTCCTCATCGGCGGAGGCGCGGACCAGGGTCATGATCCGGTCCACGCCGGCGTCCGCGTACCCGCGGATCAGCTCTCGGCGCGGCGCACCCCCGACGGCCGAGTCGTCGCGGCCGATGTTGACCGACAGCCGCAGCGAGCCCGGGTCGCGGCCGATCTCCTCGCACCGCGACGCGATCACGGGTCTCGCCTCGGCGACCTCCCGCGGCGACAGCCAGTCGAGGTTGAGCTCGTCGGCGAACCGGGCCGCCAGCCGCCACGTCCGGTTGGGCCCGTTGCCGCCGACCAGGATCGGGATCCTCGGTTCCTGGATCCCGCGCGGGACGTTGATCGCATCACGAACTGATGCCGTGGGGCCGGAGTAGGTCGCGCGGCCCGGGGCGAGCATCCGCGACGTGACCTCGAGCGCGTCCTCGAGGGCCTCCATCCGGGTCCGGAGCGGCGGGAACCCCCAGCCGTAGGCGATGTACTCGTCGTCCTTCCAGCCCGCACCGAGACCCAGCTCCGCACGTCCACCGGACACGACGTCGAGGGTCGAGATCATCTTGGCCACCAGCGCGGGGTTGCGGTAGCCGGCGCACAGGACGAGGTGCCCGAGCCGGACGCGGGCCGTCTCGACCGCCAGCGCCGAGATCCCGACGAACGCCTCGAACGTGATCTCGTCGGTCGGCTCGGGCTCGGTCTGGAGATGATCGAACAGCCACACCGAGTCGAAGCCGAGCGCATCGGCCTGGTGCGCGACCGCCACGGTCCGCGCCCACGCCCGGGCCGGATCCCAGCCGTCGTACTCGCCCGTCCAGCCCTGGGGCGCGATGATCCCGACGCGCACGGCGCTACCGGCGTTCGAGGATCGGGCGCGCCTTGTCCGGGTCGTCGACCACGAACGCGAACGTGGCCCGGTCGCTCCAGCGGCCGAGGAACAGGTGGCCCATCACGTTGACGCCGGCGTCGGCCAGCTCACGGGCGATCTTCGCCATGCCGCCCGGCCGGTCGTCGACCTCGGCCAGGAGGGACTCGCCCTCGACGAAGGTCCAGCCGCCGTCCTCGAGGACGGAGCGCGCGGCATCGTCATCGGCCGTGGTCATGATCATGTGCCCGGACTCGCCCAGGCCGCCGCCGCCGATCGCGCGCAGGTCCACGCCGCGGGCGGCCATCTGCTCGGCGAGATCGGCCAGCTGGCCTGGCGTGTTGGTCACCTGGACGACGAACTGCTTCGGCATCGGGGGCCTCCGGGGCGGCGGCGGGCGGGTCGCCGCGGTTCAGGTACCTGGTCGAGCAGTGATTCTCGCACGCGGACGGTCCGCAGGCCAGCCCGGCCGGGTCCGCGGCCCAGGCGGCAAAGCGCCCTGCCGGGCTCGGGCGGTGGCTCGACGCCGGGCCGTGGCTTACGCGCCGCGCCGGACCTCCACGGCCCGGCGGTACAGCGCGAGGTACCGGGGTGCCGGGCCGGTGTCCCAGCCGAAGTCGACGGCCATCCCCCGCGCCACCAGCGCAGCCCAGCCCTCCGGATCGGCGAGCCGCCGGGTCATCGCCCGGGTGACCGCGCCCACCAGCGCGGCCGGCGTGGCGTCGTCGAACACGAACCCGGTCCCGTCGCCCGGCCGCTCGTCGACGTCCATGACCGAGTCGGCGAGCCCGCCGGTGCGCCGCACCACCGGCGGCGTGCCGTAGCGCAGGGCGATCATCTGTCCCTGGCCGCAGGGCTCGAACCGCGACGGCATCAGGAACAGGTCGGCGCCCGCGTAGATCCGCCGCGCCAGGGCGCGGTCGAAGCGCTCGAGCATGGCGACGCGACCACGGGCCGCCCCGGCCAGCGCCCGGAACGGGTCCGCGAGCGATGCGCGGCCGGTACCCAGGACGATCAGCCGGGCGCCGGCCTCGAGCAGCTGCGGGGCGCCGTCGGCGAGCAGGTCGAAGCCCTTCTGGGGGTCCAGCCGCCCGATCATCGCCAGCACGGCGCCGTCGTCGTCGGGGTCAAAGCCGACGCGCTCCAGCAGATCGCGCCGACAGCTCGCCTTGCCGCCCATCGCCCCCCGGTGGTACGGCGCCGCGAGCGCGGTGTCGGTGGCGGGATCCCAGACGCCCGGGTCGATCCCGTTGAGGATGCCGCTGAACCGGTCGCCCATCGCGCGGAACAACCCGTCGAGACCGCGCCCGTACTCCGGGGTCAGCGCCTCGCGGGCAAACCCCGGCGACACGGTGTTGGCAACGTCCGCGTGCTCCACGGCCGCCCGCAGCAGGTCGAGCATCGCCGGGTCGTCCCCCGCCAGCGGATCGCCGGGCGCCAGGCCCAGCTGTCCCAGCTTTGCCGCGGGTGTCCGGCCGCGATAGGCGAGGTTGTGGAGCGTGACCACCGCCGCCATGTCCCGGAAGAACGGGTCGCCCGATGCCGTCCCGCGCGCCCGGTCGATCAGGGCGGGTCCCGTGTGCCAGTCGTGGGCGTGGAGGACGTCGAGTGGCACGCCGTCGCGGCGCAGCGCGGCCAGCGCGGCACGGCCGAACACCGCGAACCGCCAGGCATCGTCGGGATGGTCGTAGAACCCGTCGCGGTCGAACGCCGGCGGGTGGTCGACGAGCCGGAGCCGGTATCCGTCAGCGGCGACGTTCAGGATCGAGACCGCCAGCGGGCCGCCACCGGCGGGATCGTCGATCGCCAGCGGCGGCTCGACCTCGACCGTGCGCGGCATTCGGACGCCGCGGTACCTCGGCAGGAACACGTCGACCGGCGTCCCGAGCGCCGCCCCCGCCTCGGGCAGGCGGCCGAGCGCCCGCGCGAGCGCGTCGATCACGTCCGCGAGTCCGCCCGTCTTGGCCCATGGCTCGCACTCGGCGGCGAGGAAGGCGACGCGGAGGTGCATCACGGGATCGTACTGTCCGACGGGTCGCGAAGAGCGATGAGATGGGGGTGAACGGGCCCCGCGGCACGCACGACCGAGCTCCCGACGCAAGCCGGCCCGGCGACGCCGGCGACGCCCGGCGGCCCGGTCCGCCGCGCACCAGGACGGGCTAAACCGGTTCACACACCGCCGTGATGGCGTCTATCATTTCCGGCTCATGGAGCCCATCGTCCGCGTCCCCGTGTCCACAGGCGCCTCGTTCCATCTCCCGCCCAAGGTTTCCGGCCTCCGGCGCCTCGCCTACAACATGTGGTGGAGCTGGCATCCCCGGGCCCGCCTGATGTTCTCGCGGATCGACGCCGGCGCATGGGCGCGGTACCGGAACCCGATCCCCGTGCTGTCGGGGCCCATTGCCTGGGACCAGCTGCTCGAGAACCCGCGGTTCCTGGCCGAGTGCCAGGACATCATGGCCGAGTTCGATGCGTACATGGCCAACGGCACCGACCACTGGTTCCAGCGGCGGCACGCAGCGAAGCTCGACGGGCCCATCGCCTACTTCTGCGCGGAGTACGGCCTCCACGAGTCGCTGGGGATCTATTCCGGCGGCCTGGGGGTCCTGGCCGGCGACCACATGAAGACCGCGTCGGATATGGCGCTGCCGCTGATCGGCGTCGGCCTCATGTACCGCAAGGGATACTTCCGCCAGGCGATCGACGCGGACGGGCACCAGGAACACTCGTACCCCGACTACGAGCTGAGCCGGCTGCCGGTCCTGCGCGCGCTCGACCGGCTTGGCGACCCGCTCACGGTCAGCGTCCAGCTGCCCGGCCGCGACCTGTTCGCCGCCGTATGGGTCGTCCAGGTCGGGCGGGTTCCCGTGCTGCTGCTCGACACGGACGTCCCGGACAACGACGACTCGGACCGGCCGATCACGCACATCCTGTACGTCCGTGGTCGCGAGATGCGGCTGCACCAGGAGCTCGTGCTCGGCGTCGGCGGCGTCCGGGCGCTGCGGGAGCTGGGCATCGACCCCGGCGTCTGGCACCTCAACGAGGGCCACTCCGCGTTCCTGCTCGCCGAGCGTGCCCGCGAGCTGGTTGCGGCGGGATCCACGCTCGACGAGGCGCTTCCCGCGGTGGCGCGCAGCTCGGTGTTCACGATCCATACCCCGGTGTCCGCGGGCAACGAGCGGTTCGACGCCGACCTCGTCCGGCGCGTCGCCGGACCGCTGCTCGACGGCGACGGCAGGCCTGGAACCGGTGGCGTCCCGCTGGACCGGTTGCTGGAGCTGGGCCTCGGCGTCGACCAGGACCAGTCGCAGTTCGACATGACCGCGTTCTCGCTCCGCAACACGCACGGCGCCAACGCCGTGTCGCTCCTCCACGGGCACACCGCGAACGCGACCTGGCAGGGCATCTCGCCGGGCGAGATCCTGGGACTGACCAACGGGGTGCACACGCCGACCTGGCTGGGGCAGCCGGTCCGCGACATCCTCGGGCGCTACACCAACGCCAACGTGGATCGCATGGACGACCAGCCCCGGAAGGCTCGCTTCTGGGAGCGCATCGAGAAGGTACCGACGGCCGAGCTGTGGGAGGCACACCAGCGCCAGAAGCGGGAGCTCGCGATCTTCGCGCGCGGCCGGCTGCGCAACCAGTTCGCCCGTCACGGCGAGGCGCCGTCGACCCTCGAGGACCTCGAGAACGTCCTCGATCCGTCCATCCTGACCATCGGCTTCGCGCGGCGCTTCGCGACCTACAAGCGCTCATCGCTGGTGTTCACGGACCTCGACCGGATCGCGGCCATGCTGTGGGACGAGGAGCGGCCGATGCAGCTCATCTTCGCCGGCAAGGCGCACCCGGCCGACCGGCCCGGGCAGGGCGTCATCCAGGACATCTTCGGCCGGTCGAGGAGCCCCAAGCTCCGGGGCCGGGTGTTCATCGTCGAGGACTACGACATCCGGATCGCGCGCTTCCTCGTCCAGGGCGTCGACGTCTGGCTCAACAACCCGCGACGGCCGCTCGAGGCGTCCGGGACGTCGGGCATGAAGGCGGCCGCAAACGGCGTGGTCAATGTCAGCGTGCTCGACGGCTGGTGGGACGAGGGCTGGACCGGCGACAACGGCTGGGCGATCGGCGGGCGCGAGACGAACCCGGACGAGGGAGCCCAGGACTGGGCCGATGCCCAGGACCTGTACCGCATCCTCGAGCAGGAGCTGATCCCGGCGTACTACGAGCGCGATGCCGAGGGCATGCCCACCCGCTGGACGCAGCTCATGCGAAACTCGATCGCCAGCACGATCTGGCGGTTCTCGACCACCCGCATGCTCCACGAGTACGTCGAGCGCCTGTACCTTCCGGCCGCCGGCGTCGATGTCGAGCCCGAGGTCGCGGCGACCCCGTCGTAGCCCGGGCCGGGCGCCTGCTCCATCGCCCATGCATCACTGAGGAACCGCTTGGCACCCCGGATCTCGCTGGCCCTTGCGATCCACAACCACCAGCCGGTGGGCAACTTTGGCTGGGTGTTCGCCGAGGTCTGTGACAACGCGTACCGGCCGATGATCGAGGCGATCGAGCGCCATCCCGGCATCCGCCTGTCGCTCCACTACACGGGCCCGCTGCTTGAGTGGTTCGCCGCCGAGCGCCCCGAGCTCCTCGAGCGTCTCGGCGCGCTGGTCGCGCGGGACCAGGTCGAGCTGCTCGGCGGTGGCCTGTATGAGCCCGTGCTCGCCTCCCTGCCTGCGCGCGATCGCGTCGACCAGCTGACCCGGATGGCCGGCACGCTCGAGGGCATCACCGGCCGGCGCCCGAGGGGTGCCTGGCTGGCCGAACGGGTGTGGGAGCCGGACCTGCCCACGTCGCTGGCCGCAGCGGGCTACCAGTGGACGATCCTGGACGACGCGCACTTCCGGGCCGCCGCCATCCCCGAGCAGAACCTGTGGGGCGCGTACACGACCGAGGACCAGGGTCACCTGCTCACCGTGTTCGGCACCGAGCAGGGGCTGCGCTACCGGATCCCGTTCGGCACGGTCGATGACGTCATCGACTACCTCCGCCGTCACGCGACGGAGGCCGGCGACCGGGTCGGCATGATGGGCGATGACGGCGAGAAGTTTGGTGCCTGGCCCACCACGTACGAGCACTGCTGGGGCCGGGGCCGGTGGGTCGAGACGTTCTTCGAGGCCCTCGAGGCGAACGCCGGCTGGCTGACCACGGTGACCCCGTCGCGGTGGCTCGACCGCGAGCCGCCGATCGGCCGGGTGTACGTGCCGACGTCCTCCTATGCCGAGATGGGCGAGTGGTCGCTGCCGCCCGAGGAGACTGCGGTCTTCGCCCCCCTCCTCCACCGCGCCGTGGCCCAGCACCTCCCGGAGGCGCGCTGGCTGCGCGGCGGCTTCTGGCGCAACTTCCAGGTCAGGTATCGCGAGATCAACGACCTCCACAAGCAGATGCTCCGCACCTCCGCCAAGGTGGCCCTGATGCCCGAAGGAGCCGCCCGGGTGGCTGCGCAGGACCACCTCCACCGCGGACAGTCGAACGACTGCTACTGGCACGGCGTGTTCGGTGGGATCTACATCTCGCACATGCGCCTGGCAACGTACGAGCACCTGATCGCAGCCGAGGATGCCGCGGATCGCGCGCTCGGCACGTCCGACGTGGCGGACCTGCGCGACCTGGACATGGACGGGTTGGACGACGTCCTCCTCGCCGACGCCGCTCAGGTCGTGACCGTCAAGCTGTCCGATGGCGGCGGCATCGGCAGCTGGGACCTGCGAGCCGCGCGCCACGCCATGTGCGCAGCCCTGCGACGACGACCCGAGGCGTACCACGAGAGCCTGCGCGCGTACGAGGCTCGCAGCGATGCGAGCGAGGCAGGCGACGGCGACGGCCTCACCTCGATCCACGAGCTGGTCCGGGTCAAGGAACCAGGGCTGTCGAAGCGGCTGTACTACGACGATCACGAGCGTCGGTCGGGGCTGGTGCGGTTCCTCGAACCGGGTGTCACCCCGGAAGCCGTGGCGACGGCCGCCGAGCGCGAGCTGGGCGACTTCCTCGACGGCCCGTTCCGGGTGGACTCGATCGTCCCGGGACGGCTCGTCACGTCGCGGACCGGCAGCGTCCTGGGCCAGGCGGTGGCCGTGACCCGCACGCTGTCGCTGGGCGGCGATCGCCTGGCGCCGTCACTCGACCTGGAGGTCGTGATCGAGCACCGGGGGACCATCGCGATCGACACCCGGCTGGCGATCGAGCTCTCGCTCCACCTGCTCGGTGGCGGCGGCAACCCGTCGGCGTGGTACGACGTCGCAGGGGTGCGGTCCGCCCACGACGGGACCGGCCAGGCCGCCTCGATCGGTTCGATCGGGTACGGCAACGACTGGGTCGGCGTCGCGATCGAGGCGGGCCTCGAGCCGGCCGCCGATGCCTGGTGGAGCCCGATCGAGACGATCTCGAACTCCGAGGCGGGCTTCGAGCGCGTGTACCAGGGCAGCGCCCTGGTCGTGTCCTGGCCGCTCCGGCTCGAGCCGGGGGAGACCCGCCGGTTCGCCGTCCGCCAGGTGGCGACGATTGCACGGGACCGTGCGGCCGACGAGGCCCTGGCACCCGCGTGAGCGATCGACGGCGCGACCGGGAGCGCAACCCGTGACCCGTGGCCGCCTCGTCGTCCACGCCCACTTCTACCAGCCCTCGAGGGTCGACCCGTTCACCGGCCGGGTTCCGCGCGACCCGTCGGCCGCGCCGGCGCACGACTGGACCGAGCGGATCACCGCCGACTGCTACCGGCCCAACGTGGAGCGAGGCGCCCTGTCGCGTGCCTCCTGGGACGTCGGCCCGACGCTGGCCGAGGACCTCGCCGCGCGCGCGCCCGACGTCCTCGCTGGCTTCGCGGCATCAGACCGGCTCGGGCGCTCGGAGGCCGGCGGTCCGGCCATGGCCCAGGCATTCCACCACTCGATCCTGCCGCTGGCCGGGATGCGAGTCCGTCAGACGGAGGTTGCCTGGGGCATCCGCGATTTCGAGCACCGCTTCGGCCGGCGCCCGAGCGCGATGTGGCTGCCCGAGACGGCGGTGGACCTGCCCACCCTGCGGGTCCTCGCCGAGGCCGGGATCGGGGCCACGATCCTCGCGCCGTGGCAGGCCGCGGTGGCCCACGTCGACGCCCGGCATCCGTACCGCGTCGACCTTGGTGGCGGCCGCCACATCGTGGTCGCGTTCTACGACGGCGACCTGTCGGGCGCCGTCTCGTTCGAACCCGACACGACGGCCGATGCCGACCGGTTCGCCCGGGAGCGCGTCGCGCCCCGGCTCGCCGTGGCGCTCCCGGACGACGTCGCCCCGATGCTGCTCATCGCGAGCGACGGGGAGCTGTACGGCCACCACCAGCCGTTCCGGGACCTGTTCCTGCAGCGGCTGATCGCGCCCAGCCCGGGCGCCCCGGGCCGCAGCTTCGACGTGGTCGACCTGGCGACCGCGATCGCCGAGCGGCCGGGCCATCAGCACCCGGAGATCCAGATCCGCGAACGCACGTCGTGGAGCTGCCACCACGGCGTGCTGCGCTGGTCCGCCGAGTGCCCGGACGTGCCCGACGGGCGCTGGAAGTCGCCGTTGCGCAGCGCGCTCGACCGGCTTGGCGGCGGCATCGACACCGCGACCGAGTTGCTCGCGCGCGACCTGCCCGGCCTCGGCGATCCCTGGGCCGCGCGGGACGCCTACGTGGACGTCGTCATCGGCGCGACGGAGGGCATGGGCTTCGCGGCGTCGAGGCTGGCGCGCCGGGCGAGCGCCAAGGACCGGCAGCGCCTGCTGGACCTGCTCGAGGCGCAGCGCTGGCGGCTGGCGATGTTCGCGTCCGACGGCTGGTACTGGGACGACCCGTCGCGACCCGAGACCCGGCAGGTGCTCCGAGCGGCAGCACGCGCCGTCCGTCTGGTCGACGGGATCGCGGGCACCACGCTCGAGCCCCGCCTCGTGGCCGATCTTGCGGCCCTGCGGTCACCGGCGCTGGGCATCGATGGCGCGACGATCTATCGCAAGGCGCTCAGCGAGGTGGGACAGCCGCCACCCGCCTGACGCCGACGTTCTCGCGTGGCACGAAACAGCCCCCGGCTGGCCGGGGGCTGTCGTAGAGCGCCGAGAAGGAGGGGGAGGGTCGGCGCCCTGAATGTGGTTGCCGGATCAGCGGAGGCCGACGGGGTAGTTCGGCCGGCGATGGTCGTCGGATCCGTCGCGGGAATCGACACCCAGCTCGATCGCGCCGACGCCGAGGGCGCTGAGGAGGACGATGATCAGCGAGAGGAGGAGCAGTTCCACGGCATGGCTCTTTCTGGTGGGACGTCTTGTTGATATAGTCAACTAGGCCAAGTACGACTCTAGTTGGACTACTCCACTATGTCAACTGGTCGGAATGACCCTGATCTGACCGCCGAACGGCCTGCCGCGGGCGGGACCGTCGCCGGCCGTCACGAGCTCGACATCGAGCGCGATTCGGACGTCCCGATCTCCACCCAGATCTACTGGCAGCTGGCCTATCAGATCGAGTCCGGACGCCTCCAGCCGGGGACCCGGCTGCCGCCGGTCCGGGAGCTGGGCGGTGCCCTGCGGGTCAACCCCAACACGGTTCGCGCCGTCTACCGGCGCCTGGCGGACGCCGGTTACGTGGTCGGCCGGCATGGGGCGGGCACCCGGGTCGTCGATCGGCCACCCGTGCGGCGCGGGTCGGAGGCGCTCGCGGGGATCGTCGCCGAGACGATGCGCCGGGCGGGCCAGCTGGGGTTCACGCCCGACGAGGTGGCCCAGGCGACATTCACCGCGGCCACCGAGCAGAAGCGACCCGGCCCGCTCGTCCGGGTGCTGTTCGCAGAGTGCACGGCGGCCGACGCGACCGTGGACGCCGAGCGGATCATCGAGGCCTTTCGCGACCGGATCGAGGCCGTGGGCGTGCTCCTCGAGGAGCTCCCCGACCGGCTCGACCGGTACCACTACGACCTCGTCGCCACGACCACCTTCCACGCGGACGAGGCGCAGGCGTACGTCGCCGGCCAGGTGCCGGTCGTCGCGATGCTCGTGGGGCCCGGGTACATGTCGCTGGTCCAGGAGGTGGCGTCGCTGCCGCCGGGCTCCAAGGTCGGGCTCGTGTGCGGATCGCAGCGCGGTGTCGAGAACATCGCCGAGGTCCTCCAGCTGTCGGGCACCTCGGACGTGCGGATCATCTCGGCTGTCGCGCACACGGAGGAGGAGCTCGCGCTCGTGGACCGTGACGCGGATCTCGTGCTCCTGTCCCGGGAGGCGATGGCGCTGGGGCTCGATACCCGGTTCGAGCGACCTGACCGGGTCCGCGAGTGGACCTATGAGTTCGACCCTGCGGGCCTCGAGCTCCTGCGTCGTGCCATCGAGCGGGTGGTCGCCGCCCGGGCGGCGGTCACGGCGGCGACCGGAGTCGTTCCGGCCGCCTGACGCGCGGAGGACGACGGGCGGACCTCCAGCCCGATCGCGGTCGTGACGCCGGCTGGCGCACCGGCCCGGTCCGCGGCCGCGACGTTGACAGTCGGGGACGGAGCCCCATAGGGTGGGGACACCCATCCAACCCGTCGTCGCGTCCATGCGTCAGGTCGTCGGGCAGCCGAGGAGCATCTTGCCGGGTCGATCCGCATCCCGATCCATCAACGCCGGCGATGGACGCAGGCGCGCGATCATCGAGCACGTCGCGCCACAGGTCGATGGTGGTCGGTTCCCCGTCAAGCGGGAGCTGGGCAGCGTGCTCAAGGTCGAGGCCGATGCGTTCGTCGACGGGCACGATGTGGTGCGGGTGGTCCTGCGCCATCGACCGCCCGGGAAGAACGGCGCTCCCGGTCCGTGGCGCGAGATCCCGATGGCCTACCCGGACAACGACCGCTGGTACGCGGACCTGCCGCTGGAGCAGGTCGGACGCCACGCCTACGCCGTCGCGGCCTGGGCGGACCGGTTCGCCACCTGGCGGCGCGACCTCGACGCACGCCTCGGTGCCGGCCAGGACGTGACGATCGAGCTCGAGGTCGGTGCGGCCATGGTCATCGATGCGGCCGGCCGTGCCCGCGGCGCCGACGCGAAGCGGTTGCGGGCGATCGCCGCCGAGCTCACCGGACCCGCCCCGCTCCCTGACCGCGCCGAGATCGCGCGATCCGACACGCTTGCCAGGCTCATGGACCGCCACGCCGACCGGAGCCACGAGACGGTCATGGACCCGCCGCTCGAGGTCGTCGTCGATCCGGTCCACGCGCGCTTCTCCAGCTGGTACGAGCTGTTCCCGCGCTCGGCATCCGGCCGCAGGGGACGCCACGGGACGCTGCGCGACGTGATCGCGCGCCTGCCCTACATCGCGGATCTCGGCTTCGACGTGCTCTACCTGCCACCGATCCACCCGATCGGGACGACCCATCGCAAGGGGCCGAACAACGTGACCACGGCCCGGCGGGGGGATCCGGGCGTGCCGTGGGCCATCGGCGGCGAGGCCGGCGGCCACACCGCGGTCCACCCGGACCTGGGCACGATCGACGACCTGCGGGCGCTGGCGGCGGCGGCGGACGAGCGAGGCATCCGGCTCGCGCTCGACATCGCGTTCCAGGCCTCGCCCGATCACCCGTGGGCCAAGGAGCATCCGGACTGGTTCCGCCGGCTGCCCGACGGCACGATCCGATACGCGGAGAACCCGCCCAAGCGCTACGAGGACATCTACCCGTTCGACTTCGAGTCGGAGGACTGGGCCGGCCTGTGGCGGGCGCTGGACGAGGTCGTCCGGTTCTGGATCGACCAGGGCGTCCACATCTTCCGGGTCGACAACCCGCACACCAAGCCGTTCCCGTTCTGGGAGTGGCTGATCGGCGGGATCAAGGCCGATCACCCCGACGTGCTGTTCCTCGCCGAGGCGTTCACGCGACCCAAGGTCATGTACCACCTGGCAAAGGCCGGTTTCAGCCAGTCATACACCTACTTCACCTGGCGCAACACGCCCCGCGAGCTGGCCGACTACCTGACCGAGGTGACCAGCTCGCCGGTATCCGACTTCTTCCGGCCCAACCTGTGGCCGAACACGCCGGACATCCTCCACGAGTATCTCCAGCACGGTGGCCGGGCCGCGTTCGCGGCGCGGGCGGTGCTGGCGGGAACGCTGGCCGCGTCGTACGGGATCTATGGCCCCGTGTACGAGCTCGCCGTGGGTGATCCACGCGAGCCCGGCAGCGAGGAGTACCTCGACTCCGAGAAGTACCAGGTCCGTCACTGGAACCTGGACGACCCGGATTCGCTCGCCCCGCTGATCCGGCGCCTGAACACGATCCGCCGCGAGCATCCCGCGCTGCAGGCGAACGGCGGGCTGCGGTTCCACCCCATCGACGGCGAGTGGCTGCTCGCCTACTCGAAGCGTGCGCCCGGCGGCGACCTGGTCGTGGTCGTCGTCAACCTCGATCCGCACCGCGCCCAGACCGGCACGCTGGACCTGCCGCTGGAGGACCTTGGGCTCGAACCCGGCGCTCCGTTCGAGGTCACCGACCTGCTCACCGACGAGACGTATCTGTGGCGCGGACCCCGGAACGAGGTGATCCTCGACCCCGCCGTCCGGCCGGCGCACGTGTTCCATGTCCACCGCCGCGTGCGGACCGAATTGCAGTTCGAGTTCTACCTGTGAGCGAGACCGTCACCGCCCGGCCCGCGCCCTCGCGCCGTGCCGCATCCCGGCGCGCCGCCCGTGCCCGCGCCTCGGACCCCCAGTGGTACAAGGACGCGGTCATCTACGAGGTTCACGTTCGCGCGTTCCTCGACAGCGACGCCAACGGGATGGGCGACTTCCGGGGCCTGACCGCGAAGCTGGACTACCTCGCGGACCTCGGCATCACCGCGATCTGGCTACTGCCCTTCTACCCGTCGCCGGGTCGCGACGACGGCTACGACATCGCGGACTTCCGCAACGTCAACCCCGACTACGGGACGCTCGCGGACGTGCGGACGTTCGTCAAGGAGGCCCACCGCCGGGGCCTGCGGGTGATCACGGAGCTCGTGTGCAACCACACGTCGGACCAGCATCCGTGGTTCAAGCGGGCGAGGACCTCGCCGCCGGGGAGCCCGTGGCGCGACTTCTACGTATGGAGCGACACGGCCGACCGGTACGCCGACGCGAGGATCATCTTCAAGGACACGGAGACGTCCAACTGGAGCTGGGACCCGGTCGCGGGCGCCTACTTCTGGCACCGCTTCTTCAGCCACCAGCCCGACCTCAACTTCGACAACCCGAAGGTCCGCGAGGCGATCTTCTCGACGATGGACTTCTGGCTCGAGTTGGGCATCGACGGCCTCCGCCTCGATGCGATCCCCTACCTCTACGAGCGCGAGGGGACCAACGGCGAGAACCTGCCCGAGACCCACGCGTTCCTGGCCACCCTGCGACGCCACGTCGACGAGCACTACGGCGACCGGATGCTGCTGGCCGAGGCCAACCAGTGGCCGGAGGAGGCGGTGGCCTACCTGGGCACGGATGCGGCGCCCGAATGCCACATGGCCTTCCACTTCCCGGTGATGCCCCGGCTGTTCATGTCGATCCGGATGGAAGACCGGTTCCCGATCATCGACATCCTGGACCAGACGCCGGCGATCCCCGACACCGCGCAGTGGGCGCTGTTCCTGCGGAACCACGACGAGCTGACGCTGGAGATGGTCACCGACGAGGAGCGCGACTTCATGTACCGGGCGTATGCCAGCGATCCCCAGGCCCGGATCAACCTCGGCATCCGGCGGCGGCTGGCGCCGCTGCTGGGCAACAACCGGCGGCGGATCGAGCTCATGAACGGCCTCCTGTTCTCGCTGCCGGGCACGCCGGTCGTGTACTACGGCGACGAGATCGGGATGGGCGACAACGTGTATCTCGGCGACCGCAACGGCGTCCGCACGCCGATGCAGTGGAGCCCGGACCGCAACGCGGGCTTCTCGACCGCGAACCGGCAGCGCCTGTACCTCCCGCCGATCGTGGATCCCGAGTACCACCACGAGGCGATCAACGTCGAGGCACAGCTCGCCAACCCCCACTCGCTGCTGTGGTGGATGCGCCGGCTGATCGCGCTCCGGCGGCACCATCCGGCGTTCGGCCGCGGCACCACCGAGATCATCCAGGCCGAGAACCGGAAGATCTTCGCGTTCGTCCGGCGCGACGGGAACGAGACCCTCCTGGTCGTCGCGAACCTGTCGCGCTACGTCCAGTGGACCTCGCTGGACCTGTCGGCGTTCGGCGGCATGGTCCCTGTCGAGCTGTTCGGGTCGGTGGAGTTCCCGCCGATCGAAGGGTCCACGTACCCGCTGACCCTGGGTCCCCATTCGTTCTACTGGTTCCAGCTGCTGCCGGGAGCGGCCGCCACCGGCGACGGGCGCCGGCTCGCCATCCCGACGCTGGAGCGACCGCGCTCGCTCAGTGACCTCACCGAGACCGCCCGCTCGCGCGAGCTGTCCTCGATCCTCAGCGACTGGATCCAGGAGCGTCGCTGGTTCCGGGGCCGCGGACGGCGCGTTCGCTCGGCGCGGATCGTCGAGATGCTCCCGGTCAACGGGACCGCGCGCCGGCTGGCGCTCGTCATGCTCGAGGTGATCTACAGCGACGGCGATCCGGAGCTGTACAGCATCCCGATGGGCATGGCCGATCCCACCGAGCGCGAGCCCGAGGGCGGCGAGGTCATCGCCCGCCTGGCGAACGGCCAGGAGGCCGCCGGTCACCTGGTCGATGCCGCGGGCGACCCGGCCTTCGTCACCTGGCTCGTGGGTGTCCTGTCCGGCCGGCGCAAGATCAGCGGCCGCGGCGGCGACCTGGTCGGACGCCCGACGGCGGCGGGTCCGTCGATCGTGGGGCCCGCCACCCCGCCACCGGCGGTCGACCCGCTGCGCGGCGAGCAGAGCAACACCTCGATCCGCTGGGGTGAGCGCGGGATCCTCAAGCTGTACCGGGTCGTCGAGCATGGCGAGAACCCGGAGATCGAGATGGGCCGGATGCTGACCCAGCGGGGCTTCACGCACGCTCCGGCCACGGCCGGCTGGATCGAGTACCGGACCTCCCGCGGGGTCGCGTCGGTGGCCATCCTCCAGGCGTACGTCACCAACCTGGGCGACGCCTTCGACGTCGCCCGGAGCGCGGTCGAGGGATACCTCGAGACCGCGATCGGGCTGGGCGTCAAGGCACCCGAGGTCGATGCCTCGGTCTCGCGGATCCTCCGGCGCGCGCGCCAGGCGGCCGACGAGGACGAGTCCGCCGGCCTGGTCGGCTCGTTCATCGGCACCGCCGAGCTCCTGGGTCGCCGAACGGGCGAGCTCCACAAGACCCTCGCGACACCCACCGACGACCCGGCCTTCGCGCCCGAGCGGATGACGTCGTTCCACCAGCGGTCGCTGTACCAGTCCGTTCGCGGTTCCTCGGGCGACGCGATGCGCCTGCTGCGCGGCCGCCTCAACACCCTGCCCGCACCGGTCCAGGTCCAGGCGAAGGCTGTGCTCGCGCACGCCGACCGGATCGACGCCCGATTGCGCAACCTGCTCGACATGCGCGCCGGCGGGATGATGATCCGGTGCCACGGGGACTTCCATGCGGAGCAGGTCCTGGTGACGGCGGACGACCTGATGATCACCGACTTCGAGGGCCAGCCGATCCAGCCGATCACCCAGCGCCGGCTGAAGCGGCCGGCGCTGGTGGACGTGGCCGGCATGATCCGCTCGCTTCACTACGCGGCCAACGGGGCGCTGGTGGTCCGCGGTGAGCCGGAGCGATCCGACCTCGACCGCTGGGCGGAGACCTGGTACGTCGAATCCGCGGCGGCGTTCCTGCGCGGCTATCTGGCCGAGACGGAGGGAACCGGCTTGCTGCCGCAGGACGATGCCGCGCTCGCGATCCTGCTCGACGTGCTGCTCCTCCAGAAGGCGACCTACGAGCTCCGGTACGAGCTGGGTGCGCGGCCCAACTGGGTGACCATCCCGCTGCGCGGCCTCGAGGCGATCCTGGACGACGGTGCGGGGCTGACCGGCTGATGCGCTCGCTGCCGATCTCCAGGACGGCGCAACAGCGGTTCACGCTGCCCGATGAGCTGGCCGCGGTCCCGGATCCCAGGGCGGCAGCCGCCCCGCCGCCGGCGGATGTCGCGGCCGCGGATCGCGGTGCCGCCTCGCCGCTCCGCGCCGCGTCCGCGGCGCGGGCGACATCGCGCTCGCCCGCCGGGTGACGGCGGCCGTGAACGCGAGGCGCCGCGCGGGCGAGCCGAGCGCGCAGGCGGGCGAGCTCGCGGCGCTCGACCTGCTGCACGAGGTGTTCCACCTCCTGGTCGAGAAGGCGGGCGAGATCCAGCCGGCGGCCGCGATGCCGGTCGCCGCCACCGCGGTCGAAGGCGCCGTCGGCGGGCGCAGGACGAGCCGTCTCCTGGGGGCCGTGGCCGACGAGTTCCCGTCGGTCGCCGATCGCGAGTCGTCGGGACGGCTCGAGGAGCTGCTGCTGCTGCGGGTCACCAACGAGAACCCGGCGGTGCGGCCGTTGCTGGAGCTGGTCGACGACTCGCCGCTGCCGGCGACGGAGCGGACGGCGGCGATCAACGCGCTCGAGGCGTACCACGCGGGGCTGCCGCCCATCGGGCCGGACGGCGAGACGCTGGTCGAGCTCCTTCGCGCACCGGCACGCGCGCACCCGACCTCGCTCGCGGGGCAGCTCCGCTACGTGCGCGAGCGCTGGCGATCGCTCCTGGGTGATGCACTCGACGCGCTGCTGGAACGGATGCTGCTCACGCTCGACGTGATCGCGGAGGAGGAGATCGGGCTCCACCGGCGGTTCGGCGGCGCGGGCGCGGGCGATGGTGGTGGTGGCGAGGCCCCCGACCTCACGGGCCTCGACGCCGAGCCCGAGCGGTTCTCCTCCGACTCGGCGTGGATGCCGCGGCTGGTCCTGATCGCGAAGAGCACCCACGTCTGGCTCGACCAGCTGTCGCGGACGTACCGCCGCGAGATCCGGACCCTGGACGCGATCCCGGACGAGGAGCTGGACCGGCTCGCGCGCTGGGGGATCACCGGTCTGTGGCTGATCGGGCTGTGGGAGCGCAGCCGGGCGTCGCAGCGGATCAAGGCATGGCGCGGCAACCCGGACGCGGCGGCCTCCGCGTACTCGCTCGACGACTACCGGATCGCCTGGGACCTGGGCGGCGAGGATGCCTGGGCGAACCTGCGCCAGCGGGCATGGTCACGGGGCATCCGCCTGGCCTCGGACATGGTGCCCAACCACATGGGCATCGACTCCTCGTGGGTCGTCGACCACCCGGAGTGGTTCCTGTCGCTGCCCGAGCCCCCCTACCCCGGCTACACGTTCAACGGCGACAACCTCGCCGACCACGATCGGGTCGAGGTCCGGCTCGAGGACCACTACTGGGACAACAGCGATGCGGCGGTCGTGTTCGAGCGCCGCGATCGATCGTCCGGCGAGCGTCGCTACATCTACCACGGCAACGACGGCACGAGCTTCCCCTGGAACGACACCGCCCAGCTCGACTTCTCCTCGGCCGTGGTCCGGGAGCAGGTGATCCAGACCATCCTCGCCGTCGCGCGCCGCTTCCCGGTCATCCGCTTCGACGCCGCGATGGTGCTGGCCAAGCGGCACGTCCGCCGGCTGTGGTTCCCGGGCCCGGGCGAGGGCGGCGGCGGGATCCCGTCGCGGGCCGAGCACGGGACGATGACCCAGGCCGAGTTCGATGCCGCGGTGCCCGGCGAGTTCTGGCGCGAGGTCGTGGACCGGGTGGCGACCGAGGTCCCGGACACGCTGCTGCTGGCCGAGGCGTTCTGGATGCTCGAGGGGTACTTCGTCCGGACGCTGGGCATGCACCGCGTGTACAACAGCGCGTTCATGCACATGCTCCGCGACGAGGACAACGCAGGCTACCGGCGGGTCCTCAAGGAGACGCTCGAGTTCGACCCCGAGATCCTCAAGCGCTACGTCAACTTCATGAACAACCCGGACGAGAAGACCGCGGTCGAGCAGTTCGGCAAGGGCGACAAGTACATCGGCATCGCGACGCTGCTCGCGACGCTGCCCGGGCTGCCGATGTTCGGGCATGGGCAGTTCGAGGGCTTCGGTGAGAAGTACGGCATGGAGTTCCGGCGGGCGACGCTGGACGAGCAGCCGGACCCGTGGCTGCTGGGACGCCACGAGCACGAGATCGTGCCGCTCCTCCACCGGCGCGGTGATTTCGCTGAGGCGCACGACTTCCTGCTGTACGACGTCACCGGGGATGTCGGCGGCGTGGACGAGAACGTGTTCGCGTACTCCAACGGATCCGGCGCGTCGCGGTCGCTGGTCCTGTACCACAACCGGTACGGCGAGACCAGCGGCTGGGTCCGGGACTCGGCGGCGTTTGCGGTCAAGGACGCCGGCGGATCGAAGCGGCTCGAGCGACGGACGCTGGCCCAGGGGCTGGGTATCGCGGACGGACCCGCCGACGACCGGTGGCTGGCGTTCCGCGATCAGCGAACCTCGCTGGAGCACCTCCGGTCCGTCGCGGAGATCCGGGAGCGCGGCCTCCACGTGGAGCTCCGGGCCTACGAGTCGCGCGTGCTGTGGGAGATGCGCGAGCTGCACGACGGCGCCGGGGTGTGGCGGCGGCTGGCGGAGATGCTCGACGGTCGCGGAGTGCCATCGCTCGAGGGCGCGCTCCGCGAGCTGCAGCTGGCGCCCGTCCATGCCGCCGTCCGGGCGGCGATCCTCGACCCGTCGCACGAGGCGGTCGGGCGGCTGGTCGCGGCGGTGGCCGATGCGACCGGAACGTCCGGCGACCAGGGCGCGGTCGTCGAGCGGATCACCGCCGCCGTCTTGGCCTCCCAGGCGGTGGCAGGGTCGATCACGGACGGGTCGCAGCAGGCCGCGCTCCGCGTCCGGACGCTGCTGGCGCCGCTGGGGTCGCTGGCCGAAGGCGCGCTCCCCGGGCCGACCAGTCGCGCCTGGTACGAGGAGCTGCGGCTGGCGCCGGTGGTGGCCGATGGGCTGCGAGCGAGCGGGCTGGACGAGGGGGCCGCATGGTGGGCTGCCGAGCGCGTCCACACGCTGCTTGACCTGCCGCTCCCGTCGGCGCTCGGCGGTCCCTCGACGACCCTGCCGGCTCGGCTTGCCGATGCCTGGCTCCGCAACCCGGCGGCGCGATCGTTCCTGCGCGTGAACGAGTGGGAGGGCGCGGAGTGGTTCCACCTCGAGTCGTGGATGGAGCTCCTGGACTGGGTCGACCGGCTGGAACGGGTCGGCGCCACGGGTGGTGGTCCATCCGGGGACAGCGCCGCGTCGCGTGGAGCGCTCATCCGCAGGCTGCGCGACGCGGCCGACGCGTCGGGCTACCGGGTCGACGAGCTCCGGGCGGCGCTGGCCCCGTCGACGGCTCGTGGCACGCCCGGCACGGCGGGCAAGCGCGGCTCGGCGGGCAAGCCGGGTTCAGCGGGCAAGGACCGGGCCGGCGGCGACACCGGTTCACCGCGCGAGCCCGGGCCGGCGCGACCCCCGGGAGATCAGCGACGCCCCAGCCGCGCCGCCGGCGCACGACCGGCAAGGGCTGACGCCGCCCGGCGCGACCCTCGGGTGGCGGGTGGCGTCCCGGGCACTGGCCCGTGGGTTCCCGCCATTCGGTACCCAGGCGGGAGCTCGTCAGGCGCGACCCCGTCGTGGTGCCCTGCCGAACGGGACCACGTCGACGGTTCCCGTCGTGCGCTCCCCATGCGCGCGTCTGTCACCATCCCCGTGCCGAACACCCGTGTGAGTGGCAATTGACACAAACCGCCGGGGGTTCGCGCCGGGGGTTCGCGCCGGGGCGCCGGGGTTCGCGCCGCGGGCGCCGGGGGGGTTCGCGCCGGAGGTCCGCTCAAGGCCGGCACAGCGCGGTCGATCAAGCCCGGCGCTTGGTCCATCTGCGATGATCGTGGCCGGTGCCCGCGCCCGGCGCCGTCAATCGCGTGATCGTCCACCGCTCGGAGGAGCTGCCGTGAAGGGAATCATCATCGGGATCGCGGCGACCGCGATCGCGTTCGCGATCCTGATCAACGTCCTGCCCGCTTCGATGGTGTCGTTCTCGGGCGACAACGTCCAGCTGGTCGTGCTGGCGATCCTGTTCGGCCTCGTCAACTCGTTCATCAAGCCGGTGGTCAAGATCCTGTCCTTCCCGATCTCGATGATGACGCTGGGGCTGTTCGGACTGGTCGTCAACGCCGCGATGCTGCTGCTCGTCGCCTACGTCGGCGGACAACATCGCCGGCATCAAGTTCACGGTCGGCGGCTTCCCGGCGGGCGGGGTCACGGCCGACACGATCGTGGGCGCGGTCGTCGCGTCGGTGGCGCTGGGGATCATCTCCACGATCGTGGGGCTCGTCGTCCACGACTGACCAGCCGTCCTCGCCTGATGCCGTGAGCGCGGCCGCCGATGCCGAGGCTGCGGGGCTGGCGGCGTCCCTCCGCACGGCCGCGCGGCGGTTCGGAACGCCGGCATACGTGACCTCGGTCGCTGCCCTGGCGACGGCGGCGGCGGAGCTCCGCGACGCGTTCCCCGATCCCTGGCTCCGCTCGTACTCGGTCAAGGCAAACGACGTGCCCGCCATCGTCGCGAGGGCTCGGCGCGATGGGCCTGGGCGCGAACGTGGTGTCGCGCGGCGAATGGGCGGCGGCGACGCGGGCCGGGATCCCCGACGACCGGATCACGCTCGAAGGGATCGGCAAGACGCCCGCCGACCTGCGCGCCGCCGTGCGCGCGGCCGCCGAGGGCCGATCCGTTGCGCTGGGTCGCGATCGAGAGCGAGGAGGAGCTCGAGGCGCTGGTGACGCTCGCCGACACGCGCGGGGCTCGGCGCAGGGAGGACGACCGCGCGCTCGATGTCCTGCTCCGGCTCAATCCCGACGTGACACCCGAGACGCTCGCGGGGCTGGCGGTCGGGCGGGCATCGTCCAGGTTCGGCATGACCGAGACCGAGCTCACCACGTCGGTCGCGTCGCTGGACCCGGCCGGACCCGTCCGCGCCCGCGGCATCCACCTCCACGTCGGGTCGCAGCTGGGCGCCGTGGACGCGTGGCGGGAGGCGGTGCGGCGCGGGCTCGCGGTGCTCGCCCTCCTTCGCTCCGGGCTGGAGGCGTTCGACACCCTCGACGTCGGTGGCGGGTTCCCCGTCGGCGATCCGGGCACCGTGCCCACCCCCGCGCATTTCGCCCGCGAGGTGCCGCCCCTCATCGAGGCGATCCCGATCGACCGACGGCCGGCGCGGCTCGCGGTCGAGCCCGGCCGGTTCCTCGTCGCACGGGCAGGCTGGCTCGTGGCGTCGGTCCTGCACGTTCGGGAGCGAGCCGACACGGAGCGCATCGTCGTCCTGGACACGGGCATGGGCGAGCTGATCCGGCCGGCGCTGTACGGTGCGTATCACGAGATCACGGCGCTGACCTCGCTCGGCCGGCCCTTCGAGCCACGGGCAGCCGGCGCGACCCAGCCGGGCGCCCAGCCATCGGCGCGCGCCACCGTATCGGCTGCGGTGGCCATCCCCGCGGTCCAGCGTGCGCGAGTCGACGGCCCGGTGTGCGAGTCCACGGACACCTTCGACCGCCATGACCTGCCCCCGCTGCGGCGCGGAGACCTGGTCGCGATCGCCGACGCCGGGGCCTATGCCGCATCGATGTCGATGGGCTACAACGGCCGGCCGCGGCCCCCGCAGGTCCTGCTCGAGGTGGACGGGCGGCTCACGCTGGGCCGCCGCCGCGGATCGCCGGCGGCGCGCTGAGCGACGGAACCCGTGCGCGACCGGCTAGGCTTGCGGCCATGAGCCTGCCCCGAAGCCGGTTTGCCGCCCGCCTTGCCGCCGGTCCGCTGCTGGCCGATGGCGGCATGGGCACGCTGCTGTTCTCTCGCGGCATCCCCCAGCGCGCCTGCCTCGACGAGCTGGCGGCCACCCGGTCCGATCTCGTCGCTGCGATCCACCGCGAGTACCTCGAGGCCGGCGCCGACCTGATCGAGACGCTCACGTTCGGAGCGAACCGGATGCGGCTGGGTGGGTTCGGTCTCGCCGATTCGGCGGCGCCGCTCAACCGCCGGGCAGCGCAGGTGGCCCGCGAGGCCCGTGACGTAGCCGGCCGCGACGCCTGGGTGGGCGGCAGCGTGGGGCCCCTTGGCCCGCCCACGCGCGAGCTCCGGCATCCCGACGAGGCGACGATCCGCGCGGCGTTCCGCGAGCAGATCGACGGCCTGCTCGAGGGCGGGGTCGACCTGCTGGTGATCGAGACCTTCTTCGACCTCACCCACCTGCTGCTCGCGGTGGACGAGGCCCGGCGAGCCGCGGACGTCCCGGTGATCGCCTCGATGACGTTCGGCGAGGACCTGGTGCTTGCCGACGGCACCACGCCCGAAGCCGCCGTCGCGGCGCTGACGGCGGCGGGGGTCGACGCGATCGGCGTCAATTGCGGCGTCGGTCCGCTGGCGGGCATCGACACCCTCGCCCGGATGGGGGCGCCGGCGCCCGGCTGAGCCACCGCGATCGATCATGCCCAACGCCGGCCTGCCGCAACGGCTCGAGGGCCAGTTCGTGTACGCGGCAGGCCCCGAGTACTTCGGATCGATCGTGCCCCGGCTGCTCGAATCGGGGGCCGGGATCCTCGG